>JBOGKM010000001.1:0-58905 GCA_050747745.1 Terriglobales bacterium
CCCGCCCGTCACGCCGCCCGCGCCGATCCCATGCGGGTTCTGCGGACGGAATAGGGAGCTGCTCATGCGAGCTGATGAAAATCGTCTGCGCGAGGAACTGGCGAGCCACTTGGCGGCGCTGGCCGCGGAATTTGAGCGCCAGGGTCTGGCTCCGGTAGCCGCCCGCCGGGCGGCGCGGCTGAAGCTGGGCGGTGAAGAGCAGATCCGCATGCTCTGGCACGATGCACGGCACCGGAGCTGGTTCGAGGCCTGGGCGCGCGACGTCCGCCTCGCGGCACGTTCGCTGCGCCGTTCTCCCGGCTACGCCGCCGCGGTCATCGTTACGCTCGCGCTCGCCATCGCCGCCAACGTGGCGATGTTCAGCGTGGCCTGGGCCTTTTTGCTGCGCCCGTTGCCCTACGCTCACCCGCGGCAGCTTGCGATGATCCACGGTTCGCAAGCGCGGGGATACCAATCTCCCGTCTCCTACCCACTGTTCCTCGCCTGGCGCGAGCGCAACCACAGCTTTAGCACGATGGCCGCCTTCACCGAATCCAGCGGCGTTCTCACCGGCAGCGAAGCCGCCGAGTACGTGGCCGGCGCGGTCGTTTCCGCCGATTTCTTCTCGCTGCTGGGTGTGCATCCCAGCGCTGGGCGGTTCTTCCGTGCCGCCGAGGACCACCCTTACGCCGATGCAGGCACCGATGCCATGGTGATTAGTCACGCGCTGTTCGAGCGCCGCTTCGGCGGCAGCGCCAAGGTCTTGGGCAGCGTCGTGCGCCTTTCCGGTAAAGCCTACACGCTCGTGGGCGTCGCGCCCCCAGGACTCGCGTTCTCCGGAGCCAGTCCCGATTACTGGATTACGGCCGCGGCCTGGTTCGAGCCGCAGGCCGGACAGAAGCAGCCGGTGGGCGAGGCTCGAAATGCGTCGTTTCTCTGGGCCAATGTTGGCCGCCTACGCGCAGGCGTGAGCATTGCTGCTGCCACCCGCGACCTGGACCGCATCTCGGCTGCCCGGCGCGGGAAGCGCAGCATGAGCGACGTGGATGCCAATGCCTGGATCAAGCCGTTGCGCCAGGGATTGCTGTCGTCTCTCACGGAGTTGCTGCATCTGCTCTGGGCCGGCGCAGGGCTGATCCTACTCATCGCCTGCGCCAACCTGGCGGGCCTCGGCCTGGCGCGGGGCAGGGCACGCCTGCCGGAGCTGCGCACGCGCGTGGCGCTGGGCGCACGGCCCCGCGACCTGCTGCGTGCCTTGTTGTGCGAAAGCAGCTTGCTGGCGGCGGCCGGCTGCGCAGCCGGCTGCGCACTGGCGGTCCCGGCCGTTGCGGTGCTCAAAGCGCAAGCGTCGATTCCCGGTTTTGTGCCGCACTGGGACGCGACTGTACTCGTCTATACCATGGCCCTGGGTGTGCTCGCCGCGGTGCTGATCGGCTGCTGGCCCGCATGGGCCGCCGCGCGCGGCGCGCTGTCCGGCAAGCCCAGCGGCGCCCAGCGCGGCCGGGGCGTGCTGGTGGCGGCCGAGATTGCCGTCGCGCTGCTACTGGTCGCCGCCGCCGCGCTGCTGGGACGCTCGCTCTACGGGCTGGCGGCCGAGAATCCCGGATTCGACCCGCACCAGGTTCTGACCGCCTCGCTGACGCTTCCGGATGCTATGAGACCATCGCGCCGGCCGCAGGCGGTCCAGTCTCTCCTCGACCGTGTGCGCGCTCTGCCGGGCGTGGCGGCGGCTGGCGCCGGGCTGGAGCTCCCTTGGGGCAACGGGTCGTGGCGAACCGTGCTGTCGGGACATGGCATGGTTCCCTTCGACGAAGTGCCGGTTACGCCGGGATACTTCGAGACCCTGCGCATGCACCTGCTGCGCGGGCGTGCATTCACCGCGTCCGACGGCGCGGGCGCGGCGCCGGTGGTGATCGTGAACCAGCGATTGCTGCAGAAGCTTCGCGCGGTGCTGCCTTCATTTCCGGCCAGTGGCTTGGGTGTGGCGATAACGCCCGAGATGCCGCGTACCGTGCCGCGCACCATCGTAGGCGTGGTGGCCAACGTGGTGACACCGGGCCAGTGGACACACGCGCGGCTCTACCTGCCCTATGCGCAGGTGCCGCGGTTGTCGCCCACAATGTCGGTGGCCATCCGCGCCGCGCGCGGTGATCCCATGGCGCTGCTGCCCGCAGTGCGCAAGCAACTTGCGGCGGTGGATCCGGATCTGGCGCTGGGCGCCGCCCAGCCGCTCGCAGGGAACCGCGGAAATTGGGCCGGACCGCCGGAAGCGGCCGCGGCGGTAGCCGGCGCGTTCGGGATTCTGGCGTTGTTGCTGGCTGCCACCGGGCTCTATGGTCTGATGGCCTACGCCGTGCGCCAGCGCCAGCGCGAGCTGGCGGTGCGCGTGGCGTTGGGCGCGCAGCGCCGCGATCTCTATCGGTTGGTGCTGGGCGGCGCGGCGCGCCTGACGATGTGCGGCTTGCTGGCGGGTGGCGCGGGACTGCTTTTGCTGCGCCCGGCGCTGGCTTCGCAGTTATACAATCTCAGTCCTCTCGATCCGGCCAGCCTGATCGCCGCCGCGCTGCTGCTGGCCTCGGTCGCGCTGGCCGCGGCCTGGTTTCCCGCCCGCCACGCCGCCCGCGCCGATCCCATGCGCGCGCTGCGAACCGAATAGCTAGCTCAGGCCGAGCACCTCCAGCCCATAAAGCTGCGCTGCCCGAGCCAGGGCGCGATCATGGGTGGCGAAGCACAGCGGCGGCTGATTGTCCTCCAGCCAGAAGAGAGCCGTGGCCAGGTGAATGGCATCGAGGGTGCCTAACGGAGCTGCCAGCGGTGAAGCGGCACGGATCAGCGTTCTTCGGTCCAAATCCAGAATCACGATGCGTTCCCGCAGGCGCGCGAGGCTGGCGCGTTGCTGGGCGACGGCGGACACCGTCATGGTTCCGCTCAGGCGAAATCGGTCCAGCACCCGGTTGCACTCGACCTCCAGCAATACGCTGGCGATCACTGTATCT
The DNA here is from genome assembly GCA_050747745.1 of Terriglobales bacterium. GTDB lineage: Bacteria > Acidobacteriota > Terriglobia > Terriglobales > SCQP01 > SCQP01. The sequence goes on from JBOGKM010000001.1 coordinate 2,976, forward strand.
GCGGCTTGCTCCAGGTCCAGCATGCCCGGCTGGCCCAAAAGATAGCGCAAGACCGCAGAGGCATCCGCGTAGCAGGCGGTCATCTATGGTTCTGCCGTAACTCCAGTAGTACGTCCACCACATCAACACCGCCCAGGTCGACCGGTGGCAGCGGTTTGAAGCCCTTCAGGCTTCCCTGCGCGGGCCTTCCCTTGATGCCGTTCCTTGCCGCCGGCTCCAGACGCACTACGGGCTTACCTCGGTCGGTGATGATGATTGCTTCGCCGTCCTGGCTCTCGCGCAAGTATTGGCTCAAGTGGGCCTTGAAATCCGCGATCCCCACATGCTTCATGGACCTATCATGACCTGTAGAGGCCACAAGCGCAAGCGGCGGATATTTTTGGTAGTGTCTCATTTTGAATCGCGGGATTGGAAAGTGGACCTCTGGCTATTCGTCACACCGACAATGCGGCGGACGGAATGCACCCACGCGTCAGGTCTACTGCGGGTCGTGGACGGAGATCCAACCTGGAACGCCGCCATATTTTCGCCGCCGCTGGCAGGTAGAATGGCTCATGGTGCAGACGGGAGATATCGCTCCGCCACTTACGGTTACCGATCAGGACGGGCAGTCGCGGACGCTGGCGAATCTGACCGGTCCGCGCGGTCTGGTGCTGCTCTTTTACCGCGGCTACTGGTGACCGTTCTGCCTCCACCAGTTGGTGGAATTTGAGCGCCAAAGAGCCGGCTTTGAAAGCTTCGGTTATCGTCTCGCGGCTCTCGCTGTGGATCCGCCCGAGCGCTCGGCCAAGCTACAGCTTCGGCTCGGGCTGAGCTTTCCGCTGCTGTGCGATCCCGGACGGGACATCGTTCGCGCCTGGGATCTGTACAACGCCCGCGAGCATGGCGGCATCGCAGCGCCGGCGACGGCGGTGATCGCCGGTGACGGCATGATCCGCCTGCTGGCGCGCGAGGGCATGGCGCAGCGGTTGCGCGCGCTGGAACTGTTGCGCTATCTCAGCACGGGCGCTGCTCCGGCGCCGGCCCGGCGCGGGTTTTGGCCAAAGTTTAGCGCGTGGTGGCGCGCTTGCATGCGCTGAGCGCGGGCGCACCTACATTGCTTCGGGTACGGCGATGCCCATGGTAGCGAGCACTGTGCGCAATTGCCGCTCGACAAGCGCCACCAGAATCAACAAGAAGGCGCGCTTGCGCGCGTCAGGCTCCTGCAGCACTGGCTGATGGTGATAGTAGCTATTGAAAGCCTGCGCGAGCTGGAACGCGTACTTGGCCAACATGGCGGGTTCGCGCGCGGCGATCGCGCCCGCGACTACTCCGTCCAGGCGCCCGGCCAGCCACAGCAGGTTCCAGTGCTCCGGCTGCTCCAGCAGTTGCGCCCAGGCGAGATCGAACGCCGCTGGTGCCGGCTCGCCCGTTTTGCGCAAAATGCTGGCCGCCCGCACGGCCGCGTATTGCACGTACGGGCCGGTCTCTCCCTCGAAGTTCAGCGCCTCATTGAAATCAAATACAATCACCGTCGTCCGCGTGAACTTCAGCAGAAAATAGCGGATCGCGGCGGTGGCGATCGCATCGGCGGCTCGCGCCTGCTCGTCGGCAGGCATTTCCCGGTGTCGCGCTGCCACTTCGGCGCGCGTGCGCGTGTGCAGCCGGTCGAGCAGGTCGTCGGCCTTGACGCCAGTGCCTTTGCGCCCGGACACATCCACGCGGGTTTCGCCCGCTTCGGCGGCATAGCCCAGCTCAGCGGCGCACGCCGGCGACAGTGCCACCATTTCGTAGCTGAAATGCACGCTGCGTTCGGCCTGCAGGGAAAAACCGAGCGTGCGCAGACCGTTCACGACAATTTCCTGTAAGTAGCTCTGGCGCGTATCAATCACGTTGAACACCCAATCGCCGTGGCCAAAATGCGGAGCCTCGACGTCGCCCTGCACCGCCGTAGTCCAGGCCCGGTGGCCGCCCCCGTATTCATAGAAGCGGCGGTAGCCGAACTCCAGTGGCAGCAGACCGAATTTCCAAAGCTGGTAGGCGATGTCCTTGGCCACGTAGGTGACCGTGCCATTTGAGCGCACGATCACTTTGCTATCTTCCTCGCCCTCGGCTTTACTGGCTCTTTCGCGGTCCATGACCCAGCAGCCGGCGTTTTTGCCCTCCCTCTCCTTCCGCACCGCGCCGCGCTCGCGCAACAGCCGGAAGGCGTGCTCCCAAAGCCGAAGCTGCAAAATCTCACTCTCCCGCGGCAGCAAATCGTAGCAAATCCCCAGCCGTTGCATGGTTTCCAAATGTCTCCGCGCGATCGCCGTCGAAATGCGCGCTCCCAGCGCCGCCGTGGGGTTGTTCCCCTCCTCCACTGCATGCAGAATCGCCGGGCGCCAGGCATTGCGCGCACCCTCGTCCTCGGCGTAGCATTGGGAGATCGCCGCGTACTGGTCCCAGCACAAGTAGTCAAACCGCACCGCTGGATCGTTCAGCGCCGCCTCCACACGCGCGGCCGCCGCCTCCACCGTCGCCGGCTCGGCCAAATGAATGAACGCGGCCACCACATCCGCCACCTGCACGCCGGTGTTGTCCTGCAGGTTCTGCACCTCGACCTGCTCGCCGCGTCCGCGCAGCAGCCGCACCCAGGTATCTCCCAGCACCGCATTGCGCAGATGGCCGATGTGGGCGGCCTTGTTGGGATTAATGTTGGTGTGCTCGACGATGACCCTGCCCAGCTTCGCCCCCACCGCGCCGGCTGAATCCCCCAGCGCCGCCGCGGCGGCGGCTACGCGATCCACAAAAAAATTCAAGTACCCGCCCGCGGCTGCCTCCACCCGCCTAAAGCCGGGCGGAAGCTTCAGCTCGGCGGCAATTTCCTGCGCCAACTGCCGCGGCGGCCGCCGCTGCTGTTGGGCCAGCTCGAAGCACACCGGCAGGGCAAACTCGCCCAGCTCCGGTCGCGGCGGCGTTTCCACTACCCAGTTCTGGGGCTCGAACGAATACCGCTCCCGCAGGTAAACGTGTACCGCTTCGCCCAGTCGCTGTTCCAAGTCGAGATACACGGGGGAACCGAAATGATTATAGCCGCAGCCCGTATTCCGGCTGCTCGGCTATGGTATTGTTGGACTCGCTCACCGCTGTTGAGTTGCCACCTGAAAAATGAGCATTAGGACCCTATTCAGCGTCTTTTCCAGCGACTTGGCCATTGATCTGGGTACGGCGAACACCTTGGTTTTCGCGCGCGGTAAGGGCATTGTCGTCAACGAACCCTCGATCGTCGCCATCAATCGCGTCACCGGCGAGGTCGAGGCCGTCGGCAAAGAAGCCAAGGAGATGCTGGGCCGCACGCCCGGCAACATCGTGGCCATCCGGCCCATGAAGGACGGCGTCATCGCGGACTTTAAAGTCACCGAGAAGATGCTGAATTACTTCATCCAAAAGGCCCACAACCGCAAGGTGCTGGTACATCCGCGCATCGTCATCGGCGTGCCTTCCGAAATCACCCAGGTGGAAAAGCGCGCGGTCATGGATTCCGCCTACCGCGCCAAAGCCAGCGAAGTGTTTCTAGTCGAGCAGGCCATGGTGGCCGCCATCGGTGCCGGTTTACCCATCACCGAACCCAGCGGCAACATGGTGGTCGATATCGGCGGTGGCACCACCGATATTGCCGTGATCTCACTCTCCGGCATCGTCTACTCCCGTTCCGTGCGCGTGGCCGGCAACGAAATGGACGATGCCATTACCAATTTCCTCAAGCGCAAGTACAACCTTCTGGTAGGCGAACGCACCGCCGAGCAGGTCAAAATGAGCATCGGTTCGGCCTATCCCCTCGATCCGCCCGAAACCTTCGAGATCAAAGGTCGCAACCTCATTGAAGGCGTGCCCAAAACCCTCGTCATTGGCGACGCCGAAGTGCGTGAGGCGCTCAGCGAAAGCGTCGGCGTCATTATCAATGCCATTCGCGTGGCGCTGGAGCGCACCCCGCCCGAGTTGAGCGCCGATATAAGCGACAAGGGCATCGTGCTCACCGGCGGCGGCGCACTGCTAAAAAATCTCGACAAACGCATCCGCGAGGAAACCGGCCTGCCCGTCTCCATCGCCGACGACCCGCTCGCCAGCGTGGTGCTCGGTACCGGCAAAATGCTAAGCGACTTCAAGCTATTGCGGAAAATTTCGATAGATCAGTAGGCTGCTTCTCCGGCGGCAGGGACCGAGGTGCCCCGGCTCGGGAAGCCGCGCTGGAGAAGAGGCGAGATGCAACAGGTGCGACGACGCACCGTAGATCGTCCCGCCCCGCTCCTGTTAAGCTGAGAGCTGATGGCCGACTACAGGCATCGCAGTCAGGGCCGCTGGGCATTGTTGGCACTGGTTGCCGCGCAATTGTTGTTGCTCGGCTACCAGGTCCGCCGCCCCGATGCAGGCGTCATTCGTACCATCCGGCTGTGGAGTGCCGAGGCCCTCCTCCCGGCTGAGAACCTTTCCGAGCATGTCGTCAGCGGCTTCCGTTACTGGACCCGCAACTACATCGCCTTACGCCACGACCACGTCCGCAATCAGCAACTCCAGCAGCAGTTGACTCGTCTGGAGCTGCAAAACCAGCAGTTGCTCCAGGCCGTGCGCGATCTGCCTCGCCTGGACGCGCTCCTCGGTTTTCAGCACAGCTACGGCCTCACCACCGAGGCGGCGCAGGTTATCAGCCACGGCGCCAGTCCCGACGCCCAGGCCGTCTACCTCGATCGCGGCCGGCGCCAGGGCCTGAGACGCAATATGGCCGTGATCACGCCTTCAGGTTTGGTTGGTAAGCTTAGCCAGGTTCTGGACAATTCAGCTCAGGTCTTGCTGATTTCCGACCCTCAATCAGGCGTGGGCGTGCTGATTGGCAAGCAGGGCATCCATGGCATTCTCAAAGGTTTAGGCGCAGGTCGGGTTGAGATTGAAGGAGTGCTTAAGGATGAACCGGTCCAGGTCGGCGATGTGGTGGTGACCTCCGGAGAAGGCCAGGTTTACCCCAAAGGCATTCCGGTCGGCACCGTGACTGCCGCAGGCGTGAGCCATGACGGCATTTTCAAGTCGGCACGGCTACGCACCGCGGCTGACTTGGGGAGCTTGCAAGCCGTGCTGGTTATCCGCGCCCAACTGCCCGCCCCGGCCGAATCGCTGCAGCCCAACCTGACCGCAGCCGATGTTCGCGAACAACGCCTGCCGGGGCTGGCTCAGCCTGCCGCAGGCATCGGCGCAGCCAGCCTTCCTGCGGCCACCATTGCGATTCCCACACCCCCGCCTGACATCCCCATGCCTCCGGCTGCTATGGGTAACACCCTCAAGGCCGCAACCCGTCATCCGCGCGGCAGCGCCGGTCCGGGGGGAAAAAACTAAAATTTATTCCGCCTACGGTGTGACCAAACCCCCTCTCACGACGTTTACACTAGAAAGCGAGCTTATGCGAGTTTCACGCGTCCTAAGTCTGTGCTGTGCTGGTTTGGGTGTAGTGGTGTGGGCCGGACTAAGCGCCGGCTGCAGCTCGGTGGCGCACGCGCAAAAGCCCCAATCCGCCGCCAGCGCGCCCAATCCGGCCATCCCGCCCAATGCCGACTACACTGTCGCTACGGTTTCGGCCGGTCGCATCACCCGGCATCTGCGCGTCGAGGGCATGACGCAGGCCGTTCATGATCAGACCATCCGCATCCCGCGCATCCGCGGCGGTGGCTACAGCTTGGTGCTGGTTTCCATAGTGCCCAGCGGCACCATGGTCCAAAAAGGCGAAGTGATGGCCACCTTCGATGACACCGTGGAAGTCCAGACCGAATTGGCCGCCAAGGCCTCCTACGATGGTTTTGTCCATCAGGTGGCTAACCAAAAGGCGGTCAATATAGCCAATCTCGCGCAGCGTGCGGCTACGCTGAAACAGGCGGAAACGGCGCTGGGTACGGCCAAGCTGGAATTGGAGAAAGGCCCCATTCTCGACAAAATCACTGCTGGCATCGACCAGGTGGATGTCACCATGGACACCGCCGATGTCGCCAGCATCGAGAAGCAGAATGCCCTGCAAAATCAGGCCGATGCCGCTCAGTTGCAAGTGCTCGAACTACAGCGTGACCAACAGGAAGTGAACTGGGAGCGGGCCGAATCCAACGTCCAGGCGCTGACCATCCGGGCGCCGATCTCAGGCATGGTGGGCTTGGTGCCGGTGTTCCAGGCAGATGGCATGGCGCCGGCCCAACCGGGCGAGCAACTCCACAGCGGGCAGGCCATGATCCGGATCTTCGACCCCACCAACATGGAGGTCGATGCGCAGATCAACGAAGCCGACGATGCCACGCTGACGCCCGGCATGAAGGGCACGCTCAGCCTGGACGCCTATCCCGGCATCAGTCTTCCAGTTCATCTGCTTACGGCCAGCCCGGTCGCGGTAGCCGCGGGCGGATTTGGCAATCCTGTGCGGACGTTCTCGGCATTGTTTCATGTGGACGCCAGCAACTCCAAACTGTTGCCCGACTTGTCGGCGGCCATTGATCTGACCATCGCCAGCCCCCAGCCGGAACTGCTGGTCCCGCGCGCTTCCGTGCATTTTGCCCAGAACCAACCCTTCGTCACCAAACTGGCGGCGGACGGGAAGTGGGTCCACCAAAACGTGGTTCTCGGCAATTTCGACAGCCAACAAGTCGCGATCGTCCACGGCTTGCTGTCGGGAGATCAGGTACAGGTGCCAGCCGAAATCATCGGCGAGGGAGAGCCGGAATGAAGCGCTGGGTCCAGTTGCTGGTCGTGATCATTGTTGCCGTTGGCGTTTACTACGGCGTGCGCACCTTCCGTCAGCGCGCCATGGGGCCCCAGGTACCGACCGTGGCGGCGCGGGAGGGCACCTTCCAGGTTGCCGTCCAGGTGCGCGGTTCGCTGACGCCGCTGCGCTCGGTGCAAATCCACGCGCCCCGCATCAGTGGCCTGATCATCGCTACCCTCGCACCCGCCGGCAGCTTCGTGCACAAGGGAGATGTGATTGCCACCTTCGATTCCGGCACCGCCAAGGACACCCAGGTCGCCGATCTGGCCGCCCTCAATCAGGCCAAGGCAGAGTTGGCGCAGGTCAAAGCCCAGGCGGTAATTACGGATCAGCAGGACGCGCTCAACCTCGCCACCGACATCAACACCATTGCCGCCGCCAAGCTGAACGTGATCAAGCAGACGGTGCAAAGCCCGATTGCCGGCGCCGAGGCCAAGCTGGCGTTGGGTATGGATCAGGAGCAGCTAAAGGTTGAAAGTGCCACCATCGCTGCCCATAAGACTTCCAACCAGGCTCAGATCGCAACCGATCTGCGGGCGCAGCAGTATGCGCAATCCCAATACGACCTGATCACCACTCAGATCGAGGAGATGACGGTGACGGCGCCCATCTCCGGCCGCGTCGCTTATCTGATGAATCACTCCCAGGGTCGCGACAACGAGCAGCCCTTCAAGGTCGGCGACAGCGTTTGGGGCAACGGTGCCTTTGCCGAAATCCCCGACATGAGCACTCTCGAGGTGCTCGCCAAGGTCCCCGAAGTGACGCGCGGCCGGCTGCGCGTGGGCCAGCCTTACCTGATGACGCTGGACTCGCTGCCCGAGGTGTCGGTGCGCGGCCGCATTACCTCCATTTCCGCTCTTACCGAACCCGATTTTGGTACCACGTTCCCGCCGCCGGAAGTGTTTCGGGTCAACGCCAGCATCGCGCGCATCTCGCCGCGCTTGCAACCCTCGATGAACGGCAACATGGATGTGGTGACGCAGCGCATCGCGAAGGCGATTATCGTCCCGTCCGAAGCTATCTTCCCCATCCAGGGCAAGCCCAATGTCTATGTCCAGAACGGGAGCAAATTCACGGTTACCCCGGTGACCGTACTGGCCCGCAATGCCGACTCCGCCGCCGTTTCCGGCCTCTCTGCCGACGCGCGGGTGGCGTTGCAAGTGCCTACGAACGCCAAGGTCAAACCATGACCAGTCCCAGTCCCGCACCGCCTCTCATCGAACTTCCACCGGTAGGGCCGCAGCGCCTGGGTGGCAAGTCGAGCTCGCCCATGGGCAGACTCCTGCGCTGGGTGATCACCCTCGCCATTATCCTCGCGGTGATTTGGGGCGGCTGGCTCCTCATGCGCGAGCTCAACGCCGCCAGCACCGGCAGCATTCCCACCGCCGTGATCCAGCGCGGGCAAGTGCGTTTGCAGGTTTTCGCTCAGGGAACCCTGAAGGGCGGCAATGCCGATCTGATGGTCGGGCCCTCCATTGCCAGCGGGCAGCTGACCATCAGCAATATAGCGCCGGCCGGCTCGCTGGTGCATAAAGGCGATGTGGTCGTCGCGTTTGACACCACGACCGAACATTACAACCTTACCCAGGCCGAGGAAGCGCTGCAGCAGGCGCAACAGGAGGTGCGCTATGCCGAAACCAGCACCGCCTCTCAAATCGCGGCGGATGCTTACGCGCTGAAGCAGGCGCGCTATAACATCCAGGTGGATAAGCTGAACGTTGAGAAGAACCCGATCATTGATAAGATCGACGCCGAGACGAACAATCTGCAGCTGGCCTCTGATGAGGCAAAACTGAAGCAGTTGGAAGGCGACATCGCCAGCCAGCAGGCGAGCAGCCAAGCCACCATCGCGGTGCAATTGGCAGCGGAAAAAAAGGCGGAAGCCAATGCCGCGGTGGCGCGAGCCGACATCGCCTCCATGACCCTGCGCGCTGCTCACAGCGGCTATGTGGCCGTTGAGTTGAACCAAGGCTTTGGCTTCAGCTTCGCGGGCCAGGCGGCGCAGCCGTTTGAAATCGGCGACACCGTGCGTCATGGACAGACGGTAGCCGAAATCCCCGACACCAGTTCCTGGGAAGTGGTGCTGGAGGTGAACGAACTGGATGCCGGGAACCTGCAGCAGGGCCAGCCGGTGCTGCTCAACTTTGTAGCGCTGCCGGGGCGCACCTTCCGGGGCGAGGTGGCTGCGCTGGGGACGGCGACGGGTCCGGTATGGGACCGGCAGGTGGAATGTGACGTGAAGGTGCTGGATGCAAAGCCGGATCTGCGCCCCGGCCTTACCGCCAACGCCGTCGTCACCACCGATGTGCTCGACCATGTGCTACATGCACCCACCCAGGCGGTGTTCAGCCAGGGCGGCCAGCAGATTGTGTTCGTGCGCAAGAACGGTGAGTTTGCGCGCGTGCCCGTGACCGTGGTGAATCGCAGCGCTAGCCAGGCGGTGCTGGAAGGTGTCCAGGCCGGCGAGGTGGTGGCGCTGGTGAACCCGACCATCCGGACCATCGGCGGCGGCGGTGGCAGCGCCGGTGCGCAGCATGCCTCCGGCCCGAGCGGTCCGCACGCCGGGCAGCGGCATGGCCGCGGTCACTTCAGCGGCGGGCGCGGTCAGTTTGGCGGTCGTCCCGGCGCCTCCGGCGGATTCGGCGGCCGCCCCGGTGGCGGTGCCCGCCCTGGTGGCGGTGGCGGCCGGCCCGGTGGTGGCGGCGGCCGCGGTCGTTGACGGCAGGCTAGGGTAGTCGGTTGCGGGCACGCCCGCACGTCTGCCTGAAGGTGGTGTGAGTACCTATTCCCATGGATGATCTTTCCCGTATCGGCACAGACTTTGTCCAGGCCAGTCAGAATCTGCGCGCGCAAAAAACGCGCACCATGCTCACGGGGCTGGGCATGGTTTTCGGCGTGGGCGCCGTGATTGGCATGCTGGCCATCAGCTCCGGGGCCAAGCAACAGTCGCTGGCGATGATCGAATCGCTGGGCGTCCGCAACCTGATGGTGGACTCGATTCCGCCCGGCAGCCCGGAGGAGCTACAGCAGCGGCGCATCACCTCGCCCGGCCTCACCATGCGCGACGTGCGCATCCTCGAGGCCAACCTGAGCGGTTTGAACCAGATTTCGCCCCGGCGATCACTGCATCCGTCGAAATTGCTACCCCAACCCACGCAGGCAATGCCGACGCTGGTGGGCGTGGATCCGTCCTTTGCCGACATCCACCATTTCCACGAGCTGGAGGGAGACTTTTTCGACCAACTGGATGAGGCCGCCAGCTCTCCCGTCGCGGTGCTGGGCGAGACCGCCAAGGTCAGCTTATTCGGCTATACACCGGCAGTGGGCACGTACATCAAGGTGAACGATACTTGGCTGCGCGTGGTGGGCGTGCTCGACGAGCAGCTCGGCGGAGGGTCTGGCGGACCGGACTGGAACAACGTCATCTTCACTCCGCTGAACACGTTCAACTACCGCTTCTACGACAGCAGCTTTCAACAGAAGGATTTTCTCGATGGCGTGGACATGAGCCTCAAGCCCAGCGTCAACAGCGTGGCTGCGGCCTCGGTGGTTACCGCCATTCTCAATTCTACCCACCACAACACCGACGATTTTACCGTCACCGTCCCCGCCGCTCTGTTGGCCCAGCAGCAGCAGCAGCAGCGCCTGTTCACCTTCGTCATGGTCGCCATTGCCGCGATTTCCTTGTTGGTCGGCGGCATCGGCATCATGAACATCGTTCTGGCGACGGTAATGGAGCGCACCCGCGAGATCGGCGTGCGCCGCGCCACCGGCGCCCGCCGCAGCGACATTCTCCGTCAGTTCCTCTCCGAGGCAGTGCTGATCTCCGTTTCGGGCGGGGCGCTGGGCATTGTCTTCGGCTACATTCTGTCCTGGACCATTGCCGCCACTGCGCACTGGCCTACCATCGTGAGCAGTTGGTCCATCGTTATCGCTTTTGGCGTGTCGGTGGGTGTGGGGGTGCTGTTCGGCATCTACCCTGCCCGCAAAGCGGCGCGCATCGATCCCATCGAGGCTTTGCGTTATGAATAGTTCGCGTCTCCGCGCCGCGGCTCTGCTGCTGGCATTTCTGGCGGCGCCGCTGGGCGCCCAAACCATTCTCCACTTCCACCTCAACGCCCCGGTCATCAAGCCGGTCGAGGGCCTGAATCAGCGCATCCACAATGGCGTGCTGCGCCTCAGCCTGGATGGTTTTCTGCATCTGGTACTGATGAACGACACCACCGTCCTCAGCTTGGAGCTGCAGAACTACACCGCCCGCTATGGCGTGATCGCCGCCAACAGCCCGTTTGATCCCAATCTCACCGCCAGCTTCAACAGCACCCGCGCGGTAACCCCCCAAAGCAACCAGACGAGCGGTGCGGCGACGCTCAGCAGCCTCACCCAAAACACCTCCATAGGCTTCAGCCAACTGCTGCCCACCGGCGAAACTGTGGCCGCCAGCTTCGGCACCGACCGCTTGGCGACTAATAGCACGTTCAGCACTTTCAATCCCAGCCTCAGCTCCGACGTCAGCTTCTCCTTCAGCCAGCCGCTGTTGCAGAATCGCGGTAATTTGCAGGATAAGGTCCCGCTGGAGGTGGCCAAAACCCAGGTGCTGGTGGTCGGCGAACAGACCGAAGCCACCCTCGCCACCGACATCGTCAGTGCCGCCGACCAGTATTGGACCACGGTCGAGGCGCTCGACAATATCCAGGTTCAGCAGGACGCGCTCAACTTGGCGCAACAATCCTACGATCTCAACAAGCACATGCTTGAACTCGGCGCCCTGGCGCAGGGCGGAATCTACACTTCCGAAGCCCAGGTCGCGCAGGATCAGACCGCGGTGCTGCAGGCGCAATCCCAATATGAGCAACAGCTGGACCAAGTCCGTCGCCTGATCGGGGCGGATCTGGATCCGGCGGCGACGAAGGCCAAAATCGTCCTGACTGACGATCCCAGCAAGGTGACCCTCAGCGAACCTGCAATGAACGTGGATCAGGCCATTCAGCAGGCTCTCGCGCGCCAGCCCGCTCTGCAGGCTATTCACCGCCAGCAACTCGAGGACAACATGGACCTCGCAATGGCGCATGATGCGCTGCGCCCCGTGCTGAACCTGACCGGAACTTACGGCTCGAACGCTCTGGCGGGCAACCAGTTGGCCACGGTGACGCCCCTGGGCACAGTGGTTGGCGGTGTGGATACTGGTTTCGGCAACGCGGTCAGCCAGGTGTTTGGCTTTGGTTCGCCCACCTATGGATTCAATCTGCAATTGACGCTGCCGCTGCGCAACAGCCGCGCCGAGTCCGAATTGGCTGATGATCTGGTCACGCAGACCACCAACAATTACAATGAGCGCAACGAGGAGCAGCTAATCCGCCAGAACGTCCGTCTGGCCGATATACAAATGCGGATGGCCGTCGCGGAAGTCAAATCCTCGATCACCGCCCGCGATCTATCTCAGAAAAACGTCGACTACGAGCAAGAGGAATATCTGCTCGGCGCCACCACGGAATTCGAGCTACTGCAGGCCCAGGTGCAATTGAGCCAGGCGCAATCCAGTGTCCTGGACGCCTACACCTCCTACCAGGAGGCGATCATTGCCTACGAAAATGCCACCTGGATGTTATTCCCCAGCCTGAACCTCAAAATTCAGAACTTCTAGTCTGGGTCGCTTAGCGCCCGCGCGCGGGCGAGACCGAATGCACGGCGATGGTGTCGCCCTTGAGTTTCCCGCGCACCTCAACTCGCTTGCCTGCATTCTTATATAGCGTGGCCAGCTGCTTCTGGTCTTTGGTCGCCAGCGTATACACCTTTTGCCCCACCACCAGCGCGTAGTCTGACCCGCTGCTCACGCACATATGCACGCACGCCGCCGGCGAGCTCGGGCCCATGGTGTGCTTCACGCCGCACATTGCGTCGCTTACGACACCGGAATAGACCGTGGCTGCCTGCCGCGGCGGTGTAAGGGCGCTCAGTCCTACCGGAATCATGCCCACCGTGATGGCTAGGGCCAAAACATTGTTGCGCCAGCGCAATTGCATGGAAGAATGCTCCTGAAACAGAATTGTCCACCAGTATGACGCGTGTCGCAGGCCGAAGTGACAAAACCGCTTACTCTTCAGCCGGATAGAGCATTTTTCCTTCGACTACGCGCAAAAACGGCGTCGTGCGATGGGGCGCCGGTGGCTTCTCACTGATGATGTCCCAGACCTTCCAACCTCGTTCTTCCAGCGCATCGCCAATCAGCGAGCGGTGACACCGCCAGGGCACCGCTTCGGCGCACATAATGGCGGTCGGCAGCGCCCGCGCCAGCGCTTCCAGCTCCTCCAGCCCGTGGGCGAATTCCGCCGTCTGCATGTAGTCGGCAAAGCCGCGGAAGCTCAGGTTGCGCCAGCCGGTATTGAGCGAGTCCTGGCGCGCGCGCCGCAACCCTCCCAGCCGCTCGATCCGCTGGTAACCCAACCCGGCAGCCGCCAGCGCCGCCGCCAGCTCCGGCTGGGCAAACTGCGGGTTGTGCCGCGATTTCGGCACGGTCCGCACGTCCACAACCTGGCCGACGCCCTGCGCGCTCAGCAAATGCAGGAATTCCTCGCTGCTGCGCGTCGAATGTCCCACCGTGTAGATGCTGCCCGCCATGTCGATTTGCTACGCTTATGCGGATGCTTGAATTGTACGAAAAACTTGCCGCAGGCGGCCGCATCTCGACCGCCGAAGCCGCTGCCCTCTGGCAGGCCGCGAGCGACGCCGAGCTGCAGCGTCTCGCCGCCGCGGTCCGGGCGCGCTTTCATCCCGCCGATGCGTGTACTTATCTCATCATGCGCATCATCAACTACACCAATGTCTGCGTGGCGCAGTGCGACTACTGCGCTTTTTACCGTCTGCCCGGCCAGGCGGGCGGCTATGTGCTCAGCCGCGAGCAGGTCTTCGCCAAAGTGGACGAGCTGCTGGCGCTGGGCGGCAATCTGGCGGCCTTCAACGGCGGCTTCAACCCGCATCTTCCGCTGGACTACTATTGCGAGCTGTTTACCGCGCTTCGCTCCCGCTACGGTGAGCGCCTCGAGTTTTACGCCCTCACCATCGCCGAATTCATGTACCTCGCCGATCACGCCAAGCTGAGCTGGGCCGAAGCCGCGGTGCGTTTCCATGCTGCGGGCGTGCGCTGGATCACTGGCGGAGGCTCGGAAATCCTCACCGAAAGCTTCCGCGCCCGCCACAGCAAGTTCAAATATACCGTCGCCGAATACTTCCAGGCGCAGGCGGCGCTCCTCGCCGCCGGCCTGCGCACCACTGCGACCATGGTCATCGGCTTTGACGAGACGCTCGCCGAGCGCTTGGAGCACCTCGAGCGCACCCGCGCCTTCCAGGATGCCACCGGCGGCTTGGAAAGCTTTTTGTGCTGGACCTACAAACCCTACGGCACCGCCCTCGCTGGCGCCGAGATCTCCTCGCGCGAATACCTGCGCCATCTGGCGCTGAGCCGCATTTATCTGGACAACGTCGCCCGCATCCGCACCTCGGTGCTCACCCAGAATGAAGCCGCGCTCGAGGGCCTGCGCTACGGTGCTGACGATTTCGATCTGCCCATCGAGGATGAAGTCACGCAGTCTGCCGGCGCTACCATCAGCCTCGATTTCCAGGGCCTGCTGGCGCGCGCCCAGGCTCTCGGCTTCACCCCCCGCTACCGTGCTGTGGCCGCCGCCACGCAGGTGTCCGCGTGAACGCTGGCGCGGCGGTGCTGATTTTCGTGCTGGGCGCGATTGCGGGCACGGCACTTTCGCTGGTGCTCGCCAAGATGGTCCGCGGCGAAACCGCCCGCCAAATGGAAAAGGACCTTGCCGCCCTGCTGCCCCAGGTGGCCGAAGCCGTGCTCGCGCCCAAAGCGGCCGAGCTGGAACGCGCCGCCGGCCAGGAATTGAAACTGCTGGGCACGGAAACCGTGGGCAAGGTCGAGACCACGCAGGCGGCGCTGCGCGAAAAATTGCAGGAAATGCAAACGCGCCTGGACGCTTATCAGGCCAAAATCGGCGAGTTTGAAAAGGAGCGCGCCGGCGGCCAGGCCCGGTTCGAGGTCCAGTTGCAGCAAATGCTCGGCGCCGGCGCCGCCATGGAGCGCGAAGCCCGCAGCCTCCGCGCTGCGCTCACCACCTCGAGCAGCGTGCGCGGCAGTTGGGGCGAAACCGTGCTGCGCAACATTCTGGACCGTTCCGGCCTGAACCCGCAGATTGACTACGATCTGCAAGTCTCGCTCGCGGGTGGCGATCTGCGTCCGGACGCGGTCCTGCACTTCCCCAACGGCGGTAACCTGGCCGTGGACGCCAAAGCCAGCCTTACGCCCGAGCTGCTGCAGGCGCTCGACGCGGGCAGCGAGGAGGATCGCCACGCCGCCTTTGCCGCCTTCGCCAAGGTGCTGCGCGCCCGCGCGCGTGAGCTGTCGCACAAGGACTACCCCGCCCATCTCGACCGCAGTCTGCCCGCCCTGATCATGTTCGTCCCCAGCGAGGGCGCCTTTCGCGCCGCTCTCGATGCCGATGCGGAACTGTTCGCCTTCGGCCAGGAGCTGCAGCCGCGCGTTCTGTTCGCCAGCCCCAGCACGCTGTTTCCGCTCTTGCTCGTGCTCGCACACGGCTGGCAGCAGCACAAGGCCAGCCGGCAGATTCATGAACTGCTAGGTGAGATCGGCGAGCTGGGTGGCCGCTTGCAGGTTTTCGTGAAGCACCTGCAAGGTGTCGGTAAGGCGATTGACGATGCCGGCAAAGCCTTCAACTCCGCCGGTGCATCCTACCGCACCCGCCTGACGCCGCAAATGAACCGCCTGCAGGAACACGGCGCCGGCTGGGACCCTCCGCCCGAGCTGCCCGACGTCGCCCACCACCCCCAACTTGCCGAAAGCGCCAGCGCTACGGATTCCCAGGCCCGGTAAGCTCTTCCACTCCCGCGGGCGTGCGCACCAGCGTGGGTGCATAGGCGCCCAGCAGTTTCCGCTGCCACCACGCGCCCTGCGCCTGCTTTTGCGCCGGGGTTGAAAACCAGTACTGCCAGAGCACGGTCCGCACCGCGATCGGTGGTTGTCCGCGAAAGGGATTGCCGGCAAACAGCGCCAGCACGGCGGGATCGTTGGCCAACAGCCGCAGCTCGGTAGCCTCGACCCAGCGGTACTGCCGATAGCCGCCCAGTGAAGCGAACCAGAGATTCCAGTCGAAACGCGGCTGGTAGGGGGCGAGCAGGAACCAGTCGCCCACCGGCGCGCGCCGCGGATTCTGCGGCTTGTAGCGGTACGGATAAGCCGTCCAGGTGTGCCCGTCGCGCGTGCCCTGAAATTCGATCTCATAGCGGTTGCGCGTCATCACCGCGAACAAACCGAATGGATCGGCGATGCGGAACGGTTGTACCGCCGCGCTTACCCGCTCGGGCGCGGGGAATGCCGGCCATAGCCGGCCCAGCAAGTTCAGCCCCGTCAGCGCCACCAGCGCCACCAGCGCCAGCGAGGCAACCGCGGTTTTGCGGCCAGCTTGGGCGCGCGCCGCAACCATCGCCGCCCGCGGCCGGCGCAGCAGCCAGTGCAGATGCCGGTCGTCGAGCAGCGTCAAGCCCAGGCCCAGCACCAGGTAGTTCAGAAATCCGTAATTGGCGGTGAGGATAATGGCGACCTGAAACGGAGTGACGATCCAGAAGCAAAGAATCCGCCATCGCCGCGGTAAAAACGCCAGCCAAACTAGAACGATTTCCACGATCAGGATGGCGGCGGCGATGGCGGCTTCGATGCCGTGCGGCAGGAACTCTTGCGCGTACCACCCCAGCCAGTTGGGCAGCGGCAGGTTCTGGTAGTACTGGTCGATGGCGGTGAGGTGCCGCCACGCAGGATCGCCGCTCATCCATTTTGCGATGCCCGAGCCGAAGTAAATCGTGAACCACAGCCAGCGCAGCGAAAACCAGCTCCACCAACTCGGCCGCCGGGCATCGAGAAACAGCGCGCAAAAGCCGGCGGTCATCAGCATGCCGTCGGATTGGTAGTTGGCGAACACCTGTGCGCAGGCGATCAAGGAGAGAAACGCCACCAGGCACGCCGCCAGCCCCCAGCGCGGATGCCGGCCCAGCATGATCGCCACCGCTGCCGCCAGTCCCGTCGCACACAGCAGGTGCAGCGCCAACGTCGAGCTGGATAGCCACAGCAGCGTCGGTGCGAACCAGGCGCGCGCGGCGGGGGAAAAATGCCGCGCCACGGCGCCCAGATAGTCGCTGGCCGGCAAAATTCCCTGCGGGCCGATTAATCCCGGCGCTTGCCGCCACCAGCCCAAAAACACCCAGAAATAAATGAAGCCCAGCCAGCGCACCAGCAGCCCGGCCACGCCCCCCACGCCTGGCAGCGCCCTGTCCAATCCCAGCCGGTCTCCGCCTAGGATTGCGCGCCTGCGGCTTCCGCTTTCAGCCCGCTCGCCTGCATCCGCGCCAGCAGCCGCTTGTAGGGGATCTGCAGCCGCTCCGCCGCCGCTTGTTTGTTCCACCGGCACTCCTCCAGCGCCTGCAGCAGCAGGCGGCGCTCCAGCACCAGGCTGGCGCGGCTCAGCACTTCCGGCAGCGGACTGCTCCAGTCGAAATCCGCCGGTAAATCCAAACCCGTCCCGCCCTGCCGCGGCGCCTGCCGCAAATCGCGTAACTGCAAATCACCCGCCCGGATCTCGCGCCCCTCCGCCAGGATCACCGCCCGCTCGATGGCATTTTGCAGCTCGCGCACGTTGCCCGGCCAGCGATACGCCATCAGCGCCTTTTCCACCGTTGGACCGAGTTTCAGCGGCGGTTTTTTGAACTCGCGGCAGAACTGCGCCAGAAAATTCTCCGCCAGCGCCACCACGTCCGCGCCGCGCTCGCGCAGCGGCGGGATCAGAATGGGGAAGGCCGCCAGGCGGAAATACAGGTCGTCCCGGAACTGCTTCTGGTGCGCCGCCAGCTCCAGATCGCGGTTGGTGGCGGCCACGATGCGCACGTCCACTTCCACCGTCTGCACCCCGCCTACGCGATCGAAGGCGTGTTCCTCCAAGACGCGCAAAATCTTGGCCTGCACCACCATCGGAATTTCGCCGACCTCGTCCAGAAAAATCGTGCCCCGGTGAGCCAGTTCGAATTTGCCCAGCTTGCGCGCGTTCGCGCCCGTGAACGCGCCCTTCTCGTGCCCGAACAGCTCCGTCTCCACCAGCGTTTCTGGAATTGCGGCGCAATTGATGGCCACGAACGGTTCGCTCGCCCGCGGGCTGAGCTGATGCAGCGCCCGCGCAAACAATTCCTTGCCGGTGCCGCTTTCCCCCAGCAGCAAGGCCGTGGTGTCCGTCGGCGCAATGCGCTGCAACGCCGCCGCCGCGCGCTGCATGCCCTCATGCTCGCCGATGATTTTGGGAAACCCGTAGCGCGCCGCGAACTCCTCCTGCAGCAGCACGTTTTGCCGCAGCAGTTGCCGCTGCGCGATGGCGCGCCGCAGCAGCAGCATCAGGTGCGCCAAATCCAGCGGCTTTTGCACGAAGTCATAGGCCCCCTCCTTCATCGCCCGCACCGCGTCCTCGATCGAGCCGTACGCGGTCATGATGATCACCGGCGTCGCCGGCGACAGTTCTTGCGCGGCGTGCAGCACTTGCAGCCCGTTCTGCCCCGGCAGCTTGAGATCGGTCAGCACGGCGGCATATTCCGCCCGCCGCAGCGCTTGCAGCGCGGCATCGCCGTCGGCCGCCTCGGTGACTTGATAGCCCTCGCCGCTCAGCGCCGTCCGCAGCATGAGCCGCAGCTCGTGCTTGTCTTCCACCAGCAGGATGGTTTCCATCGCCAATAATTATCCGCCCGCGGCGGGCAAGAGTACTTCGAAAACAGTATGCCCAGGGGTGGCATCGGCCAGCCGCACCGAACCCTGATGCGCCGTGATGATCTTGTGTACCATGGCCAGGCCCAGCCCGGTGCCGCTGGCCTTGGTGGTGAAAAAAGGAATAAAAATTTTGCTCGCCGCCTCCGGCGCCACCCCGGGCCCATCGTCCACGAAATCGATGCTCACTATCTCCGGCGTTCGCCCGGCACAGCGAATCCATACCCGCCCTCCCTGCCGCCCTTGCACGATGGCTTCGCAGGCGTTGCGCAGCAGGTTCAGAAACGCGGCGGTGAGCAGCACCGGATCGCCCATGACCGTCGGAATTTGGCCCTCGATGCTGAACTGGATCTGGGGAAAGTCGTGGGCCCGCACCGCCTCGGCGCACTGTCCCAGCAGCGCCGCCGCGTCCAAGGCTTCCACCTCCACCGGCAGCGGCCGCGCGAAGGCGAGAAATTCGGTGGCGATGCTGTTCAGCAGCTCTGCCTGCTCCAGGATCTTGATCACCCGGCCCCACCCCGGTTCGGCCAAATCCCCCTGCAGCATCTGGGCGTATCCGGAAATGATGGCCAGCCCATTGCGGAACTCGTGCGCGATGCCTGCTGCCATCTCACCGAGCGCGCTCATGCTCTGCCGTCGGTTCAGCTCCTCCTCCATCGCATGGATGGCGGTCAGATCCGTCAGCAGGCAGATCAGGCCCGCCGGCGGCTCGCGCGTGCCGCGGCGCAGCGGGAATAACGTCACGCCCAGGCGCCGTCCCTCTCCGTCCGGCGTGGTGTAGTGCAGCGTCTTGCGCTGCAACGGCTCCAGCGAGCGGCAACTGGCCAGCACCAGCGGCGCCGCCGCGCCCAGTAGGGAACCGTCGGCGTCGTGGAGTTCCGCATCGCCCAACAGCGCCGCCACGCTCAGCCCGCTGGGATGCATTTGGCCAAGCGCGTTGCGCGCCGCCGGATTCGCCTCCACCACGCGTCCGGCAGCATCAAAAAACACCACCCCGCTGGGCAGGTGCCGCAGCACCTCCCGCGACAGGCGCAGGGCGTCTTTGCCGCTGTCTGCGTGGCGGCGCTGCCGGACCGGACGCCGAGTGGTGGTAGCAGCCATGTGGGTATGATTCTAGCCGAGCCATGCCCGCCACAGCCACGGCCCCCACGCCAGCGCCACCGCCCCGCCCAGCGCCAGAAACACGCCGAACGGCAGCGGCCACAGGGCTGCCGTCGCGCGCGCCCGCGCCCAGCTCCGCCCGCGCTGGCGCTGCAAAGCCAGCACCCGTCCGGATTGCGCTACGCCCACGATCGCTCCGCTCACGCAGCCCACCAGCAGCGCCGCCAGCATCCCGCCCAGGCCCAAAAACGCGCCCAGCAACCCCAGCATTTTGACGTCGCCCCACCCCAGTCCCATGCGCCCGCGCAGCCGGTAATAAATCCAGCCCACCAGCGCCAGCCCACCCGCGCCCACAACGCTGCCTGCCAGCGCCGTTTCCAGCCCCGGGCCGCTCCACACCGCCAGCACCAGCCCCGTCACCCAGCCGCCCAGCGTGATCTCGTCCGGCAACTGCCGCGTGCGCCAGTCGGTCACTGCCAGGGTGATCAGACAGCCCAGGAAAAACGCCTCGCGCACGAACTCGATGCCGCCCCCGCTGCGCCGCCAGCTCCAGTAAAACGCCGCCGCCGCTGCAATCTCGATCGCCGGTTCGGGCCACCCGATCGCCTTCCTGCAACTGCGGCACCGCCCGCGCAGCCATGCAAACGCCGCCACCGGCACGTTTTCCCATGCTTCCAACGGACGCTCGCAATGCGGACAGCGCGAGCCCGGCCGCACCACCGACTGCCCCTGCGGCAGCCGATCCGCGCACAGCCCCAAAAAACTCCCCGCCACCAGCCCGAATACGATAATCAGCCAGGTTGCCGCCATGGTTCTATCGCGGCGCCGGCGTCGCGCCTTCCACGCGGCAGCCGTAAATTACGTCCAGGCGCGGGAACTCGCGCGTCAGATACGCGGCGCCTTCGCGCTCGATCAGCTCCGGGTTTGGCCCCTGGCCGCGCGGCGGCCCGTCTCCGTAGCTGCCGTCCAGTTCCATAACCGTTTCCATCCCCGCCACCACCTCGCCGAAGGGCGCAAATCCCTTTTTATCGAGGTCGCGATTGTTCCGCAGGTTAATGAACACCACCGTGGTGCGGCTGTTCCGTCCGCTGTCGGCAAAGCTGATGGTGCCCTTGCGGTTGCTTACGCGCACGGGATCGTCCGGAATCCGCCGCCGCTGCCAGCGCGCGCTCACCGCCGGGTCCGGGCTCAGTCCCCATTGCGCCACAAAGCCCGGAATCACGCGATAGAACGCACTTCCCTGGTAGTAATGCGCCGCCAGCAGGGCATAAAATCGGCTCGCGCCCCGCGGCGCCCAGGCGCGGTGGATCGCCAGGGTAAAATTGCCGCTGGTGGTGCGGCACTGCACCCGATAGTTGGCCGGCGGCTGCCGCGCCGCCTGCGCGCGCGCTCCCGCGCCCGCAAACAGCAGCAGCAAGCCCAGCGTCGTGCCCTGCCGCCTGCTCCTGGCGGTCATGGCGCACCCACCGCGGTTTCATAGGCAGCCAGCGTCGCAGCTCCCACCTGCGCGGCACTGTAGCGGCTTGCTACCTGCTCGCGCGCGGCCGCTACCAGCCGCGCCGCCAGTGCCGCATCCTGGAGCAATCTCCGGCAGCAGGCGGCTAGCGCACTCGCCGCTCCAGCCGGCGCCAGCAAGCCTGTCACCTCATCTTCGATCAGTTCCGGAATCCCGCCGGCGCGCGTGGCGACCACCGGACGTTCCAGCGCCATGGCCAGCAGCGCCGCCGATCCCAGCCCTTCGGCCCGGCTGGGCATGAGCAGCACA
The DNA here is from genome assembly GCA_050747745.1 of Terriglobales bacterium. Taxonomy (GTDB): domain Bacteria; phylum Acidobacteriota; class Terriglobia; order Terriglobales; family SCQP01; genus SCQP01. The sequence continues at coordinate 24,417 of JBOGKM010000001.1, forward strand.
TCCGCTGCGGCCACCCATTCGGCCGCACTGAATGCCTCCCCGCCGCCAAAGCGCACCCGCTCCGCGCAACCCAGCGCTCGCGCCTGCTGTTGCAGCGTGCGCAGCAGCGGCCCCGAGCTGGGCACCAGCAAACGCGTGGGTGGTGCCAGTTCCCCCAGCGCCGCAATCGCGTCGCCCACGCCTTTTTCCGCCGTCAGCGCTCCCAGGCAAACCAGACACGGCGTAGCCTCGTCCAACCCGCAATGCGCGCGCACGCGCTGCCGCGCCCAACCTGCCGCCGGCAACTCGTTCAGCGCGATGCCATCGGGAATCACCGTGATGCGCTCGCGTGCCATGCCCGCCGCTTCCACTTGCGCCCGCACGAAAGCCGAAACCGTGATCGCCAGGTCCAGATGCCGGTACTTCCATCGCGACCACATCCCGCGGATGGGAAACGCCACCCGCCGGCTCAGCACCCGCCGCCCGTGGTGATTCCAGGTGGCGCGCAGCAGCCAGTTGTGCGCGTGCCCGTCGTGCCCATGCACCACATCGGCGTGCCGCGCCCGCCCGATCGCGCTCGCGCCCGGCGCCATCACCTCCCATCCCTCCTCCGCCTGCATGCGCTGCATCACCACCCCCGGCCGTGCTACCACCGTCTGCCGGCAGCCGCGCGCGCGCAGCTCGCGCGCCAGCAGCAAGAGTTGCTGCTGCCCGCCCCGCCACACCGGGCTGAAATCCACGTGTACGATCTCCAGCGCGCTGGCCATGGAAAATGACGCTAAGCTGTGGAGGTGAAGATCAGCGCCCGCATCAACACCTTCAACGAGGAGGATAACATCGCCGCCGCGCTGGAGACGCTGACTTGGGCGGATGAGATTCTCGTGGTCGATTCGTTCTCAACCGATGCGACACCCGGCATTGCGCGCCGATACACCGATCGCGTCATTCAGCATCCCTTCGCCAGTCATGGCGACCAGCATAATTACGCCGATACCCTCTGCCGTCATGACTGGGTGCTGGTGCTCGACGCCGATGAACGCCTGACCCCGGAACTCAGCGCCGCGCTCCAGCGCATCCGCGCCCAGGGCCCGCGCGCCGATGGCTACCGCATGGCGCGCTTGGCATGCTACCTGGGCCGCTGGATCCACCACTCCGGCTGGTATCCGGATTGGCAGACCCGGCTCTACCGTCGCGCTGTCTCGCGCTGGGATGGCGAGCCGCCGCATGAAGCTCCCAAAGTGAATGGCCGCGTCGAGACCGTTTCCGGCGATCTGCTCCACTACACCCGCCGCAACCTGCACGAGCACGCCGCAGTCATGAACCACTACACCGATCTGGCTTCTTCCGCCCACCGCCGCCAGGGCCGCAAGGTTTCTGTCCTGGGGCTGGCCTTTTACCCCGGATGGACCTTCCTGCAAACCTACTTCTTGAAGCAGGGATTTCGCGATGGGTGGCAGGGGGTGGTCATCGCCTATTTGGCCGCCAGCTACGTCCTGCTCAAGCAAGCCAAGCAGTTGGAGGCCGAGAGCCCCGCCGCTCCGGCGGTGAGCTCCGAAGCTCCGCCGGGAACCAGCCGCACCCTTCCGGGGTCTAAACCAGTGGTGAGGAAGGTTCCGTAGTAAAGTTTAGGCATAGTATCATGAGTACCTCGGACACCACCGTAGGTTTTAGCACTCTTGCCGCTACTCCCGCCTGGGGCGAGCAGCAATTCGTCGGCCAGTTGCGCGCTGGCTCGGTGGATGCGTTCAACTACCTGATTGCCGTCTACCATCAGCCCCTGTACCAGTTCATCAGCCGCGTCATGGGCGGCAGCGATGAAGCTGGCGATATCCTGCAGGAAAGCTTTCTCAAGGTTTTCCGTTCGGCTGCCCATTTTGAAGGCAAAAGCAGTCTGAAAACCTGGCTCTACCAGATTGCCTTGCATGAGGCCAGCAACCGCCGCCGCTGGTGGCGGCGGCACAAGCAGCGCGAACTTTCGCTCGACGACACCGATGCGGGCGGCATGGATTGGGCCCGGCGCCTGCCTGACGGCGGCGAATCTCCGCTCAGCCTTGCCCTGCGCCAGGAACAGCGCCGGCAACTGCAGCACGCTTTACAACGAGTTCCCGAGCCCTTCCATACGGTCGTGGTCCTGCGGGAAATCGAAGGCTTCAGCTACGACGAAATCGCTGAAATCCTGCGGGTGCGGCCCGGCACGGTCAAATCCCGCCTGATGCGCGGCCGGGAGATGCTGCGCCGCGAGTGGCTGCACGATCGGGAAAAATCCGCGCGCGTGCCTGCCGAACCGAGGAGCGTTGAGAGTGACCTCTAGCCGGCCCAGTTGCGTCTGCGAAGTTTGGGAACTGGCTCTGTCCTCCTATCTGGACGGTGAGCTGGATGTGGGCCAGTGCGGCATGTTGCTCCGCCATCTCGAGGAATGTAGGGATTGCGCCGCACGCTTGGAGCAGTACCGTAGCTTGGGCCGTAATTTGCGCGCCCTGCCCAGCCCCTCCGAGCCGCCTGATTTGGCCCTGCGGCTGCGGGTCAAGGCCTCGCAATATTCCGTGCGCGGGCTGCGCTGGGAGTACTGGCGCATGCGCCTGGCCAACGCCATTCAAGCCATGGCCCTGCCCACGGCCGTGGGCACGGTCACCGCCATATGCCTGTTTGCCGCCCTGGCCGGCGGCGTGCGCACCAACGCTGTCGCCAATCCCTTCGTGCCCGATCCCCAGGTTGGCATCGATGCCCAGCCCCCGCGCATGACCAGCGTGGCGGATTTTGACATCGGCGGTCCTTTGCTGGTGAAAGCCGAGATTGATTCCACCGGCCACGTCTACGGCTATAGCGTACTTTCCGGTCACGTCACCGCCCAGCTCATCTCCCGGCTCAACAATCAGTTCCTGATGAGCGTGTTCCAGCCCGCCACCACCATCTTCGGCCAGCCCACCATCGGTAGTCTGTTGGTGTCGTTCGGCAGCGTGGAAGTGCGCGGCTGATTCCTGTCCCCGTGTCCCTGCTTTTCCGCCAATCCGTGGTCGCGGCATGCCTTGCCCTGTTCTGCGCCGGGCTGCACGCCCAGGATGTGCGCACCAATGTCGTCGTGGATTCTAACCCAGCCGTATTCGCGGTGCTGGCCGGCTTGAACGCCGCCGGCTATCGCGATGGCCTCAGCCCGAACGAGACCATCCGTCGCTCCGTGCTCCAGCAGATGCTGGCCCATCCCTCCCCGGCGCTGCAGGCGCTTAAAGCCTATTACGCAACCCACCACAGCGCCAATGCCGGGCAGGATCTGGCGCGCTACGTCGTTCTCGGCATGTTTGTCGGCAATCCGCCTGGCCTCTCCCTCACCCTCCCGCCTTCCGGCCTGCCACCTTCGGCCGAATCCGTCTCGGATGTGCTCCCGCTGCTGCGCGATTTTTGGCAGCAGGGTAACCTGGATGCCGTTTGGCAGAGCGTTCAGCCGCAGTACACCGCAGCCCTCAATGCCGATTCCACCCGCCTGCGCGCCATGGTCACGCAGGTGAACTCGTTTTTTCGCGTCTCCCCGGCCTATTCGCCGCGCCAGTTCTTTATTTTCCCCGATGCCATGATCGGCCCCGGCGAGACCGACGCGCTCAACTACGAGGACAACTACTACCTGGTCACCAACCTGCGCCTGCAGGACGACATGCACCAGGTGCGCCACACCTATCTGCAATTTCTGCTCGACCCGCTGGTGGCCCAATACCCGGCCGCCCTCGATCCGGTGAAACAGGAAATTCTGCCGCTGGTCCAGCGTGCGCCCGCCCTGAACCCCCAGTTCAAGCACAATGCCTCGCTGCTGTTCACCGACTGTCTGGTGCGAGCAGTGGAAATCGAACTGGACCCGGGAACGATCGCGCAAAAATCCGCCCGAGTGCAGGCAGCTATGCGCCAGGGCTTGGTCTTGACTGGCTTGTGGTATGCGCAACTGGAGAAGTACCGCTCCGATCCCGCCGGCTTCGAGCAGTTTTATCCCCAGGCCGCCTTTGCCCTGCGCATCGCCAATTTGGCGGGTACGGTCAAGCACATGCAATTTTCTCCGGCTCCGGCTCCAGCGGCAGCCGCCTTGGCGGCCGCTGCACAGCCGGTGCGCGCTCCCAGTCCCATGGAAGTGGCGCAACGGCGCTTCGATGCCCACGACCTGACGACCGCGGCCAAGCTCGCGCAAGCGGTGCTGCGCCAGCCGCGCGGCGATTACGCCTCGGCCTATTACCTGTTGGGGAAGATTGCAGCGTTGCACAACCAGCCCCAGGCGGCCATGAAGAACTTTCAATCGGTGCTGGCGCAGGCGCAGCCAGGCCAGCATCACCTGCGCGCCTGGGCCAATATGTACATGGCGCGCCTTTATGATGCCGAACGCAACCGCCCCCAAGCCGTCGCCCACTATAAAGCTGCTCTGGCCAGCGCCGACACGCCAGCTACGCAGGCGCTGGCCAAAGCTGGTATCAAAGCTCCTTTCCTGCCTCCCGGAGGTAAACATTGAAGCCGGCGTCATCCCCTCGACACCTATCAACGCGGAGAGCTATCATCAACCATTCCCGGCCTTGTGTGCATCGTTCTGAACTGACGAAGTGAAACCATCATGCTGAACCGTACCCTGCTGATTTGCTCGTTGAGCATTTCTCTGATTGCGCCGGCGGTACTGCTGGCGCAGACCTCTTCCACCGCCCCCAAGGCGACTGCTCCCGCGGTCGCCAACCAAGCGCCCAAGGCCAAAAGCAAGGCGGAAGCCGTGGCAGTGCGGAAGCTGCAGAAAATGGCCACCGACGATGCAACCACTCCGGCCGAAATGGATACGGCGCTCACCAATTTCGCCACCCAGTTTCCCGATAGCGAGTTCTTGGGCGCAGTCGCCGCTTTTGGCCTGCGTTACTATCAGACGTTTCCGCACAAAGACTACGAGAAGAGCCTGATCTATGGCGAACAGGCGATCCAACACGATCCCAACAGCGTCTACGCGCTTACCACCGTAGGCACCATCATCGCCGGTCACGTCCAGTCCACCGATCTCGATCGTGCCCAGCGCGTCGCCGAGGCCACCAAGGACGATCAGGCCGCCATCCAGGTCGCGAATACGGCTGGCCCCAAAATTAACGGTCAGCCCTTCCCCCAGTCGGCTCGCAATCTCACCAAGGCGTTTGCCTATATCTCGCTGGCCGAGCTGGCCACCAAGGATAAGGACTACGGCGCCGCCGTCAGCGACTATCAACAGGCGGCCAATTTCGATGCTCCGCCCAGCAACGCCAACGACTATTTCCTTATGGCGCGCGTGCAGGTGGAAGCCAAGCAATACAAGGCGGCGTTGAGTTCGCTGGACATGGCCGCCAAGGCCGCCCCCAACAACCCCCAGGTACAGGCGCTGGTGGCCTCCAATCGCAAGGTCATCCAGGAAATCGAAAAGCAGAACGGGCAGTAGCGGGCATGGCGGACGCGTCGGAGCTGGAACAGCTTCTGAGTTACCGGTTTCAGCGTCCGCAATGGCTGCAACAGGCGCTCACGCACGGCTCTTGGCGCGAGCACACGGGCGAGGCTGACTACGAACGCCTCGAGTTCCTGGGCGATGCCGTGCTTGAGCTGCGGGTGCGCGAGCGGCTCCTCCAGGCCTTCCCCGACGCCAGCGAAGGCGACCTCAGCCGCCAGCGCGCCTGGATGGTCAGCGCCGCCAACCTGGCCGAGGTGGCGCGCCAGCTCGGGCTCGGACGCTTTCTGCGCCTCTGCCCGCCCGCGGGAGCGCAAAGCCGCCCCAGCCGCCGTCTGCTCGCCAATGTGGTCGAGTCGCTTACTGCGGCCGTATATTTGGATGGCGGCTACGCGGCTGCTTCCGCGCTGGTGGACCGTATCCTGGTCAATCCGGCGCTGCAGCAGTTGGCCTCCGCCGAGCGGCCCGCCTACGGCTTCAAGACCGCATTGCAGGAGTGGACCCAAGCCCGGGGCCAGGCTCTGCCCGCCTATCACCTGCTGGACGCCAGCGGCCCCGATCACGACCGCCACTTCACCGTAGAAGTCGCCCTCGCCGATGGCAGCGCTGCTACTGGCACCGGCCCCACCAAAAAAGCAGCCGAGCAACAAGCCGCCGCCTCCGTGCTGGCTCTGCTCGCCCTCCGCTCTCCAACGCGCTAGCGCCGCCGGCTTGCTAAACTGGAAGTTTCCATGCCTCGCTCCACGCCACCCGAATCGGGCAGCCCGTCGGCCTCCCCTAGACCGGCAAAATCCTTGCAGGATTCGCCTTTGCGCGTCTGGCTGCCCACGCTCGTGGTGGCCTTGTTCATCATCACGTTTGTGGCGCAGCCGTTTGCCATCCCTTCCGGCTCGATGGAAAACACGCTGTTGATCGGTGATCATCTGATTGCCGACCGCGTGCGCATGTCCCCGCCGGCATCCTGGGCGCCGGGCGTGCTGCCTTACCGCAATATCGAGCGCGGCGACATTGTGATATTTTTGGCCACCTCCAACGATGTCTCGCTGGGCACAACGCCGGGCACGCACATCGTCAAGCGGGTCATCGGCATTCCCGGCGATCGCATCAAGCTCGTTCACGGCGTGGTCTGGCGTAATGGCCAGCCCATAAATGAGCCTTACGTGATCCATACCGGCTTGTACGATCCCAGCCGCGATGATTGGCCCAACGGCGGTCCGCTGATGGAGACGGCGCCGGCCTGGGCGGCAGCGCTGCCGCAGTACGAGCAGAACGGCTACGTGGTCGTGCCGCCGGGACATTATTTCTGTATGGGCGACAATCGCGACAACTCGCTTGATTCCCGCTATTGGGGCTTTGTGCCGCGCGCCAACATTATTGGCCGCCCCAGCGTCATCTATTGGTCCTATCGCAGCACCGAAGCGCAGTATGAATACACCGGCTGGGCCAGCCGGCTCCAGGGCCTGCTTTCCGAGCTGATTCACATGCCCTTCCGCACGCGCTGGGGTCGCACTTTGCGCTTGCCCAAATGACCAAGCGCCGCGTCTGGATCGGGATTGCGATTCTCATCCTGATCGCGTTGCTGACGCCCCGCTTCACGCTGCCGCACGCCAAGGCCGAGGTATTGCGTTCCCTGCAAGCCAGCCTGGGACGGCGCATTCAGGCGCAATCGGTGCATTTGCAACTGTTGCCGCTGCCCGGCATTGTGCTCGACCGCGTGCGCGTGGCTGAAGATCCGGCCTTCGGGCTGGAAGACATGGTGATGGCCGACAGCGCCAGCGCCAGCGTCAGCCTGTGGCAGCTCCTGCACGGGCATTTGGTTTTCTCCCGCATTCACCTTCAGAGCCCCAGCATCAATCTGGTCCGCAACCGCCACGGTGAATGGAATATAGTGGCACTACTAAATAGCGCGCGCGGCGCTCGCCCGGGGCGCGGCAGAGGCGCCCGCCAGGGCGCGCCTGCCCGTTTTCCCTATGTGGACTGGAGCCAGGCGCGCATCAACTTCAAATTCCGGCAGACCAAAACGCGATTTTTTCTGGATCAAGTCCATGGCTCGCTGGCGCGCGAGCATTCTTACTGGCGCCTGCAGGTGAGCTTCGTGCCCGCGCGCAGCGATCTGAATGTTTCCGATACTGGCGAGGTCACGCTGGATGGACGCTGGCGGGCACCCGCGGCGAGTTTGGACACGACGCCGTTCGTGCTGGCCGTGCATCTGCGCAATTCCTACCTGGCGGGCTCTTCGGCCTTGTTGTTCGGCCACGATGCCGGCGTGCATGGAGTGCTCAACGCGGCCATGCGGCTCAGCGGAACCGGGCGGCAGTTCTCCATTACCGGGACGGCTACCGCCCGCTCGCTCCGGCGCTGGGATTTGCTGCCGCCGCCGGCACAGGTGAGCTGCACGTTTGCCGCCGTATATCGGCCTTCCCAGGATCAGCTGCAGATCCAGGATGTCGGCGATGCGGGTTGGCGGCACTTGCGGGTGACGGGCGTGATCAACAATTTGTTCTCGCACCCGGACGCCGACTTGCATCTGCAGCTGCACGATTTTGCCGCCGCCGGACTGCTGCCGCTGGCGCTGGCGCTGAAATCCAATCTGCCGGCGAATTTGGCGGCCGCCGGCCGCGTCGATGGCCAGGCACAACTGCAGTGGCAGTTGGGCGAGGCGCTGCCGGGCGGCAGCGCGCAGTTCCAGTTTCGCGGCCTGGGACTGACGAGCGGGGGCGATACGCTGGAGATGCCGCGAGCGGAAATGAGCTGGGACAGCCATCGCCTGCAGCTGGACGACGCCCCCGGCCTGCTGAAAGTTTCCGGGGCCCAGCCTGTCCGGCTTCGCTTTGGCGGCGAGTTGGACCGCCGGGGATTTGCGCTGGATTGGTCCAGTGCGGCGGTGAACGGCGCGGCCACCGCGGCGCTGACGCGGCTGCTGGGGCTGGGTTCGCCCCGGCCGCCGCAACTGCATGGGCGCGCCCAGGTGCGCTTGCGTCTGGTCGCTGGCTGGGCCGGTCTGGGCCAGCCGCGCTGGCAGGGGGAGGCGCGCTTTCCGCAGGCGCGTTTTCAGCCGAGTGGAAGCTCCGGCGTGGAATTGCGGGATCTCGATGTCCGCCTGGGCAGCGGCGGTGCGGCAGTAGAGGCCCGGTTTCAACTGGCCCGGCTGCCGCTCGAGGGTTCGCTGGCGTGGAAGCCGGATGGGCTCATTCGTTTTGCGCTGCGCGGGCAGCGGTTGCGCAGCGCGGTGCTGTGGGAGCTGCTGTATCCGGCGTCGGGTGATTTGATGCAGCGCGTGTTCGGCTCCATGCTCGGCGCACCCGCCGCGCCGGCGTGGCTGCGCCATTTGCACGCGGACGGTGACGTGGAAATTCAGCATCTCGACTGGCATGGAATTGCAACCAGGCTCCGCCTGCAGCTTCAGATCGCGCCCGGGTCGTGGCAGGCCACGCGGCTGGACTTGGGACTCGAGGGCGGCCAATTCCGCGGGCAAGGGCGTCTGAGCCAGGGGCGCTACGCCGTTAGCGGAAGCGTTGCCGCGGCGCAGCCGGTGTTGCTGCTACCCTTGCTCGCTCCCACCGCCTACGCAGGTTTGCTCACCGGCATGCTTTCGGGAACGGTCACGCTTTCGCGTCCGGCCAGCCAAGCCAACCTGCGCCACCTCGACGCCGAAGGCAGTTGGGAGATCCGAGATGGAAGGCTGGAGACGGAGCATGGCGGTTGGGGGTTTCAGAGTTGCGGCGGCCGCTTGGCGCTGCAGCAGGGCGAGGCCATCATTTCCGCGCTGCATTGCCTGGCCGGCGGCCGCCGCTATCGCGGACAGGCCGCAGTGCGGTTTCCTTCGGCAGGCCGCGTGAGTTACGTGGTGGATCTGCGCAGCGGCACCCGCCGCTTGCACCTGCTCAGCCCGCAGCCACGGCCTTGACCCGGCCTTTACTGATCCGATCCGTCCCTTGCCGCTTGCCGCGTGCGCTGGCGATAATAGAAGGCGCTCTGTGCTCGCGCCGAGGTGATGGATGACTGTGCCCGACAAACCGGCCTGCGCTGGCTGGCGCTGCTGACGGCGCTGGCGCTGCTGGCAGGCGCGTGCGGGCACAAACCCAGGCTGGTGCCCCCCAGCTCGGCGCCGCCGTCCATGCCGCCGGGCGTGAGTTGGGGCGCGCCTTTGCCGGCGCTGCCGGAAACCGGCTCACCCGCCGCCGCTGGCACGCCGCGGCTGCACCCCCGCGCCGCCGCAGCTCACTTTCCGGCTCCGCCGACCGCGCTGCCGCTGCCCGCCGGCAACTACAGCCCGTACTACCGCAGCGGCGAGGTTTGGGAGACCGGCGTTGCCAGCTTCTATGGGCCGCGGGAACAGGGCCAGCCCACCGCCAGCGGCCAGCCGTTCGATTACCGCAAGATGACCGCGGCTCACCGCTTGTTGCCTCTGGGAACCAAAGTCGAGGTCACCGATCTGCGCACGAATAAATCCGTGGTGGTGACCATCAACGACCGCGGGCCCTTCTGGCCCAATCGCGTGCTCGATCTTTCCTGGGGCGCAGCGCAAAAGATTGGCGACCAAGGCCTGGATCGCGTGCGCATCGAAATTGTGCATCTGCCCGATCCGGTGCCGCCTGGCATTTACACCGTACAAGTGGGCTGGTTCACCAGCCCCACACAACTGGCGCTGTGCCGCCAGGACATGGAGCAGCGCCTGGGCGATCCGGTCATCGCCTTCGGCTCTGACGAAGGCCGTTGGCTGCGCTACGCCAAAAGTGTTCATCTTGACATGCAGACGGCAACCCAAGTCGTGCGCGCCTTGCGCGCCCGGCATTTCCCCGCCTACTTGGTCCGGCTCAACTAGCCGGCCTTGCAATGCTTAATTTTTCAGGGCTGCGGCATAACGGGCCGCGGCGGCGGTGTGGCCGAGGCGGGTTTCCACCGCGACCAGGCGGTGCAGCGCGCGCGGCACCGAAGCCGGATCGTTATCGCCCAGTTGAGATGTGAGGACCGGCAAACTGTTGACCAGCAGAGATTCGGCCTGCTTCAGGTGGCCCTGGGCGAGCAGGCAGCCGCCCAGTTCGCTGCGCGCATCGGCGGTCTCCCACGAATTGCGGGGTTCAACCTTCTGATCTGCCGCCAGGGCGGCCCGCAATAGCTTTTCCGCCCGGTCGAGGTTGGCTGCACCGCCTTGGCGTACCAATACTGATCCCAGATTGGTCTCGACAAAACGCAAACGCAGGTCGGTGGCCGGGACCTTGGGCTGGAGAATCGCCAGGGCCTGAGCGTAGTCGTTTGCGGCGCCGCTCAGGTTGCCTTCCGCATCGAGGGTTTCAGCGATATTGGCGAGATCGCTGGCGATATCGGGATGGTGGCTGCCGAGCAGTTTGCGATCGAGCGCGAGGGCCTGGGCGTAATAGGACTCGGCCTGGCGGAATTTGTTTTCTTGAAACAGCGCGCTGCCGAGATTGCTGGTGATGCCGGAAATGAAGGGGTGGGTAGGGCCGTAGATGGTTTTCGCCAGCGCCAGCTCGTGGCGGAACTGATCGGCGGCGGCGGCGTAATCCTTGCTGGCGTAGGCGATGTCGGCGAGATTGGTGCGGATGGCAATCAGCTTGGCACTCTTGGGGCCGCTGACGGCGGTGCGCACCGCCAGGGCGCGGGTGAGGTAGGAGCGGGCGGGGCCGAGCTGGTTGAGCAGTACGTACGTGGTGCCGAGATCGTTGAGTGCCTGGGCCACATCGTCGTTGCTGGCGCCTTCGGCTTTCTGAAAGGTGGCCAGTGAGCGGGAAAAGTCGCTTTTCGCCTGCTGCAGGTTGCCGCGGTTGCGCGCCAGCAGTCCCAGGCCCAGCAGCGTTTGCGCCACCGGCTTGCTCTGCGCTCGGAAGAGGCGAGTGCGCGTGGCCAGCGCGGCTTGCAGCAAGGGCTGGGAAGCTTTGAAAAAGCCCAGGCTGGAATAGGCATCGCCCATGGTGTCCAGCAGGGAGGCTTTCACTTCCGGATCCATGGTGCGGTCGTCCTGGATGGAGGCTGCGCCTTTGTCCAGCAGCTCGCGCGCGGTGATGGTCTTGCCTTGGGCGCGCTCGGGTTTGGACACCTGGAACAGGTTAACGAGGAAGTTCGAGACCTGTTCGGCCACCTGTGCCTCGCGGTTGGCGCGGTCACGTTGGCCGGCGATGCGCTGCGCCGCCAAGGTCATGGTGACGGCAAAACCGACCAGCACGACCAACAGGACCAGGGCGAAGGCGAAGCCGGGCTTGTGGCGTGCCACCAGCTTGCGAAACTGATAGACGGTGCTGGGCGCCTGCGCCAGAATGGGCTGATCGCTGAGCGCGCGGCGGATGTCTTCGGCCAGCGCCGCCACGCTTTGGTAGCGCTGTTCCGGCTCTTTGGCCAGCGCTTTGCCCACGATCACGGCCAGGTCGCGCCCCAGGGGCGACTTCGCCAACGCAGCAGTCAGCGGTTTGGGCGGGGTTTCACAGATGATGCGGGCCGCTTGCGGGAGACTGGAGCGCGGCAGTTCGTAGGGCAGTTCGCCGGCGAGGATCTCGTACAGCATCACCCCCAGCGCGTATTCGTCGCTGCGCACATCCACCTGCTCGACGTTGCCGCGCACCTGCTCTGGGCTCATATAGGGCACGGTGCCCTGGATGGTGCCCGGCTGGGTCGCCAGGCTCATGCCGCCCAGTTCGTCTTCGCTCAGGCGCGCCAGGCCGAAGTCCAGCACCTTGATCTGCACCAGCGCGTTGCTGCCCGAAGGCGACAGTGTTTCCGGCTCCTGCACCAGCACGTTGGCCGGTTTCAGGTCGCGATGAATGACGCCCCGCTGATGGGCGTAGCTCACTGCCTCGCACAGTTGCACGAACAGCTCCAGGCGGTAACGCAGCATGGCGCGGAGGGGCAGCGAGGAGCCCTGCTGGCTGCGCAGGTACTCGTCGAGGCGGAGGCCGCGCACCAGCTCCATGGCGAAAAAGTACTGGCCGTCGTCGGTACGTCCCGATTCGTAAATGGCGGCAATGCCGGGATGCTTCAATCGTCCCAGCACCTGCGCCTCGCGCTGGAACATGCGCACGGCGTGCTCGTCGGCAAAGGCGCCGCGAATGATCTTCAGCGCCACCGCGCGGCGCGGATTTTCCTGCTCGGCTTCGTAGACCACCCCCATGCCGCCTTCACCCAGGCGGCGCACGATGCTGTAATGGCCGACCGTCGTCTGCGCCGGCGCTCGCGCGGCCGCGGCGGTCGCGCCCAGGGTTACGTCCAGGTCGGGCGTGAGCAGCGTGGGTGCGTCCAGATCCAATGTGGGGGCATCATCCGGAGTTTCGACCGGCTGCGGGTGGGGCGGATTCACTACGTGCTCCAATGCGGTGAGTATACCGCGGCCAAGGTTCCGAGTTCCGCCGGCCCGGCGTGGGAAGTCGGCTTCCCGAATTGTGCAATGTCTTGCACAGTCAGACCGGGCATTCCTGGGATTTTTCCTACTGGCGCAATAGCGTCACTTTGGCACTGTGATTGCTGGTACTTTAGTATCGGTATGCTAATCCGGCACTGTCGTTGGCTGGTGTGGTCGCTATGCGTCCTGCTGTTGGGGCTGGGGGGCGCCGTGTCGGCGCACGCAGGTACCATGGTGCCCACGAACACGGTTACCTGGCAGTTGAAGAATGTTGTCTTTGGCGACGGCGGCACGGTCAGCGGCACCTTCACCATTCAGTATTTCACCGGCACGACGTTCAACTGCGGCACTGGCAGTTCTTCAGATTTAGTCTCGAATTGGAACATCAACGTCAACGATTCCGTCGTGGGCAGCTTTCTTTTTAACACCGGCAATTCCACCGCTTGTGTGGAAGGCGATCCGCTGATCCGCGTGCTTTCCCGCGATCCGTTCGGGCTTGACTTCACGGCGCCCATCCCGGGCACTGGCGGCACGCAAGACATCACCGACGGCACTTACACGAACCTGGACACGAACCAATCCACGACCCTAACGGGCGGGCAACTCAATGCCACGCCCGAGCCGGCGACCTGGGCGCTGCTGGGCACGGGCGCGCTGTTGCTGCTGGGCGCAGCCTGGCGCCGCCGCCGCGCGGAACAATAGGGAAGTCCTTTCGAGCGGGGACGGTAGCTCATTGGTAGAGCACCGCCCTTTTAAAGCATCATAGCGTGATACGTCAGCTTCCGCCTCAATTCCCGGCACCTCATCATCCACGATGAACACGTCCGGCACGGACTGATTATCTCCTGCCGCGCCGGCGCGAGCCGCCCTAGAAGGGGCGGAAGTTGAACATGACGCTGGCTTTGGTGTTCTGCTGGGGGCACCGTCGCGGCAGCGGCGCCCACCTCCATCGCTCGAGCGCGGCGGCTGCGGCCGTACCCAGCCCCACGCCGGCTGGATCCTCGACCACGATGTCGGTTGCTCGGCCGGCGGGGGTGATCTGGAGCGTGGCCTGGAGACGCTCACTGACATGCGCCTGCCGGGCGGCGTCCGTATAGACCGGCTCGGGTTCGTAAATTGGTGTTCGCCGCAGGCAGCGACTTTGCGGTGCGAGAGCGGGCCCGGCGGGCATGCGTTGCGCGGCTGAGAACGGGGGCCGGGGCTGAACCGCCGCCAGGAGCGCGGCCGCCCGCCGCTCGTTGACGCGGCTGTAGCAGTCCGGATCGGGACTGGCGGCGCACGTGGTGTTGCGCCGGCTGAACCAAGCGCCTTCCTCCCGCTCGGCTTGCAATAGCTGGTGATCCAGCCTTGCGTGCGCAGAAGTGATATTCCAGGCGGCATGAAGATCAAGCTCGGAAGCTGTGCGGTTGGCCGAATGGCAGCGCTCGGCGTCTTTGGCGTCCACAACAGCGCAGTTGGCGGGTTCGTGCAACAGCAGGTTGCGGCCGCTCGGGCCAATGAAGTACTGGAGCATCACTCCCGGCAGGCGCCTCTTGGCCTGCCAATTCGCCAGGGAAGAGTTGAAAGCGGCGGGAAGCTGCGACATGTTCCGAATCGGCGTGGGCTGGCGGTTGGAAAAAACCCAAAGCTGCTGATTGCAACTGCCGGACGGGCCCAGGCAGACGTAGATGGCGCCGAAAGCCTGGTCTTGCTGGAGGTCGGCCCAAAAGAAACTTTGAGAAACACCGCCATCGTTGCGGTACCCGGAAAACTCAAGGTAGCGATCCTGGCGCAGCTCGACCCGATGCGAGGAGTTATGCATTTCCATGGTGAAGTCGGCCGCCAACGTTCGGCTCCGGCCCATATACAGCCCCATCCTGGGCACGGTCAACTGCACCATGGCGCTGAATAGCGGATCCTGGGCCACGTCGCGGGCATGATGCCTCGCATAGGCGCGCAGCCAGCCATAAACTGATCCGGCCGGAGCCTGAGCGCTCGCCATGGCGACCATCAGCAGGGCGAGGGAAATGCTCAGTCGGCGCATCACGAGGCGAGTATACAGGAAGGGCTGGACACGCGGGACGAATCAGGGAAAAAAGGCGGTGGGTTTCCAGTGATCTACTGATCTCGAAAAACCCACGTGCGAAATATCATGATTGCAAGGGTTCACGAGGGGTCCAGCCCGCTTGTGTATGAGCGGCGCGAACCGGTGGGCGTAATGAAAGTTCTGGTGATAGCCGATGGCGAGCGCAGCTTTCGGGAGGCGCTCAAGCGCCTGCTGAAGGCGGAGCGCGAGCCGGTGGAGATATACGAGGCCGCCACCGGGCACGAGGCCATCGTGCTCACCCGGCAAATGCATCCCGATGCGGTTTTGCTCGACATGTGTATGCCGGACCTCAGCGGACTGGAGACGGCGCAGCGCATCCGTACCGAGTGGTGGGGCATGCCGGTGGTGATCTTCTCGGTATATTCGTATCCCTTGTACAATGGCGCGGCGGCGGCAGCGGGCGCGGATGCAATCCTGCCCAAGAAGGCGCTGGGCCAAGAGCTTTTGCCGCTCCTGCACCGGCTGTGGGGAGAGGCCGGGCACCGCTGAGTGGCATAATAGCCGGGTTGGCTATGTGGCAACGGCCCCCGATCCCCCTTCTAGCGCTTGGCTTTCTTGTAGGAGTCGCCGGTGTTTTGGGTCAAACGCCCTCAATGGCATCTGAACCGGCCTCCTGCGCCGCGGCGCCCAAGAACGCGGTGACCTTCGTTAAAACCCCGGGTACGCCGTTCGCAGCTGTTCCAAGTTCCGACGGCTGCTGGGTTTTTGTCGGACTGACCAGAAGCAGGAAACTGGCGGCGTTCCGGCGGGCCGGGGGTGAACTAAAACTGCAAGACACCGTGCCTTTGCCTGGGCCCCCAACCGGCATGGTACTGACCCACGATGGGCAGTATCTGCTAGCGGCCACCGGGGATTCGGTTACGGTCGTGGATGTGGCCGCCCTCACACACGGCAATCCACATCCCCCTGTTTTCACAATCTATGGGGACAACTTTGAAGGGGCGATTTATGTGAATGTCACTCGCGATGATGATTACCTTTTTGTGGCCGACGAAGGCGCTGGCGCCATCACCGTGGTCAACCTGAAGAAAACTCGCGCCTCTGACTTCAAGACCCCGGTAATTGTGGGCGATATTTCCACTGGCGATGCCCCGATCGCGGTGACGCTGTCGCCGGATGGCAAGCGGTTGTACTCAACCAGCGAGCTCGCATCGGGATTGTCGGGCATTACCACCAGTTGCACTACCGGGCCGCCCGGTGAGATCGAGGTCATTGATGTCGCCCGTGCTGAGCGCGATCCCGCCCGCTCGGTCCTGTCATTGGTCCCGGGCGGCTGCAGCCCGGTTAGGCTGATCCTGTCGGCCGATGGCGCCACCGCCTACGTTACCGCCCGCGGGCAGGATGACGTGCTGGCGTTCGATACCGCCCGCCTGGTCAACGATCCCGCGCACGCCCTTTTAGGCCGGGTCCCTGCCGGTGCCGCGCCGGTGGGTGTGGCGCTCGCCGCGGGGCGCCTCATCGTGGCCAGTTCCAACCGCTTCGGAGGGGGCCGTGCGTCTCAGCACCTGACCACCCTTTCCTCGGACTGGCGGACGTGGGGGCATGGCACGGCGGTCGCCGCCCAGATCAATGCTGGCGCGTTTCCGCGCGAGGAGCGCCTCTCCCCCGACGGCAAGACTCTCTACGTCACTAATTTCATCTCCCAACAGCTTGAGTGTCCCGGCATCGTCGGTGCCATGAACTCAAGGACCAGCGCATGGCACCCGTTTAAAAATTTATCTCGATTGTGGCGCATTGCAAAGGCGGCGGGCGATCGCTCAAGGCCAGCCAGCTACTGCTTGATGCGGGCTTCAAGGACGTCCGCAACTTGAAAGGCGGCATTCTGGCTTGGTCGAATGAGGTCGATCCGACGGTGCCGAAGTATTAGAGCAGAACCAGATTAGCTGTAGGCCGGCCAGTTCCATCAGTGAACTGCGTAAACCAGCAGCTCCGGACGCCGCCCGCCGCTTTGCGAGACGGCGACAAAGAGCTCGTTGAGTGCCGGCACGAACAACCCAGTGCGAGAGCCGGCCCGAGCCCGCACCCGCGCGATGCGGGCATAACGATTGGGGCCATATTGCTGGATCACGTCCACGTAACCTTCTCCTCCGAGCACGTAGATGCGCTTGCGCGCCGCGTCATAGAACATGTCGTCGCTGGTGCGGGGAATGCTGACTCCGGCCACGCTCGTGCCGCTCCTGGCGTCCAGGACGATCATTTCGGCCGGGCTGCGGCAGCCGACGAAGAGCCGGTGATCGGAGGGATCCAACGCCATCGGGAAGTTATCCGTGCACGCGGCGCGCCAGCGCGCGATCACCCGATGCGTGGCGAGATCGCCAACTTCAATCTCATGGCGATCGGGAACATTGATAAATACCCGCGCTCCGCCCGCCCCGATCTCAAACGCCTCCGGATGCGCGTCCACCGGCAGCAAGCTGCCATGGCCCCCGTCGGAAGTCACAAAGCCCAGCGCGCCGTCGCCTTCCCCGCCGGGGCCTCGAACGGGCCGGCCGCCCACGAACTTTTGGCCGCTGTAACCCACCACCGCCTCCTGGGTGTGCGGATCAAAACGTAGATCGTCGGCGTCAATCGTGAATTTGGCCGTCGCCACCAAGGCATAAGAGGCGCCATTAAAGACCTTGACCGTGCCGTCGTCACCGCTCGCCACGAACAGGCGGCTGGTGGCTTCGTCGAAATAATTGCCTTGCGGCTCACCGAAGCCCGTGAGTAAATGTACCGTCTTGTCGCTGACCAGGCTGATGATCGCAACGCCCCCATTGCCGATTTCAGAGAGGAACACCCGCCTTCCCTTGAGGTCCACGCTCATATGATCCATGCGGCCCCGCGCCGCGGGCAGCGGAATTACGGCCCTCAGGGTCAACGGGGCACGGTGGTTAGCCGCGGACGAGGGTTTCGGGGTGGCGGCACTCAAAGGCAGGAAGCTCGCGAAGAAGACCGCGGCCAGACAAAGTTTCATGCTCCACCCCTCACGAATCCTCGCCAACCGAGCGTCTCGGGCTTTAACCGGGATACCCTTTTTGACCACCGCATACGCCGCCAGCATACACCCGGTTGGTCGCGATTGGGAAAAAGTGGCCGCGTCGCAATCCGCCGCGCCATCGAGTCGAACAGCCGTCGCGTCAGGTGCCCCTCCGCCAACAGGAGCCAGCCGTACCGGGCGTGCTTGACCAGGCGACCGCCGGTTTTCACCAACCGCTGCTGCAAGCTCGCCAACGACCAGCTGCCAATCCTCGCGGGCAGCGCCAGCCGCCGCCACCGCCTTGGCTGCTCTCAGCATGGCCGCCGCTCGGATGCCGGCCCGCCGCGCCGCAGCCGTCGCCCCCGCCATCGCGCTCCGCGCGGAATAGCCGCCCACCCTCGGCAAGGTATGACCGAAGCTCGCCCCTGGCACCAGGAGGAGGGCCGCAACCTGTTAAGGGGGACTGACATGCTGGAGATTACTTGATTCCCACCACCATCGAATCCGGCCCCAGTAAATGCTCCACGCGCGTTTCCTTGAATCCCGCGTCGCGCATCCAGCCCTCGCAGTCGGCGCCGGTGTAGTCAAAACCGCCGTAGGATTCGATCAACATGTTTAGGCTCATCATCAAGCCGAACGCATTTTGGCTGCGATCGTTGTCAATGATTGCGTCGTAGACGATGAACCCGCCACCGCCCGGTATCGCGTCGTAGGCCTTCTTGATCAGCATGCGCTTGGTTTCGAGATCCCAGTCATGCAGGATGTGTCCCATGAGCACCACATCGGCGTTCGGAATCGAACGGTTGAAGAAATCGCCTGCGGCAAACTGGAGCCGTCCATGCAGCCCGAGTTCACCGACGTACTCCCCGAAGATCGGCCCGACTTCGGCAAGATCGAAGCCCGTTCCGCTGAGGTGCGGATGCGCCAGCGCAATCTGCGCCGCGGCGCCGCCCTGCGCAGTGCCGACATCGACAAACGTGTTGTAGTCCTTCCACGGAAATTTTGCCGCGATCGCCAACGCCGGTCCGCGACTGATTCCGGTCATCGCTTGCAAGAACCCCCTTAGCCTCGCGGGATCCGCATAGAGTGTCTCGAAGATCGGCGCGCCTCCGCCGCGCACTTCGTTCTGCGGCAGGCCCGTGCGCAGTCCCTCCGTCAAGTGTGACCAGTGGCCATACAGCCGCGCATTCGCCATCTCCAGCACGCCGCCGACATACGACGGCTTCCGCTTGTCGAGGAAAAGGTCCGTCTCCGGAGTATTGAAGTATGTGCCGTCGCGCCGTTCGACCAGGCCGAGAGCCACGAGGGCGTCAAGAAAATCGCGCGCCGATCTCGGATGGAGCCCGATTCGGCTGCGTACCTCTTCCAAGGTCCCGGGCCGATGCGCCAATTCACTAAACAAACCCATTTCCACAGCACTTAAAAGTGTCTTCGCTGCCCAGAAACCCAGGCCAATCTGCAAAATGTGTTCCGGTGACGGGTGCTCGCCCACGGTGACCTCCTCTTGGTTTTCATAACGCTTCAGGTTTTGGGGAACAGCATGAATCTGGCTGTGCAGGGAAGCCAGCACTCCAGAATAGGGACGAGATCACTATACTTTATGCGCCCGCTCGCGGGTGTCGCGCAGCAGCCGCGCTGGGGCGCGCGCCCACCATGCCCTATCATCGAAAGGATGGATCACGAGCTCACTCTACCTCTCATCGAGGCGGCCCGCGCGCGCATCGCCGCGCATGTGCGGCGCACGCCGCTCGCGCGCAGCGCCACTCTCAGCCGCGAGCTGGAAACCAACATCTATCTCAAGCTCGAGGTCTTCCAGAAGACCGGCGCGTTCAAGGTGCGCGGCGCGTTCAATAAAATGCTGCCGCTCCCCGCCGGCAGCCGCGTGGTTGCCGTCAGCGGTGGCAATCACGCCCAGGCGGTCGCCTATGCCGCCGGCGCGCTGGGCATGCGCGCGCGCATCTACATGCCGCGTTCCACTCCCGCCAACTACCTGGACGCCACCCGCGGCTACGGCGCCGAAATCGTGCTCACCGCCGGTCACGCCGAATCGTTTGCGGCTGCCGAAGTCGCGGCGGCCGAGGGCTGGATCATGGTGCATCCGTTCGACGACGTCGAGGTGATGGCGGGGCAGGGAACCCTCGGCCTGGAAATTCTCGACGACGTGCCCGGCGTCAGCGATGTGATTGTCAGCATCGGCGGCGGCGGCATGGCTTCCGGGGTGGCAGCGGCTATCAAGACGCGGCGGCCAGAGGCGCGCCTGTGGGGCGTCGAAACCGAAGGCGCCGACGCCATGGCGCAAGCGCTGCTTGCCGGCCATCCCGTCCGCCTCGCCGCGATCACCTCCATCGCCAAGACCCTGGGCGCGCCCGAAGTCAGCCTGCGGACGCTGGCCGCCGTGCAGCTCTGGTTTGACAGCGTAACGGTGGTTTCCGATGCCGAAGCCCTCGCGGCCGGGCAGTTTCTGCTCGAGCGCGCCAAGGTGCTCACCGAACCCGCCGCCAGTTGCACCCTCGCCGCCGCCCGCCGCCTGCGGGAGCAGTTCACTCCTGCCAGCCATGTCGTCCTCATTCTCTGTGGCGGCAATCTGGCGCTCAGCGATCTGTGTGCCTGGACCGCGGCCGCATCCTAGCTGATTCCGTAAGGCGCGGGGGGATGGCGCCGGTGCCAGTCGCTATGCGCCTGCAGACGCCGCGCCGCTGCCAGCGGCGCGACGTCGTTGAGCGCGCGGCCGATGAATTGCACCCCGACCGGCAAGCCGTTGGCCGCCAGGCCCGCCGGCACGGTCACCGCCGGCAGACCGCACAGACTCGAAATTCCATCCGGCTGCAGGCTGTCGCGCCGGAAGCTGTGCCGCCGCAGTGCCGCGCCCGCGTGGGGCGGATGGGGCGGCGGATGCGGCGTTGGCGTCGCCCCCGGCGCCGCGCCAATCGGCGACGCGGTCGAGCTCTGTCCCGGTGCCGCCACCACGTCAAAGCGGTCGAACAACGCGTCAAACTTGCGCGCCAGCTCCAGCCGCACGCGCTGCAGTTGGATGTAGTCAGTGGCCTTGAACTCGC
Organism: Terriglobales bacterium; assembly: GCA_050747745.1. Taxonomy (GTDB): domain Bacteria; phylum Acidobacteriota; class Terriglobia; order Terriglobales; family SCQP01; genus SCQP01. The sequence goes on from JBOGKM010000001.1 coordinate 45,267, forward strand.
TCGAAGCGTAGCCGTTGATCTGCCCCAGCGGGTCTTCCAGCAATTGGCAGCGCCCGCTGGCAATCAGCCCGCTGAAGGCGCTCGCCGCTTCGATCAGGATCACCAGCTCGCTGGCCTCTTCAAACGGCCCCTGCGGAATTTCGGCATCCTCGATAGTCGCTCCCTGTGCGCGCAGCACGTCCAGCGCCTTGTCCACCGCCTGATGCAACGCCGGCGGCGCGTTGGGGAACACATTCGTCAACCGCCCGATCCGCAGCGGCTTTGGCTCAGCCGAGGCGGCGCGGAACACCGCCTGCCGGGGTGGCAGCGAATCCCAGTCGCGGGCATCATGCCCGGCGATGGCGGTCAGAATCAGCCCGCAGTCCTCTGCGCTCCGCGCCATCGGCCCGATCTTGTCCATGCTCCAGGCGATGGTCATCACCCCGTGCCGGCTCACCCGCCCGAAGCTTGCCCGCATGCCGGAAATCCCGCACCAGGTCGAAGGACAAATGATCGAGCCGCGCGTGTCCGAGCCTAGCGCAAACGTCGCGAGCCCCGCCGCCACCATCGCGCCGCTCCCGCTCGACGACCCGCAGGACCAGTACTTCGGGTTCCAGGGATTGTGGCACGGGCCGGTGAGCGATGCGTAGGGGCCGCTGTAGCCCAGTCCGCCCGCCAGCTCGATCATCGCCGCTTTGGCGATCAGCACCGCACCGGCGGCGTCCAGATGCTCGATCACGGTGGCGTCAAAGTCAAAATGTTGCTGGGCGAACGGCCGGGCGCCCCAAGTGGTCGGATAGCCTGCCACAGCCAGTAAATCCTTGGCCGCGTACGGAATGCCATGCAGCGGGCCGCGGTCATGGCCGGAAGCCAGTTCCTGCTCGGCCTGGCGCGCCTGCCTCAGGGCCCGGGCTTCGGTCAGCGTGGCGATGGCGTTCAGTTCCGGCCCCAGCCGCCGGCAGCGCTCCAGATAGGCCTGCGTCAGCTCCAGCGGCGACAGCGAGCGGTTGCGGAAGCGCCGGCCCAGTTCGGCAATGGGCAGGAACAGAGTCTCGGTGGGCATGGCGGCGCTCATCGCCCGCTCACCAGGCGCAATACCGTGGCCGGCGGCGCCGCATTGGGCTGCGCCATGGCCCGCACGGGTTCGAGCATCGCGAGGTGGCCGGCCACCAGGCGCGGGAGCCGTGCCTTTTGTTCGGAACTCAGGCGATCGCCATAATGGGCCACAATGCGGGTCACGATGGCCTGAGTTTCAGCAGCGGGGCTGAGCACGGCTGCGGCCGCGGGTAAGGGCAGGGAGGCGGCGCCTGCCGCCACCGCGGCCGCCGTGCCGCCGGCCAACAGGGTACGCGCGAAAGCCCGGCGCCCCATGCCTGTGGGAGGCGTGCTCATAGCTGCGAGCGTAACACTGGCATTTGGCCTTGGGCGTCCCTTAATCTTTTTTAACACCCGTGATTGCTGGCGCCTGTGCATATTCAAATTAGGAGGAGTACGCATGGTCCGTAATATGTTTCGGATTCTGTGTGTGGTAAGCGCTGCGCTCGGTATGTGTCTTGCTGGCGTGGCGCAGGTCAACAATACCGGCACGCTGGCGGGGTCGGTCCTCGATTCCAGCCACGCGGCCATCCCGGGCGCGGCCATCAAGGTGATGGGCATCGGCACCGGTATCCGTCTGCAGGCGCAATCGGGCGCGGACGGCCATTATTCCCTCGGCAACGTCGCCCCCGGAACCTACATCGTCACCGTCGCCAGGACCGGGTTCAAAACCGGCACTTATCAGGAGGTGACCGTCGTCGCCAATCAGACCTACACGCTCAACGCGACCCTGCAGGTCGGCTCCCAGGCCACCACCATTACGGTGGAGGCGGGCCAGAGCGTCATCCATACGCAGGAGACCTCGGTGGGCAGCTCGATCACCGGTAAGGTGATCACCGACTTGCCGACCGCCTCCAGCGACAGCGCCCTCTATGGGCTGGCGATGACCGATCCGGCAATCCAGACCATGGGCGCCCCCCGCCAATCCAGCGCCGAAGGCCTTCCCGGCGGCGCCGTGAACATCACCATTGACGGCATTTCGGCCCAGTGGGAATCGGGCAAAAGCGGCGATCCGCTGTTCACCATGATTACCCCCAACACCAGCGACACCAGCGAGTTCAACGTCATCGCCGCCGCCGGTGCCGCCAATCAGACCGGCGATGGTTCGGTGCAAATCAACTACACCAGCAAGCGCGGCACCGACCAGTTCCACGGCTCCGTGTTTGACTACTTCCGCAACGACGCCCTCAACTCCAACTACTACTTCAACAATCTTGCCGGCCAGCCCCGGCCGGTGATGCGCTTCAACCAGTGGGGCTACAGCATCGGCGGCCCCATCTGGAAGAACAAGCTCTACTTCTTCACCGATCTCACGCGCTTTTCGCAGCCGGAGGGCCAGGTCTCGACCGCCACCATGCTGAACGCGGACGCGCAGCAGGGCTTGTTTGACTACACCGCCACCAGCTCGCAGGCGGCGAATCCCAACGCTTGGACGACGTGCAAGGGCACTGCCTGCCAGGCCAACCTCTACGCCATGGCGAACGCCTACAACGCCAGCCCGGGCGCCACCGCGGCGCCCACGGCGGAGGATCCGTTCGTGTCCACCATGTTGAACGCGGTGGCCAAGCTGGCTCCTGGCGAGACCTTGACTACGCCCCCCAGCACCTACCAGGAATCGCTGGCGTTTCCGCTGAGCGGCGCCAACCTTCAGCAAAATCCCGACTTGCGCCTCGACTACAACATCAATGACAAGAACTCGCTCGAGTTCGATTGGCACCTCAGCCGCCTGATCATCAATCCGGACGATCTCAATGGCGGCGGCTCGACTTACCCGGTGGCGCCGTTCGCCGCCGAGCAGTTCGGCTACGCCGCCGACCGCGCCATCTGGGCTACCGCCTGGCGCTGGCAGGTCACCCCGACGATGAACAACGAGCTGCGGGCGGGCTTCCAGAACAGCCCCTCGATTTTCGGCTATGAGCAGAGTACCGGCCTCTACCCGCTGATCAAGACCGACCTGGGTTCAATCCGCATGCAGCCGGCCACGCCCAGCGACTCTTCTGGCAATGCCTACGTCACCAACCCCTACCTCGGCTACGGTCCTTCCAGCGAGTGGGATAACGTCTACCAGTTGATTGATAACCTGGCCTGGGTCCACGGCAACCACAACATGACCTATGGCATGACAGCCACGCGGCAGCGCTATTCCGAACAGGACAACGGCAACGTGATCGCGCGGGTGAACCTGGGCTGGAGCGGCAACGAGCCCATGGCTTCCTACTTCAGCAACACCAACCTGCCCGGCATCGGTTCCTCCGACCTGAACGCGGCTCAGAACATTTACGGGCTGCTGACCGGTAATGTCACCAGCTATACCGGCAGTGTGGCCCTCAATCCCAGCACCCGCCAGTTCGTCACCGGTCTGCCCGAATTTCAGCAGATGCATCAGACCGATTTGGGCTTCTTCGGCACCGATAGCTGGCGCATCCGTCCCAACCTGACGCTCAACTATGGCCTGCGGTGGCAGTATGAGGGCGTGCCCGTGGATGATGAAAACGAGTACTTCGCCGTCAATGGCGGGCCGGGTGCGGTCTACGGCGTTTCTGGCGCCGGCAATCTGTTCATGCCCGGCACCATGACCGGTGCCTCTCCCAGCTTCAGCAACGACCTGAACACCCAGTGGTACAAGAACTGGTATAAGGGCTTCGCTCCCAGCCTGGGCATCGCTTGGGAACCGCAGGGCGGCTGGCTGTTTGGCAACAGCGGCGACACCGTGCTGCGGGCCGGCTATTCGATTTCCTATTCGCGCGAAGGCCTGGAGAATTTCCAGTCCATCGCCGGCAGCAACCCCGGTTACACCGGCGCGCAGTTTGCCTACGCCGAACCCGCGGCGTCTTCCCAGGCCGCCGGCGCCTACAACGCCGGTAGCATTCAGATCGGCAACAATCTCTCCTCGATCCCCGTCATTCAGACCCCGGGCTCTTTTACCTCCAGCTTCCCGATTGCGCCCGTCTCTTCCGCCAACTACGTCAACGTGTTCGATCCCAACCTGCACATGCCCTACGTCGAAAGCTGGACGGCGGGCATTCAGCGCCAGTTAGGTGCGCATACGGCGGTGGAAGTGCGCTATGTCGGCAACCATGGCGTCGGCCTGTACCAGCAGTTGAACATGAACGAGGTCAATATCTTTGAAAACGGCTTCCTCAAAGAGTTCAACAGCGCGGTCGGGAATCTCAACGCCTGCATGGGCAACTCCACCTGCAGCGCCAGCCCCAGCTTCGCCAACGGGGGATTGCCCGGCCAGGTGAACTTGCCGATTATGACCGCGGCCTTCAATGCACCCGGTCAGGCGGCTGCCGCCGGGAACCAGCAGGCGGCGGGCTTCAGTAAGGGAGGCTTCATCAACGACCTGCAGACCGGGCAGGCGGGCGCGCTCGCCACCTCGCTGGCCACGACCTATAACTACTGGCAGGACTTCTCTGGCAATGGTTATCCCAGCAACCTGTTCATGGCGAACCCGGATGCGCTGGGCGGCGCCTATTACCTGCGTAACGGCCTGCAGTCCACCTACAACGGCCTGGTATTCATCGTCCGCCGCCGGCCGCTGAGCGGCCTGACGCTCAATGCGAGCTACACGTTGAGTCACAGCCTGACCGATGATTGGCAGCGCAACGGCAATAATTACACCGACGAAGTGACGCTGCGCGATCCGGCGATGATGAAGGGCCCCGCACCGTTTGACATCCGCAACGCCTTCAAGTTCTACTCCCTCTGGCAGTTGCCCTTCGGCCGTGGCCAGCGCTGGGGGGGCAGTGCCGGCAACGCGCTCAATACCTTGATCGGTGGCTGGAACTTCGACAGCAACATCCTGCTGCAGAGCGGTCGGCCCGGTCTGCTCACCGGCGGCTACGAAACCTTCAACAACGAAGATAGCGGCGTGGTGCTGAACGGCATGTCGCAGCAACAGTTGCAGAGCGAGTTGGGAGTGTATAAATCCGCCTCGCCGGCGCCCGGTGCAGTGTGGTACTTCCCCCAGAGCGCACTCGGCGCCAGTGGACAATACACCAACACCAGCGTTTTGGCGCCCTGCGGCACCGCCGGCGTAGAATGTCAGCGCATGTTCATCTACGATGCGCCCTTCTTTATGCCCGACTTTTCGCTGGTGAAGGACACCCAGATCACAGAACGCATCGGCTCGCAAATCCAGGTGCAGTTCCTGGACGCGTTCAATAACGCCAACTTCTTCTGGACGGGATCCCCAGCGACGTTCGGCACCGCCGGGGGATATCTGCAGAGCTCGAACTTCGGGCAGATCACCAATGCCTACCAGGCCGTGGACTCCAATAGCGACTACGGAGGCCGCACTATTCAGATCGTGGCGCGCATCACGTTCTGAGGGCGGGCATACAAGCGGGCGGCGGCCGCCTTAAGCGCCGCCGCCCGCTTTTTTTGTGGTGCCGTTTAAAGCCAGATGGCCGGAAGCGGGTTACGCCCCGCTTAGCCCCACGGTGCGAAGCAGCGCGACTCCGGCGCCAGCATTTGGTTTGGCGGCTAGCGCCAGGGCGCGGCGAGCTCCGATTTGAGCCAGGCGGCCGCGCGATCGTGCAGGCGGAAATTGCCGGTGGCCGGAAACTCGCGAAAACCGGCCCAGGCCACGCTGTCATCCGGCCGGATGAGTTCCGCGGTAAGGCGCACCTCGCCATCCAATTCCTGGTAGCAGCCCTCCAGCCGCCAGTCCACACCCAGGCGTGGTGCGGCGCCGGCCGGACGTAAGTTGATCTGGGGCAACGGCGAGAGCGCCACCACCAGCGCGGGCGCCAGCGCACTGACCAGGTTGGGATGTCGCTGCGCTTGGCCCAGACACCTCAGCGGCATCAGGACCAGCCAACGCGCCGGTGCGGCTTCCACCGCCGGCAACTCAACCGTGACCGGAGTGGTGAACTGGTACCCTCGTCCAGGCACGGTGGCGATGAAGTGCTCGCAATCGCCGAGGGCGCGGCGCACGGCACATAAGTTCACCGTCAGGTTGGAATCGCCCACGTTCACGGCACCCCAAACCGCGCGCAGCAACTCGACGCGCTCGAGCACGCGGCCGCTGGCGCCCACCAACACCGAGAGCAGATCGAGGGCGCGGGGCGTGAGACTTACTGGCCGGTCATTACGCCAGAGACGGCGTTGCTGCGGATTGAGGTAAAACTCACCGAAGCGATACTTGATCGCCTCGGCAGGGGCAGGGACAAGTCCGGCTTGGGTCATGCGTCCTCCACACGAAGACAACCCCCAGTTGGCTATTGTATTCAATTGTCAATCGCTTGTACCAGCGATTTTTATATTTTGACCCAGGGGCACATGCGCATACTCATGGGTTGGCGCATCTGTCTGCTGCGTCTCTTAAGGATGATTATACGCCCGTTCCGCGGGCCGACCCGGATTGGCGGTACCAGTCTACGGTGCGGGTCAGACCCTCGGCAAAACTCACTTGCGGATGATAGCCCAGCAGGCGCTCGGCGCGGCTGATATCGGCGAGGGAGTGCGTTACGTCGCCAGCGCGGGGAGGGCCGTAATGGATGGTGCCTTGATAGTGCAGCGTGGCACGCAGCAGCTCCAGAACCTGGTTGAGGGTGATGCGCGTGCCGGTGGCCACGTTCATCATCTGACCGGCGACACGTTCGGCCGGCACCTCAGCCGCCAGCAGGTTGGCGGCCACGACGTTGTCAATGTAGGTGAAATCGCGGCTTTGCTCGCCGTCGCCATGTACCTGGGGAGGCGTGCCCGTCAGCATCGAATGGATGAACTTGGCGAGCACGGCGGCGTAGGCGTTGTCGGCGTCCTGATAGGGCCCAAACACGTTGAAGTAGCGCAGGCTGACGGTGGCGAGGCCATAGACGGCATGGAAGGCCGTCATGTAGTGTTCGCCGGCCAGCTTGGCAACCGCGTAGGGCGACCGCGGCGCCGGCAGGAACTCCTCCTGTTTGGGGAGGGTGGGGTTGTTGCCGTAGGCGGAGGAGGAGGCGGCGTAGACGACGCGCTCGACGCCGGCCGCGCGCGCCGCCACCAGCAGGCTGACGGTTGCATCGACGTTGGCGCGATTGCTGGCCAGTGGGTTGTCCACCGAACGGGGCACGCTGGGGATGGCGGCCTCATGAAAGATCACGCCTACGCCGTCGCACGCGGCCCGCGCGCAGGCCGGTACCGCCAGGTCGCCTTCGAGAAACTCCAGCCCCCGGCAGCGCTCGAGGTTGGCACGCTTGCCAGTGGCAAAATTGTCCACACCGCGCACGCGTTCCCCCCGCGCCAGCAGGGTCTGGGCAATCGCGGAACCAATAAAACCGGCCACGCCGGTGACAAGATAGGTCTTTACCATGGTGGCAGGGTTGACCGCTCTGTCAGGCTAGCACGGGCAGGACACTTCCGCCAGTATGCAACTAGTTGCACACTTGGGTGGCTCGGCGGGCGGCGCAAGTCGTTTATTTTCTTTAATCAGCTTTGGAAGTCTAAATGCAATGAACCTAATGGAAGTACAGGAGAACGTTATGCGAGCTTGTCGATTATGGCTCATGATGATCGCGGTGGCAGGACTTTCCTTGGGCGCTGCTGCCAACACAGTCACAGTGACGTTCACCAATAGCTACAGCCCCCTGGGCGGACCGGTTCAGGGTGTTTACTACTATCCGTATGTGATCAGCCTGAACAACAGCACCAACACCATGAACGTTGCCTGTGATGATTATTACGACGAGATCTACATCCACAACCCCGGAGAGGCCTGGACGGCAACCGTCAACACCTTTAATACCAGCGGGGTAATTTCGGGCGGCGAGTTCACCACAGGCGGGACCCACCCGGTCACGAACGCGAATCAGGACTACCAGCAGGCAGCATGGCTATTCATGCATCTGCCGAATGTCAGTACCCAGGTCAATGCAGCGATCAATTTTGCAATCTGGGACATCTTTGATCCCCATGCACAAACCCTGAACGCCTCGGATTCCACCTCGGACACTTCGTCCACTTACTGGCTGAATCAGGCCGCGGGTGTAGACATGTCCAAAGTGGATTTCAGCGACATCAAGTTCTTCACGCCGGTGGCGGGATCGTGGAATTCCACGGAATTCAAGAATGCGCCTCAGGAGTTGATCGGGGAGACGCCGGAGCCGTCCACTTGGGGCTTGTTGCTGACCGGCATGCTGGCACTGGCCGGGCTGGCGTGGCGGCGCCGGCATCTACAAGAACAAACGCAGTCTTGACAGTGAAGCGGCGGCCCCCTAATGTATCAACCATGCAGGGGCCACCATCGGCGAAGGCAGGCAAAAGTAGGAAAGGGACACGGCAGGCAGCCCAAAGTGAGTGCGAAGGTGAGCAACTTGCTGTGTTTGGCCCGGATTCCTGGGGCGGTAGCGGGGCTGCGTCCGGTCGCGGCTCGACCACCCCGCCCTTGGGGGCCTTCTTGACCGCCGCCCACGAGTTGCGTGCCCCGTTGGCCTGGCTGTTGGGCGAGGTCGAATCCTTGCGCGCACAAGCCAGCGGTCCGCTCAATACCGAACAGCTCACCATCACCCGCCAGATTGCCGATACATGCGTGCGCATGCAACGCATAGTCGAGGATTGCTTCGCCTACGGGCGCCTCGAGAACGGCGAGATGTCGTTCCATGCCGATATGGTCGATGTGGACGCCCTCATGCGCGAGCTCGCTGGCGCCTGGGCGCCCGCGTTTGAAAAAAAGGGAGTTCAACTTATCGCCCGCGCCAAGGGCACGCTGGAAGCGTTTGCCTGTGATCCCCACAAGCTGCTGCGGGCCATCTCGATTCTGCTGGAAAACGCCCTCAAGTTCACGCCCACCAGCGGGACCACGGAGCTGGTCTGGCAGCCCTGTGTGTGGGCGCGCAGCGAGTCCCGCGCTGGCGCCAACGGTCGTCGCATGGCCAATGCCGCCCACTTCAGCGTGCGCGACACCGGCCCGGGCATTGCCCCGGAGAACCAACTGGAAATTTTTGAGCCCTTTGTCAGCCTGAGTCGGGGCGATGCCGACGCCATCGTCGGCATTCCTCCCGGCCAGGGCGATTTCCGCCGCCGCAAGGGTGATTCCGATCCCGGGCTCGGCTTGGGGCTGGGACTGGCAGTTGCCCGCCGCTTGGTACAGTGGCACGGCGGCAAAATTTGGGTCGAAAGCACACTTGGCCAGGGCAGCATTTTTTCCGTGATACTTCCCCTCCATCCTTAGGGCTGCTGGCCAAAATCTACAATCGGCATAAATCGCGCAGAGAGCAACACCGCGTCTGGCACTCCCGCCGGGGTGCCGCGGGGCTGCCCTGACGGGAAGCTCTCTTCCCTCGTGGGGCGATTTTGTGCACGAGTTTGCATAACTCCGTCCGTGAGGTCGTGTATACTTCCTACTCTGGGAGGGATTGACTGCGGTATGCGGAGCCGGGTTTTAATTGTGGATGACGAACCGGAAGCACTCAGCTACCTGATTGCCGGCCTGGAAGCGAACCAATGCGAGGTCGAGGTGGCACGTCATGGCTTGGCGGCGTTGCAAAGGATGCAGCAGAACCCCCTTCCGGATTTGATCCTGTTGGACATGATCATGCCTGGCATGGGAGGCTTGGAAACGCTGGAGCGCCTGCGTCAAGTCCACAGCGGTCTGAAGATCGTGATGGTCTCCAACGTCAACGACACCCGCAAGGCGGTGCTGGCGGCGCAGTTGGGGGCCAGCGACTACCTCACCAAGCCGTTGCGCACGCTGGAGTTGACCGCACTGCTGCGACTGACGCCGCTGGCCGTGGCCGAGACCACCCCGATCACTCCCGACGTGGAGCGCATCGGCGATCGCATCTGCGTGCTGGCCGGTTTGGCGATGCAGCGTGCTTATCAGCAGGTGCTGCAAGTGGCGGGGCTGAACGTCCCGGTGCTGCTGCTGGGCGAAAGTGGCACCGGCAAGGAGGTGCTGGCGCACTTGTTGCACCACCGCTCACCGCAATCGGCCAAGCCCTTCATCAAGGTCAACTGCGCCGCTCTGCCGGGCGACCTGCTGGAAAGCGAGCTGTTCGGCTACGAGGCGGGTGCGTTTACCGGCGCGGTGCGCGCCAAGCCGGGCAAATTTGAGCTGGCGCGCGGCGGCACCATCTTTCTCGACGAAATCGGGGAAATGCCGGCGCCCCTGCAGGCCAAGCTGCTGCACGTGTTGCAGGACGGCAGCTTCACCCGCCTGGGAGCGACCCGGGCCTCGACCACCGACGCGCGCATCGTCAGCGCCACCAACCTCAATCTGCAGGGTGCGATGGCGGCGCAGACATTCCGCAGCGATCTCTACTACCGCCTCAGCGGCTTCACCATCGAGTTGCCGCCGCTGCGCCAGCGTCGCGAGGAAATCCCGGTGCTGCTGCGCCACTTCATGACCCGTTTTGCGGGCACCTTCGTGCGCCCCTCGCTGCCGTTTTCCGATGAGCTGTTAGAGGCCTGCTACGCCTACGACTGGCCGGGCAATCTGCGCGAGATGGAAAACTTCGTGAAGCGCTATCTCATCCTGGCCGACGAGGGCATGATCCTGGAGGAGATGCAGCGCAAGGTGGCCGCCATGCCGCAGGCGCCACCGCCAGGGTCAGGGTTGGCGCACGCCGCGGCCGCCTCAGCCACCCCGGCAGAAACGCGTGACTTGAAATCCCTGGTGCGCGGTCTGAAAGTGGAGGCGGAAGCGGAAGTGATTGCCGAAGTGCTGGCGGAGGCGCACGGTGTGCGCAAGGAGGCCGCCCGCATGCTGAACATCAGCTACAAATCCCTGTTGCAGAAAATGCGCCGCTACGGACTAGACCCGCGGCACTCGCGCTCTGCGGGTGAATCCCCGGCGGGCGGAAATTCGCCCACGCGCTGACGCCCGGCCGCTCGCTCGGAATACAGGGGCTGGCCGGTATGCAGCCGCGCCGGGGCCCGCGCCAACAGGCGGTGCGGCGCGCCAATGTCAGCGGACCTGCTGCCAGGCGGTTTCTCCGCGGTCGCGCAGGAAGAGGACAAAACCCCAGAGGAAGGCAGCATTCATCGCCAGGAAAAAGTACAGGCCCTGCGCCAGCCGGGAGCGCCGCAGGGGCTTGAAACCGCTGCCGGCCATGCAGGCCAGGGCGTAGCCCGCCAACTGCGCCAGCAGCAGCAGGCGGTAGGCGGGCAGTGGCCAGAGCGCCAGGTTGGAGGCCAAGGCCAGCAGGAGCAGGAAGGGGACGCACCAGCGCAGCAGTTTATGCGAGACGAGCGCCCAGCGCGTGTAAACATCCACGCGCGCCCGCAGCAGCGTGCCCAGCGCGCGGAAGCTGCCGATCGCGAGGCGCACCCGCCGCCGGAACTCGCCCTGCACCGAAGCCGCCGGAGTTTCCCAGGCCCAGGCTTCGGGGTCGTAGACGACCTTGTAACCCTCGCGGCGGGCATGCAGGGGCACGAGGAAATCTTCGATCCAGGAGGTTGAGCTCAGTTGGGGAAAGCAGCTCTTGCGCACCGCGTACAACGCGCCGCTGGCGGTCAGGGTGGCGCCCAAGCGGCCCTCCATCCGGCGCAACAGGCACTCATAGGACCAATACGCTCCCTCGGTGCGCTGCGAGCCTTTGCGATGCGCAAAGCGCAGGGCGCCGCAGGCCACGCCCACGGCCGCATCCTGGAAGTGCCGCGCCAGGAGGAGGAGCGCGTCCGGCTGCGGCCGTGTGCTGGCGTCGGTGAGCAGGAGCAGGGGAAAGCGCGCCAGCGCGACCCCGGCGTTCAACGCCGCCGCCTTGCCCTGCCGCCGGGGCTGGCGATGGATCCGGATCCAAGGCTGACGCAGGCTGGCGAGATAGGCATCGGTGCCATCGCTGGAAGCGTCGGACACCAGCACCAGCTCAAGCCGCTCGCGCGGGTAGTCCAGCCGCTCCAGGCAAGCGATCAGCTCCGGCAGCGCGGCTTCCTCGTTGTGCGCAGCGACGACAATGCTGACGCCCAGCGCATCCGCGGGCGGGGGCGTGGCCGGCGCCGCTGGGATGCTGAGCCGCTTCCGCCAGGCCCGGCCGTGCTCGACCGCGGTGGAAACCAGAAACAGCAGGATCGGGTAGCCGACGTAGGTGTAGGCGACCAGCCCGAGGGCGGCCCAGAAGGCCATCTGCAATCCCACTGCGAGAGAAGCGTTCATCGGAACCTGGCTTAGCGAGCGCCCCGCCCCAGGCACATCACCTGGACGGTGCGGAACAAAATCTTCGCGTCAAACCACAGCGAGAGGTGCTTGACGTAGAACAGGTCGTAGGCGAGCTTGTCGGTGTTGTCGGCCAAGTCGCTGCAATAGCCACGGCTGACCTGGGCCCACCCGGTGGCGCCGGGCAGCACGCTCCAGCGATGAGCGTAGCCAGGAATGGCGCGCTCGCACTCCCGTTCCTGCTCAGGCACGAAGGGCCGCGGGCCGACCAAACTCATATCGCCGCGCAGCACGTTGAACAGCTGCGGCAGTTCGTCCAGCCGCAGGCGCCGCAGGAATTTTCCCGTTCGGGTGCAGCGGGGATCGTCTTGCAGCGCGGGGCGCGCCTTGCCGCCGCGATCGGCGTTGACGTACATGGAGCGAAACTTATAGAGCGTGAACAGCCGTCCGCCGCGGCCGACGCGCCGCTGGCGGAAGATGGCGGGGCCGGGCGAATCCAGGCGGATGAGAAGGCCCAACAGCAGCAACAGGGGCCAGAGGAGCAGCACCGCGGCCGCGCTCAGGCAGTAGTCGCTCACCCGCTTGAGGAGCAGCGTCCAAGGGGCCAGAGTCCGATTGTCCAGCGCGCGCTCCAGCCGTTCCATCGGAACTTTGCGGCGCAGGCGCTCGAACCAGGCCGTGCCCTCCTCGAGCCGACAGCCAGCGCCCTGGAGTTGTTGCCGCAGGCTGGCGTCCACCCCGTTCCAACCGCCGGGGAACGCCGCCACCAGGCGGTTGGCCCACGGGCGTCCGCCGCTGCGCGCCAGCGCCTGCAAGTCCTCAAGCTGCATTGCGCACAGGCGCACGGCGCCGGCGGTGCCATGCACGCCGCGGGCACGGAAATCGGCGAACAGCGCGTCCGCCAAATCCCCCGTGCCGACTACCAGGAAGGCATTCGCCGCCCGCCAGGGCCGCGCCCCCAGCAAATAGGCGGGCCGCAGGACGGCGGCCGCCAGGCCCGCCACGATCACTGCGTTCCAACTCAGATGGATGCTGGCGCACAACTGCGGCCAGCCCCAGTCCAAAAACGCCAGCAGCAACAGCAGCAGGCCGGCATCGAGCGGCAGCCGGGACCAGACGTAGCGCCACGCGCCCTGGTCCGGGCCGACAGCGACCGATCCTCCGAAATGTTGTGCCGATGCCATGTGAAATCTCAGGTACTTGCGAAAATCAGGGAAAAAACGGGGGCCAAGGCTCTGTGGCCCGGCCCCCACCAGATCGCACCGCCGTGATCAGTACTGCGATGGGGCGGTGCGAGGTAGTGCGGGTCCGGGAGGCTTTAGGCTTGCTGCCCGAAGCTAAACCGTTTCCGCGTGAATAAGAACAGACCCAGCAGACCCGTCGCCAGCAGCGCCAGCGAAGCCGGCTCCGGCGTGGCCAGACTGGCATCGGTGCTGTAGTTGCCGCCAGCTTCGAGCCCGGTCACTAGCGTGGCCGAATAGGGGT
>JBOGKM010000002.1:0-32885 GCA_050747745.1 Terriglobales bacterium
CCCCGAAGCGGCCCCCGGGCCGCACGATTCGCCCTATCTGTTTGAGGACTTCGTGAGCTTGATGCATGCCCAGGCGTAACGACATTGGCAAGGTGATCATTCTGGGCTCGGGACCGATCGTGATCGGGCAGGCGTGCGAATTCGACTACTCGGGCGCGCAGGCGTGCAAGGCGCTGCGCGCGGATGGGTTCGAGGTGGTGCTGGTGAACTCGAATCCGGCGACGATCATGACCGACCCGGAGCTGGCGCAGCGGACCTACATTGAGCCGCTGACGCGCGCCTATCTGGCCGAGATCCTGAAACGCGAGGCGGAGCCGCGGGGAGGGGTGGCGCTGCTGCCGACGGTGGGCGGGCAGACGGCGCTGAACCTGGCAGTGGAACTGGCCGACAACGGCGATCTGGAGCGGCACGGGATCCGACTGATCGGCGCCAGCCTGGAGGCGATCAAGAAGGCCGAGGACCGGTTGTTGTTCAAGGACGCGATGAAAAACATCGGCCTGGAGACACCGCGATCGCGGCTGGTGAACAACCTGAAGGATGGGCTGGAATTCGCCGCGCATTTTCCGGTGATCATCCGGCCTTCGTTCACGCTGGGGGGAACAGGCGGGGGACTGGCCTACAACCGGGAGGAACTTTCCGGCATGCTGGTGCGCGGCCTGGATCTTTCGCCGGTACACGAAGTGCTGGTGGAAGAGACGGTATTGGGGTGGAAGGAGTTCGAGCTGGAAGTGATGCGCGATCACGCCGACAACGCAATCATCGTGTGCTCGATCGAGAACCTGGATCCGATGGGGGTGCATACCGGCGACTCGATCACGGTGGCGCCGGCGCAGACGCTGAGCGACCGCGAGTACCAGGCGATGCGGGACGCTTCGCTGAAGGTGATGCGGGAGATCGGGGTGGAGACGGGAGGCTCGAACATTCAATACGCGGTCAACCCGCGCGACGGGCGGATGGTGGTGATCGAGATGAACCCGCGGGTATCGCGCTCGTCGGCGCTGGCATCGAAGGCGACGGGATTTCCGATCGCGAAAATCGCGGCCAAACTTGCGGTCGGCTACCGGCTGGACGAAATTGCCAACGACATCACGCGCAAGACGCCGGCGTGCTTCGAGCCGACGCTGGACTACGTGGTGGTGAAGATTCCGAAATGGCAGTTCGAGAAGTTTCCCGGCGCCGACACCACGCTGGGACCGCAGATGCACTCGGTGGGCGAGGTGATGGCGATCGGGCGTAGCTTCAAGGAAGCGCTGCTGAAAGGGGTGCGGTCGCTGGAGACGGGCAGGAAGGCGGGGGCGCTGCGGATCGATCCCGAGCTGCTGACGCGGCGTCTGGTGTCGCCGCATCCGGAACGGCTGAGCTACGTGCGTTACGCGCTGGGCGAGGGCGGGATGCGGGTGGAGCAGGTGGCGGAGTGGACGGGAATGGATCCTTGGTTTCTGCACCAGATTCAGGATGTATCGCGGCTGGAGCAACAGGCCAGAACGGGGCTGGGGGCGGAAGTATTGCGCGAAGCCAAGCGCAGCGGATTGAGCGACGCGCGACTGGGGGAACTGAGCGGCACCGCGGCGGCGGACGTCGCGGCGCGGCGGCGCGAGCTGGGGCTGGTGCCGGTGTACAAGCGCGTGGACACGTGCGCGGCGGAGTTTGAATCCTACACGCCGTATCTGTATTCGACCTACGAGGAAGAAGACGAGGCGGCGCCTTCGACGCGGCGCAAGATCGCGATTTTGGGCAGCGGGCCGAACCGCATCGGGCAGGGCATCGAGTTCGACTACTGCTGCTGCCACGCGGCGTTCGCGCTGCGCGAGCGCGGGTTCGAGACGATCATGGTGAACTGCAATCCGGAGACGGTTTCGACCGACTACGACACCAGCGACCGGCTGTACTTCGAGCCGCTGACGCTGGAGGATGTTTCGCGGGTGCTGGAGCACGAGGGCGGGGCGGGCAAGCTGGCGGGGGTGATGGTGCAGTTCGGAGGACAGACGCCGCTGCAACTGGCGCAGCCGCTGCAGCGAGCGGGATTCAAAATTCTGGGCACATCGCCGCGCTCGATTGACCTGGCGGAAGATCGCAAGCGGTTCGGGGCGCTGCTACGGCGGCTGGAGATGCGGCAGCCGGAAAACGGGACGGCGACGTCGATGGCGCAGGCGCTGCGGGTAGCGGCGAAGATCGGTTATCCGGTGCTGGTGCGGCCGTCGTATGTGCTGGGCGGGCGGGCGATGGCGATCGTGTATGACGATGCCATGCTGCGCGAGTACATGGGGCTGGCGGAGGAATACTCGTCCAACCGGCCGATCCTGATTGACCGTTTTCTGGAAGACGCGATCGAGGTGGACGTGGACGCGATCGCCGACGGCACGGACGTGGTGCTGGGCGGGATCATGGAGCACATTGAAGAGGCGGGCATCCACAGCGGTGACAGCTCGTGCGTGCTGCCGCCTTACAGCCTGCCGCCGGCATTGCAGCGGGAGCTACAGGAGCAGACGGTGCGGCTGGCGCGGGCGCTGCGCGTGGTAGGGCTGATGAACGTGCAGTTTGCCATAACGCACAACGGCGAGGGGCAGCCGCAGGTATTTGTACTGGAGGTGAACCCGAGGGCGTCGCGGACGGTGCCGTTCGTGAGCAAGGCCACGGGAGTGCCGCTGGCGAAGCTGGCGGCCACGGTGATGAGCGGGGCGGCGAAGCTGAAGACGCTGCTGCCGCCGGAGGTGCGAGCGGCGGGGCGGCTGGCGGGCGGGGCGCGGTATTGCGTGAAGAGCCCGGTATTTCCCTGGAATAAATTTTCCGGCGCGGATCCGGTGCTAGGGCCCGAGATGCATTCCACGGGGGAAGTGATGGGAGTGGCCGCGAGCATGGGCGAGGCGTTCGCCAAGGCGCAGTTGGCGGCCGGACAGGCGCTGCCGGAGGGAGGCACGGTGTTTTTCAAGCTGCGCGACCGCGACAAGGCGCGCGGAATCCGGCTGGCGGAGCGCTGCCTGGAGCTGGGCTTTTCGCTGCTGGCGACGCGCGGGACAGCGGCGGCGTTCCGGGCCGCCGGGCTGGAGGTGACGCCGGTGTTCAAGATCAGCGAAGGACGGCCGAATTTCGTGGATATGCTCAAGGGTGGAGAGGTGACACTGGTGGTGAACACGCCGTCGGGGAGGCAGCAGTTCCTGGAGGAGAAGGAAATCCGGCGCACGGCGGTGGGGCGACGCATCCCGATTGTGACCACGCTGGCGGCCGCGCATGCCGCCATCGAAGCGATTGCTTCGCGGGCTGCGGCCCACCCGAGCGTGCATGTGCTGCAGGAGATGCACCAGGAGTTAGCCGCGCTGACTGGGCGGTGATCATCAAGAAGGGGCGAAATGCGGGCGCCGGGGCAACTCGGCCCTACCCCCCTCCCCCCTCCCCCTGCCCTGGATAGGGGATACGTGAAATTGGTACAACTTAAGTACTTTGGAATCTGACGGCAGGGGGTTTCCCTGGGTTGGCAGAGAAAAGATATTGGGGAAGGGTGAAGGCATGCGGGAGGGCGTGAGGCGGCACTTGGGGCGACCAGCGACTGACCGCGCCCACGCTTGCCATTGCCGGCGGGCCGCCCGGCCGGAGCACCGTTGGGAGCTCACGAATATATAGACGCCAAAACTGGGCAAAAGGTTGGGGGGCCGGGCACTCACTTTTTTGTTACAAAAATTCGACAAGTGGCAGGGCCACCTCTTGCTAGAGCCGCCCTGCCGCTGCCGTTCCCAGATGCTGTTTCGGGAAACAAGGACCTGAACCTATCCGAAGCCCAGGCGGGCCGGGTGATCCACTACGATCAGGCGGCCGTCCGTCAATGCTCTGACGGAATGGCGGCTGTTCGCAGGCACAATGGCAACAATGCCTGGCTTCGCAACCTGGGATTTTCCGTCAATGGTCACTTCGAGTTCACCCTCAATCACTTCGTAAACTTCCTCCTCAGGATGGAAGTGCTCATGAATCGAAGAACCGGATGCGAACTCGTAGTGCGCGAATGTCATGCTGGCCGAGTGAAAATAGCGACCCTTCCAGCCCGGTAGCCGTTCGATGACATCAAGTCCATTCGTATCCACAAAGGGCATGGGCCCCTCCCCTCGGTGCCGGCTGCGAGGAATCAAAATTGCGCCGCCTCTGTAGTCTAGCCGTATGGCCACGTGCGCAGCGGCGCGCGCGGACCGGTGCGTTCCCATAATGTGCAGGCGGTTGCACAGTTGAACCGGTGCGTTCACATATTGTGCAAGCGGATGCACAGTTGGAACGCTCAGAAGCGCTAAGTCCTTTGATATCAGCGCCCTATTTTGGCACTCGGATTGCTCTACTAAGGTGTTAGGTCTAAGGGGGGGAACTATGTTGCGAATGCGCGTGCTGCTAGCGTTGGTGATGGTGCTGTCGGTGGGGACGGCGATGGCGATGGCTGACTCGATCACGTTTGCCGCCAATGGCAGCACCAGCGCCAGCGGTACTTTATCCGCCCAAGCGTTGGTGACGCTGGGGGCTGGCACGGTCAACGTCACGCTCACAAACTTGGTGCCGAACCAGGAAAATGTGGGCCAATCGCTGACGGAGTTCGAAGTTACGTTCGGCAGCAGCCTCAGCGGCTTGACGGAGACCTTGAGCGCGGCGAACGCGGTTACGGTCGCGTCCGGCGGCACGGTCACTAACGATGGCTCAACCAAATCGGACTGGGGGGTTTCTCTCAGCGGCAACACGCTGGTCATTTCGTGGTTTAATCGTGATAAATCGAACTCGATTTTCGGGGGAAAGGCGGGGGGAACGCTATTGGGGCCGGAGACGTCCAGCGGTTACCCAGACGGCAATGGCTCTCTGACGAATGGCGCGCACAATCCCTTTGCTAATGGCGCTATGGACTTCGACCTAATGATTACCGGCGTGACCGCGACCACGGGGCTGAGTGATGCTGTCTTTTCCTTCGGCACGTCGACGGGGACGAACGTGAATGGCACGACTTCGACGCCGACGGTGCCGGAGCCGGCGACGTTGTTGCTGTTGGGCACGGGGCTGTTGGGGCTGGCGTGGTTCGGGCAGAAGCTGCGGCCAGCCGCACGGCCCAGGTAGGGAACGCAGGTTCCCGCGCGATAGGCGCCGACGGGCGGCGCCGGCCGGATAAGCGCTTTGTTTTCAGAAAACCGCTTCTGGCATGCCGATTGCAGACATAAAGGCAGGCGGTTGCGTCACTTCCTCCCGGAGCTTCCCCCCATGGCTCTGATTTACGATCTCGAAGCGACCGCCAAGGCTGGCCAGCAGACCACCGTGTGGCGCACGCAGAGTGAAGCGGCCAGGAACGGCGAGGATGCCGGGCCGGACTGGATCGAGCGGGAGCGGCGGCGGTATGCGATCAGCATGTACGAGACAATCGAGCGGCTAGTTTGAGCTTCCGCCATCCTCATCTTCCGGTTTGACCGGGACGCGATAGAGGCCGCTGGCCCAGTTGCCGAGATCGATGGTACGGCAGCGGGAGCTGCAAAAAGGGAAATCGGGTGCGTCGGGCGGCACGGGCTTGCGGCAGATGGGGCAGCGGAGGCTACGCGTTGGCGAGGATGCGTCCGACGAGGTCATAATCCTGTGCGGCAGTAATTTCCACGGTGGCGAATTCGCCGGCGCGGAGGGTGGCGCCGGGAGCGCAATCGTTGAGCAGCACCTTGCCGTCAATTTCCGGCGCCTGAGATTCGAGGCGGCCTTCCCAGAGTAAATCGGTTTCGGCGCTGGGACCTTCGATGAGGATGGGCAAACGGGCGCCGATATGCGCCTTGCGGCGGCGGCGGGAGATGGCGCGCTGAATCTGCATGAGCTTGATTTGGCGCCGTGCGATTTCGGAGGCGGGGACCTTGGCGTCGAGATGCACGGATGAGCTGGTGGCCTCATCGGAGTAAGCGAACACGCCCAGGCAGTCAAACTCGACGGCGCGGACAAAGGAGCAGAGCTGGTCGAAGTCGGCTTCGGTTTCGCCGGGGAAGCCGAGGATGAAAGAGGTGCGCAGGGCGACGCCGGGGATGGTAGCGCGGATGCGCTCGATGAGCTTGAGGAAGATGTCGCCGGAGCCGCCGCGTTTCATGCGTTTGAGCACGGCGGCGCTGGCGTGCTGGAGGGGCAGGTCAATGTAGCTGCAGAGTTCGGGGTGGGAGGCGATGACGTCGAGCAGCGCGGGGCGGATTTTGTTGGGATAGAAATACAAGCTGCGAATCCAGCGCAGATTTTCGCTTTCGCGCGCAGTTTCGGCGAGGCGCGCCAGGAGGGCGGCGAGGCCGTCGCGCAGGCCGAGATCTTCGCCGTAGCAGGTGGTGTCCTGGCCGATGAGGACGAGCTCGCGGGCGCCTTCGGCGGCGAGGCGGCGGGCTTCGTTGACGACCGACTCGAAGCGGCGGCTGCGGAAGCGGCCGCGGAATTGGGGGATGACGCAGAAGCTGCAGGGGTGGTCACATCCTTCGGCGATCTTGATGTAGGCGGAATGGCGGGGGGTGGCGCGCAGACGGGGAGTGAGATCGTCGTAGAGGTAAGGGGCGGAGGGGCGGGGATCGAAAAAATCGGGCGGGAGGACGGAGAGCGCGCCCGGAGCCGAGGCGGCGGGATGGCAGGCGGCGGCGATCTGGCCGAGCTCATTGGTGCCGACGAAGGCATCGACTTCGGGCAACTCACGCTGGAGCTGGTCGCGGAAGCGCTCGACCAGGCAGCCAGCAACGACCAGGCGCTGGGCGCGGCCGGATTTTTTGAGCGCGGCCATCTCCAGGATGGTGTCGATGGATTCGCGCTGGGCGGGTTCGATGAAGCTGCAGGTGTTGACGACGAGCACATCGGCCTGGGCGGGGTCGGCGGTAATGCGGAAGCCCTGTTCTTGCAGCAGGCCCATCATGACTTCCGAATCCACGAGATTTTTAGGACAGCCGAGGCTGACGAAGCCGACGGTTTTTCCGGGCGGCGGGCTCATAGGGTCTGCCTGCCTTCAAGGGCCTTGGTCATGGTGACGGCATCGACATGGTCGATTTCGCTGCCGACGGGGATGCCCATGCCGATGCGGCTGACCTTGACGCCGAGGGGTTTGAGGAGGCGGGCGAGATAGAGGGCGGTGGCCTCGCCTTCGGCATTGGGATCGGTGGCGAGGATGATTTCGCGGATCAGCGGATCGCCGGCCGGAGTGGTGGCGCGCAGGCGCTGGAGCAGGGAGGGGATTTGCAGCTGCTCCGGACCGATGCCGGCGAGAGGGGCGATGGCACCGCCGAGGACGTGGTAGTGGCCGTGAAACCGGCTGGACTTTTCCACGGCAAGGATATTGTGCGGCTCCTCGACGACACAGACCAGGCTGGGATCGCGCTGGGGATCGGAGCAGAGGGCGCAGGGATCGCGGTCGGTGATGTTGTTGCAGACCGAGCAGAAGTGGAGTTGCTGATGCAGAGTGCCGGCGGCTTCGGCGAGTTCGCGGGCCTCGTCCGGGCTGGCGTGGAGGAGATGGAAGGCGATGCGCTGGGCGGACTTTTGACCGATGCCGGGAAGGCGATGAAGAGCGTCAATGAGACGGGTAAGGGGAGGGGCCAGGTCCATGGCAGTGTCAGAACAGGCCAGGCAAGCCGCCGGGTAGACCGCCGAGCATGCCGCCGAGTTCGGATTTGACGGCTTCGTCGACGCGGCGGACGGCCTCGTTGACGCCGGCGCGGATGAGATCGGGGAGCATTTCGGGGTCATTTTTGACCACTTCGGGATCGAGCTTGACCTCGAGCACCTGTTTTTCGCCGTTCATTTTAATGCAGACCATGCCGGCGCCGGCGGAGGCTTCGACGATGACATGCGCCATTTTCTGGCGCAACTCATCGTATTGGCGCTTGGCCTGGCTGAGCATGGATTGCATTTGACCGATATCGAAGCTCATGATGAATGTCCTTCCGGGACAGGGTTCGCCTCGCGGGGCGGGAGGGCGCGGGTGCGCAGCACGTGCAACGGCACTTGCAGGCGCAACTGGCGCAGGAAGGGGTGATGGTCGGCGCGATCCTCGGGGCTGCCTGGCAGCGGCGGCGGGGCGGGCGCGGACGCGGAGGGGGAGACAGAAGCGGCGGAGAGGACGGAAATATCGGGAGCGAAGCCAAGGGCTTCCAGGCAAGCTGCAGCCAGGGATTTGAGGGCGGCGGGTTGCTGCAACAGCAGGGCGTGGGCGTCGCCCGGGGCGTAGGCAAGTTCGAGACGCCGGGGTTCCGGGGGCGCGCTCCAGTGCCAGGCGGCAGCGGCCAGCATGGTGAGCAGGGAAGCCTTGCCCTGGCGTTCGAGGACGGCGCGGACAGCGGCGGAGGGATCGGGGTTCGGTGTTGAAGATGGTGCGACGGGCGGAGGAGATTGCTGGGGCTGGGCGCCTGCCGGGAGCGGCGCGGTCAGGGTCTTCGGGCCAGGCGGGGGCGGGGCGCCCGGCTGACCCTGGAGGGCGGCGAGGACATCTTCGAGGGAGGCGAGCTTGCGCGCGTGCAGCATTTTGATGAGGGCGAGTTCGAAGTGCAGGCGCTGCTGCTGGCCGTGGCGGAGATCGGCGGCGGTACGGAGCAGAATCTGAAGAAAGCGGGCGAGGTCTTCCTCACGGAAGGCGGAGGCCAGCTCGAGGGCCAAGGCGCGTTCGGCTAGGCCGGCGGCGATGAGATCGGGCAGGGCGGGGGCAGCCTGGGCGACGAGGGCGTTGCGGATGGTCTGGGTGAGCTGGGCGCAGAGAGGAGCGGGGCCGACGCCGGTGGCGAGCAGGGCATCGGCTTGCTGGAGCAGGGGGCCGGAGCGGCCGTCGCGCAGGGGGAGCAGCAGATCGCGGATTTGGGCGGCGGCGACGCGGCCGAGCAGGGCGCGGATGGGTTGGGGCTGGAGGCTGTCGCCGGAGTAGGCGATGGCTTGTTCCAGCAACGAGAGCGCGTCACGGACGGAGCCATCGCCGGCGGCGGCAATCAGCTCGAGTGCTTCCGAATCGGCAGCGACATGCTCGGCGGCGCAAATTTCGCGCAGGCGGTCGAGCAGCAGGGGGAAGCTGACGGCGCGGAAGGCGAACTGCTGGCAGCGGCTGCGGATGGTGGCAGGGAGGGCGTCGGGTTCGGTGGTGGCAAGGACGAAGACGACCCACTCGGGGGGTTCCTCGAGGGTTTTCAGCAGGGCGTTAAAGGCGTCGGCGGTGAGCTGATGGGCTTCGTCAAGGATGAAGAACTTGAAGCGGTCGCGGGCCGGACGGTAGCGGACGCGCTCACGCAGGGCGCGGATTTCGTCAATGCCGCGGTTGCTGGCGGCGTCAATTTCGATGACGTCGATGGCGTTGCCGGCGGCGATCTCGGTGCAACTGAGGCAGTGTTGGCAGGGGGTGGGAGTGGGGCCGTCGCCGGCGCGGCAGTTGAGGGCCTTGGCGAGGACGCGCGCCACGGAGGTTTTGCCAATGCCGCGATGGCCGGAGAAAATATAGCCGTGGGCGATGCGGCCGGAGGTGATGGCGTTGCGGAGGGTGCGGACGATGGCATCCTGGCCAATGACCTGGTCAAAACCTTGGGGGCGGTAACGGCGTGCGATCACAGGAGGCATGGTGGAAGCGGGACTGGGTGGGACGTGCCAAGCTTCGGGGGATCGCGCTGCACAGTCCAGTCCCGTTACCGTTGCTTCCTTCCGGACCTGGCGGGGTTCGCGGGCGGAGCTTGCGCGCGTGCCACGCCGGCCTTGCGGCCAGCGCGGCGGCCCGAAGCTTGACGCTTCGATTTTAGCACTGGCGAGAGAGCAGGCTGGCCCTCTACAATCGAAGTTCTAGCCGCAACCGCTTCCCTATGAAACCAGCCGTGCGCGCCAAAATCACCGCCGTGGGCACCTATGTGCCTCCGCGCTTGCTCACCAATGCCGACCTGGAAAGGATGGTGGAGACCTCGAACGAGTGGATCCTGACCCGCACCGGCATCTCGGAGCGGCACCTGGTATCGCCGGGCATGGCCACGAGCGACATGGCGGCGGAGGCGGCGCGCGACTGCCTGCTGCGGCGGGGACTGAGCGGGGCGACAGGAAAGGCGGATGCGTCGAGCGTGGAAGCGCTACTGGTGGCGACGGTGACGCCGGACATGTTTTTTCCCTCGACCGCCTGCCTGGTACAGGAAAAGCTGGGGGCGCAGTGCTGGGGATTCGACGTGATCGCGGCCTGCAGCGGGTTTTTGTACGCGCTGGCGAGCGGGGCCAGCCTGATCGGGGCGGGAACGCATCGGCGGGTGATGGTGATCGGCGCGGACACGATGAGCAGCATCATTGACTACACCGACCGCGCCACGTGCGTGCTGTTCGGAGATGGAGCGGGAGCGGTGCTGCTGGAGGCGGCCGAGGAGGGCGAGGAGTACGGGCTATTGGACTACTATCACCAGATCGAAGGCAAAGGCGGGCCCAGCCTGTGCATGCCGGCGGGCGGGAGCCTGCATCCGGCGACGGTGGAGACGGTGCAGCAGCGGGAGCATTTCGTACACCAGGATGGGCAGGCGGTGTTCAAGTACGCGGTGCTGAAGATGTACGAAATCTGCAAGCTGATCCTGGACCGGAACGGGTTGCAGGCGGGGGACCTGGACTGTTTTATTCCGCACCAAGCGAACCTGCGGATCATTAAATCCACGGGCGAGCGGCTGGGGCTGGATCCGAAGACGGTACTGGTGAACATCGGCAAATACGGCAATACGACGGCGGCGACGATACCGCTGGGGATGCAGGATGCGCAGGAACAGGGCCTGCTGCATCCCGGCGCGCTGGTGCTGCTGGCGGCGGTGGGCGCAGGTTACACCAGCGGAGCGCAACTGCTGCGCTGGGCGATCTGAGGCAGGGGAGTTGGGCGTCGCTCCCCGGCGCGTTGGGAGCGGGCGATTTTCGGCAGGTGATCAGCCGGGCGGACGGCCCCGTTTACCATGGATCTATGGCGGTAGCGGAGCCGGTGGCCGGGGCGCGGGTGCGGGCGGCAGTGGTGCGGGCGGAGGGGGTGAGCAAACGTTACGGGAGCGGGGAGGCGGCGACGGAGGCCGTGCGCGCGGTGACGCTGGCAGTAGAGCCGGGCGAATTTGTGGCGCTGATGGGGCCGAGCGGGTGCGGGAAGACGACGCTGCTGAACCTTTTGGGAGGCATGGACCTGCCCAGTGCGGGGCGGGTGATCTTGGCGGGGCAGGACACAGCGCGGCTTTCCGACGACGAACTGACACGGTTGCGGCGCGGGGCGGTGGGGTTTGTGTTTCAGGCGTTTCACCTGCTGCCGACGCTGACGGTGGAGGAAAACATAACCGTGCCGCTGCGGCTGGCGGGGCAAAAAGGCGGAGGGCGGGCGCGGGAGCTGGCGGAACGGCTGGGCATCGCCAGCCGGATAGGGGCGTATCCGCACGAGCTGTCGGGCGGGGAAGCGCAGCGGGCGGCGCTGGCGCGGGCGCTGATCCATCGGCCGGGGCTGATTTTGGCGGATGAGCCGACCGGGAATCTGGACACGCAGGCGGCGGCGAGGGTGGTGCAACTGCTGGCGGAGCTGAGCCGGGAACAGAACTCGGCCGTGGTGATGGCGACGCATAGCGCGGAGGCCGCCGCGTCCGCGGACCGAATTTTGAGAATGCGCGATGGCGCGCTAGCTTTGGTTGAATAGGCGATGTTTTTCCGCGCGTTGATCCTGCGGCCGTGGCGCAACGACTGGGGGCGGACGGTGCTCAGCCTGGTGGCGATTGCGCTGGGCGTGGCGGTGGTGGTCGCGATCCGGGTGGCGAACCGGGCGGCGGTGACCTCGTTTCAGAGCACCACACAGACGCTGGCAGCGGATGCGGACCTGCTGGTGACGGGACCGGCGCCGATTCCGCTGGCGCTGCTGCCGCAGCTGTTCGCGCTCAATGGCGAGGCCGAGATAACACCCTACCTGGAGCGGCGCGCCTGGGATCCGGAACACCAGGATGCGCTAGAAGTACTGGGGCTGGACCTGGTGGCGGAGGCGAGCCAGCGCGGGATGACACTGCGACCGGAGGGGCCGGCAGTGGCGGCCGGTAACACCGCGGCGCCGTTGATTCTGCTGCCGGCGGGCTATGTGCGGCGGCACGATTTGCGGCGCGGCGGGCGAATCGAGCTGGCGGTGGGAGGGCGGAAGCAGGCGTTTGTGATCGGCATTGCGCCGGAGGCGGGATTTGCGCTACTGGATCTGCCGGAGGCGGTGGCGGCATTCGAGCCGGGGCAGGCGCCGGCGGCGGACGGGTTGCGGGTGGTGCCGGCGCCAGGGGTGAACGCACGCGCGCTGGCGCGGCGGCTGGCGGCGCTGGTGCCGGCGGTGGACACGGTGGCGCCGCCGGTGCAGCGGGTGCAGAACCAGGCGAAGCTGCTGGCGGCGTTCCGGGCGAATCTGGAAGCGCTGTCGATGATCGCGCTGCTGATCGGATTGTTTTTGATCTACAACACGGTTTCGATTTCGGTGGTACGGCGGCGGAGCGCGATCGCGACGCTGCGGGCGCTGGGGGCGGCGCGGGGGCAGATGCTGCGGTTGTTTATGGCGGAAGGGGCGCTGCTGGGACTGATCGGCGGCGCGGGAGGGGTGCTGCTGGGGTGGTTGCTGGCGGGGCGCGCGCTGGCGCTAGTGGAGACGACGGTGCAGAGCCTGTATACGGCCAGCGCGGCGCAGGGCGGCAGCGCGGCAGCACTGAGGGGCGCGGACTGGGTGTGGGGGCTGGGGCTGGCGCTGGGGGCGGGAGTGCTGGCGGCGTGGGCGCCGGCGCGGCAGGCGGCGGGGATCCGGCCGGCGCAGGGGTTGCGGGCGGGCAGCGCGGAAGCAGTGGCGCGGGCGCGGCTGGGGTGGTCGGCGGCGGCGGCGGTGGTGCTGGCGGGAGTGGCGGTGGTGTGCGCGCATCTGCCCGAGCCGGGGAACATACCCTGGTTCGGATTCGCCAGCGCGCTGGCGGCGGTATTGGCGTGGGCGGCGGTGACGCCGCTGGCGCTGGCCAAACTACTACCGCGGCTGCGGCGGGGCACGGGGCTGGGAGGGCTGGCGGCGGCGGGGCTTTTGGGGGCGCTGCGGCGCAGTTCGGTGGTGACGGTGACGGTGGCGGTGGCGATGGGGATCCTGCTGGGAGTGGGGATCATGGTGGGAAGCTTCCGGCAGACGGTTTCCGTCTGGATTGGGCAACAACTGCAAAACGACGTATTTGTGCAGGCGGCGGATTGGGATCGGAACCGGCCGGTGGCCGTGCCGGTGGCAGCGATCGCGGCAGCCGCAGCGACGGCGGGGGTGCGCGCGGTGGCGGCGAGCCACACCCAGAGTTGGCGATTTCGCGGGGAACCGATCGTGGTGAACACGCGCTGGAGCCTGCGCGGGCAGGCGGCGGCGCCGCAGCGACAGTTTTTATCGGGCGGGGAGGCGAGCGGGGCGGAGGCGGCGATGGTCTCGGAGCCGTTCGCGCGGAGGTTTCATCTTTGGACCGGCGACACGCTGCGGCTGGAGGGCGGGCGGGCAGCGGGGCGGCTGCGGATCAGCGGAGTGTTTTACGACTACTCGAGCGAGCAAGGACTGGTGGTGCTGCCGCGGGCGGCGTATACGCGGCTATTTGGAGCGCCCGAGGCGACGGAGCTGGGCCTGGATGCGGCGGCGGGTGTGAGTGCGGCGGAATTGCAGCGGCGGGTGGAGCGGGCGCTGCCGGCGGGATCGGCGGTATTGGTGGAGGATAACGCCGGGCTGCGGGAGCAGGCGATGGCGGTATTTGACCAGACGTTCCGGATTACTTACGCGCTGGAGGCGATCACGCTGCTGGTGGCGATGCTGGGGGTGGCGAACACGCTGCTTGCCGTGGTGCTGGAGCGGGCGCCGGAATTTGCGGTGCTGCGGTTTTTGGGGGCGACGCAGGCGCAGATCCGGCGGTTGCTGCTGGCGGAGGCGGCGCTGGTGGCCACGATGGCGCTGGCGCTGGGCTGGGGGATGGGGGTGGTGCTGTCGCTGATTCTGGCGCGGGTGATCAACGTGCAGTCGTTCGGATGGTCGATTCAGTTCCATCCGCCCTACGGGTTTCTGGTGGCGGCCTCGGTGGTGGTGTGGGTGGCGGCGGTGGGGGCGGGGTGGTTTCCGGCGCGGGCGGCGGAGCGGCAGGCGGCGCCGGCGGCGCTGGAGGGGGTGTGATGCGGCTCGCGGCGCTGGCACTGGGAATGGTGCTGCTGGCGGCGGTGCCGGCGCAATTCCGGATTGCCGTGCCGGGCTACGCCTGGCAGTTTCCGCGCGACGATTTCGCGCATCCGGAATTTGCGAGCGAGTGGTGGTACTTCACCGGCAACCTGGCGGCGGCAGGCGGCGGAGAGTTTGGTTTCGAGCTGACGTTTTTCCGGATTGCGCCGCAGCCGGGCACGGACCTGCAGCACGATCTTTACTTCACCCACTTTTCGATCACCGATGCGGCCGGACGCAGCTTCCGCTTTCATACGCGTGCCCGGCGGGGAAATTGGAGCCAGGCGGGAGTGGAGCGGACCAGAGGCGGGTTTCGACTGTGGGATGAGAACTGGTACGCGGATTTCGATGCCACCGGACCGCGGCATTTGCACGCGGTGTGGGGCGGCATGGAACTGGACCTGACGGTGAAGCCGGGCAGACGCATGCTCAACGGCATTGGGGGATGGAGCCAGAAGGGAAGCGCGCCGGGCGAAGCGTCGTACTATTACTCGTTTCCGCACCTGGAGGTGAGCGGGAGCGTGGACGGTAGAGCCGTGTCGGGGCTGGCGTGGATGGACCACGAATTTGCCACCGATCAACTGGCGCCCGATCAGCAGGGTTGGGACTGGATGGGGCTGCACCTGGCGGGCGGGGATTTAATGCTGTACGAGCTGCGGCTGAAGGATGGGCGGCGCGATCCGCACTCGGCGGGGACGTGGCGGCCGCGCGGGGGCGCGGCGGTGCATTTGCGGGCGGCGGATTTTACGATGACGCCGATACAGTGGTGGCACAAATACCCGGTGGGATGGCGGGTGAGGGTGCCGCGAATGGGGCTGAGCTTTACCGTGCAGCCGGTGGTGGAAGATCAGGAGATCCGGGCGGGGGCGATCGGGGTGAATTACTGGGAGGGGGCGGTCGAGTTATCCAACGGCGGGGATGGTTACCTCGAGCTGACCGGATATGGCAAACGGTTCGGGGTACTGCAATAATATTGCGATGTCCACGGGCGCGATCGACTGCGAGAGGATCGAGAAAAGCAATTGCCGCGGACCATGGTGTTGCCGGTATCGATTTACCTGTCGTTTACGGTCATGATGAATCCACCAGCACGCTGAGCGTGGTTCTGTCGCCGGCGCTGGTGATCACGACGTTTCTGGGATGCACGAAGATCAGGGCAAAAATCTACCGCGCGGGCATTCTCATGACCGGGAAACGGCCCAGGCCGGCCGAGCGGCAGCGTTGGCTGAAATACGCCTAGGAGGGGAAGCCCAGGCGGCGGCCGACAGCGCCTGGATGGAAGAGGCGCTGAAGCTGGCGCGGGCGGCAGAGCTGGCGGGGGAAGTGCCGGTAGGTGCGGTGGTGGTGGCCCAGAACGGGGAGATGCTGGGGCGGGGGTACAACCGCACGCTGCTGGAGGTGGACCCGAGCGCGCACGCCGAGATTGTGGCGCTGCGGGAAGCCGCGTGGAGAGCGGGGAATCATCGCCTGAGCGGGGCGACGGTGTACGTGACCATCGAGCCCTGCCTGATGTGCGTGGGGGCACTAATCCAGTCGCGCATCGCGCGGCTGGTGTACGGCGCGGACGAGCCCAAGGCGGGGGCGGTGCGATCGGCGCCATCGCTGGCGCAGCATCCGGCGCTGAACCATAGGTTCAGGGTGAGCGCGGGGGTGCGGGCGCTGGAGTGCGGCGAGCTGGTGCAGGGGTTTTTCCGGAAGCGGCGATAGCGGCGGGGCCGGTACCGTGCTAAGCGGCGCGGACAAGATAGTTGCGCAAGTGGGCGGCGTCCATGGGGCGGGCGAAGTAATAGCCCTGGGCGAGCGGGCAGCCGAGGGCGAGCAAGAGCGCGGCCTGAGCTTCGGTTTCGACCCCTTCGGCCACGGCTTGCAGATTAAGGTTGCGGGCCAGGTCGAGGATGGTTTTGATGATCGCCTGACTGTCGCGTTCGCCGCCCAGTTGCGCGACAAAGGAGCGGTCAATCTTGACGAGGTCGAGGGGAAAGTGCTGCAGGTAGCTGAGGGCGGAATAGCCGGTTCCGAAATCGTCAATGCCGATCTGCACACCCAGGGATTTGAGTTGGGCGAGAGTGGAGCTGGCCTGCTCGAGGCCATTACCGCCGCGGCCGCCCAGCAGCGCGCTTTCGGTGATTTCCAGGCGCAAGGCAGCGGGTTCCATGCCGGTGTCGGCGAGGATGTGCTCGACCTGGGCGGAAAGATCGGGCTGGGTAAACTGGCGCGCGGAGAGGTTCACGCCGAGAGTAAACGGATGCTGCAGCTCGCGCCGCCAAAGGCGCGCGGCGAGGCAGGCTTCGCGCAGCACCCACAGTCCTAAGGGCAGAATCAAGCCGGTGTCCTCGGCGGCGGCGATGAAATCGGCGGGATAGAGCAGCTCGCGGCCATCGCGGCGCCAGCGCACCAGCGCCTCGACGCCGGTAACGGAACCATCGCCGAGGGAAACAATGGGCTGGTAGTGGAGCAGGAATTGCTGTTGCGAGAGTCCCTGGCGCAGATCAGTCTCCAGGTGCATGCGGGTGAGCGCGGCGGCGTGGAGGGCCTGATCAAATAGCTCGGCGCGGGCCCCGCCCAGGGCCTTGGCGCGGTTCATGGCCAGATCGGCGTCGCGCAACACGTGTGCAGCATCCGATTCATCGGTGCCGCAGGCGATACCGATACTGGCGGTAACGTAGAATTGACGGCCGGCGAGGGTGAGCGGCGGGGCCAGGCATTCCTGAAGACGCGCGGCCACCCGCAGGGCGTCGCGCTCGCTGGCGAGATCTTCCAGCAGGACGGTGAACTCATCGCCGCTCAGGCGCGCCAGCGTGCCGACATCGCCGGCGCTGGGACCGCCGCGGGCAATCAGGTCGCTGGAACGCAGCGCGTGCGCCAGCCGCTCGGCGACCAGCAAGAGAAGCTGATCACCGGCGCCGTGGCCGAGACTATCGTTGACCAGATGAAAGCGGTCGAGGTCGAGCATGAGCACGGCGTAGCCGGAGCGGGCGCTGCGACGGCCGCGGGCGAGCGCACGCGAGAGACAATGCAAGAACAGGGTGCGATTCGCCAGACCGGTGAGGGGATCGTGGGAGGCATCGTGCTCGAGGCGCGACTGGCGCGCCTGGCGTTCGGCCACACGCCCCAGTTGGCGCCCCACCTGGCCCAGCAGGCGCAGCAGGTGCGGGTCGGGAGCGGGACTGGCAGAGGCGAAGAACTCGAGCACGGCGGCAACGCCGCCATCAGCCAGCACCGGAAGGGCAAAAGCGAAATGGAGGCCGGCGGCCAGCAACACCGGCGCGCGGCTGTCAGCGCTGCTGCGGGTCAGATCGGCAATCCAGGCAGGGCGGGCAGTGAAACGGACGCGTCCGGGCAGAGTTGAGGCGGGAGCTGCGTCGGGTCCGGTAAGGGTGCGCACGGCGGCGTAGGCTTCGCCTTCGGCGCCCTGCCAGAAATCAGCGGCGGCGGGCGAGAGCGCGCAGGCATGGCCCAGAGGCCATCCGGTGGCGGTGCAAACGGCTTCCAGAGCGGCACGGAGGGCTTCGCCCAGGCTTTCTGACTGGTTGGCGGCTATGGCAACCGCCTGAGGCAGCGTCTCGATGCTGGGGGAAGGCACTATGGCCGTAGCGGGGGTCACCTGTGCGTTATCGTCAGGTCGCGAGGCAGGCTTGAGCTAGTGAAAATGCAGGTCGCTGATGCGGCCCTGAGCGTCAAAGGTCCATTGCACCTCCAACGCGCCTTTTTGCATTTGGCAGGTGACTACAACCAGTTGCTGGCCGTGATAGGGGTCAGCAACGGTGTTGGTGATCTTGATGAAGTGGCCAAGTGTCACTCCGAGATGCATCCAGGCGACTTCCAGCAGTTGCTCGGAGGTGGTAGCCGCGAACTGAGGTTCGAACTGCTTCTCGACCGCCGCGAATTGGCCGGAGGCGAGCTCGGATACTGCTTGGCGGCCAAGATGGGCAAAATTGGGCGCCTGGGCCGTAGTGGTGAGTACGAGACATGCGGCCAAAAGAGCAGCACGAAGCATGCGGCGATAGTAGCATGCACGCGACACAAAAAAAGGCGGCAGGGGACCGCCCTGCCGCCTTTCGCGTCTCGCGCTCACTTCCCTAGAAGGTGAAGTCGATACGGCCCTGGAAGGCACGCGGAATGCCGGCCGCGAACACGCCCGTGTTGAGGCCGAACTTGTTGGCCTGGTTGAACGGCGTAGTGTTGGTGACGGAATCGACGGTGCCGTAGGTTCCGGACGTCGGTGGAGTAAAGCCAGTGCCGAGAGCCCCGCTGATCACGTTCCCTGGAGGGTCATAGTTGCCGACGTTGAACAGATTGAAGCAGTCAATCTCGGGTGTAATGGTGAAGCGATCACCGTAGACGTGAAAAGCTTTGGCGAGCGTGATATCCGTATCCAGGAAGGAGTCGGTCATGAGCTCATCAGGATTAACACCGACATTGATAGATGGCATGACCAAGCCGAGGGCGCTCATCTGGGCCTGGGTCATCAACCCGGCCTTGAGCAGCGCGTTGCCAGCCGGTGTGAGCGTACCGGCGTGGCTGGAATTGTAGGCGTTGATCAGGTTTTGCAGTTGCGCGGGCGAGCTGATGTTACGGTCAAATGCTCCCAGTTGGGTGCCCGGTATGGGCTGGGCCGTGCCGAACGCGGCGGTGCCGCTTCCAAGCCAGTCGTCGGTAAAGATCTCACCTGGCCCCAGACCGGTGTTGGCCAACGTCAGAGTCTGCGATAGGCCGCTCTCGAAGTGGTTCACCGTAGCGAAGCGCACCCCCCAGGGCAGGTTGAACACGCCGCCGATGCTGAGCTGCTGGGTGCGGTCGTAGCCGTTGGGGCCATAGAAATAGCGGGGATCAGCGGTATCGATAACCGGACCCGCAAAGGATCCGGAGAACTCGTTGGCGTCCAGCCGGCCGAGGGCATAGCTGATGGTCAGGCTGGCGACGTGCAGGCGGCTCATGCCGCTGATATTTCTCAACAGCATTTGCGCCTGCAGGGCGCGATAATCGGACTCGCCCAGGTTACGGTCGGTAGAGAGCTGGCCGAAGTTGGGATTGATGCCGCCAAAGGCGTAACTGGGCGCTCCGTAGGTGGTGTTTGCGCCGCCCCCGAGGGAGATGCCGGAACTGTTGCTGAGCAGCTCGCTTTGGATGATGCCGTCGGTGATCGGAGTAGCCTCGCCGCCGGCAGGGGTGTAGGTCTGACCGGCCACGGCGGCGTTGAGCATGTTCTGGACCGTGGTTTGCGCGCTGGCGCTTGGGGTCACGCCCAGATCGGCCGCGGCGCCGTTGATGGCGGCAATCGCAGCCGCCTGGTTGAGGTAGTTGGCATCGCCGACCATATTCTGATCCTGGATCATGAGCAGGTCATAGGCGCGGTTGTCGATAAGATTTACCGAAACCACTGCACCAGGCGCCAACTGATGCTGAACGCCGAAGTTGAGCTGCACCGAGTAGGGCGTGCGGTAGGTGTCATCAAAGAGCGGATTTCCGCTGTAGTTGGTGCCCGGCGCGCTGCTCACGCCAGGAGTCGTGCCCGCCACGGGGCCAAGGATGGTATCAGGCTGGCTGGCGGCGTTGGCAGCGAGTGCGGCGTAGCCACTCTGCAGCGCAGCTTGCGCGCTGAGCAAAGCCGGCTCGAGCTGACCTATGGACTGCGTGGTCAGGTTTTCTCCCGAGCCGGAACACAGGAAAACGCAGGTGCCTTGCGGGGTTGTGACCGGCGAGCCATTGGTGAAGGGAAACGAAGGGGCAATGGCATCGCTGAAATAGTTCGAGCGCTCGAACAGCACGTTGTTCCAGATGTTGTTTTCGTAGTACATGCCCGCACCGGCGCGGATCACCCAATCGCCTCGGCTGGTCGGCTGCCAGGCGATACCGAGAGTTGGCGAAAAATTGTTGGGAATCGAGGCCGCATGCGCCAGGTTGGGGAAGGCAGCGCCGAGGACGGTGGGATGAACCAGATCGGTGTTGACTTCACCGGGATCGCGTTCATAGTGGACGCCGTAGTCAATGGTCAGATTGGGCAACGCCTTCCAGGTGTCGGTGATGTATGCGGTTTTGCGGCGGTTAAACGCGCCGCCGTAAGGATTGCCGTGGACGGCGAGGTTGGAGAAGTAGCCCTGGCCGTTGCCGAACGTGACCGACTCGGGGGCATAGTTGAGGGGGTCGTCAGCGGACAAACCGTCAACCGGGCCGTTGGAAACCGCCGGCGTCACCTCCGGCGCCTGGGCGAAGAAAGCGGCATAAACCACGCTGGCGATGTGATTGTACTCGACGCCAAAGCGGAGGGTATGGTTGCCGAAATAGAAGCTGCCGTCGTACTTGAACTCGTCGTCGATCTGGAAGGTGTGCTGGGGCGACAGCAGGTTAGGGCCGAACGACTCGCCGGTATCGCTGAAAGCGATGTCGATTGGAATGTTGGGCGCGCCCGTCAGCGGCTGGCTATAGATGTGGTTAAAAAATCCCAGATGATCGTAATGGAAGGTATGCGTCCAACGATTGTGGGTCCAGGTCACGGAGACGTCGTTGAGGTTCGAGACGTCCTCATTGGTAAACGGCTGCAGTGAAGTGCCGCCGACCACAGAAGGCGGGATCAGGCGGTTGCTGCCGTGGGTGAAGTAATAGAACGCCTTGAGGCTGGGCGTGATGGTCCAATCCACGCGGGCGTCGGCGTCTTTTTCAAAGCCGGGAGTTGCGTAGAAGGCGTTGTACTGTGGGAAGTCGGGCGTGTCCACCGCGGAGAAGGCGTTGCGGTAATAGCGCTCGCCACTGACGAAGAAGAACAGTTTGTTTTTCCACAGCGGCCCGCCGAGCGAGAGGCCGTCCTGGTTCTGGACGAAGGGCGGCTTGGTGGGCGCCAAGGTGGGGTTGGCGGCGAAACGGGCGCTGCGATAGTTGGCGAAGGCGTCACCGTGGAGCTCGTTCGTGCCGGCGTCGGTGGTGATGTTGACCTGGCCGGTATTGCCGATATCCGAGGACGTGTCGCCGGAGGATTGGCTAACCTGAAAGCCGTGGATGGAGTTGTCGGGGAGGTTGATGACCGTGGTGCCGACGGTCTGATCGGTGATGTCGGCACCATTGACGTTGATCTCGGTGGTGCGGCCCTCGGCGCCCTGGACGGAGAGCCCGGCGAAGCCGTTCTTGGTGGGATCGAAGTTGCCGCCATCAATCAATTGCACGCCGGGCTGGAGCTGGGCGAGATCGAGGAAGTTGCGCCCGATCTGCGGCAGATCTTTGATCTGCTGCGCGGTGATGGTGCCGCCCACAGTGGCCGTGACCGTATTCACCTGCACCGTGCCGGCAGAGCCGGTTACTTCCACGGTTTGCGCGGCGGCGCCGATCCGCAGCTTGAAGTTGGCGTTGGTCACCTGATTGACGCGCACGATGACGTTCTGGTGCGTGGTGGAAAAGCCCTTGGCCACCGCCGACAGCGAATAGGTACCAGGCTGCAGCGCGGTGAACACGAAGCTGCCCTTGGCGTCGGTGGTGGTGGGGGAATTGAGGTTGGTAGCTTTTTGGTTCAAGATGACGACCGCGCCGGGGATGACCCTGCCACTGGGATCAGTGACGGTGCCGGAAACGGCGCCAGTGGAGTTGGTTTGTGCGGCCAGCAGGCCGGCAATCAACAGAGCGGCGGCGGCAACTGTAGCAATCCGCGCGGCGCAGCACAACATCGCACGATTGGACATGATACTCTCCCCGCATTAAGCTCATGCAGTGATATTACAATGCATTAGATATAAAGCTGTCGGTATACATTGTCAAGCCCCACGTTTGGCCAATTGTGGTAATAGCCCTAGTGCCAGTAGTGCCACCTATGTAGTGGCATGGCCTCCGGGGTGGGTCGCGGCGAGGGGAGTATCAGAAGCTTAGCAACTGCGATGAGCCAGCGCCGTTGTGAATGTGTCGCGCAGCGATACCTCAATGGCTCGCGGCGGCGGCATAAAGCTGCGTGCTCAACGGACATGGCAGCTTGCGCGCCAGCGTGCATCCATGCCGGGAAGCCAGAGGCGCAGGCGTAACGCGGACGCCGACGAACCCGCTGACAATCGGGCAGCAGTCAGCTATACTTTCGGCCATGACCAAACGTGTGCTGCTCCTTCTGGCCGTGGCGGCAGGTTGCGCCATGGCTCAAACGCCACCGGTGCAGCGACCGCTGCGCGTCAACGATCTATCGGCAATCCGCTCGGTGAGCGATCCGCAATGCTCGCCCGGTGGGCATTGGGTCGCATATGTGGTGAGCTCGGTGGATGTGAAAAAGGACCGGCACGTGTCTCACATCTGGGAAGCGAACTTCGGCAGCGGCCAGAACCTGCAGTTGACCGATTCGGCCAACAGCTCGGAGTCCTCGCCGCGTTGGTCGCCGGACGGCAAATACCTGGCCTTTATGTCGGGGCGGCCGGGGCCGGCGCAGGGCAACCAGGTCTGGCTGCTGAACCGGCAGGGCGGGGAAGCGGTGCAGTTGACCGCGGTCACCGGCGATCTGCACGGCTTCGTGTGGTCGCCCGACAGCCGCAAGCTGGCGCTGGTGATTGAGGATCCGTCGGCCGCGCAAATTTACCGGCGCACCCATCATGGGAAGGCGCAGCCGCCGATGCCGGTCGTGATCGATCACTATCTGTTCGAGGCGGACCGCATCGGCTATCTAACCGGACGCAAGACCCATATCTATATATTTGACCTGGCCACGCACAAAATGACGCGTCTCACCGCGGCGGCCTACGATCAGAGCAATCCCGCCTGGTCGCCCCACGGCCGGCGGATCGCATTTTTCAGCAACCACGATCCGCATCCGGACCGGGAGAACACCGGCCAGCTCTACGTCATGGACGTGCGGCCGGGCGCGGTAGCCAAGCAGCTTACGCCCGAGAGCTTTTACGCCAACGGGCATCCGGCCTGGTCGCCGGATGGACGCTGGATCGCATTTCTGAAGAGCACTGCGCCGCCGGTGTTTTACTACGCCATGCCGCGGCTGGCGCTGGTGGCGGCGGATGGAGGCAGCGCGCCGCGGGTGCTCAATCCCGGCTTTGACCGCGCCGTGCGGCAGCCGCGTTTCACGCCCGACGGCAGCGGCATTTGGGTCGCGGTGACCGACGATCGTTCCTCCTATCCGGCGCGTTTCAGCGTGAACGACGGGAGCGAGACCCGGTTGCTCACGCCGCCGATCGTGGCCAGTGGATTTACCAGCGCGGGGGGGTGCGAGGCGGCGGTGGTGGGGTATCCGCAGAAGGCGAACGAAATTTACGCCATCGGCGCCGGGCAGGTGCGGCAGTTGAGCCATCAAAACGACAAACTGTTCGCGCAGCTGGAGCTGGGCCACGTGCGCGGGGTGTCGTTTACGGCCAGCGATGGCAACGTGGCGCACGGTATCCTGACGCTGCCGGTAGACTATCACACGGCGACGCGGGTGCCGTTTCTCTTGCGCATTCACGGCGGGCCAACGGGGCAAAACAGCTACAACTTCAGCTTTGAGGATCAAATCTTCGCTGCCCATGGTTACGCCGTGCTCAACGTCAACTACCGCGGCAGCAATGGGCGCGGACAGGCGTACTCGCAGGCGATCGCGGGGAACTGGGGCGATCTGGAGGAAAAGGACCTGGAAGCGGGCGTGAATTGGGCGATCCGGAGCGGTATTGCCGATCCCCAGCGGCTGGGCGTAGGAGGCTGGAGCTACGGCTGCATCTCGACCGATTACATGATCGCCTCCGACCCGCGCTTCAAGGCGGCGACCTGCGGCGCCGGGACCGGTTTTACGGTGGCGCTGTACGGGGTGGACGAATACGTGCAGCAGTATAACCACGAGATCGGGCCGCCGTGGACCGCCAAGGGGTGGGCGATTTATCAGAAGATCAGCTATCCCTTCCTGCACGCCAACCGCATCAAGACGCCCACGCTCTATCTGGACGGCACGCTGGACATGAACGTGCCCAAGGTGGGCAACAAGCAGATGTACGAGGCGCTGAAGACGCTTGGCGTGCCCACCGAGCTGGTGCTGTATCCGGGCCAATGGCACGGCATCAGCCGTCCGAGCTTCCAGCGCGACGTTGATCGGCGGTACCTGGCCTGGTACGGGAAGTACCTGCTGGGGGGAAAGGCGCCGGCGACTGGGAACTGACAACTGGCAACAGGCAACTGTGTTGCGCTATGCTAGCGCGATGAAACGCGCTTTGCTGCTCGCCCTCACCGCTTGCCTGCCGCTCATGGCGGTGGCGCAGTCACCGTATCCGGCCACGTTGTTTCACAATCTGCGCTGGGTGAACCTGGGGCCCGAGCGGGCGGGGCGGTCGTTATCGAGCCAAGGATCGGCGCTGCGGCCGCTGGAGTATTACACCGGCGCGACCGGCGGCGGCTTGTGGAAGACCACCGACGGCGGCTTTACCTGGAAGCCGGTGACCGACGGCTGGCTGCACAGCTCGTCGGTGGGCGCGGTCGCGGTGGCGCCCTCCAATCCCGATATCGTCTACGTCGGCATGGGCGAGAGCGCGCTGCGCGGCAACATCATGCAGGGCGACGGCGTGTACAAGACCGCTGACGGCGGCAAGACTTGGCAACACGTGGGCCTGACGGATACGCAGATCATCTCCTGCATCCGGGTGGATCCGAGCAATCCCGACGTGGTTTACGTGGCCGCTCTGGGCCATCCTTCGGCGCCGAATCCGGAGCGGGGGGTGTTCAAATCCACCGACGGCGGGCGGACGTGGAAGAAGATTCTGTTCCGCAACGACCAGACGGGCGCGATTGATCTGGCGCTGGATCCCAAAAATCCGCAAGTGATCTATGCAGCGCTGTGGCAGGCGTGGCGTGTTTCGTGGGGCATGTCGAGCGGCGGGCCGGGCAGCGGACTGTTCAAATCCACCGATGGCGGCAATACCTGGGCCGAGATCACGCGCAATCCGGGCATGCCCAAGGGCATTATCGGCAAGATCGGCATCACCGTCAGCCCGGTGGATCCGCATCGCCTCTATGCGCTGGTGGAGGCGCGCGACGGCGGGGTGTTCCGCTCCGACGATGCCGGGGCGAGCTGGAAGCGCGTCAACAGCCAGGACACGCTGCGGCAGCGGGCGTTTTACTTCAGCGACATCGTGGCGGACCCCCAGAAGAAGAACACGGTGTACGGGGGCAACGTGGGCTTTTACCGGTCCACCGACGGCGGCGTAACCTGGAAGCGGGTGCGCG
Source organism: Terriglobales bacterium (assembly GCA_050747745.1). Classification (GTDB taxonomy): domain Bacteria; phylum Acidobacteriota; class Terriglobia; order Terriglobales; family SCQP01; genus SCQP01. Next base: position 25,298 of record JBOGKM010000002.1, read on the forward strand.
GCGGCGACACGCATGGCGTATGGATTGATCCCAGCAACGATCAGCGCATGGTGGTGAGCAACGACAGCGGCGCCACGGTGACCACCAACGGCGGCCAGACCTGGAGTCCGGAAACGTACTCCACCGCGCAGCTCTATCACGTGGCGCTGACCAAGGATGATCCCTACCAGGTGTGCGGGGCGCAGCAGGACGATGGCACCATCTGCGTTCAGAGCACGCCGCCGCGGCGCTTTGGCGGCAGCGGGATGTGGGCGGCAGGCTACGGCGTGGGCGGCGGCGAGAGCGGCTACATCGCGCCCGACCCACTCAATCCCAATATTTTTTATGCCGGCAGCCAGGGTGCGCTGCTGTCGCGTTGCGACCGGCGTACGGGCGAGTGCCGCGACGTGGAACCTTACCCCCGCTTTTTTTCGGGCGAGCCCTCCGCAGCGCTGCCGGAGCGCTGGCAGTGGACGTTCCCGATCGTGTTCGACAACTTCGACCCGCACATCCTGTACACCTCCTCGCAGCATTTGTGGATGACCACCAACGAAGGCCAGAGCTGGACCAAAATCAGCCCGGATCTCACGCTGCACGATCCCAAGACGCTGGGAGACAGCGGCGGCCCGATCACGCACGACATGAACGGGCCGGAAATTTATGCCACCATCTTCACCATTGCGCCCTCGCATAAAGTGCCGGGGGTGATCTGGACGGGATCGGACGATGGGCTCATCTACATAACGCGGAATCGCGGCAAGAGCTGGACCAACGTGACCCCGCCGGGCATGCCGCATCTGGGCCGGGTGAGCCTGATTGACGCCTCGCCGACGACGGCGGGCACGGCCTACGCCGCGGTCGAGCGTTACCTGCAGGACGACCGCGCGCCCTACATTTTCCGCACCACCGATTTTGGCAAGACCTGGACCAAAATCGTCAACGGCATCGCGCCCGGCGATTACGTGCATGCGGTGCGCGCCGACCTGAAGCGCCCGGGGCTGCTGTACGCGGGCACCGAACACGGTATCTATATCTCCTTCGACAACGGCGATCACTGGCAGCCGCTGCGGCTGAACATGCCCGACGAGCAGGTGTCCGACATTGCGCTGGCGCCGCACGACATTGTGATTTCGACCATGGGCCGCGGCTTCTGGGCGCTGCGCAATATGGACGTTTTACGCCAGCTCACGCCCGCGGTGACCGTGGCCGGGGCGCCGCATGTGTTCCAGCCGCGGGATGCGGCGCGCGGCGGCGGCGGGCTCATTCTCGACTATTACCTGCCGCAGCGGGCGCGGCGGGTGAAGATCACCATCCGCGATGCCGCCGGAAAGATCGTCAACACCTATAGCAGCCGCGCGCCGGGACAAAAGCCGGCGGCGCAGGTGAGCTTCTTCCGCCGCGGGCCGGCAGCGCCGGCTACCAAAGCCGGCATTGATCAGTTCACCTGGGATCTGCGCTATCCCGGCGCGACGACATTCAAGGGCATGGTGCTGTGGAGCGCCAATATCACCAATGGCCCCATCGCGCTGCCGGGCGCCTACACGGCCGGGGTGAGCGTGGATGGCGGCGCGCCGCAAGCGGTGAGCTTCCGGGTGCTGCGCAATCCGCATTCGCCCGCCACCCAGGCGGATTTGCAGGCGGAATTCGATCTGGATCAGCAAGTGGTGCGCGCCGAAAGCCGTGCCAACCAAGCGGTGATCGACGTGCGGGCGCTACGCAGGCAGATTCAGAACCGGGCGGCGCACGACGCCTCGCTGCAGGCGGACGCCGAGGCGCTCGTCAATCAGCTCACTGGCATCGAAACCACGATTTATCAGACCAAGAGCCACGCCAGCGAGGATCCGCTCAACTTCCCCATCAAGCTCAACAATCGTATCGGGCATCTGATGGGCGTGATCGAGGGCAGCTATGATGCCCGGCCAACCGATCAAACCTACGGCGTGTTCCATGCGCTGCAGGCGCAGTTGCGGCAAGTGCTGGCGAATTTCCAGGCGATTCAGACGGGGCCGCTGGCGGCGTTCAACCGCAGGCTGGCCGCGGCGGGGGCAGCGCCGGTCACGCTGGCCTCCAGTGCCGGCAGATGACGGGCGCCCGCTAGCGCGGGCGCCTTTTTGCGACCGCGTCCGGACCGGGCTGGCATAATCGGATAGTGGACCAGGCAGTGACGCAAGTGGCCGCGCCCGCCCGCCTCACTTTCATTAGCGCCACGCCGGCCAATGTGCGCCAAGGAAGCGGGACCTTCATAGGCATAGCGGCGCTGCGCCGGGCGTTGCTCGCGCTGGGCCATGAAGTCGAGATGGCCGCGCCCGCGCAGGCATCCCCGGCGCTATGGCGGCGGTTATGGTTCAACTGGCGGCTGCGGCAACGATTGCGACTGCCTGCCGAGGCGGTCGTGGTCGGCTTTGATCTGGACGGCCTATTGCTTCCCGCAGCGGGCGTGGCGGCGATCAAAGGCGTTATCGCGGAGGAGATGCAATTCGAGCACGGCTGGGTGCGGGCGCGGCTGGAAGTGGCGGCGCGCCTGGAGCGACTGCGGGTGCGCCAGGCGCGGCGGGTAATCGCAACCAGCCGCTACGCAGCCGCGGCATTGCAGCGGCGCTACGGCGTTGGCGCGGAAAAGATCCGGATTGTGCCCGAACTGCTGGACGTAGACGCTTGGCAAGGCGAGATTGCGGCCGCGCGAGTCCTGCCGCACACGCGGCCGGTGATTTTGTGCGTGGCTCATCTGTATCCGCGCAAAGACGTAGCCACGCTGCTGCGGGCAATTGTGCGCCTGCCGGAAGCGGCGCACTTGCGGGTGGTGGGCGACGGGCCGGAACGGAAGCGGTTGCAACGGCTGGCGGCACGGCTGCGCCTCGGAGATCGCGTGCACTTTTGCGGGCATGTTGCCCGCGGCGAGCTGGCGGTCGAGTACCGCAATGCGGACGTGTTTTGTCTGCCCAGCCGCCAGGAGGGATTCGGCATCGTGCTGCTGGAGGCGATGGCGGCAGGGCTGCCAATCGTGGCAGCGCGGGCCGCCGCCATTCCGGAAGTGGTGGCGGATTGCGGACGGCTGTTTCCGCCGGGCGATGCAGCGGCGCTGGCCGAACAGCTCCAAAACCTGCTCGAGGACGGCAACACCCGCCTCGCCATGGCGGCGTCCGGCAGCGCGCGTGTGCGGCGCTTCGAAGCCGCCCGCGTTGCCGAAGATTTTCTGGCCGCCCTCAGCGCCTGAGCATCACCAACAACGTTACGACCGCCGCGGTCACCGCCAGCAGGGCGAGCGAGCCAAGAGCGGTGACCAAGCGGGAGTTGGTCCAGCGGCCCATGATCTTCGGATTGCAGGTGACCAACAGTAGCACCAGGAGCAGGCCAGGTTCCAGAAAGCCTTGCAGCAGGCCCGCCGCTATCAGGGCATGAATCGGGTTGGTGTCCACAAAATTCAGTGCCGCCGCTACGGCCATGACCGCGGCAATGATCCAGTAGAATTGCGGCGCTTGGCGCGGGCGCGCCGAAAGGCCGCTTTTCCATCGCATGGCGTCACAGACGAGGTAAGCGGCGCCCGTGGTCATGACCGGGATAGCCAGAATGCCGACCGCGATTACGCCTGCCGCAAACAGGATGCCAGCCGAGTGCCCGGCCAGCGGCGCCAGCGCCTGCGCTGCCTGTGCGGCCGTGTGAATGCTGCCAAAGCGCACCGGATAAATCGTGATCGCAGTGGATAGAAGGATAAAGTACATAACCACGCAGGAAAAGAACATACCCACCGCCACGTCCCAAGCCAGCGCTTTGAGCGTCAGCGCCGAGGTGGTCGAGACGCGATCGCTCAGGCGGCGGCGTCCCATGGAAATGTCTTCCTCGACTTGTTGGCTTGCTTGCCAGCCATACAGATAGGGCGATGCTGAGCTTCCGATCATTGCCACCAGCGCAGCGACATAGCCGCGGCTCCAGTGAATGTGGGGCAGCAGAGTGGATTTGATGACTTCGAGCGCACTGGGGTGCGCCAGCAGCGCCGAGCCGATGTAAGCCAGCAATGCCAGCGCCAGCCAGCGGAACACGTTTCGGATCCATATGTACGAACCCATCACCTGAACGGCTAGGATGGCCACTGCTACAGGCACAATCCAGAACAATTCGGCCATGGGCGTCAGCAGATGGAGCGAGGCGGCAATGCCGCCCAAATCCGCGGCAGCTTCCACGATATTGCCGACCACCATGCCGGCCACCACGGTGACGAGAAGCCAACGGGGGTAATGCAGCCGGATTACCGTGGCCAGCCCGACGCCGGCGACGTGGCCGACCTTGGCGGCCAGATACATAATGACGGCCGCCAGCGGCAACACAGCCGGAGCAGACCACAGAATGCCGGGCCCAAACGCGGCTCCGGCACTGGCGTAGGTACCGATCGCGGAAGGATCATCGTCGGCCGCACCTGTGATGACGCCGTTGCCCACTGCCTGCACGGTCGCGCCCGGCGTATGAGCAGGCAGGTGTGGCCGCGGGCGATGATGGACGCGCCGTTCGGTGATTACCGGCATGTGAGTGGCTGCCCCTTTGAGAAGAGGGCACAAAGGTGGCGGGTTGCATTCGCACCAGTGCGATGACGTGTTGACTTTCTACATGGGGCCGCCTACACTGCACCTGTTGGTTTCCTAAAGGAGGGATGGATGGGCGGCAACCGGGCCGACCTGCTGCGCGGCACGCTGGATCTGCTGGTGCTGAAAACGCTGGACTCGCTGGGTCCGCTGCACGGCTACGGCATCGCCCGGCGCATCGAGCAGGTCTCGGAAGACCTCCTGCTGATCAACCAGGGCACGTTGTATCCAGCCTTGCTGCGGCTGGAGCAGCGTGGCTGGATTCGGTCGGAATGGGGCGCGAGCGAGAACAACCGGCGGGCGCGATACTACGAGCTCACCCCGCGCGGGCGCAAGCAGTTGGCGGAAGAAGCGCGTGGGTGGCAACAGATGGCGGCGCTGATGGCGCGGGTGCTGGAGGGTGGCGGCCGTGGCTGACGAAAAACGGCTGCGCGAGGAACTGGCCCAGCACTTCGAGGCGTTGCGGGCCGAGTTCGAGCGTGGGGGCATGAGCGCGGAGACGGCGCGGCGGGCGGCGCGGCTGAAACTGGGAGGGGAGGAGCAAATCCGCATGCTCTGGCGTGACGCGCGGCGCGGGGCATGGATCGAAGAATGGGCGCGCGATCTCCGCTATGCCTGGCGCGGGTTGCGGCACGCGCCCGGCTACGCCGCCGCGGTCATCGTTACGCTCGCGCTCGCCATCGCCGCCAACGTGGCGATGTTCAGCGTGGCCTGGGCCTTTTTGCTGCGCCCGTTGCCCTACGTGCAACCCCATCAGCTTGTTGCCATTGATGGCCAGGAATCTGCCTGTTGCTCGCCGGTCTCTTATCCGCTGTTCCTCGCCTGGCGCGAGCACAACCACACATTCAGCGGCATTGCCGCCTGGGGTGGTACCGATGGAGCACTCACGGGTGGCGGCAAGCCGGTGCACGTGAACGGCCTGGTGGTTTCCGCGAATCTGTTTCAGTTGCTCGGCATCCGCCCCGCGGCGGGCCGGTTCTTCCTGCCCGGCGAAAACAGGCCTGGCGCCGATGCCGGAAACGACGCCATCGTGATCAGCGCGGCGCTGTTCCGGCGCCGTTTCGGCGGGCGCGTGTCTGCGCTAGGGCGGACACTAAACCTGGCAGGCAAGGAATACACGCTAGTAGGCGTGGCGCCGCGCGGGTTCGTGTTTCTGCCCGGCGAAGTGGAAGACTACTGGATCACCACCGCCATTTGGGCCGAACCGCAAGCGGGCCGGAAGAGTCAGGTCGAGGCGCGGGACCATATGTTCCTTCAGCCCATCGGCCGCCTGCGTCCAGACGTGACCGCAGCCGCGGCGGCCCGCGATCTGGACCGCGTTTCCGCCCTCTACCGCGGCAGACGCGGAGTCAGCGACGTTTACCCAAATGCGTGGGTCTTCGGGTTGCACGCCGCCATGGTGGACCCGCCGGCAGATGAGCTCCACGAGTTGTGGGCGGCAGCAGCAATGGTGCTGCTGATCGCTTGCGCCAACCTGGCCGGGTTGGGCTTGGCGCGTGGCCTGGTGCGCCTGCCCGAGCTGCGCACGCGCGCCGCGCTCGGCGCGCGGCCGCACCAGCTTGCCGCGACTGTGCTGGGCGAAGTCGTAGTTCTGACCGCAGCAGGCTGCGCTCTGGGGGTGGCGCTGGCTTGGCCGCTTGTGCGCGTTGTCAGCCAACAGATCAACTCGCCCGGACTCAACCCGGCATGGGGTCCGCCGGTCTGGGGCTACACGGCTGCTCTCGCCGTTGCCGCTGCGGTGCTGTTCGGCGCCTGGCCGGCGTGGGTAGCGGCGCGCTGCGGTCGCGGCGCTTCCTGCGCACGGCAGGGGCGCAGCGTATTGGTGGCGGCTGAAATTGCACTTGCCCTGGTGCTGGTGGGTGCGGCTGCGCTCCTGGGCCGTAGCCTGCTGCAGTTGGCGCGTGAAAATCCCGGCTTCAACCCGCGGCAGGTGCTCACCGCGCGTCTGACGCTGCCGGAAGCGATGCCGTTCGCACGTCGGCCGCAGGTATTTGGCGCATTTCTGGATCGCGTGCAAACCCTGCCGGGTGTGGCGGCAGCGAGCGCCAGTCTGGAGATGCCGTGGTCGGGCAACTCCTGGCGCATCTCACTGCAGGCGGCGCATCCATTTGGGTTTGAGTGGTCCGCGATCACGCCGGAATATTTCCAGGCCTTGCGCATCCCTGTGCTGCAGGGCCGTGCCTTCACCGCGAGTGATGGAGCGGGAGCCGCGCCAGTGGTGGTCATCAACCAGGCCTTCGCACGCAAGTTGCGGCCGAAGGCGGCAGACCCAGCCTCCGCAGCGCTGGGCATGGCGATCAGGCCCAATTTTGGCAAAGGTTCTCCGCGCACCATCGTAGGCGTGGTGGCCAACGTGGTGACGCCGGGCGAACGGCCCAAGCGGTGCCTCTACTTGCCTTATGCACAGGTTCCCGAAGCCAGCTCGTTGTTTGTCGAAATCCGCGCCGCGCGCGGAGATCCCATGGCGCTCGCGCCCGCCGTGCGGCAATCGCTGGCGCAAGTGAGTCCGGAGTTGGCGCTCGGCTCCGTGCAGCCGCTCGCGGCTTATCGTGATAGATGGGCTAGCCAGCCGCAGGGCGCAGCGGCCATGGCCGGCGCGTTCGGAATTCTGGCGCTGTTGCTGGCTGCCATCGGGCTCTATGGTCTGATGGCCTACGCCGTGCGCCAGCGCCAGCGCGAGCTGGCGGTGCGCGTGGCGCTCGGCGCGCAGCCTGGCGACCTGTACCGCTTGGTGCTGGGCGGAGCAGCGCGGCTGACAGGTTTCGGTTTGCTGACGGGCGGCGCCGGGTTGTTTCTACTGCGCCCGGCGCTGGCTTCGCAGTTATACAATCTCAGTCCTCTCGATCCGGCCAGCCTGATCGCCGCCGCGCTGCTGCTGGCCTCGGTCGCGCTGGCCGCGGCCTGGTTTCCCGCCCGTCACGCCGCCCGCGCCGATCCCATGCGGGTTCTGCGGACGGAATAGGGAGCTGCTCATGCGAGCTGATGAAAATCGTCTGCGCGAGGAACTGGCGAGCCACTTGGCGGCGCTGGCCGCG
>JBOGKM010000003.1:0-2748 GCA_050747745.1 Terriglobales bacterium
AGCCAGCCGACGACGTAGCGGCTGAAGATGTCGAGGATCACGTGGAGGTAAAAGAAAGTCCACTTGAGTGGGCCGCGGAGCTTGGTGATGTCCCAGCTCCAGAGTTGGTTGGGCGCGGTCGCCAGCAGCTCCGGCTTTTGGTAGGGCGGATGGGTCAGCTGATCCCGCCGCTCGCGGCTCCGGCCCTGTTCGTCGAGCAGGGCGGCATGGACTTGGGCCGGCGGGCAGTGCTGGAAGCGCCCCTCGTGCCGGCGGGCTAGCACCTTCGATGGCCGCCAGGATCATGGGTCCTTGTCCGCCGTCTCGGAGCGGGCGGGGCGCAACAGCCTGGCCACTTTTTTTTGAACCTCGATGACCATCTGCGCCTTGCGCAGATCCTCTTCGAGGCGTTGATTGCGGCGGCACAGCTTGTCGTTTTCAGCCGCCAGCGGGTTGCGCTGCAGCTTCGGACCGCGCGGCCGCGAACACGCCTCTTGGGTCGCCGCATCGCGCTCCTTGCGCCACGCCGTCAGCGCCGACGAGTACAGCCCCTCTCGGCGCAGCCGCTCCGAGTTCACCCCACGCCTTGGCGGCGTCCGCCTCGCGCAGAATGCGCCGTTTGTATTCGGCCGCGAAGCTGCGGCGTTTGGGCCGGGCCTCGACCTCCGGGTCAGGCCCCGTGCGGGCCACAACCCCCGGGGCCGCCGCTCCATTCCGCGCCATCTCGCCCGCTGCCGCGGGCTCGCCATCGCTCCGTTCCGCCGCGGCCCGGAGGCCAAAAACGCAGTCACTTCGTGCTTGCTGGTAATGCCGGTCTCCCTGCTCGCCCTGCTCGTTAATTATCGCCGGGCAAAATGCGCAAATACCGCCTCTGCCTTGCCATCGCGCACCAGCACCTGGGCCAACTCAATGGTGGAGTGCGCGCGGCGATCATTGGCAATGTTGGAACCGTAGCGGAACGGTGATGTTCTGCTGGGCGTTCGACGGCTAGGCGCCGGATTAAACCAAGCCCCGGTATTGTTGTTGCACGATGGGCACAGTGATCGGCTGCCCATGCCGCGCTGCATCTTCCTGGCGCGCTAAAGCCGCCTGCGTGAGAGGCAGAACCACGCCTTGGCATCATGAGTGCGGAACTCGGCGGCACGCAGTTCGACAATTTCGAGAGCTGGTTCGATGGCGATCGCCACCTCCCGGGCCGAGCGGCGCGGCGGGCCGACCTCCCGCGGCTTGCCTTCGGTGCTGCCGATAAAGCTCAGCCACAGGCCTCCGGGCACGAGCGCCGCCGCAACCTGGGCGGCAAAAAGTTCGCGCTCCTCGGGTTCATCGAAGACATGAAAACAGCCGCGGTCGAAGGCGAAGCGGAAGGGACGCTCGGGCGGGGACGCACGCAAAAAGTCCATGGTGGCGAAACGGCAACGCAGACCGCGACCATCCAACTTCGCCTTGGCTCGTTCGACCGCGAGCGAGGCAACATCGATGCCAACTACGTCGTAGCCGCGCTCCGCCAGCCAAATGGCATTGGTTCCTGTACCCGCGCCAATCTCAAGCGTCTGGCTTGGCGCAATGCGACCCGAACTGACGAACTCGACGAGCGTGGGCTCCGGCTCACCAGTGTCCCAGGGAAGTTCTCCCGAGGCGTAGCTCTCGTCCCAGGAAGGGTGCGGCATCATCTTTAGAGTACCTGTGATGCCTGTGACCGCTGAACTGAATGCTTAGTGATGTCCCGGCAAGACCAAGCCGCAAGTAGCCGATATGCTCAACAGCGGAACTGAGCTTGAGCCCTACCACGGCTGATATCCGCGCGGACTCAAGGAAGCTCCGTGGCGAGCTTCCAAGCCGGCGGAACTGGGAAATTCGTGTGGTTGCGGGGGGTGGATTGGGACCGCCGACGTTTGGGTTAGCGATAGTAGCCGCGCCGGGTGATGGAGCGCAGGCGCTTATGGCGGGGTGCGTTCGTCAATAGTTTCTGGCCCTGGCGTGCTCACGTAATTTGGCCCCACCGTGGGCGGGTTGATAAAGCTGCGCTGGGGGCCGGAGCGGAGCCCGGAGCCGCCCGCGAGGGCGGCGGAGGGCGGAGCGGAGGCCCCCGGCGCAGGGCGGTTTAGCCGCCGGCCTGGCCGCGTTTGGCGGCGGTCCGGCGGAAGCGGTAGGACTCGAGTCCGGTCTCGATGATGTGCGCCCGGTCGGTGACGCGGTCGAGCAAGGCCTTACAGAGTCGAAGGGTGGGAAACACCTGCGGCCATTCAGAGAACGGCAAGTTGGTGGTAATGATCACGGCCGCGCGTTCGGCGCGCTCGGCGATGACCTGGAACAGAAACTCGGCGCCGACCTCGGCGAGGGGTACGTAGCCGAGCTCGTCGATGGCGATGAGGTCGTACTTCTGCCAGCGGGCGAGGGCGCGGCGAACGGCGTTCTGCTCGCGCGCCTCGACCAGTTCATTGACGAGATGGGCAGCGGTGGTGAAACGCACCCGGCGCCGCTGCCGGCAGGCGGCGACGCAGAGGGCGGTGGCCAAATGGGTTTTACCGGTGCCGCACTCGCCCAACAGCACCACCGGTTTAGCGCGCTCGATGTAGCCGCCTGAGGCCAGCTCGCGCATCCGGGCGGCGGCGATCTGAGGGCTCTGATCGAAGTCGAACTCGTCGAGGGTTTTGAGACGCGGCAGCCGCGCCTCCTGCAGGCGGCGCTCGACGGCGCGCCGCTGGCGCTCCTCGACCTCGCTCGAGAGCAGCGTTTCCAGGTAGCGCACGTGACTGTGGCGCTCGCGCG
>JBOGKM010000004.1:0-1219 GCA_050747745.1 Terriglobales bacterium
CGTTCTTGTTTCGTAGTGCCGGCGGGGGTTCAATCCGCGCGTGAGGTTTCCAGCGCGGGATCGGGTAGATGCCAAGGCAACAGCGCTTCGTAGTCAGCCACGGTCTTGACATTGGGCAGGCCGGTAAACACGCGTTCGAGGTAGCGCTGCGGATTGAGACCGTTGGCCTTGGCGGTTTCGATCAGACTGTAGAGGTTGGCACTGGCGCGGGCACCCGCCTGGCTGTTGCAGAACAGCCAGTTGCGGCGGCCCACGGCAAACGGACGGATCGAGTTCTCGGCGAGTTGGTTATCGATCGGGTAACACCCGTCCTCGAGGTAGCGCGTGAGGCGCGGCCACTGGTTGGCAAGATACGTCAGGGCCAGGCCCAGCGTGGTCTTGGGCGGAGTGGTCGGCAGGGTCTTCTCGAGCCAGGCGTGGAGTTGGTCGAGGATGGGTTTGGAGTGTTGTTGGCGTTGGGCGTAGCGCTGCTCGGGCGGGCCATCGCGGCAGCCGCTTTCGACCCGGTAGAGTTGGGCGATGTACGCCAACGCCTGATCGGGCTTGCCGGTCTTGCCCTTGGGCTGCAGGCGCTGGGCATCGACGAACTTGCGGCGGCAGTGCGCCCAGCAGCCCAAACGCAGGATGCCATACCGGTCGCACGCCTCGGCGTAGCCGGAGTAACCATCCACCATCAGTACCTGGGTATCGGCGGTGAGGAGTTGCAGTGGTACCGTCTTGGCCCGGGTGGGCGCGTAGTCGAACAGCCGCACCGGATGGTCGCCCGCACTGGCGCGGACCCACATCCAGCTTTCGCTTTGCGCGGGTTTACCCGGCTCGTGCAGCACCTGCACCGGGGTTTCGTCCATGTGCACCACCGGCTGGGCTGCCCACTGGTCGCCCAGCAGGTTGATGAGGGGCTGTACCAGCTGGCCGGCCTGCACCATCCAGTGCGCCAGGTTGGTGCGATCGAGCGTGATCCCCAGCCGCGCGAATATCGTCTCCTGCCGATACAGCGGCAGCGCGTCGGCGTACTTGTGGACCGCGATCCCTGCCAGCAGGCTGGGGCTGGCGACGCTCTTCGGGATGGGCGGCTTGGGGCGGTCGGCCGTAACCACGTACTGATGGCAGTGCGGGCAGGCGTACTTCAGGCGGTGGTGGCGCACCACCTGCAGCTGGGCCGGGACGTACTTGAGCTGCTCACTGTCTTCGCTGCCGATCGATACCAGCGGCGTGCCAT
>JBOGKM010000005.1:0-2927 GCA_050747745.1 Terriglobales bacterium
CCAGCCCGACGCTGCGCCTCGCTGGGGCCGCGCCTGCTTGTTTCCCCGGGGGCGGGCCGCCGTGCCGAATTTCGCAGCCCTTCGCGTCGATTTTGCCCACGGTGCAAAGCGGCGCGACCCCCGCGAAACGACGCACCGCTCCATGATTCGGAGTGGAAGGACTTCCTGAAAACGCGGGACTTTGGCCAAGTCGTGGCCATGGGTTCAAACAGGGAAATTCCTGTAATCACTCCCACGCATTTCATTTATGATGGAAACAACGTAATCGAGTTTCATCACTGCGCGAATCCTCTGCTTGATGCTTTTCGAGAACGGCCTGCGGCCACGCTCACAGTGCCGGACGCTGCCTGCCTCATACCGGGCACATGGAATTGCGAACCGGGCGACGACGCGATGTGGAGTCCCCCAACAGCGATAATGTGAATCCGTGGAATCGAACGAACCCAGCGATTCGTCATGCTGCCTTTGGAGAGCCTAAGGAGACAGAGATGTTGAATCCCGAAATTTGCTGGGAAGCGGTTCAGAAAAGGGACGCAGGCAAGGATGGTGAGTTCTGCTACGGGGTACTGACAACAGGAGTGTTTTGCCGGCCATCTTGCGCGTCGCGCCAACCTCTTCGGAAGAATATTCGGTTTTACGAAACGCCAGCGGCCGCGGAACAGGACGGAATGCGTCCTTGTCAGAGATGTCGACCTCTTGCAATCGGCCAAGAGGATCCTTCTGCCGAGCGAATTCGCGAAATGTGCCGTTTCATTGAAACCAACAGTGACGAATCTTTGAAGCTCGAGGATTTGGCGGCCCATGCTGGCTTAAGTGCGTTTCACTTCCAGAGAACGTTCAAGGCGGCAGTCGGATTGACGCCAAAACAATATCTGGACGCAGTGCGGCTCAAGAGACTCAAGGAGGGACTTAAAGACGCCAAGGGCGTAACCGGCGCCATTTATGAGGCGGGGTATGGTTCCTCAAGCAGAGTTTACGAACGCATCGACACGCGTTTGGGCATGACACCGTCCCAGTATCGGGACGGCGGCCGAAGCATCACCATCACCTGCACAACGATCGAGACGGCACTTGGTCTGATTATGCTTGGTGCTACGGACCGCGGGCTTTGCTTTCTGCAATTCGGAGACAACCGGAACGGCCTGTTAAATATACTGCGGCGTGAGTATCCCTCAGCGCGGCTCCAAGCAATGGCCAAGCCTTATCATCCGGACTTCCAAAAGTGGGTGGAGGCATTGAATATCTATCTGTCGGGAGAGCCGGCGCGCCTGAATCTTCCACTCGACATTCAGGCAACGGCTTTTCAGGTCCGCGTCTGGAATTATTTGCAGTCAATCCCATACGGGCATGTTCAATCCTACAAAGAAGTCGCAGTGGCCATTGGCGAACCGCAGGCCGCAAGAGCCGTTGCACGGGCTTGCGCCGTAAACAGAGTGGCCCTCGTGATCCCCTGTCACCGCGTGATCCGCGGAACCGGAGAACTAGGAGGCTATCGATGGGGCTTAGCGCGAAAGCGCGTACTCATTGATAATGAGCGTGCCGAGCTGGCGAAAGCACAGCGGTGAATGCATGAACCATGAGAATTAGGGAGCGGTACGCCGGGGCCGGTGGGGCTGGCTCCTCGCGGGGCTGTTCTGGATCGCCGTGGCTGCAAACGTCCTGCGTTCCTCGGCCAATGCAGCGCAAAACTTCTCCCTGCCATGGTGGGTTCGCGGAGCCGCGCTCCTCGCCGGGATCGCGGGCCTGGCAATGGCGTGTCGGCGAGGATTCGGGGCAAATTGGCGCGCAACTTGGCTGGCGCTTGGCGTGCTTATCCTTTCAGGCCAAGCTGTCCAATTCCATTGGATTGGCCGACTGCCCGGCCTGGTCGTTGCCCTGCTCTCGGCCTTAATCGGCGCAGCCGCAGCCTTCAAGAGCCTCGCGCGCCCGCACGCCGATGGCTCACGAGTGCGATGACCCGCTACGACGACTTTGATCCCAGTCGCCGGGCGAGGCTGCTGCTTTGTGGAGCCCGTCATACCAGCAACACGCCTTTAGGGCAGCGCACTGGCTGCGGGGATCACTTGTAAACGCTAGGGCCCGTAGTACACTTACGGGGACTTATCATGCACTAGCAGGAAGAAAGTCAGACAGTGAGGGATTTTGCGTTATGTCATTTCGGTCATCCCTAGGCAGATTCTCGCGATTGTTCCTGGCCTGCGGACTCGGCGCCGCAGTAGCTCTGTTTGCCGTGGCGGCACACGCTGACACGGTCACGCTCAACTACGGGCTCACCGGCACAATAGTCAATTTCTACGTCCCGATGAGCACAACCTACACCATCACCGCCGCCGGAGCCCAAGGCGGCAGCACCTATTTCTCCTCAGGCGGTGAGGGCGCAATCATGGGCGGCACTGTCTACCTGGCAGCGGGCACGGAGCTGCAGATTGCCGTCGGCGGCGCCGGCGGTGTCGGCGGTTGCTGCGGGGTGGCAGGCACCGATGGCGGCGGCGGCGGCGGCAGCTTCGTGGTCATCGCCGGTGGAACCCCAGCGCCCCTGCTGGTCGCCGGCGGCGGTGGCGGAGGCGGCTATTCTTCCGGCAACGGCAACGGCCAGGGCGGCCTCACGACCACGGCGGGCGGCAACGGCAACGGCGCCGCTGGGTGCTCTAACGCAGGAGGCAGTCCCACAGGCGGCACAGGCGGCACTGGCGGAAGTGGCGGCTCGGGCGGCAATGGATGTAACAACCTCTATGATCCAACCATTGGTTCGGGTAGTGGAGCGGGTTTCTACAGCAACGGCGGTAATGGTGTCGGCAACGGCTGTACCGCAGGTATGGGCGGCTCGGATTGGGCCGGTGGTCTCGGCGGCGGCGCCGGTACACCGTGCGGCTACTACGGCGGCGAGGGCGGCTTCGGCGGCGGCGGCGGCAGCAATAGCGGCGGCG
>JBOGKM010000006.1:0-24017 GCA_050747745.1 Terriglobales bacterium
TCACGCCGCTGTGGCCGCAAAACCGGCCCGATCAGTTCCCAGTCCCCGTCGCTTACGTCCCAGCCCTTGACCATGCGCCTTTGGGGAGTACCAGAGCACCTCCACCATCGCGCACGCCAGCTCGTCCCGCAACCGAATTCGCCCCTCGATATGTTTATGAGATGGGTTCTAGTGTCCGCCGCCAGGGTCGGCGCCGACTTTGGAGGTGGTGGCGGCGGCGACGGGAGCGCGATAGCGGGTGAGGTTCGGGAAAAACGGGGTGAGCTGCAGCGGCATTTTCTCGCGTGCGGAAAGCAGCGTGACTGGCGGCGGGGTTTGCAGACGCAAGCTGTCGTCCCAGGGGTTGACAATCAGGCGTCCGCCCAACGGCAGCGCCGCGATTTGCGAGACCTCAGCTGGGTGCAGGGCGGGAGCCTTGACTTCTAGCGCATGCAGGCGCATGAGGTAGTTGTGACTGAACCAGCCGTTGCCTAAGTTGGGATCGAACAGGTGGGGTGAAAGCCTGTGCCGCTGCGCCACTTGGCGCAGGAATAAGCCCGCCCGGGCCATTTCATTCTTGTAGGGAGAATGGGCCAGCAGCTTGACCGCAAAAAGGTTGGCCTGCTGTTCCTCGAAGGGCGTACGCTTGAGGTTCAGCAGCCGCAAGCTGTCCTGGTCGGCAAACAACATGCGGTCCGCGAATGCGTAGCGGGTGTCGATTTCATGTCCCAAGGCGATGTGGGCGAGCTCGTGGGCCAGCATGGCCGCCAGGCTGGCCTCGTTGGGCAAGCTATCGATCAGGCCGCGGCTGAGCACAATGGTGTGGCCGATGGTAAGCGATTCCAGCGGCGTGGTGAGCAGAATGCGGCACTTCACGGCGGGGGTGATGGCCAGCTTGTTGGTGACCTCCAGGTTCTGAACCACAGTATTCAGGACCCGATCGGCGGGTCCGGCAGGCGCCAGCAACCCCGCCTTCTCCAGCCGGTCAAGCACGTTTTGCGCCGCCTGCTGTTCCCAACGCCGCGCCGCCACCACGGGCGAGAACGGCTGCAGCGGCGGTGCGCTGACCGCCATGTCGGTTCCTTCGATGGACATGGAGGTCAGCTCCTGCTGGTGACCGGCGTTGTGCAGAGCATAGCCCCATAGGCGTGTTTGGGCCTGAAAGCGGGCGTGGCGGAACAGTCCGTAGCCGAGGTCGCTCTCCTCGGCGTACACGTAGGCCGGCAGCCATACCCGCGGGCGCACGTTCACGCGCCAACTGTCGAAGTGCAAGTCGGGATGGCTGTAACGGTCTTCCCAAAAGCTGCCGTTGAGGCGCACCAGCACGTCATTATGGTCCTCAATCCAGATGCGGCCCCAGAAGCTGCCCTTAGCATGGACGTCGAGCGGTGCCACGTTGAAGACGTAGCAGCGCACTTGACCGAGAAACTCGCGCCGCAGATAAACGAAGCGGTAATGCTGGCGGTCAAATTGGCTGCCGCCGGGAAACAACATGCCGGCAAAGCTGTTGCGGAACACATCGAGATCGAGAATGTGGCGCGCGGGCGCGGTGATGGCGCCGTCAATCGGGCCGAGCCAGCGCAGCCAGTCCTGACGCGGGCTGGGCAGAAAACTGATGGTGGAGAAGGTCCCGTGATGGTAGTGGAGTATGCCCAGGTAATAGCGATCGGCGATGGGCACCTCGCCCAGTACCGGATCACGGCGCAGGTTCTGCATGTAGGTTTCCACCCGGGGCCTCAGCTCCTGCATCTGCTTCCAGAGCTGGCGCTCGTGCGCGCTCATGCGGTCCAGGACCTGATCGGCCAGTGCCTGCGAGCTGGGAGCGGGCGCTGGGAGCAGCGATTGCGCGCCCACACCACCGCACAGCGCCAGCATCGCGATTACAATCCAGCTTCTCGGCTTTCTCAAAAATGGAGTGGTGGAACTCATGCGCGGTCTCCTCTCAATTGGCCAGCCGGAACTGAATCCGTACCAGTACGGTCCAGTCCACGGCGCGGCCTTGGCGGCGTGCGGGACGGAAGCGCAAGCGCTGAACGGCGGCGATGGCGCTGTGGTCGAGGCCGTGGCCCAAGCCATGGACCACGCTGAGCACCTGGATGCTCCCGTTGGCGCACAAACGTACCTGGAGTACCACTTCCCCCTGGACATGGTCCTGCACGGCATCGGCGGTGTAGGCGGCCTGCGGCCAGAACAGCACTTGCGGCGGCTGGAACGAGCGCGGCGCGGCGGCGGCGGGCGAGTGCAGCGGAGTGAGCTGCGTCCGCGGGGCGCCAAATACATGCAGTCGCAGGACTGGTGACGGCGCGGGAGCTGCGGATGCGGTGGTGGCCGCACCGAAGCCGGCGGTTTTAACGCCGCCCGCGCCGGGCCGGGCCGACCGGGGGGAAGTTGCGGCGGGGCGGTTTAGGGCGGCCGTGCCCGGCTTCGCCGTTGGCGGCGGATCGGGCGGGTCGGGCGCCGATCGGGCCCGCCCAAAGGAGCCCAGGACGGGCGCGGGCACGGGCGTAGCCACCCGCGGAGGAATCCCGTGGGGGCTGCCAAACTGACCGATCCGCAGCGGGGGAGCGGCTTTCCGGAGCAGGGGCAAAGGGAGCTGCGAGAGCTGCAGATGTACCTGCGGCGGCTGCGGCAGTGTGAGCGTTGGGCGACGTGCTGGCGGCGACGGTGGTCGCGGCGCAAGCACCCGCCGCAGCCGCTGGAAGCGCGGCAGCGGCGCGCGCCGTGGCCGGATATATGGTCTCGACGCCGGTGGCAGCACCGGGGTGGGCAGCGCCGGCGTCAATAGCTCGACTTGCACCCGGTGCAACGGCGGCGGTAGCGGCCGCGGTGGACCGAAGATCAACCCCGAGATCATGGCAGCGGTGAGCACTGCCTGCACTGCCAGGCTCACGCCCAGCGCACGCCGCCGCTGCCGCTGCTCGCGCTGGGAAGCAGGCAGGGACCCGCCCGCGAGCAAAAAGCTCGTGCCCCGCCACGACAACCGCGGCGCCAGCGGATCCACTCCAAGGTGGCGGCGACGCGGACGGACCGGAACAGAAAAGGGCATGCGCACCAGCTCTGCATGCGAGGATGCGTTTGCGGGTGAACGGGGTTGCGGATCTGCGCCTGCGGGAGTGGCGGGAGGGCGCGGCCGAAGCCCAATTTGCGCCGGTTCCGGCGTGAACCGAAAGTGCGAATTCGATTCGCCTGCAAAAGAACCCGCTCCGGCCAGCCATCCTCGTGTTCTTCTCTGAATTCCAATCGTCAGCGGAATCGGAGTCGCTGCTGATGACCTCACGTTTCACTTCGGCGGTTACCGTGCTCACGGCTGCCGTAGTGCTGCTGGCGGCCGGCGGCGCTGCCGCACAGTCGCTGGCCGGCTATACGCCCTGCCTGGGGTGTGCCGAGCATCGTGAGATTGAAACCCGCTGGCACCGACCCTTCCTGGTCGAGCTGGCGGGGGAAGGCTTTCTGATGTTCGACCACTTTCGCCTGGAACGCGACGCCCGGGACATGGGTCTGTGCGAAACCGACATCCTCATTCGCAGCTCGGGGGCGGTGGACGGCTGCCATCAGTATTCGGCAACGCGCGCCTGGCTGATCGAGGCGCCCATCGAAATCCTGGCCTTTACCAGCCCGGCTTGGGGACTGGAACGGCGTGGACATCCGCGCTGGGCCATGGCGCTGGAAATGGTGCCGCTGGTCTATCACGGACTGGCGCTGCGCTCGACCATCCACGCCATTCACCAATGGCAGCGGCTCAAGTATCTCTACCGGTAGGAACCAGACGTATGAGCTCAATCGGTGTTCGTGTCCGGGAAAACAATCGTTGGCATTTCCTAGCGCTGGTAGTGCTGGCCGGTCTCGCGGCCTGGGGATGCGGCGCCTCGGTGCCCGCCATCCCCGTGGTGACCATATCGCCCAATTCGGTCTCGTTGCAGACCGGCGGCGGCCAGCAGCAGTTCACCGTCACGGTAACCAACGTCAGCAATAGCGCCGTGGTGTGGAAAGTCGACGGGCAGCTCAACGGCAACAGCACCGATGGCACCATCAATCAATCCGGACTCTACCAGGCACCGACCGCGGTGCCGGCAGGCGGCTCGGTGACGGTGGAGGCGATCAGCGTCGCCAACGACAATGCCAGCGCCAGCGCCGCGGTCACGCTTACCCCGGGCGTTAGTCTGGTTCTTACTCCGGCGACGGTGACGCTGGGCGCCAGCGGCACCGAACAGTTCCAGGCCACGGTGACCAACATCACCAACACGGGCGTCACCTGGGCGGTGAACGGCACGGCGGGCGGCAGCAGTTCGGTGGGCACCATTTCCGCCACCGGACTCTACACTGCCCCGGCGACCTTCCCCGGCCTCAGTCAGGTCAAGGTCACCGCGACCAGCGTCGCCGATACGACCGTTTCCGCCGCCGCGGTGGTGACGCTGACGCAGGCGGTGGCGGTCAGCATCAACCCCACCACGGCCAGCATCGCGCTCAAGCACAGCCTGACCTTTACCGCCTCGGTTTCCGGCTCGGCCACCACCAGCGTGGCCTGGAGCGTGAACGGCATCAGCGGCGGCAACGCCAGTGTAGGCACGATTACCGCCGCGGGCGTGTTTACCGCGCCGGCCGCCCTGCCCAGCCCGGCGACGGAAACGGTGACGGCGACCAGCACCGCGGATCCGACCAAATCGGCCAGCGCCCAGCTCACGATTGTCCAACCGGTGGCCGTGGCAATCAATCCCACCACGGCACAACTCACGTTGGGTGCCACCCAGACGTTTACCGTTACGGTGAGCAACACCGCCAACACGGCGGTGACTTGGTCGGTGAACGGCACCGCGGGCGGCAGCGCCAGCCTGGGCACGATCAGTCCGGGTGGCGTCTACACCGCGCCCGCCACCATGCCTGGCACCACGACCGTCACGGTGACGGCGACTTCGGTGGCCGATCCCACGGCCGTCGCCAATGCCGCGGTCACGCTGCAAGCGCCGATCGCGGTGACCATCTCTCCCACCAGTGCGACCGTAAATCTGGGAGCGCAGCAGAGTTTTCAGGCCACGGTAACCGGCGGCAACGGCAGCAACACGGCGGTGAACTGGAGCGTGGATAAAACCGCGGGTGGCAACCCCACGCTGGGGACGATCAATGCGCAAGGCGTGTTCACCGCGCCGGCCACGCTGCCCTCGCCGGCCACGGAAACCATTACCGCGACCAGCACCGCCGATGCCACCCAATCGGCTTCGGCGCAGGTGACGCTGCAAGCGCCGCCCAACGAAATCACCTTCACGCCCGCCGGCAGCACACTCTCCGTCGGCAAGGCCCAGACCGGAACGGCGACGCTGCAGTTGACCCTGTCGGCCGGGTTCAGCAATCCGGTCGCCTTGGCGGTCAGCGGCGAGCCGGTCGATGTGAGCGCCACCGTATCGCCGGTGAGCACCAGCGCCAGCGGCGCGGTGACGCTCAGCGTGCATACGGCTCCGATTAGCCTCGCGGTCAGCGGCGTGCCCATCACGATCACCGCGACCTCAAAGAACAGCAGCGGCAACGCGCTAGTGCAGACGGCGACAGTCAATCTGACCATCACCGGCTGGACCGGTGTTGTGAGTACGCTGGCGGGTCAACCGGGCGGACCTGGATTTGAAGACGGCAGCGGCACGCAGGATGAGCTTTATGCCACCACCGTGACCAGCGACGGCGGCAGCAATCTGTTCTTCGCCGACAAGGCGGGCAATGCCCTGCGCCAGTTCTCCCTCAGCAGCGGCATTGTCACGACGCTCATCGGCAGCCAGTACAACTACACCATCGGCGAGGGTGATGGCATGGCTTATGATCCCGCCACGGAAACTATGTACGTGGCCGACAGTTTGCAAAACCGGATTGTCACCTATACGCTCGGCACCGGCGATACGCTGAAGGTGATTGCCGGCGGCAACGGCAGTGGTGACAACGATGGCGCGGGCGCGGCGTCGTCGTTTGATTCCCCACACGGGCTGGCGCTCTCGCCCGACGGCAAAACCCTTTACGTCGCCGACACCTACAATGGCCTGATCCGTGCCGTTGACCTGACCAACGATACCGTCACCACCGTCGCCGGCCAAGCGGGCAAGTTCAACTCCGTCGACGGGGTGGGCACCCAAGCAGAGTTCTGCTCACCCACCGGTCTGGCGATCGATCCTTCCGGCAACGACTTGTACATCAGCGATCAATGCGGCTACGTCATCCGTCGGATGGCGCTGCCCAGCTACGCGGTTACGACGGTGGCCGGACAGAAGGGCACCCCGGGCGATGCCGACGGAGCCGCGCTCACGAAAGCCGAATTTGATGCCAGCCTTGGCGCGCTGGCTACCGATCCGCACAGCGGCCCCGATATCGTCTATATTGCCGATGGCAACCAGATTCGCGCGCTGAAAACGGGCAGCAATCCAGTGGTCTATACCGTGGCGGGCAACGACAGTACGGGCGCCAGCAACGGCAGCGGCGGCAGCGCCAGTTTCGATCAGCCGCTCGGCCTGACTGCTTGGGCTGACCTAAATGGCGCGGGCACCACCAGCGTGTTCGTGGCGGACAGCCTCAATGGCCTGTTGCGCCGCATCGATATCTCGAATCCGCTCACGACTACCGGCGATAGCGACATCATCGCCAGCGTCACCACCGTCGCCGGGCAGACGCCGCACCGTGGTTCCACCGACGGCACCGGAACCGGTGCGGACTACAGTGGAACCTCGACGGCCTTGATGGATGCGCCGGAAGGCATTGTCACCGATGGCAAGATTGCCTACGTGTCCGACTCCGACGACGGTGCCATTCGTGAGATCGATATTGCCACCAGCCAGGTCACCACCGTCGCCGGTCCAGCTCTCGGTTACTCGGATGGCACGGCAACCAATTGCACGGGCAGCGAGAAGTGTGCCGCTTTCTACCACGAGGCGGGACTGGCTTGGTTGCCCAGCCAAAATCTGCTTTATATTGCCGACGCCGGCAATGGCGCTATCCGCAAGCTGGATTTATCGACCAATACCGTCACGACGGTCGCGGGCACCAATTCCGCAGGGTACGTGGATGGTCCGGCGGCGCAGGCTCGCTTCAACCATCCGTTCGGCATCCTCGTTTCTGCGGATGGCACCAAGCTCTACATTGCCGATACCGGCAATAACGTCATTCGCGAAGTGGACCTGGCCACTGGTATGGTCAACACCGTTGCCGGCAGCGGCGGGCTGGGCGAAGCCGACGGCATCGGCAAGGCCGCTACTTTCTCTGAGCCCAACGGCCTCGCCTGGGATCCCGCCGATCCCACGCAGCAGACTATTTTCATCAGCGATTACGAGGGTGCCGACATCCGCGAGCTCAACCTTGCCAGCGGTCAAGTCACAACGATCCTTGGCATGGATCACACCTGCGGTTATACCGATGGCCCGGCCTCGTCCGCCACCCTTTGCGACCCTGCGGGCTTGGCCTCGGATGGCCACAGCCTGATCTGGGGCGACAGCGGCATGGGTTTGCTGCGCGCGCTGGATCTGACGACCATGCAAGTCTATACGCTGGCGGGCTCGCCCGGCCTGATGCACATGGCCAACGGCACCTTCACCGCGGCCACCGGGACTGCGCTCAACGAGCTCACCGGTCCGGTGCGCTACAACCGCCCCTTCGGCATCGCGCTCGCGCCGGATGGCAGCTTCATTTTGATTACCAATGAGTACGAAAACGTGGTGCGCATCGTTCATTAGCCCACCGCACGTTCGCCGCTGAGCGGCACCGGATTCTCGACCTCGGTGCGCAGGGGCCGCAAAAGCAATATTTTGGCAACCAGCATTTCGACGAGGGTACGATCTACTATTTCCGGCGGGGTGTCTGTGACTGGCTGGCGCGATCCTGTCACCGCGGCTCGCTGAGCCTCACGCATGCCGCCAGCAGCGCGCCGAGGCGCGACCGGCTCAAGCCGCGGGTGCAACGTCTGTTGCGCCGGCTGCACGGCTGCTGAGCGTCCCTCACGTGCTAGCCTGATTGCGTGCTCATCCGCAACGCGATCCTGGCCTGCTGGATCATCTTTATCGTCTACTGGACGGTAAGCGTCAAGCAGACGAAGGCGGTACGCAAGCGCCAGAGCCGGTGGGAAGAATGGAGCTGGCGCGGCCCGCTCTGCTTGGGATGTTTGCTGCTGATTTTCGCTCGCTTCGTACCGCCTCCCGATGCCGGTCTGGTTCCAGCGACCTGGACCTGGGCCGGCGTGGGCGTGGTGCTGACGGTAGTCGGTCTCGCCGGTGCGATCTGGGCGCGGCGCGCGCTCGGGGGTAATTGGTCATCGGCGGTGAGCGCGAAGCAAGGCCATGAGCTGGTGCAGGACGGCCCCTATCGCTGGGTCCGCAACCCGATCTACACCGGCCTGACATTGATGTTTCTGGGTACGGCGCTGGTCGTGGGGCGGCGCAGTTCGATGCTGGCCCTATTACTGGTGGTGATCGCGTATTGGATCAAGCTGCGGCAGGAAGAGCGGGTCATGCACCGCGAATTCCCCGAGGCCTACCCTGCCTACCGCCGTCGGGTGAAAGCGCTGGTCCCGTTTGTCTTCTGAGCTTATGCGGCGCCCCGGGACGGTCCTCGCCGTCGTGGTGCTTGAGCTGCTGGGCTCGGCGTTCACCGTGGCTTTCACGCTGATCCTGCTGCTCGCTGCCATGCTCGGGCCGGCGCATGCGGCCGCCAATGGCGTGCAGGAAAGCGAGCTGATCGGCACCGTTGTGCTGTCGGCAGAATTTGCGGCTTGGGGCATCCAGACCGCGCTCGGACTGTTGTGGATGCGGCGCTGGGCGCTGGCCTCGACGCTCATATTCAGCGGCTTGTTGCTGTTTGCGGGTCTTTCGCTGGTAGCCGCCGCAACGCTTGCGCTTCCCCTGCCCGCGGCACAACTGGCCGCCGCCCACGTCTTGGACGCGATCGCCGGACTGATCCTGTTCGGCCTGGCGCTGTGGTGGATTCTTTATTTTATCCGAGCCGAAACCCGGTCGAGATTTTACGCCGCAGCCCCGCCGCGCACCCTGCCCGTGTGTCCCTGCAGCATCATGGTCATCGCTGTCGGATTGATCGCCTCCGCCGGCACGGGGTTCGTGAGCGCCGTGTTTTTCCGCCGCACCGAGGTGATCGCGCTGGGCTGGACGACCTACACCGGCGCAGCGGCACAATGGAGCATTGCCGGGCTGGGTATCGCCACGCTGGCGATCGGCTTGGGCTTGCTGGAACGCCGCCCGTGGGCACGGCTGGCGGCCATGGCATTGCTGGTGCTCGGAATTGTGGATAGCTTCCTTCTCTGGCTGGTCCCCGGTGCACTCGAGGGTTTGCTCCAGGCGCAATTCCGGAATTCGAAACAGGCCGCAGCCATGCGGTCCGCGATCCAGTCTCCAGCGGTGCTGCTATTGATTGCCACCTCCACTGCCGCCGCGCTGATTGCACTTTATTTTCTCGGGACTCGCAAATCCGCCTTTCAGGTCAGCGCCCAGCCAGTCCAGACCGATTCTGCTATGCTCGCGCCATGAGTTACTTCCGTCGCTGCTGCTGGCTTGCCGCCGCCCTGGCAGCCCTGCTGGCGCTGCCGCTGATGGCTCAACAGGTCAATCCGGCTCTATTTTCCGGCATGCGCTGGCGCTTGGTCGGGCCCTTCCGCTCCGGACGCGTGCTCGCGGTGAGTGGCGTGCCCGGTCATCCCAATCGCTTTTACATTGGCGGCGTAGGCGGTGGGGTATGGCGCACGGATAACGCCGGCCGCACCTGGCGGCCTGTTTTTGATCATGAAGATATTGCCTCCATCGGCGCCATCGCGGTCGCGCCTTCCGATCCCAACATCATTTACGTTGGAACGGGCGAGGCCGACATGCGCGAGGACATTTCCTACGGTAACGGCATGTACAAGTCCACTGATGGCGGCCGCACCTGGACGCATATTGGCCTCGTCCAGACACGCCATATCGGCGCCGTTGTCGTGGACCCCCGCAACCCCAACCTGGTGCTGGTAGCCGCGCTGGGTCGCGCTTATGCCCCCAGCCCGCAGCGCGGCATTTATCGCACCACGGATGGCGGCCAGAGCTGGCAAAAGGTCCTGTATAAGGACCCAACCGTGGGCGGCATTGATCTCGCCATGGATCCGGCGAACCCGCGTGTGGTCTACGCGTCGCTCTGGGCCGCATACCGCCCGCCCTGGAGCCAGTACCCGCCGACGCAAGGATCCGGCAGCGGCATCTATAAATCCACCGACGAGGGCGCGACCTGGACCCAACTCAGCGGCCGCGGCCTGCCCGCCACTCCCTGGGGGCGCGTGGGTATTGCTGTCGCCTTTCACGACCACGGCCAGCGCGTCTATACCCTGATCCATGCCGGGCAGGGTGGCTTGTATCGCTCCGACGATGCCGGCGCAAGTTGGCAGCGCGTGAGTGATGATCCGCGCATTGACAGCCGTTCCTGGTATTTCAGCGGCGTGTATGCCTCGCCTGCCAATCCCAACGTGCTCTATATCTGCGACGTGGCCATGTACCGCTCCACCGATGGCGGCCACACCTTCACTGCCATCAAGGGTTCGCCCGGCGGAGACGACTACCACATCCTCTGGATCAACCCCCGTCATCCCCAGCGCATGATTGCTGGCGTGGACCAAGGCGCCATTGTCACGCTCGATGGCGCCCGCGCCTGGTCCAGTTGGTTCAACCAGCCGCTGGGCCAGTTCTATCACGTCATTACTGATAATCGATGGCCCTACTGGATTTACGGCGCCCAGCAGGACAGCGGCAGCGCCGGTATCGCCAGCCGCAGCAATTACGGCCGCATCAGTTTCCGTGACTGGCATTCGATCGGCGGCGGCGAAAGCGGCTACGTGGCTCCAGATCCGCTCGATCCCAGCATTATTTTCGCCGGCGATGAGGGCGGGGTGGTGACCCGCTATAACAACCTTACCGGCCAAGTGCAGGATATTAATCCCTGGCCGGGTATTGATAGGTACCGCACCACCTGGACCTTCCCCATCGTCTTCTCCGTCATCGATCCCCACACCCTTTACGCGGGAACGCAATTTCTATTGGCCACCGCGGTCGACGGCCATGGCTCGGCGGGACACAATTGGACGCGCATCAGCCCCGATTTGACGCTGTACCAGAACGTCGAGGCCAAGCCCGCGGATCCGGTGGCCGCCCGGCGCTATTTGGATGGCGAAAACCGCGGGGTGATCTACACGGTTGCGCCCTCACCGGTGCAGGACGGAGAAATCTGGGCCGGCACCGATGACGGTCTTATCTGGCTGACCCGCGATCACGGCCAGCACTGGATCAATGTTACGCCCCCAGGCCTGTTGGCGTGGAGCAAGATCAGCCTGATCGAGGCTTCGCATTTCCAGCCCGGCACCGCCTACGCCGCGGTGGACAGTCATCGCATCAACGACTTTCGCCCGCACATTTACCGGACCACCGATTTTGGCCGCAGCTGGCGGCAGATCGTCTCCGGCATTGCGCCGCGCGCGTACGTGCATGCCGTGGGCGAAGACTCCAAGCAGTCCAACCTGCTCTATGCCGGCACCGAGCGCGGCGTCTACGTTTCTTTTAATAGCGGCGATGCCTGGCAACCGCTGCAGCTGAATTTACCCGACACCTCGGTCCGCGATCTCGCCATCCACGATAACGATCTCATTGTGGCCACTCACGGCCGCGCTTTCTGGGTGCTCGACGACATTACGCCGCTGCGCCAGATCGCGGCGGGCAATGCCGCCGCCATGGCGCAGTCAGTCGAGTTGTTTTCTCCTGAAACTGCCATCCGCGTGCGCGCCAACGTGAATCAGGACACCCCGCTGCCGCGTTCGACGCCGACTGGTCAGAACCCGCCGGCAGGCGCCATCCTTTACTACTATCTCCCATCTGCCGCCAGCGGCGCGGTGACTTTAACCATCTTGAAAGGCAGCGGTGAGACCATCCGCACCTACAGCAGCGCGGTTGCCGAACCAGCGCGGCCGGCAACACCGCCGCCCGTGGCCAGCTATTGGGAAACCCCGCCGCGTGCGCTGCCGGCATCGGCGGGCATGCATCGCTGGGTTTGGGACCTGCGCTATTCACCGCCGGAGGCGCTGGGACGCGAAGATAACTACTCCATCGCCGCCACGCCAGGCACTTCATTTCGGCTGCCGCAGGGGCCGATGGTGCTGCCCGGCCGCTATGAAGTCCGGCTCACCGTGGACGGGCGCAGCTATACGCAGCCACTGATGGTGAAGCAGGATCCGCGCGTGCACGTGGGGCGAGCGGCGCTGGAAGCGCAAATGGCCCTGGAAATGGAGATCCGCGCTGATCTTGCGGCCACCATGAACGCCTATCGCGGCATCCAGCATCTGCGGGCTGAGCTGCATGTCCACGAGAGGGCGCTGGCGGGCAAAGCCAATGCCACTCGCGCGCTGGCCGCCGCGCGCAAGCTCGATGCCGCTGCTGCGGCCGCAGCGGGTGGAACGGCCGATTTGTTTGGCTCCGGCGCCGCGGGCGGTGGCGTGGCACTGATCAACGGCACACTGGGCGCGCTGACCGCCAGCCTAGATTCGGCCGATGCTGCACCTACCGAAGCCGACCAAGCCGTATATCAGAGACAACACGCCAAACTGGCAGCGGTTTTGACGGAGTGGAACAAGGCCAAAGGCGCCGATCTGGCCCAGCTCAATCGCCTGCTGACCGCCGCGGGGCTGGCGCCGATCCATTAGGATCAATCCCCAGCAGGAAGGCGCGCCGGATTTGATTGGGCTCCCGGCCGGCGATATGCTGACAACAGCAAGGAGCTCTCGGTGGCGCGCAAACCACCGGACAACGAAGCGGTCGAGAAAATACTTCGTGCCTTCGACCGGGTCGACGCCGAGCTGACGGAGAACGAAAAAAACAGCAGGCATCGGCGCTGCATGGAGGCGACCGATGCGATCGCTGCGCTGGGCGAAAAGCGCTCATCGCATCCTGAAACTCCGCGGAGCCGCGCTGCAACGTGCGCTGGATAATAGCCTCGGCAAAATCACCCTCAGTGGCCAAGGCAATGAGTGCGCGAACCCGCTGTTCCTGCTAGCGCCGGCGTTGGGCGGCATCGGCATCGCAGGGGATGCGCCGTCCGCGCGGCCTCTTCCTCCGCGCCCCGCAGGATAGCGGCCGTCGCCAGGCAGGAACCCCATGCATGGAGGGGGATGCGCCCGGCGCCCGGAGGCGAGCTACAATGATCACATGCCGATTTTTGAATATCGCTGCCACAGCTGCGGCGCGACGTTCGAGCGCTTGAGCTGGGGTGGCGAGCAAATTCCAACGTGCGGTTGCGGCTCGCAAAAGGCCGAGCGCATCTGGTTCTCGCGTGTGGCAGTAGCCAGGGGTAGCGGAGAAGGCGACAGCGCGGATTTTGGCGGCGGGGAAGATGCTGGTGACGCGTGCTGCGGCGGTGAGGATGGTGCCTGCTGCGGCGGGGACTGCGGCAACGGCAACTTTGACGCCTGAGTACGCGAAGGCTCTTTACTGCAACGCGAAGGCCAGTTCAAAGCTATAGGTCTGCCCGTCGGGATCGGTGAGCGTCATCGGAGCAGCACCGGCGGGGAGACCATTGGGGATCGTGCAGCTCATATCCTGGGCGTCGCTGACGGCGCAGCTCATTGCGGTCCCGGCCAGCTTTGCCGTAATCCCGTCCTCAAAGCCGCTGCCGCGGACCGTGATCTCGGTGCCGGCCGGGTCGGAATCCGGCGTGACCGTGCCAACCGCGAGCGGGACGACGGCAAGCTGCCAGAAGGAGATCGTACCGGTGCTCACGACCAGAATTTCGTTTCCGGCGGGGGAAATCGCCACGCCTCCGGCGCTCGTCGGAGCGTTCTGCGGGCCCAGCGACAGCAGTTCCTGTCCGTTATGGGAATCCGCGATGCCGCTGGCGCTATAGGTCAGACTGCCGCTCTGGTTCAACACGCCCTGGCCGTTAAAAACTGGCGCCAGGGGCTGCAATTGCGCATTGACGATCTGGCCGCCCGCCTCCAGCACGCTGCCGTCGCCATCCAGCGAGAGCGGTCCGGCCCCGCTCGAGTTGACGGGGCCAGTGAGCGTATCGGTCGCGGTGTCATAACGCCAGAATTGCGATTGGAGCGGACTGGTGGTGCTGAACAAGAGCGTGCTGCCATCGCCGGAGGCGGACGCAGCGCTACCTTGGGCGCATGCGGGCGCGTTGTCGCTGCGCGTGGTCAGGCTGAGCGTGGCCAAGTCGAGCTCTCGCAGCGGTACCGGGCCTTCCGCAGGGCAATAATCGGAGCCGAGGTTTACAAAGGCCTGGTCTTGGCTCGAGATCGCGAGCGAGCCTATCCAGGGCTTCAAATCAGGATCGCCGGGCAGGACCATGGAAACGTACTGGCCGCTGCCGGGGGCATTCAAGTTGAACACCGCTACGCCGCTGCCGCACGCCGCGACTAGATAATTTCCGTCGGGCGACACCGCCGGCGGGCCATAGCCGTTGGCGCATGCCGGGTTCGCCAGACTCAGCGGGGTGCCCCAGGTTGAAGTTTTCGGATCAAATACGCCGATCTGGTCCGGTCCGCCAATGAGAGGAATAACCGGGCCGGAAAGGTAAAAGACATCGCGGGTGGGATCGTAGGCTGCAGAGGAATATCCCGGATTTTTGAGCGTGACGCTCTGCTGGGCATAGAGCGCACCGTCGGCCAGGGTTTCGGTGCCGTTCGCGGTCGCCAGGGTGACCGGTACCCAGCCCGGTTCCCCGGGCGGCGAAAGAAAGTTGATCACGCTGGAGTCGAAATCCAGCGAGGCCGAGCCGACCGAGGTCACGTTTGCCGGTTTGCCTGCGACGGTAATGTATGCGTTTATCTTCGCTCCCTCGCCGAAGCCATTCCCGATCAGGCTCATCGCATCCCCGCCCTGAGGGCTTAGCAACTGCGGGGCGGCATTGGAGAGGTTCGGTCCATAGGTGAACGCATACGGCAGGAACGTGGGGTTGCCGCTGGCGTCGGTCAGCAGCACCGTGACCGGCCCGGGCCCGACGGCAGGTGGCGTGGTCGCGCTCAGCGTGTTGGCCCCGTAAATGGTCTGCACTGCCTGGTCCAATCCCGCGAGGCCACCAAAATAGACCTGCATCGAGCTGAGAATGCCGTCAGAGTCAGGCGTGGTTAAGGCTACGCCGCCAAACTCCACCGCCGTGCCGCCGCCCACCGGGCCTGTGTCGGTGGAGCTGGGCGGAGCGTTCTGGGTGAAACGGAAGGCAGGGAGCTGCGGGCTCAATTGGATTGCCGCCTTGAAGACGCCGCCTGCGCCGGTGCCCCAGAAGTTTCCGCCACCATCCTCGAAAGCGACGTTCCACAACAAAGGGAACGAGCCTAGACTTGCAAAACTGATTTGGAAATAGCCGTTGATGGAACGGGTTGTGGGGTTCAGCGCCGCGACAGTCCCGTCATCGGTGAGGTATGCCGTTTTGCCAGCAGGGCTGTAGAGAGCCATCACAGGACCTGCCAATCCCAAGGGCGCGGGCGCGGTTGTGACGCTTCCCTCCGGCTGGAGGGCGCTGTCGAGGAATTCGTAGCTGGCGTTGTTCGGGTTGCCGTATTGTTCGAAGGTCAGAAGGTACTGCGAGCCGTCCGGGCTCGCCGCGACACTTGCCGGAAGATTGCTGCCCATGAAGGCTGGCGAGGAGGCCACTACCGTACGCGACTGCTCCGAGTAGAGGTAGAGGGTGCCGGCATTGAGGAGCAGGTCCTGGCCGCCGTTCACAAGGACCGGCATGCCGGCGTAGCCGGCCAGGTTCGGGTTAGGGCTGGAAAATGGAGCATCGAAGAGGCCAGTGTCGGGATGCCAGCGCACCAGAACGTTCGGGGACATATAAACGTTTCCCGGGTTTAAAGGTGTTCCTAACGCCCAGATCACGCTGCCATCCGCCATGACCGATGGCTGTTGTGGCACACCAGCGGGCGATAGGGCGGAGGGCAATGCCACGCGCCGCATGAGATGAAGCGTGCTCGTGTTGACTACGAAAAATGCGCCTGTGGCGCTGCCCACGTAGAGCGCGCCGCCACTCGGCGCCGCGCCCATACCCAACGGCGAGGGCACGGAGATGCTGGCAATGAGGTGATCATTCTGGCTGGAGAGAACGCTAATCCGGTTGTGCAGATAGTCGGCGGCAAACACGTCGCCGGTAGCGGCGTCGTAGTAGATGGCATTGATCTGCACGCTGTCAATCAGGCTGGGATCGAGATGAGCGAAATAATCTCCGGGGAAGGGCCGTGGCTGGACTGGCGGCGGCGTGCCGCCGCTGGCACCTCACCCTGGTCCGGAACCCCCACCCGCCCCCGAACCGTCGCCGCTGTTCGGCGCACTGCCGCCGCAGCCGCCCAGTAGCAAGAGCAGAGCAATGGAAGCAGCTGAGAAACTAAAGGCCACACGCCTGCTGCCGGGCATGCGGCCAGCATACCAGCAACATAGGTGACGTGGCGATATATCTTGGTGCGCTGGGCAGCCGCGCTGTGGGCACTGCGCGCGGGGAGAGGAAAGGCGAGCTGCAGCGGCGAGCGTGGCACGGCCCCACATTTGCGGACAGCAAATGTGCCGTTCGGCTATGCTGCGAAGGTGAAGCTGATGGAAAACGTACCGCTGGCCGCGCACACCACGCTTGGGGTAGGAGGGCCGGGGCGATTCTGGGTCGAGGTCAACACCGAAGCGGAGCTACCGGAAGCGCTGGCTTGGGCGACGGAGCGTGGGCTGCCGGTGCTGGCGCTGGGGGCGGGCAGCAACCTGCTCGTTGCCGACTGCGGCTACGACGGCTTGGTGTTGCGCCTTGCATTGCGCGGTGTGCGCGAACTCGGCGCGGGACGCCTGCTTGCGGCCGCGGGCGAGGACTGGGATGGGCTGGCGGCCAATTGCGTGGCGCGGGGCTGGGCGGGCGTGGAATGCCTGAGCGGCATTCCCGGCAGCGTGGGCGCGACGCCGGTGCAGAACGTGGGAGCGTATGGGCAGGCAGTGGCGGAAAGCATCGTGCGCGTTCGCGCATGGGATCGGCAGAACAGGGATTGGGCCGAGCTAACGGTGGGCGAGTGCGGTTTCGGGTATCGCTGCAGCCGCTTCAACGGCGCGGATCGCGGACGATTTCTCATCACGGCGGTCGAGTTTGCCCTTCGCCCCGGCGGCGCGCCCACACTGCGCTATCCTGAGCTGCGGCAGCGGGTTCCGGCCGGCGCTTCGCTGGCTGAGGTGCGCGAAGCGGTGCGCGGCTTGCGGCGCGGCAAAGCTATGCTGCTCGATCCGGAGGATCAGGACGCGCGCAGCGCCGGATCGTTTTTCAAAAATCCGGTGCTCAGCGCTGCCCAGGCGGCGGCGGTTGCCGCCCGCTCCGATGGTGCGGCGCCGCCGCAGTTTCCTGAACCTGGCGGCGGGACCAAGTTCCCCGCTGCCTGGCTGATTGAGCGCGCCGGCTTCGCCAAGGGATTCCGGCTGCCGGCAAGCAGTATCCGGCTGTCGCGCAAGCATGTGCTGGCGCTGGTGAACGAGGGCCACGGGACGGCGGCGCAGGCGGCGGCGCTGGCGCTCCATATTCGCTCCACGGTAGAGACGCGCTGGGGCGTGCGGCTGGAGATGGAGCCGGTCGCGGTGGGCTTCACGCCCGGCGAGCTGGACTAGTATTTTCCGGTGGTTTGCAGTTTTTGAAGTTCAGCTTCGACGTCCGGGTGCTTGAGCTGAAAGCCGGTTTTTTCCTGATACGCGCGCGCCAGCACGCAGAGTCTTTCCTCCCCGCAGAGCTTGCCGAGAAACGTAATGCTGGTGGGCGTGCCGTCGCTCGCCCGGAAACCATTGGGGACAATACAGGCCGGATGCCCGGTCAGGTTGGTGATCGCCAGTTGCGGCCCGCTGGTGGGCACCACCACCGCATCATGATCGCGCATCATCGCGTCCATTTCGGTCATCAACTCCAGTCGGATGCGATCGGCGTCGATGTAGTCCACCGCCGGATAAAAATGCGCCACGCGGAAGGTTTGCGGCCACGTCGACGAGTTCGGTACCGGCGGTTCCATCAGCCGGATGCGCCCGCTGCGCGTCAGCTCCTCGAAGGCGGCCGCGGCCTCGCAATTCACGGCCGGGCCGTAACCGGCAAAAGGTGGCTCGGGCGGCAGCGCCACCGGATCAAGCTGTATCCCCATTCCGCGCAGCACCTCCAGCACGGCGTGGTCGAATTTCGATTGCTCCGCCTGACGTGCGGCGAACCCCGCGCGCTGCTGGGGCGTCAGGCGGCGAAAGAAGCCGCCGCCGCTGCCCGAAGGTGGCTGCGCTTCGCGCTCGAAGGCTTCCTGCACGTAGCCTACCCGCAGTGCGGACAGCGGCATCTGTGCGTCCCAGTTCAGCGGAACATCCAGCACCGTGCGGTCGGCTTTGGGATCATCCCGCACCGGCCCGTAGATGGCCAGCAGCACCAGCATCGCGTCCTCGACCGTGCGGCACAGTGGCCCCAGCTTGTCCTGGCTCCAGGACAGCGTCATCGCGCCCGAGCGGTCCACGCGCCCGAACGTCGGCCGCAGCCCGGTCACCCCGCAGCGCGTGGATGGGCTCGAGATCGAACCCTCGGTTTCCGATCCTACCGAAAATCCCACGCAGCCCGCCGAAGTCGCCGACGCTGGTCCCGCCGATGAGCCGCTCGATCCCTGGCTCGGTTTCCAGGGATTGCGCGTCTCGCCGCCGAACCAGACGTCGTTTTGCGCCAGCGCGCCCAGCGAGAGTTTGGCCAGCAATACCGCGCCCGCCGCGTCCAGCCGCTTCACTACGGTCGCGTCCTGGTCAATCACCCGGTGCTCGTACGGTTGTGCGCCCCAGGTGGTGGGATAACCCTTGACCGCCAGCAGATCCTTCGCGCCCCAGGGAATGCCGTGTAGCGGCCCGCGATAGTGTCCCGCCGCCAGATCGCGATCGGCCTCCCGCGCCTGCGCGTGCGCGCGTTCCTCGGTAAAGGTGATGACGAAGTGCAGCAGTGGAGCGTAGCGGTGCAGCCGCCGCAGGTACATCTCGGTCAGGTTGAGCGAGCTGATCTTGCGTGTCCGCACCAGTTCGCCCAACTGCCGCACGTTGTAAAAGGCCACATCCTCGATATCACGCGGCGTGCCCGGCGCGGCGATCCGCGCTAGCCGCGGCGGTCGCCGCGTTTGCTCAAACGTCATGCCGGGCAGCAGCGGGCTGAAGATCTGCGCCGGCGGATCGGCATTTTTCAGCGGCAGTTTCCGCAGCGCCGCCAAGCTGTGCAGCTGTTCCCGGAACACGCGCGCCATGCGCTTTTCCTCGGCTTCGCTGACACTCAGGCCGGAGAGCTTGGCCATTTCGTTGATCAGCGCGGGCGTGACCTCGACCGCCGCGTTTTGCGGATCCTGCTCCACTATCCGCCCCCACAGCAGGCCGGGCAGCAAGGTGGCGGAAATTCCCAGGGTCGAGCAGGCGGCGAGAAAGCGGCGGCGGTTCGCGAGCAGCGTGTCCATGGTGTTGGGCTCCGGGAAACAGCCCCACTATGCCACAGAAGCCGGAAGTGGCCTGAACTTTTATCCTCTCCGGGCATGCTATTTTCAAATCGTGGCTCCTGCCCAAAGCGGCGAAACCGAGCAACAGCATGCGGCGCTGTGGACCTGGATGGATCTGATCTGGCTGATCTTCCTGGCCGGGCTGGCCGTGCTGCCGCCCATCAACGAGATCCACAAGCAGTTGATTCTCTTCGGCTTTGCTCTTTTCCAAATCTTCGAGCGCCGATTGCTGGCGCGTGCCCCCGGACGCGGTCCCGCCATCGCCGTACTGGTCAAGCTGGCGCTGGCGACGGTGCTGATGGGACATACCGGCGTGATCGCCATCAACAGCCGTTACTACCCGATTTTCTACATTCCCATTGTCACCGCGGCCATGCTGTTTGGGCCGTGGGCGACGCTGGGCTGGACCACGCTCAGCTCGCTCGCCTACATCTCTTATTTGTTTTCGGCGCTGCGCTATTACCGGTTGGGCGCCAATTCCCTCGACGAGCTGCTGCTGCGGGTACTGTTCTTCTATTTGGTCGCGATGATCATCAATCGTTTTGTCATCGAAACCCGCCGTCAGCGCGATCTCTACCGCCAGGCGGCGGGATCGCTGGAGGCCGCCAATCGCCAATTGCAGCAAGCGCAACAGGAGGCGCGCACCGCCGAGCGTCTGGCCGCGCTGGGCCAGCTCTCGGCTGGCTTGGCCCATGAGATCCGCAACCCCTTGCAGGTGATCCGGGGATCGGCGGAAATGCTGGCCCAGCAGTTGAACGGCGCCCCGCCGGTTGCCGCCGAACTGGCCGGCTACATTGCCGAGGAAGTCCAGCGCGCCAATTTGCTGGTCACCCGCTTCCTCGATTTCGCCAAACCGCTGCGCCTTGATCTGCAACCCGCCGCCGTGGTTCCGCTGCTGGAGGAGGCGCTGATGGAAGCCGCTCAGCGCTGGCCCGCCTCCGGGATCACCATCGAGCGCGATTTTGCCCCCAATCTGCCGCTGCTGCCGCTCGATGCCACCCTGTGTGAGCGCGCCTTCGCCAATCTGGCGCAAAATGCCTTTGAAGCCATGTTGGCTCCCCTCGCCGTTACCGCGCCGGGTTTGACTCCAGCCGCCGCAGCGCAAGATTCCCTCACGCTGCGGGTCACTACCGCGGCGGCGGAAGAATACGGCTGCCGCGGCGTGCGCATCGAATTCCTCGACACCGGCCCGGGCATTCCCGAATCCTTGCGCGATCAGGTCTTCAATCCCTTTTTCACCACCAAGCCCTCCGGCGTGGGCCTCGGCCTGGCCATCGTCGCCAAAATTATTGATCAGCACGGTGGCCGTCTCCAGCTCGGAGCCAATGCTCCCGGCGCCGTGTTTCACATCTTCCTGCCACAGTGAAGTCCATGCCCACCCTGCTCATCGTGGATGACGAGGCGAAAATGCTCCGCCTGCTGGAACTGCAACTGGGCGGGGCCGCGCATCGCATCCTCACCGCCGCCAGCGCCGAGCAGGGCCTGCAGACACTGCGCGAGCAGCCTGTGGATCTGGTCGTCACCGACTTGCGCCTGCCCGGCATGGACGGCCTCGCTTTTTTGCATGCCATCAAACGCGAATCCGCCCAGTTGCCGGTAGTGGTCATGACCGCGCACGGCACCGTGGAAACGGCGGTCGAAGCCATGAAGGCGGGCGCGGCCGATTACGTGCTCAAACCCTTTCCGCTGGAGGAGCTGCGCCTGATCATCGACAAGGAGCTGGGTGTGGAAAACCTCCGCCGCGAGAATGCCTCGCTGCGCGCGGCACTGGGCGAACGTTACAGTTTTGCCAACCTCGTCGGCTCCAGTCCGCGCATGCAAGAGGTGCTGGCGTTGGTGGCGCGCGTGGCGCCCACCCAATCCACCATTCTTTTGGGCGGAGAAAGCGGTGTGGGCAAGGACTGCATTGCCCGCGCGCTGCATCAGCATTCGCGCCGCGCCGCCGGACCGTTTATCAAGATCAACTGTGCCGCCATTCCCGAGAATCTGCTGGAAAGCGAGTTGTTCGGCTTCGAAAAAGGCGCCTTCACCGGCGCCGTCCGCACTAAGCCGGGAAAGTTCGAATTGGCCGATCAGGGCACGCTGCTTTTGGATGAAATCGGCGATGTACTCCTCCCTACCCAGGCCAAGCTCCTACGCGTGCTGCAGGAGCGCGAATTTGAAAGGCTGGGAGGAACGCGCACCCTCAAAGTGGATGTCCGCCTGATCGCCGCCACCAATCGCAACCTGCGCGCCGCGCTGGAAGAAGGCAGTTTTCGCCAGGACTTGTACTACCGCCTCAACGTGGTGCCCATCGAAGTCCCGCCACTGCGCGAGCACAAGGAAGACATTCCCGAGTTGGCGGCATTTTTTCTCGCCCGCTTCGCTCCGGCTTCGGGCAAATCCATTTCCGGCTTCACTCCCGCCGCCATGTCCCGTCTAATGGCAGCGAACTGGCCGGGTAACATCCGCGAGCTGGAAAACATCATCGAACGTGCGGTGGCGCTGAGCGACGGCGGTCAGCTCGATGCGGCTGATATCCGCCTGGAACTCACGCCGCCCGCTCCGCCCTCGCCCGACGGCGTCCTACTGCCTGCCGGCTGGACGCTGGAGCAGTGGGAGTGCGAGGTCATCAAGGATGCCCTGCGCCGCTCCAACGGTAACAAGAGTCAGGCCGCCCGTCTGCTCGGCCTTTCCCGCAACGCCCTCCGTTACCGCCTCTCCACCATGGGCGAAACTGACGATTCGGAGCCGATGAATGGCTGAAATCCACCACCGCTGGTGATTTCCAGCCGGCGAATCGTACCGCCCGTGTGCGGCATCTGCTTGAATAGACACGAGTTGTGTTTTGGCCACCGGCGTGCACTAATACCGGTGGAAGCAATGTGGAGGTGCCGCATGTTGCATGCAAAAAAATGGCTGGTTGCGATTCTGGCAGGGCTGGTTGGCCTGACCATCTTGGCGGTGGCGCAGGCTGATAATAGCAGCACTCCGCCAGTATCCGACGAGCTGGTGGCGCACCTGAGCGCCATCAGCGGCAACGTTTCCACCCAGCGGGCCGACACCGGAACCTGGGTGGCCGGCGCCCTCAATGCGCCGCTGGTCAGCGGCGACCAGGTCGCCGCCGGCGAGGGCGCGCGCGCTGAGGTCCAGATTGACTACGCCGACCTCATCCGTCTGGGCGATAACGCCGACGTCCACCTGACCAGCCTCACCAGCAAGAACATTCAGTTGCAGTTGGGCGCAGGCTTGGCCGATTACATCGTGCTCCAGGGCGCGCAGGCCACATCGGAAATCGACACCCCCAACATTGCCATCTATCCGCAGGAGCGGGGTGTGTATCGCATCCTGGTCGCCTCCGACAGTGAGACTCAGGTGATCGTGCGTCAGGGTGAGGTGCAGATCAGCACTCCGCAGGGCAGCACCCAGCTCAAGCGCGGGCAGATGATCACGGTTGAAGGCGTCAGCGCTCCGCAATACAAAATCACCGATGCACCCGCGCGTGATGCCTGGGATCAGTGGAATCAAACGCGCGATCACGCGCTGGAAGTGGCGCAGAACGAGACCCACGCCAACCGCTACTACACTGGCGTACAAGAGTTGAACGGCTACGGGTACTGGACCAACGTGCCCGGCTACGGCGACGTCTGGGTGCCTAACGAAGGTCCTGGCTGGTCACCCTACAGCGCTGGCCAATGGACGTGGGAGCCGTATTGGGGCTGGACCTGGGTTGGCTACGAGCCCTGGGGCTGGGCGCCGTATCACTATGGCCGCTGGTTCGTCTATGGGCCCAGCTGGGTCTGGTGGCCGGGTCCGGTAACACCCTATTACCGTCCCATCTGGGCGCCCGCCTACGTCTCCTTCTTCGGTTGGGGCGGCGGTTTCGGCGTCGGGGTGGGCTTCGGCAGCATTGGCTGGCTGCCCATTGGGCCCTGCGATGCGTTCCGCCCCTGGTGGGGCCGCGGCCGCGGCGGCTACTATAGCGTCCGCTACACCAATATCAACATCAACAACATCTACATCAACAACTCGCGCCAGCGCCGCGTGCTGCCACCGTTGGCGGTCGCCAGCCGCGAGCACGTGGCTTATTCCAACCTGAACGATCTGCGCACCAATGCGCGCGTCCGTCAGGCACTGATCCGGGTGCCGAGCAATCAGTTTGCGCACGGCGCCATCAGCGCCCGCTCGCACGTCAGTGTGGCGGAACTCCGCAACGGCGCGGTTTTGGGCGGGACCCTGCCCGTGGTTCCCACTCGCGCCAGCCTCGGCGACAGCCGCATCGCGCGTCCGGGGCAAGCCCCCATTCGCGCCGCCAATCACTTTTACGGCAGCCGCGGCACTACCGTGGCACGCCCCAACTTCACCCAGGAACGCGCCAGCGTGCAACACGCGCTGAGCGGTGCGCCAGCGACCGTGCGCGCCGCCCGGCCGCGCCTGCCCGCCGTCGCGCACGCGCCTGCCGCAGCGGGCCAGCCGCAGCATTTTGAAAGCTCCAGCTCGCTGCGGCAGCCGCAAGCTGCCGCTCCCGCCGTGCGTCCGGGTTGGCGCGGCTTTAACCGCGGTCCGGTGCGCTCGGTCAGCC
>JBOGKM010000007.1:0-1758 GCA_050747745.1 Terriglobales bacterium
GGGCGTCGTCGAGAACCGCCTGGCGCTCGCCGCGCGGGACGGGCTGGTCGTCGTCCGGCACGGCCACGCCTGGACGCCGGCCGCCCGCCAGGAGGATGTCACGCACCTCTGGCAGGCAAGGGCCGACGCCGGCATCCCGGCGAAAGCGATATCGCCGGACGCCGCGCTTGCCATGATTGCGGCGGTGCCGCCCGCTTCCCCGGTGATGCAGCTGTACCGGACGCTCGTGGTGGACGCCCTCAGCGGCGGGGCCGACGCGCAGGAAACTCTCGGCGTGCTCGCCGCCGAGATCGGAGCGCGCCTGCTCACGCGGCGTTTCGACGAGCTAGGCTTGGGAGCCGCGGAGGGCGAGCGCCTGCGGGCGCTATACTTGACCGAGGTTGAGCGGAGATGGGGCGATGATGGAATCAAGCGGGCGGACAGCGGCAATGCCGAAGGCCTCGACCTGGCTACTCTGGCAGATAGCAACGCGCAGCAGGGACCCGGCGGTCCGCGCACACGCTTCCTCGTCCCTGATCCGGAAGCTGCAGCCGGGACGGCCGGACACGCCGCAGGAAGCGGCGATGCGCAGACGGGGGCTCCAACTGCTGAGCGCGGCCCGCTCGCCAGGGTCTTTGCCGCCACCGACAAGATCGGAAAAGTAGCGCTCGCGCCGGCCGACAAGCTGCTGGACTCGCTCTCGCGCACGCGCGGCTTGACCACCGAAGGCAAGCAGGCCATGTCGGCGTTTGACGCCCGGCGCGCCTGGTCCGCGGTGGAAACGAAAAACGCCGGCGAGGAACTGTACACGCTCGCGCTGGGCCAGCTGGGACCTGCGGCCCGGAGACGCCATGCCGATAGCCCTGGTGCGCTCGCCGGCCGGCGTGAGCACCCCGTTCAACGCGCGGAACCTCGCCGGGCTCATGCGGGCCACTGGCGCCGATAGCATCCGCCTGCCGGCGATGGCGAATGAGGGGGGCGCCGCCGCGCTCTACCGCGGCGGGGAGCCGGTGGCGATCATCATGCCGATGCGCCGGGATTCCGTCGCGCGGCTGGTGGTGCCGCAGGACGCCGCCGACACCGCGCGGCTCCAAAAGCTGGGCGCGCGCGCCAGGGAGAGCGAAGCGGACGCGCGGCGCGCCTTCGCTTCCCGCCACGGGCCGATCGCGCGGCAGCCGCCGCATTGGCAGCTTGAAGCGAAGCCGTTTTGGCACGTGGTCGCGCCCTCGGCCGACGAGCAGGCGCTCGCGGACTACGCCAGGCTAGGCTTCGCGGCGCCGAGGTCCGGCTCAACCGACGTGAAGGGCCGTTACACGCCGCCGCCGGAGCCGCCGCCGACGGGCGAGCCGGCGGATGAACTGCCGGCGGCGGAAGAGGCTCCGGCCGGCGCCTCCGGGGCGCGAGCGCCGCGGGCGCGCTATCTTGCCTCCGGCGATGCGCTCGGACCTGGGACCAACAAGATCGAGCGCCAGCCGTCCCTGCCCGGCCACGCGGCGCTCATGGGCGCCGGCAACGGTGGTGCGGTCCTCTACCTTGACGACGCCGGATGGGACAGGATAATGCCGGCGGCCGGCGAGGTGCTGGGAGAGCGGTTCGGCGACGATACCGGGGCCGTCATGCTGACCCAGGGAGACGTGAGGGCATTGGCGCGAGCGGGCGTCGTCGAGAACCGCCTGGCGCTCGCCGCGCGGGACGGGCTGGTCGTCGTCCGGCACGGCCACGCCTGGACGCCGGCCGCCCGCCAGGAGGATGTCACGCACCTCTGGCAGGCAAGGGCCG
>JBOGKM010000008.1:0-36423 GCA_050747745.1 Terriglobales bacterium
CAGGCCATTGCTGGGGGGTCTCAATTGAGTCTCTAGAGGCTCGTTTCGGCCAGTACAACCGGCCATTTCCGTCACGCCGAAGACTGACACTCTAGTTTTGCTTGATACAGTTTTGCGGGGCAGGTCAAGAGCCAGTTTGTAGTAATCTCAGCTGAGCGGAAGCAGGGGGCAGGTCAGTGCCAGCCAGACAGGTGGAAGCGAAGATGCGCGGCCGGGGCGGCACGCCCCCCGATGATCGAACGCGGAAGGGCACAAAGTAATTCATCATAAAATCGTTGAGCATTTCAGTTTCCAGCAGGCCGGCTGTTTCGAGTTCAAGGATCGCGCATGGACGTTGCACTCGTAGTTCTGGGTCTCTTCGCGGCGCTGCTCGTCGCGGGGTTCCTCTATCAATGCATCGGCGCCGGCCGTGACCGGCGGCGGTATACCGAACAAGGCCGTTGGGTGGACATTGAGCGTGGGCGCAGGCTCTACGTGGTTGAAAAGGGCTCGGGCGGACCCGCCGTGCTCTTCGAGGCCGGCATCGCGGCCACGAACGTGAACTGGCATCACATGCAGGAGGCGGTTGCCCGCTTCACATCCACAGTATCGTATGACCGCAGCGGCCTGGGCTGGAGCAGCCCTTGCGACACTGTGCGGACTCCAGGAAACATCACGGATGAACTGCACACCATGCTGCATTCGGCCGGCATCAAGCCGCCCTACATCCTGGTGGGACACTCCTTCGGCGGATTGGTGGTGCGGCGCTACGCGGTCACCTATCCGGAAGATGTCGCGGGCGCCGTGCTGATCGATCCGATGCGCTGCGAGGAGTGGCCGCCGCTCAACCCAGCCAAGCAAGCCCTGGTCAATCGCGGGACGAAACTCTCCCATTACGCGATTCCGATTGCGCGATTTGGACTGGCCCGACTCGCCGCGACCTCTCTGCTATGCGGTTCAGGGCAGTTATCCGGGCATTTGGCCGGCGCCGCGGGCAGCGGCGGGCGCCATGTGCTGGGGCGGATCAGGGAAGAAGTGGGCAAGATGCCCAGGGAAGTATGGCCCATCGTGGCGGCGCACTGGTCGCGGCCGAGTTACTACGTCGGGATGCTACGCCATGTGGAAGCAGTCCCCGAAACGGTACGCGAGATGCAAGACGTCCACCCCATTCGCGAGATTCCAGTACTGGTGTTGACGCCCGGGAAGTCGCTCCCCCTGTCCGGCCAGTGTCTCGACAAAATCGGGGACAATGTGCGGCAAGTGATTACGACTTCCAGCGGGCACTGGATCCATCTCGATGAGCCGGAACTGGTGGCTGATTCGATTCGCGAGATGGTGACCGTCGCAACCTCGGCGGCCATCCCGGCAGCAGTCTGACGCAACGGCACGTTCAGTCCGTCAGTTCCGAAAATCGCTCCTGCAGCATACGTCGAAGGAACTTGCCGTTGTGGTTCTGCGGCAGGCTGCCGGGGTCGAGAATCCAGATGCGGCGCGGCGCCTTGTAAGCCGCGAGATTGCCGCGGCACCAATGCAGCAGGTCAACTTCATCGGAAGAGAAGCCTGGAAGCAATTCCACCGCGGCCACGGGAACCTCGCCCTTCTCCTGGTGGGGAAGGCTGAAGGCAACCGCACGCGCCACCGCGGGATGCGCCAGCATCGCTTCTTCCAGTTCGCGCGTGTGCACCGAGTAGCCGCCCGATTTG
This sequence comes from Terriglobales bacterium, assembly GCA_050747745.1. Taxonomy (GTDB): domain Bacteria; phylum Acidobacteriota; class Terriglobia; order Terriglobales; family SCQP01; genus SCQP01. The sequence goes on from JBOGKM010000008.1 coordinate 1,683, forward strand.
ATCACATCCTTCGTGCGCCCCACAAGCCGGATGAGACCAAGGTGATTGCGCGTTGCCAGGTCGCCGGTATGCAACCAGCCGTCGCCGGTGAGGAGGGTCTGAGCATCGCCCTGGTCCTTCCAATAGTGCGGAGCGAGACCGCGGCGGCGGATCTGGCACTCGCCCGCCACGCCCGCCGGCACGGTCCGGCCAAGCTCGTCGACGAGACGGATGCGAAACGGCGGCAACGGGAGACACAGATCGACGCTGCCGGGCAGCAAGGGTAATTCGATGCCCATCATCGCGGGGCCTCCCAACTCCACCATGCCATAGGCGTTCAGCAGAACGGGCGGAATGCGCCGCCCACCGGGCAGCCGGAAGAGGGCTCCGAACCGGCGCAGGCGCAGTCGAACCTCGGAGGGAAGGTGGTCGCTGGCGGAGAGCCAAACACGCACGCTCGCCAAGCGAGCCGGCTGCGGATTACTGTTGACCAGCCGGGCCAGCATGGCGGGCACGCCCACGAAGGCGGTGACACCGAAGCGCTCAACCAGGTCCAGTGCGGCGTCGACATCGAAGCGATCCAGGAAACAACCGCGGATGCCCGCCATCAGGCCGTAGAGAGCGATGCTGACCGCCATGATGTGCGACCAGGGCAGCGCAATGAGCGCCAGGTCGCGCGGTCCCAGAAAGAGCCCGGCGAGTACGGTGGAGGCGCGCGCCCCGAGCAATGCATTGCTGGACAAGGCCGCGCCCTTGGGATCTCCGCTGGTACCGGAAGTATGAAAGATTGCCACCGTCGCGGCTGGATCGATAGTGACTGGTGGTGACTGCTTCCCGGGTGCGGAGACCCGCAGGAATCCGTTGAGCGTCTCCTCCTCATCATCCGCTTGCACCCAGGTGCGCACATCGAGGGCACGGCGGTCGCCGATGTTGCGTTCAAACACGGCTCGGTCGGTAACAAGAACCTCCGTGCCGCTCTCCGCGAGAATGCGGCGCACTTCGGCAAGGGACAGCAGCGGATTGAGCGGAACCGCGATGCCTCCGGCGCGGATCACGGCCAGAAACCAATGAAAGCACTTCCGATTATTGCTGCGATAGATGGCAACCGGCTGGCCGGGGCGGAGCGAGACCGACTGCCGAAGAAACGCATCGATGGAGCAGACTTCGGCGTGCAGATCGGCAAGATGAATGGGGCCGCGGTGATCCACGGCAACTTCGCAATTGCCTTTGCGACGGACCAACTCATCCAGCAGGTTGGCGGCGGTGACGCTGCCGTCGCGCGCGAGTTGATAGCGCCGCAGCAGGCTCATTGCGCGGAAACCGGCTTGCGGCCCCAGTCACTGGCCACGCAATAGCGGAACAGGCGTTCGAGATAATCGAGTACGGGCGGCGGACTCACTCCGGCGGGCCGCAGAAGACGCTCGGCATTCCCGGTGTCAAATTGCGAGCGCATGGTGAAGTAGTTCCGGTAGGCGCGGCCGTCGTGCAGGACGCGGCGTTTGCGTCCCCACAGAGAGAGGTACAGCAGCGGCCGCAGCACGGCGAAGAAGAACTTGGGATCCACGAAGCGCGGCTCGGGACCGCCGAAGTACTCCATGGCGCGCCGCGCAACCTGCTGGATGGTTGCGCTGCCACGCGGTCCGGCGCAGAGGTGAACGGTGCAGCCCAAGGCATCCTCATTCAAGAGGAGCCGCACGACGGCATTGGCAACAAAATCCACGGGCACGATGTCCAGGACCGCGTCAGGATAGCCGGGGACGGTGCGCCACAGGCGTCGCGCGTAGATCTTGAGCGGCCAGTACAACATCTTGAAGCTGGAGGTCACGCCGGTGCGGGAATCGCCCACGATGATGCTGGGACGGAGGATCACGCCGGGAAGCGAACCCAGGCGCGATTGGACCAGGGCCTCAGCCTCGGCCTTCGTTTGCTCGTAGGTGTTGCGATAGGTCTGGCCGACGTCAAGCTCGTTTTCGCGCACCAAGTCCGAGCGCTCGCCGGCTACGTAGGCGGTGCCGACGTAGGCGAAGCTGCGCAGGCGGCGCGCGCCGCCCGCAAAATCGAGGATGCGCCGGGTGCCCTCGACGTTGATGTTGCGTGCCTCATCCAGGGAGTGATCGAAACGCACGGCGGCAGCGCAGTGCAGGACCCGGGTAGTTACTGCAGAAAGGTGTCCGCAGGCGGCGGCATCGAGGCCGCAGCGAGGCTGACTGACGTCTCCGGAAAAGACCTGAACGCGCGACCGCTCCGAGGAAGCAATGAATGCATCAGCGCGTTGCTGACTCGATTGCCCGGCCCGGGCGCGAATGAGCAACGCCAGTGTGGCGTCGGGATGCCGCGCGAGCAACTCGCGGACCAGCTGTATTCCGAGGAAGCCAGTCGCACCGGTAACCAGGATGACTTCTTCGCTGTTCATATCGAAACCGTTTCCTGGCCCGCGGACAATAAGGATGCTAGGTTCAAGTCATTATAGCCCGCGTGGGGTGTCGAGCTAACCGTCCCGGCAGCCGGAAACTGGAAAACTCCACTTGAACCTCCTATGCTGAACGGGAGCGCCGAAGACTGCCGCGGCTCCCTCGCAGCCTGGCTTCCTTCGATGCTCCCAGGGACGCTTCCCGACTTCAGGGCCACACGATTGACGTTCATGAGATTCGTTTTGAGGAACCTCCGGCGCCGGCGACTGAGAGCAGTGCTTACGCTGGATGAATTGCAATAGGGTGATGGCGAGATTCGGCGCATTTTGTTATCCGGGAACCGGTCATCTCAACCCGATGGCCGCGCTGGCGCGTTCCTTACAATCGAGAGGCCACGAGGTAGTGATGTTCGGGATTGCGGACACCGAGGCGCGGGTGCGCGCCTTGGGGATCGAGTTCCATCGGATCGGCGCGGAAGAATATCCTCCCGGCACCCTGCAGAAGCTGGACGAGCATTTGGCCGGGCTCACGGGGCTCGCGACGCTTCGGTTCACGTTGGAGCAGGTAAGAAATTCGGCGCGGATGGTCTTTCGTGAGGCGCCAGACGCGGTGCGGACGGCCCACGTAGACGCCCTGCTCGTCGACGAGGCGGAGTTTGCCGGAAGCGTGGCAGACCATTTGGGGCTGCCATGGATCTCCATCGCGTTGATCCCTCCGCTGGTTCAGGACGACCGGTTTCCGCCCTTCTGGTTTGGTTGGGCGGGGGGGCAGGATCGGCTCAGCCGTTTGCGGAACCGCTTGGGAATGCTGTTGCTGTTGCTGCTAGCAGCCCCCCTCTCGAGGGAATTGAAACAGCAGCGTAGCGCATGGGGACTGAAGGCCTTCCGGCGTCCGGAAGAAGCGCTATCGCCACTGGCACAAATTACCCAGTTGCCCGAGGCGCTGGAGTTCGAGGTCAGCGGGGAAAAGCCGCCAGGGCTGTACTATGCCGGGCCGTTCGTACAGGCTCAATATCGTCCGACGGTCGAGTTTCCGTGGGAGCGCCTCGATGGACGCCCGCTTATTTACGCATCGCTGGGAACCCTTCAGAACGGTTCGGAAGCAATCTTCAGAACGATCGCGGACGGCTGTGCCGGACTCGACGCCCAAGTATTGATTTCGCTCGGAGGCGGACTCGATCCAGCCCGACTGGGGAAGCTGGCGGGCGATCCGCTGGTGGTGCGCTTTGCCCCGCAACTCGAGATTTTGAAGCGTGCGGCGCTGGTGATCACGCATGCCGGCCTCAACACGGTCCTCGAGTCGCTATCGGAGGGAGTGCCACTGGTAGCCGTGCCTCTCGGCAACGACCAACCCGGAGTTGCAGCGCGGGTCAAGGCCCGCGGAGCCGGCCTGGTGGTTCCACGGAACCAGCTCAATCCGGCCAGGCTTCGCAAGGCAGTCCTGCTGGTGCTGCAAGAAGCCAAGTACCGTGAGGCCGCCCGGGCGTTGCAAAGAGCCTTCCGGCAGCTGGACGGACCGGGCCGCGCGGCAGATCTCATCGAACAGGTGTTGCAACTCCCTTCGATCCAGCACCTGGCCTGATCCACCTCGTCAATCCCGGAGAGACGACTCAGTTCGTTTCCGTCGCGGCGGGCTTGAGGGCGCGGATGAAGGCGCTCATGAACTTGCCCTCGATTTGGGGCGCAACGGCGTCCACGTCCATCCCCGCGCCTCGGAGAAACTGCCTTGCGTCGTCCACGCTGTACACGCGGGTTGGCTCGATGTGAATCGAGCCGAAGCCTGCCCGAGACAGCTTGCTCAGGTATTCATCTTCCTCGAGCGCACCCGCGATGCACCCGATCCACAGCTCCATGCTGCTCCGCACCTCGCGTGGCACTTTTCCGCGCACGACGACATCCGACACGGCAAAGCGGCCGCCCGGCTTCAGCACGCGGAACGCCTCTGCCAGAACCCGATCCTTGTCGCCTGCCAGGTTGATGACGCAATTTGAGATCAGGACATCAACCGTTGCATCAGGCAGCGGGATATTCTCAATTTCTCCCTTGAGGAATTCGACGTTTTCCAGGCCAGACTTTTTCTGGTTCTCACAGGCAAGCGCCAGCATTTCGCCGGTCATGTCGAGGCCGTATGCCTTGCCACCCGGGGCCACGCGGCGGGCCGACAGCAGCACGTCGATGCCCCCTCCCGAGCCGAGGTCGAGCACCACCTCGCCGGGCTTGAGTTCCGCTAGCGCGGTCGGATTACCGCAACCGAGCGAGGCTTGGACCGCTGGGCGCGGCAGCTCGGCCGTCTGGCCGGCGTCGTAGAGGTCGGCGGTGATTGCATCGCCACCGCAGCAATCCTTGCCGCAGCAAGACGCACCGCTGGAAGCGCGCTGTGCGGCTTCTCCGTACTTCGCTTGGATCACTTCCTTGATTTCGCTCATGGTATTCACCGGCAGCAGACGATCTTCGCGCTGGGCACGACGCGGTTGCGGGTGCAACACTCCGCGTAGAGGAACCCCAGCAATTCCTCCAACGCTGCTGTGTTGGCGGCGTACCAGAGGTACGTGCCGTCCCTGCGCACACTCACCAGGTCTTCGTTCTTGAGTTTTTCCAGATGGTGCGAAAGCGTGGAACTGGGGATTTCGAGCTCGTTTTGGATGTCGCCGACGACGAGGCCTTCCGGGTGCGCCGCCAACAGGAGACGCAGGATGCGGAGCCGTGGCCCGGCCGCCATGGCGGAGAACATGTCCGCGTACTTGACGGTCTGCGCGGAGGCGTAACGGCTGCTCATAGTTCTACAATACCAGAACTAAGGAAGTGTAGACGAATCCGTAGCCGGCTGTTAATACTTCCAGCCTGGCAACCTAGCCATAGGACTGGGCGTGTACATTGCCTGGCGGGCAACGGGCGCCATCAAGTTGCCGCGAGTCTAGCCGGTATCAGTTTTGGCTCGGACCACCGCCGGCAGCGGGCCTTGACAAAACAATGGTAACGTCAACGACGTGAGACTGGGCGTCGGACCGCACCCTGGAGCTGATGGTGTCGCCAGCGAAGTTGAACCTCCGGAAAATCGACGCCATGTACTGGTGCAAATAGCCGGCCCGGTAGGGCTGGCCGGGAGCGAGCTGCCACAATCTGCGCAACTGCGCGGCGGCTTGGCCGGCAACGCCCTCAAAGTTCACTGCGCCCATGCGAAATTGCGGGCCCTCATGGACGACGATCGTTGTCGCCGCCAGGCCCGGCTGGGGGAAGGAGAAGTGGGAGGTGACGGCAGCCTGCAAGTAGCCCGCGTTGCGGTAGAGGGATCGGATGGCGGCGGCAACCTGAGCGAGCGTGGCCTGATCGGCGAGATCACCGCGGCGCAACGGGGCGAGCTTGCGTAGCTTTTTCGCGTCGAAGACAGCGTTGCCCTGGAAGCCGACCGCACCCCAGCGGTACGGCGGTCCTGGGTCCACGTTAAAACTCACGCTGACGGCACTGATGGCCGGATCGGAAGGCACAACGGCGGGCGGACCGAATTTCGCCTGCAGGAATCCGCGGTCTTGCAGTACAGGAAGGAACGTCGTCTGGACCACCGCGGCCAGGAAATCTAAGGAAAACGCCTGGCCGATCAAGCCGGCCGCCTTCTTGCGCAGGAGGGGCAGCAGATTGGGCGGAGCCCCGGGGAAGGCAACCCGCTGCACCGGAATCTGTACGCCTTGAACCGAGAACATATAACTGTCGAACGAGCCGGAGCCCAGATGCGCCTGAAACGGCATGCCCTGTACCGTGGCGTTCTTTACGCCACGCCGCCGCAAGATCGCCTGCAGCGCGGCAGTGATTTGCAGGTTCACCTTGCCACTCAGGGGCACCTCGCCACAGAAAAGCGGAATTTGGCTGCGCAGCAGGCGCATCAACTGAAGCCTGGGCATCCACACGAAATTATCGAACACGACCGGCAACAGATGGGACTGATCGGTCACCTGGAACTCAACGTTGGTCCCCAGGGATGAGTAGGTGTAGCGGTAGGTGACCCTGGAGAAATCGCCACTACTGACAAGGCGTTGGACGCCCTGATTCATGGCATGCAGGCTCATGGGCTGGCCGCGATGCAAGCCGGTGGCTGCGACCAGCAGGCCCGGGCTGAAACGCGCCGATCCGGATACAGCCACACCCGCGAGCGGCGGAAATGGCGCGCTTGCCGCCGACTGCGCTAGCAGTGGCAACGAAAGCATTGCCAGAATCGCCGCCGCAGCAACCGCCTGCCGAGCAGTCTTGGCCATCATCAGGCGTACCCATCGCAGTTGCACGGCGACGAAAAGAGCATACCAGACAAGAGGCGCGGCAAAATGCTGATTGCGTAGAGGGCCGCCGCCGCCACTCGGGGCGCCATGTACGGCAGCCGGTAGAACCCGTCATCCTCAAGATCGGACTTGAACATGCCGCTTCCGTTAGAAGGGGCCCGAGGTGGCGGCTGCCTTGGATTTCTTCTTTTCCTCGTACATGGAGCGATCGGCGCGCTCGAGCAGGCTGTCGGCGGTATCACCCTCCAGGGATTCGGCGGCGCCGATCGAAGTGCTGATCACGATTTTGACGTTTTCACCTTCGCGCCCAAGGACGAATTCGCCAAAGGCCTCTTGGCGGACGCGCTCGGCCAATTTGAGGGCGATGTCGAGCCGGGCTTGGGCCATGATCACCACAAACTCGTCGCCGCCCCAGCGGCACACCAGATCGGATTCGCGCACCGCGCGGCGCAGGTGATAAGCCACCGAACGCAAAAGGGCGTCACCCTGCACGTGGCCGTAGGTGTCGTTGACGGCTTTGAAGCCGTTGAGGTCGAGCATGAGCACACTCACCGGCGTAGCCTCGCGCAGCGCGTGTTCGACCGCAGTTTCGGCGCGGCGGCGATTACCCAGGGTGGTGAGCGCGTCGGTTTCGGCCAGCGCGGAGGCGTACTGCAGTCTTTCGCGCGCTTGCTGCAGTTCTTCGGTGAGATGCCGGGATTGGGCCTGGCCTTCCTCCTGGGCGCGGGCGGCGAGGGCGTGCAGCTCGGCCACGTGGGCACCCAACTGGCGGCGCGTTTCGGCGACCGAATCCAACTGGGCGATTTCTTCGACCTTGGCCGCCTGCTGGCGCAGTTCATCGCTGTGCGCGGCGCCGGTTTGCGCCATGGTGGCGCCGGCCTCGGCCATGATACGGATGATTTCCTTGTACTCGTACTCGCGATGGTTGATGACCTCGGCCAGCGAGCGCAGCGCCTGCTCGGCCTGCCCGCGGCTCTTATCCAACTCCGCTTTCCTGGCGCGCGGGCCGAGATAGCTGAGAATCGCCTGCATGTCTTCGCGCAACTGGCGGCCTTCACCGCGTGACATCTCCGCGGCCACTTGCTCGAGCGTGCGCAGCAGGTGCAGATAGGCGTCGAAAAGCATGCGGGAACGCGATTCCAGATTGCTCCAATCGTCAATATGGCGTTTGAGTGAAATCATCCCGGCTCCCTCTGCACACTGACCTTGCCCTACCGGTACCGGCTGCGGTAGGCTGGCAGTGTTCCACACAGGATACTCCTATGAACAAATGGTCCGCCAGCAGCATTGGGGCGCTCGTCATTATCGCCGGGATGACCATCCTGGCACGGGCCCAAGTCCAGCCGCCGCCCACACCGCAGGAGCTGGCACGCTGGAAGCGGGAAGCGGCCCAGGTCACCATCACCCGCGACAACTGGGGCATCGCGCACGTGCACGGCGCGACTGACGCCGAAGCCGTGTTCGGCATGGAATACGCCCAGGCAGAGGACGATTTCAACCGCGTCGAGACCAACTACATCAACGCCGTGGGCGAGCTGGCCAAGGCGGAAGGGCCGTCGCAGATCTGGCGCGACCTGCGCATGAAGCTGTTCATTGATCCGGCGGTGATGAAACAGAAGTACGCCGCCAGCCCGCCCTGGCTGCAGCAATTGATGAATGCCTTCGCCGACGGGCTGAACTATTACCTTTATACGCACCCCAACGTGCATCCGCGGGTCATCCACCGCTTTTATCCCTGGATGGCACTGGCGTTCAGCGAAGGCAGTATCGGCGGCGACATCGAAAGCGCCAGCTTGCGCTCCATCCAGCAGTTTTACGGCCAACAGCCGGGCGGCGCGGATCCGCCCGCGCCCGAGGAGGCCGGCAACTTTCTGCCGCCGCATCCGGGCGGCTCCAACGGCATTGCCATCGGGCCCAACAACACGCTCGACCATCACGCCATCCTGGTGATCAACCCACATACCTCGTTTTATTTCCGCTCCGAGCTGCAAATGTCGAGCGATCAGGGCCTGGACGCCTACGGCGCGGTCACCTGGGGCCAGTTGTTCGTCTACCAGGGGTTCAACACGCGCATCGGCTGGATGCACACTTCCGCCGAAACCGTGAACAACATTGATTTCTACCTGGAGACGGTCAGCCGGCGCGGCAATCACTACGTCTACAAATACGGCAGTCAGGAGCTGCCGGTCACGCAGCGGGTCATTGAGATCCCTTACAAAACCGCGCACGGCATGGCGGTGCGGCGTTTCACCGCCTACTGGATCCGGCAGGCGCCGGTGATCGGCGAAAGCAACGGCAAATGGGAGACCATCCGGCTCATGCAGCGGCCGATGCGGGCGCTGGAGCAGGATTTTCTGCGCACCAAAGCACTGAATTTCCAGCAGTTCCGTAAGACCATGCAGTTGCACACCAACTCCAGCAACAACACCATCTATGCCGACGCCGACGGACACATCGCCTACTGGGATTCCGATTTCATCCCGCGCCGCGATCCGAACTTCGCCTGGAACAAGCCGGTGGATGGCAGCAATCCCGCCACTGCCTGGCACGGCGTGCTGACACTGGCGCAAACGCCGCATCTGCTCGATCCCGCCACCGGCTGGCTGTACAACTCCAACAACTGGCCCTGGTCGGCGGCCGGACCGGACAGCCCGAAGAAGGCCGACTTTCCGCCCTACGTGGATTACGCGACCCACGAGACCATGCGCGGCCTGCATGAGCTGCGTGTGCTCAGCACCGCAAAAGACGAAACCATTGCCCGTGTGATCCGGACGATCGCCTTCGATAGCTACCAGCCCTGGTTCGCGCGCACCATTCCCACCCTGCTTCGGGACTACGACGCGCTTCCGGCCGCCGATCCGCTGAAGTCCAAGCTGGCCGGCCCGATTGCTGAGCTGCGGCCCTGGAACTACCGCTGGGGCGTGAACTCGATCCCGACTTCGCTTGCCGTCTACTGGGGGCGGCAGATGTACCGGATGACCGGGCGCCAGGCGCGGCAGCGCAGCGAGGACGATTCCACCTACGTGCGCGATTCGGCCACGCCGCAGCAGTTGCTGCAGGGCCTTTCGAGGGCGGTGGGCGTGCTCGAGCACAACTGGGACACCTGGCGGGTGCCGTGGGGCAAAATCAACGTCTTCCAGCGCCTCGACGATTCCATCAACCATCCGCGCTTTGACGATTCCCTGCCCGCCACGCCGGTCATGTTCACCACCGCGACCTGGGGCTCGCTGGCTTCGTTCGCACCCTGCCGCCGCCTGGCCACGAAACGCATTTACGGCTGCAGTGGCAACAGTTTCGTCGCCGTGGTGGATTTCGGACCGAAGGTCACCGCGCGCGCCGTGACCGCGGGCGGCGAAAGCGGCCATCCGAACTCACCGCATTTCAAGGACGAGGCCGAGCGTTACGCCACCGGCAACCTGCGGGCGGTTTACTTCTACCCTGCGCAGCTCCGGGGCCACACCGAGCGCGTTTACCACCCCGGCGAAAAGCCCGCTTACGAATGAAGCTGCTGGCGATCGTCCCGGACGATCTGCCGTCACTGCGGCTGCTGCGGCACCTCGGGCGCGGCGTCGAAGTGGTAATCGGGCATACGCCGGAAGTGATCGCGCGGGAAGCGCCGGCGGCGGAAGTGATCCTCTATTCCTCGCTGGCGGGCGGAACGCCCCCATTTCGCGATGTCTGGCCGCACACCGGACCCGGACTGCGCTGGGTGCATTCGTTTGAGGCCGGTCTCGACCGCCTGCTGACGCCCGAGTTGACGGCCAGCCAGGTGCTCGTCTCGAACGCCCGCGGCGTCTATGCTCCGCCGCTCGCCGAGTTCGCCGTTTTCGGCATTCTGTTTTTCTACAAGCAGACGCGGCGGATGCTGGCGCAACAGGCGGCGCGGCGCTGGGAACAATTCGAAGTCGAAGGCCTCGCCGGCAAGGTGATGGCGGTGGCCGGCTACGGTGGCGTCGGCTCGGCCTGCGCCCAGGCGGCGCGCCGGCTGGGCATGCGCATTCACGCGCTGCGCCGGCATCCGGACCGGCGCGAGCGCGGCGTCGAGCACATGTTCGCACCCGCCGAACTGCACGCCATGCTGGCCGGCGCCGATGTGGTGCTGGCGGCGGCGCCGCTCACGCCGGAAACGCGCCATCTGCTCAACGCCGCAGCCTTCGCCGCCATGAAACCCACGGCGCTGCTGATCAACGTCGGCCGCGGACCGGTCGTGGAGGAGGCCGCGCTCGTGGACGCGCTCCGCCAGCATCGGATCGCCGGCGCCGCGCTCGACGTGTTCGAGCACGAACCGCTGCTGCCCGAAAGCCCCCTCTGGGCGCTCGACAACTTGCTGCTGTCGCCGCACTGCACCGACCGCACGATCGATCCGCACTGGACCGAGGTCGGCATGCGCTGCTTCCTGCAGAACTGGCGCCGCTGGCGCCGGGGCCGGCCGCTGTTGACACCAGTGGATAAAGCTGCGGGATACTAAAGGCGAAGATCCTTATGGTCCTGGTATTCGGCGCGACCGGAACCACCGGCGGCGAGGTTGCGCGGCAGTTGATCGCAGCCGGGCACAAGCCGCGGCTGCTGGTGACCGATCCCGCCAGAGCCCGAGAGTTCGCCGGCCACGCGGAAATCGCAACCGGAGATCTGGCTCGCCCGGACTCGCTGGCCGCCGCCCTGCGCGGCATCGAGCGCATGTATCTGATGTCGCCCGCCGCCGCCGACCCGGCGCTGGAGACCGGTGCCATCGCCGCCGCCAAAAAAGTGGGCGTGATGCACGTGGTCAAGCTCTCGGTCCTGGACGCTGGCGATCCCCAAGAGCAGTTCGCGCGCTGGCACGCGCAAGCCGAGGCGGCCCTGCGCGGGTCCAGCTTGGCTTGGACGATCCTGCGCCCGGCCCACTATATGAGCAACGCACTCGGCTGGGCTGCAACCATCAAGACCCAGGGCGCGTTTTATGAGCCGGCGGGCACCGGCCGCTGGGCGGCTTTCGATCCGTCCGATCTGGCCGCGATTGCGGTGAAGGCGCTGACCGAGCCTGGCCACGAGGGCAAAATATACTCACTCACTGGCCCGGAATCGCTCACCGCCGCCGATTACGCCTCCCAACTCGCTGCCGCTCTCGGCAAGCCGGTGCGCTTCGTGGATGTCCCGCCCGAGTCCGCGCGCGACGCCATGCTCAAAAACGGCCTGCCGCTGCGCCTGGTGGACGCGATCCTGGACCTCGCCGCCGCCACCCGCGCCGGCGCCTTCGACCGCGTGACGACCGACTTCGAGCGAGTCACTGGCCGTCCGCCCGCCTCCTTCGCCGCGTGGGCCCGCCGTCATGCTTCCGCCTTCCGCTGAGCCCGGCAGGCCGCTGCTGCGGCCCCGCCCTCTCCGGGCATAGCCAGGACTTGCCACGGCCGCGACAAAATAATCACAATTACACATGCCGACCCTTTTCCGGCTTTCGGTGTCTATATATCTGTGCGATAGGAAAACGGCGACGCGGCGACTTCCAGCGGCGTGGCCCGGAGGGGGCTAGACCCTGGACGCGGGGGGAGGGCGCCATGGCGGAGGAGCGGCAATGACCAATCGATCCCACGGCTTCGGGCCTTGTTTCGGCGCAGCGACGGTTATGTCTCGCCCCCGTGCGACCTGCTCTCGCCGCGGGCGGGGACCGCAGGGCAGCCGTGTGACTACGGATCGCCGTATCCCGCTTGGCTTGGTCGCGCTGCTGGCCGGCGCCGCGTGCTTGATTGCCGCGGCACCGTGCCGCGCCCAGGGCCCGGCGCCGCCCGCGGCGACGGCTGCCACCGTTTTCACGGAGGCGAAAGCGGTGGCTTCGAAGCTGCCACCGCTGCTGGCGGCAAAGGAGCTCGAATACATCGCGCACGACGAACTTATCGCCGAGCCGAAGCTTGCCCTGCCGGGCCTCCGCCAGCTCTACGAGATGGTGCAGCAGTGGCCGACCCAGACCGATACAGCGCCCGAGCGGGCCAGAACGGAACTTCGCGGTGACATTGAAGATGACGCGATCGAAGCCTTCGCCCAGGAGGGGATGTTCGAACAGGCCTTGACTTGGGCAGCCAGCTATAGCCCCGGCAGGGATGCCGAAACGCCAGCCTCGTGGGCCTACGACGTAGTCATCAATGACATGCTCGAGCGGGGCGATTTAGGGCAGGTGGAGGAAGCGATCCGGCAAAGCGTCAGCGGCGGAGGCTGGTTTCCGTTCGGCGGCGCGGCGACCGCGCTTGCGGCCGTGAAGCTGCCCTGGTCCGAGCGGCTTGCCATCGCCACCGAGGGCGTGCAGGCGGCGGCAGCGGCGACCGCGCCCCTGCCGATGGGCGATACCCCGGTGTTCCTGACGGCGGTTCATTCGGCGTTTCCTGGGATGGATTCACAGGTCGAGGATGCAATCGAATCCCTCCTGCACAACCTCAATGCTTACACCGGGCAGCACCGGAATTTTCAGCCGCGGGATTCCCGGACCGGATCGCAACTGCTCGCGCTATTGAGCGACATAGATACCGAGCAGGAAGAGGAGCTGCGAGCGCAGTATCCGGCGGCCTCGACCTCGCGGCCGCCGCCCCACATCGTCCTGTACGCATCGCCAACGGGAAAGATTGTTGGCGCCGGAGGCCCCAACCCTCTAAATGCGCTCAGTGAGCTGGCCGCCAGGGATCCGGCGGGTGCGATGTCGGGTGCACTGGGCCTGCGCGACAAAGAGGCTCGCTTCGGCGCACTGGCGGCCGTGGCGCTGACGCTCGCAACCGGCAAGCCCGATCGCGCCCGGAAGGCCGCCGCCGACGCCTACGCCCTGCTCGACAAGGACATGGCGATGGCGGCCACGTCCGCCACTGCGACCCTGGCCCAGGCCTACGCCAAGCTCGGCGTTCCAGGCCGGTCGGCCGAGGTTGCCGGCCGTGCCCTCCAAGCTGCCGACACGCTCGCCGAGCAGGCGGAGTCGCAGTACGACCTCTCGACGCTGGCGGGCCAGGCCGAGGTGGAGGAAGGGCTTTTGCTGCCTTCGCTAATTCTGACCGTGGCCTACAGGCAGGTTGCGACTGTCTGGCCCGCACAGGCGCTGGCCGCGGCACGGGCCTGTGACTGCCCGGTTATGAAGGCGCTGGTGCTGTCCGGGATCGCCGTGGGCCTGACGCCCGTCGGCCCGGATCTTGACAACAATTGATGTTTGCGGCGCAAGGCGCTGCGCCACGCTCCGCCGGCACCGGCCTCAAGGCGTCGCGAACTGAATGCCCAGCCCCAGGCCCAGCGCGTGCAGTTGCGCGTTAAACGCCGCGCCCTGGTTGCGGTTGAGGGCCGCGAGGCCGGCGCGGACACTGTTCATCTGCGCCGCCAGCACGCGGTTGGCCGCCAGCGCCTGTTCGGTCGGGCCGAGATCCGCGCCGCCGCCGTAGCGCCCGGTGCCATTGAAATCCGCCGCCAGCGTGCACAGCTTGGCGTAGAGCTGCACCGGGGTGATGAACGACTCCTCGACGCTCTTGCCGGTCAGGTGCGTGTCATAGAGTTTGCCTTCGAGGGCCACGTAGCTGGCTTCGAGGGCGTGGTCGGCTTGCAAGGCGCGCGGGTGACGTGCGAGAAGCGAGACGGCATCCTCCAGTTGCCGGCGCGTGCGCTCCACGCCGTTGATCATCGCCGCCACCTCGTTCACCTCGCTCTGCATGCGCAGCGCAAACTGCAATTGCGTCTCCATCGTGGCCTGCGTGCCGGAGGCGTTCGGATCCTTGAGCACGGTCAGCGGCTCGGTGCCCACCACGTTGCCATCCACCGTGAGCTGCACCAGGTAGGTGCTGGGCACAACGCGCGGCGAGCCCGGCTGGCCGCCCCAGGCGACCAGGGGACGCCAACCTTGCGGGCCCATTTTGACCCACAGCTTGTCCGGCGGCGGGGTGACCAGGTGAACTACCGTCGTATTGGGATAGCGGAGATTCCACCAGGTGCGGTTCAGGCCGGCATGCGCCGTGCCCTTCAGCGTGCGAATCAGCTGGCCATCGGCGCCGCGAATGCTGAGGCTCACAGACTTTGCCGCTGCGGGCAAATAATAGTTCAGGTCGGCGCCGTAGGGCGGATTCTGGCCGGAAACGGGATCGTTGGGGCCGCTCTGCGGCACCAGCACCGAGCGGCGGAAACGATAGGCCGGGCGCGGCTTAAACAGATGCGCCGCGCCCGCTGCCGTCACCCGGTCCCAACTGCGCAGCGGCGTGATGTCGTCCACGATCCAAATGCCGCGGCCATAGGTACCAATCACCAGATCGCTGAAATGCGGCTGAATCGTCAGCCAGTAAACGGGCGCGGCCGGGAAGTTGTTTTTCAACTGCGTCCAATGCGCGCCGTCGTCGAGCGTGAAGTACACCGAATTTTCGGTTCCCGCGTAGAGCATGCCCTTGCGCACCGGGTCTTCTCGCACCACATGCACAAAGCTGAACAGGGTATGGGGAATGTCGCCGGAGATGTTCGTCCAAGTGCGCCCGAAATCGGTCGTCTTGTAGATATACGGATTGTAGTCGCCCATCATCATCAGGTCATCGCTCAGGTACGCCGTGCCGGCGGCGAAGTGCGAGGGTTCGATCCGGGTAATCTCGCCCCAGGGCGGCAGGCCGGGAATGTTTTGCGTGACGTTGGCCCAGGTTTTGCCGCCATCCTGCGTGACCTGCACCTCGCCGTCGTAGCTGCCGACCCAAATGACTCCGGCCTGCACCGGCGAAATCGAGATGTTCGACAGCGTTTCGCTCGAAAACGTCATCAGGTTGTCGCCGGCCACGCCGCCCGAGCTGCCTTCCCGGCTCTTGTCATTGCGGGTGAGGTCGGGGCTGATGCGGGTCCAGCTCTGGCCGCCATTCACGGTCTCATAGACGTATTGGCTGCCCACGAAAACCTTATTGTGGTCGTGCGGCGAAATGGCGATGGGAAACGTCCAGTTCCAGCGGTCGCGCACGTCGGCGGGCGCGCCGCCGTAGGAGTCCACCGGCCACACCGAAACGTTGCGCGCCTGGCCGGTTTTCAAATTCACGCGCGTAAGGTCTCCGTTGTAGCAGCCGGTCCAGAGGATGTCCGGATCCACCGGGTCGGGCACGCCGAAACCGCTTTCGCAGCCGGCGTAGCCGTGCCATTCCGCCGAGGAGATGGAGCCGCCGGCGAAGCCGCTGTAGCCGGAGCTGAACAGCGAGCGGCTGGGGCCCTCCTCGCCGTCGTCGTCCTGCCGGTTGCCGATCACATCGTAGGGAATGCGATTGTCGGTGTAGACATGGTACATCTGGGCAATCGGCAGCTTTACCCGCTCCCAAGTCTGGCCGCCGTCGAGGCTGATCCCGCCGCCGCTGTCGTCGGCCACCAGGACCCGTTTGGGATTCTTCGGATCAATCCACACGTCGTGCAGATCGCCGCCGGCGCGCGGCACGTTGGCAAAAGTCCGGCCGCCGTCGCGGGACACGCTCCAGTACTGCGCCACAAAGTAGATTAGGTTCTCGTTGTCCGGCGACACGCGGAAATTGGTGAAGTAGGGCGCGCGGCCGGTCATGCGGTTGCTGCGGTTCATCACCTGCCAGGTGGCGCCATAATCGTTGGAGCGGTAAAAGGCCGGCGCGGGCGATTCCTGCAGGAGCGCGTAGACGCGGCGCGAATCGCTGGGTGCGACCCGCACGGCGACTTTGCCGACATCCGCGCCCGGCGGCGGCAGCCCGTGTCCGCTCAGCCGCTTCCAGGTGGTGCCGCCGTCGTGGGTGACAAAAATGCCGCTGCCCTGCCCGCCGCTGTCCTCATTCCAAGGCCGGATGGTCAACTGCCACATGCCGGCAAACAGCGTCTGCGGATCGTGGGCGTCCATGGTGAGACCGGAGCAGCCGGTTTCATCGTTCACCTTGAGCACCTGCAACCACGTCTGGCCGCCATCCTCGGTGCGGTAGACACCGCGCTGGGAATTATTGCGGTAGCCCTGGCCCACCGCACAGACGTAGACGATCTTCGGGTTGTGGGGATTGATAATGATGTGCGCAATGTGCCCGGTCTGATCCAATCCTGCGTTTTGGCCCATATGCCGCCAGTGACGGCCGCCATCGGTGGATTTATACACGCCGTCGCCGGGCGAGGTGGGCTGGCGGATGATCGAAGGCTCGCCGGTGCCCGCCCAGACAATGTTGGGGGCCTCGGGCGCCACCGCGATCGCCCCCACGGCGGAGACATCCTCGTGGTCGAAAATGGGATGAAAGGTCACGCCGCCGTCGGTGGTTTTCCAGATGCCGCCCGAGGCCGCGCCGAAATAATCCACCAGCGGGTCACCGGGTGCGCTCGCCACCGCGATATCACGGTTGCCCTGCGGGCCGACGAAGCGGAAATGCAGCGCCGCGAGTGGATTGGGCGACTGCGCTGACGCCAGCGCCAGAAGAAAACAGCTGGTGAGGAAACAGCCCGCTGCAAAAACTGCTTTTCTCATGGTCCACTCCCCGAGTCTTGCTGAGACCCGATTGAGTGTACCCGTTTCCCCTGCTTTTGGCCAGATGGGCGGTTTCCGCCCTCACCAAGGCAACGGTCCATCCTCGCTGGAAAACGTGCCGGTCGGGCCGCCGGGGCCGAGCAGCGCCAGGCGCACCGGCTCGCGCGCGGCTTGCTCGACCGTGCGCCTGCCCTCGAAGTTGTTCAGATTCGTTGCCGTGAATCCCGGATCCGCGGCGTTGACCTTGATGCGGGTCTTCTCCAGCTCGGAGGCGAAGGCGAGCGTCACCGCGTTGAGCGCCGTTTTCGAAATCGTGTAGCTGCCCAGCATGGCGTGATAACGAAAAGCCGGATCGGCGGCCAGCGTGAGCGAGCCGGTGCCGCTCGAGACGTTGACCACCCGGCCCGCCGGCGCTTCCCGCAGCAGCGGCAGCATCGCTTGTGTGACCGCAATGGCGCCGAACACGTTGGTCGCGAAGATCGCCCGCAGTTCCGCCAGCGAGGCCACGCTCAGGTGGCCCGACTGCGTCATCTCCGCCAGCGTTCGGCCGGGCTGGCCCGCGTGCGAAATGCCGGCGTTGTTGACCAGTACATCCAGGCGCCCAAACTCGCCGCGAATGCGCGCGGCGGCGGCGGCGATCGAGGCGTCATCGGTGACATCGAGCTGGAGGGCACGCGCATCTCCAGCCACTTGGCGGGCTGCCTCCTCGCCTCGTTCGAAGTTGCGCGAGCCTACCAGCACGGTGAAGCCATGCGCGGCAAGCTCTTTTGCGATTTGCAGGCCAATGCCTTGATTGGCTCCGGTTATCAGCGTCACAGGTTTTCCCCCCATAATCGGCTCCTTTCTCTCAATATCGCATCGCGTTGAGATCGGCGATGAGACCGGACCCGTTGGGCGTCCAGTTCAGCGCGGCTCGAGTTTGGGCGCTCGAGGCGGGCAGATCCAGCCCGATGAACGCCCCCAGCCAGCCAAAGTGGTTAGCCGCTTCGGCCGCCGGAATTGAGCGCACCGGCACGCCCAGGCCGCGCCCGATGGCTTCGGCGATATCGCGCGCCGTCACGCCCTCCTCGGCCACGGCGTGATAGCGCGCTCCCGGCGCGCCTTTTTCCAGCGCCAGGCGGTAGAGCCGGGCCGCGTCGAGACGGTGGACCGCGGGCCAGCGGTTGCACCCCTCGCCCACATACGCCGAAACGCCCTTCTCCCGCGCAATTTGGATGGAGTAGCTCACCAGGCCTTGCTTGCTGGTGTCATGCACCTGCGGCAGCCGCATGACGATTGCCCGCACGCCCTGCGCTTCCAGCGCAGCCGCGGTTTGCTCCGATGCGCGCGGAAACGTCGCACTCGCCGCACCCGGTGCATCCGCTTCGGTGGCCAGCCGCCCCGCCGCAGCCAACGGCAGGCCGGCGGTGACGATCAGCCGCCGCTCTGATCCGCACAGCGCCGCTCCCAGAGCTTCGATGGCTTTTCGGTCAATCGCTGCGCTCTCCCGATAGCGCGAAAAATCGTGGATGAAGGCCGCATGAATCACCGCGTCCGCCGGCGCGGCGCCGCGGCGCAGGCTGTCCAGATCCTCGAGCTCGCCCCGCTGCACTTCGGCCCCGGCGGCGGCCAGCCATTGGGCGCCGCGCTCGCTGCGCGCCAGCCCGATCACGTTGTGCCCGGCGCCGATCAGCTCCCCGACTAGCGCCGAACCAATAAATCCTGTCGCTCCCGTAATGAATATCCGCATGATCACTCTCTTCCGCCGCTCAGACGGTCACCACAATCTTGCCCACCTGCTCGTTCGACTCCAGAAACCTGTAGGCGTCCGCCGCCTGGGCCAGCGGGAACGTCCGGGCGATCGCCGGCTGCAGTTGCCCATCCTGCAGGCGGTCGAAGATATACTGCTTTGCCTTCCGGAACTGCTCCGCGTCAGCCGAGACCTCGTACGCACTGTAGCCGCGAATGATCAGCCCTTTGAGCAACATGGTCAGCAGCGGCAGCACCGCCGGCTCGGGGGACAGAAATCCATATTCGAAGATGGTGCCGCGCGGCGCCGCCGCCGCCGCCAGCTTCTCGATCATGGGGCCGGCCACGGGATCGAAAACCAGCCTCGCGCCCTTGCCGCCGGTGATCTGATCCACGCGCTCGGCCAAGTCCTCCTCCTCGGCCGCAATCACGTGATCCGCACCCAAGGCGAGCAGCGCCGCCCGCTTTTTCGAGGTGCGAGTGGTGGCGATTGTGGTGGCGCCCTCGCCCTTGGCGATGGCCATCGCCGCCAGGCCCACGCTGCTCGAAGCCGCCGTGATCAGCACGAAATCGCCCGGACGAACGCGGCCGTGCATGACTAGTGCGCCATAGGCGGTCAAATATTGCATCCAGATCGCCGCTGCCTGCGTGGAAGACAACTGCGCCGGATACTCGGCCAGCGAGTTGGCGGGCACGATCGCCTCCTCGCCCAGCACGCCGTATTGCGACATCGAATAGCCCGGAATCGTCGCCACCGGCTTCCCTACCCAGCCCGCGTCCACATCGGGACCCACCGCGGTCACCACCCCGGCCGCTTCATAGCCGACCCGCGAGGGCAGCTCCGGCGGCAGGTAAAGCCCCCGCATAAACAGCGAATCGGCCCGGTTCAGGCCCACCGCCTGCACCTTTAGCTTCGCCTCGCCGCTGCCCGGCTCGCGCACCGCCCCTTCTTCCAACTCCAGATTATCCGGACCACCGATCCGGTGAAAGCGAATGATTTTCGGCATGGAATTTGCTCCTGGTGTAATGTGGAGATATTCTCCGTATACTTATAGTACCGGAGACAGTCTCCGGTTGCAAGGATTTTCTGCCGTGCTGCAAAAAATATCCCGAGCCGCCGCGCGCAAGCCGCGCGCCGATGCGCTGCGCAATCGCCAGCGCATCCTGGAGGCCGCCAAGCAGGCGTTCACGCGCGCCGGCGCCGGGGCCAGCCTGGACGACATCGCCCGCGACGCCGGCGTCGGGCCGGGGACGCTCTATCGCCACTTTCCCAATCGCGAGGAACTCCTACTCGGGGTATACCGGGCCGAGATCGAAAAGCTGGCCGCGGCCGCCCGCCAGCTCGCGCAAACACAGCCACCTCTCGAAGCGCTGCGCGCCTGGCTGCTGCTGTTCGTGGACGCGATCGCAACCAAGCTGCTCATCGCCCCGGCGCTCAACACGCTGGTGTGCGACCCCAAGGTGGCACTCGCCGCTTGCCATGAACAGATTCAGGCTGCGGCGCGGGTTTTGGTGCAGTGCGGCATCCGGAGCGGCGATCTGCGCAACGATCTGGATCCCATGGATCTGCTGCGCGCCCTGGTCGGCGTCGCCAATGTTGCCACCGGCCCGGAGTGGCAGCCCAGCGCTCGCAGGCTGGTGGACATTCTTCTCGCCGGCTCCCGCGCGGCACAATAGCCGCTCGGGCAGCTGCGTGTTCGGTCTGCGGCTCGCGCACCGATTGCAACGCTCGACCCCAGGCAACCACCCCGAGCGCCAGCGGGCGCCCGTTGCCCACCTGCGCCAGTCACAGCGCCGTCAGGAGTCAGCGGGAAGGCGGCTCCAGCAAGAGGTGGCCGTGCCACTTTTACGGCAATCGCGAATGCGCCGGCGCTAGCTCCGGCTTACGCGCGTCCCTGGGAGCTCAAACCAGCTCCTTCGCCTATGGCGCGGCGGCGATAACGATGTGCGCGCCTTTGCCCGCCATGGCGGTGTTGAATTCCGGCAGCACCGTGCTCTTCAGTTGGTTGAATCCCATGCGGGCGTGCGCCAATTGGGCTTCGATTTTGGCCGTCACCCGCCGCTGCGCCACCGTCGGCTGGTAATCCACCCCGCCGCCGACATCCTCTGCGCCTTGCCCCACCTGCCCGCTCAGCCACACCAGGTTCATGTAGACCCTGTAGGCGGTGGGGAAATATTTATCGTCGCTGAGCATGGATTCCTCGCTGACGAGCTGGTGCTCAACGTCGAGAATCTGCCCGTTGAGCTTGCGCAGGGCCGCGCCCGTGTCCGGGCTGTCGGCTCTGAGCTGCGCCTCGATCTGCTTCCGCCACTTTTCCATCTGATTCACCATCAGCGACGTTTCGGTCAAGTCGCGGCTGAGCTGCACCTGCAGGGCGGTGGACTCGCGCAAAGCCGCATCACTCGCCTGCACTTCGGGCGACTTGGCGAGGTGGAACGGCTGGGTATAGCTTTGGCCGTCCACAATCAGGCGGACTTCATAGTCGCCGGGGGCGGCCATGGGAATGCCGGTAGTGGGGGTGATGCCCCAGTGAATGATGGTGCGATAGGTTTTGCCCTGATAACGCGGCTCAGCCCAGATGTGCGGATTTTCCGGCGGGGTGGTCAGCAGCCGCACCAGCGTGGGTGGATTATAGAGCAGATTCCAGTAGGCGCCGTTCAAGCCCTGATGCGCCTGCATCTTCATGGTGCGGATTTCGTGGCCCTGGCGGTCGAGAATTTCGAGCGTAACCAGGGCAGTGGGCGCGGTGGGCAGATAGAACTGGAACTGCGGCCGCGCCGGCTCGGCGGCGGTGGGGTAGATGCTGCGCGCCTTGCGGAAGATCAGGCCAGGCTTGAACAGACGCACGGCATCGCCGCTGGGCACAGCGGGCGAGCCAGTCTGCTCGAAGGTGGTGATGTCGGGCATGACGAAGAGGCCGCGGCCGTAGGTGGAAATATCAATGTCGTGCATGCGCGGCTCGATATGGAT
The DNA here is from genome assembly GCA_050747745.1 of Terriglobales bacterium. GTDB lineage: Bacteria > Acidobacteriota > Terriglobia > Terriglobales > SCQP01 > SCQP01. Next base: position 23,456 of record JBOGKM010000008.1, read on the forward strand.
CCAGTCCACCGGCGAGGGCGGCAGGCCGTGCATGTAATTGATCCAGTGGCCGCCGTCGTCGAGCGAGTAATAGAAGGCGTGGGCGCTGCCGGCAAACAGCATGCCCTTGCGGTTGGGATTGACGGCGACAGAGAGGATGTAGTCGAGCGGGCTGGTAGAGGGGATATCACCGTCAATGTTGGTCCAGGTTTTGCCGAAATCGGTGGTTTTGAGAATGTAGGGTTTGTAGTTGTTCTGACCCGCCATGCGGAAATCTACGGCGATGTAGACGGTACCGGGATCCGAGGGCGAGGGCGCGATCTGGTTGATCTCACCCCAGGGCGGCAGATGCAAATTGGCAGTCACGTCGGTCCAGTGCGGCATGTCCTGATCTTCGGCGCCGCGGGTGTACCAGAGCTTGCCGTCGTTGGTCCCCGCCCAGAGCAGGCCCTTCACGATCGGCGAAAACGCCAGCGACCAGACCACCTCGCCATCGTACTGAGCGAGGTTGTCGCCCATGATGCCGCCGTTGTTGACGATGCGGGCGGGATTCTGGGTGCTGAGATTGGGGCTGAACTCCATCCAGCGCTGGCCCGCATTGGAGGTGCGCAGCACGAGCTGGCAGCCGTAGTAGACGTTGTCATGGTTGAACGGATCAATCGCCACCGGCGAGGTCCAGTGGCAACGGTACTTGACCACCGTGGGCGATGAATCCAGCGCAATTTCCGACGGCGCGACAGAATGCGCCGTTCCCTCGACGGCATTGTAGCGGGTGAGCTTGTTGCCGTAACAGCTTGCCCAAACAATGTTGGCGTTGGTGGGATCGGGAACGGTAAAGCCGGACTCGCAGCCGCCGAGGTCGTACTGCCAGTGCGCCGGCGTGGGCGGCGGACCACCGAAGCCGAAGCCACCCGCGGGCTTGGTCGCACCCTGGGCGCTGTAGGCCCAGCCGGCGGGGGTGGGAGCTTCCTTGGGATATTGCGCCAACAAGGCCTGGTCGACCTTGCCGCGGCGGCGGCGGAAGAAGAAGGCAAAGCGATTGAAGCTGCTCACGGGCATGAACTCGGATTTCGGGATCATGCCGTTGCCGGTATCGGCGCTGAGGTCGCTGGGGCCGCGCCAAGTACCATTGTCCTGGCGGTTGGTGTAGAGCCAGTAGGGCACGCGATTGTCGCTGAAGACGTGGTAGGTCTGGCCGTTGGGCAGGCTGACGTGCAGGGCCGTGCCCGCACCGGTGGCGATGCTGGCGCCACCATCATCGGTCAGGATGTAATGCTTGGGATTGGTGGGATCCATCCAGGAGTCGTGGCAGTCGCCGCAACTGGCCGGGCCAATGGGCTGCACGCCCGGACCGCCTTCGCCGGAAAAGGTGCGTCCGCCGTTGGTTGAGTAATGCACGTTGCTGCTGGTGATGAGGACGTTGTTGTCGTTGGTGGGATCGACTTCAATGTGAATGTAATAGCCGGCGCGGCCGATGAGGGTGCGATCCCAGCTCACATCGGTCCAGTTCTGGCCGCCATCGTCGCTGCGCCAGAGCGAGCCTTGATCGCCGGTCTGGATGAGCGCGTAGACGCGCTGCGGGTTCGAGGGCGCGATAGCCACATCGATCTTGCCGAGCGGCGAATGCGGCAGCCCGTGGCCGGTCAGATGCGTCCAGGTCACGCCGTTGTCGTGGGAGACGTAAACGCCGCTGCCGGGACCACCGCTGGCCTCGACCCAGGTGCGCTGCTTTACCTGCCAGGTGCCGGCGAACAGCGTATTGGGATCCATCGGATCCATGCTCAGGCCACTGCATCCGGTATGGGGATTGACGAACAGCGTGCGCGTCCAGGTCTGGCCCCCGTCGGTGGAGCGGTAAACGCCGCGGTGCTGCTGCGGGCTGCTCAGGCGGCCCTCGGCGCAGACGAAGACGTTGTCGGTGTCCTTGGGATTGATGACGATCGCCGCAATGCGTCCGGTCTTGACCAGCCCCATGTGTTGCCAGGTGGCGCCGGCATCGGTGGACTTGTAGACGCCATCGCCAATGATGTCGCTGGGACGGATCACCCAGGGTTCGCCGGTCCCAACCCAGACGACGTTGTGATTGGCCGGAGCCACCGTGATCGTGCCGATTGCAGCCGCATCCTGCTCATCAAAGATGGGCTGGAAGGTGTGGCCACCGTCGGTGGATTTCCACAGGCCGCCGGAAGCCGAGCCGAGATAGACGACGGCATCGTCGCCGGGCACACCGGAAGCGGAGGCGATGCGCCCGCCGGGGGGTGGACCCATATAATGGAACTGCAACGGCGGCGGCGTGGTGGTTTTCTGCGGACCGCGCGGACCGCGTCCAAACTGTCCCACAGCAGGCAGACTCAGGCCCGCAGCCACCAGCGCAGCGATGCACGAGTTAGTCCAACCCATGGCTTCCCCCTGGAAAAAACACCACTATGGTAGTCGCCTGAACGCTACTCTGCCAAGCAAATTCAGATAAATTATGCGCACTGCACCCTTAGCTGCCCGCCATCCTCATACCGAGATCCGCCATGGCAAGACTTTCGATGACGACTATGCCTGGCTGCGGGAACGGGACAATCCCTCCGTGCTGGAGTACTTGAAGGCCGAAAATGCCTACGCCGAGGCCGAAACCGCCCATGTGCAGCCTCTGGCAGAGGCCATGTACCAGGAAATGCTGGGGCGGATTCAGCAAACAGATTTGAGCGTGCCAGTGCGGCGCGGCGGCTATTACTACTACAGTCGGACTATCGAAGGCCAGCAGTACCCAATCTATTGCCGGCGGGCAGGAAGTATGGAGGCTGACGAGCAGGTTTTGCTGGATTTGAACGAAATGGCCAAGGGGCACAGCTTTTTGGGGCTGGGGGCATTCGCGGTCAGCGACGACGGACAGAAATTGGCCTACACCACCGACACCACGGGCATGCGGCGCTACCGGCTGCAGGTAAAGGATTTGGACACGGGCGACGTGCTGGCAATCAGCGCCGAGCGGGTGACCTCAGTGGAATGGGCGAGCGATAACCGGACGCTGTTCTATACCACCGAAGAGGAAACTACGAAGCGCAGCGATCGGCTATTGCGACAGCGCCTGGACGGCGCGGCACAGGAGATTTACTACGAAACGGACGAGCTTTATCACATCGGGGTGCTGCGGACTCGCGACCGGCAGTACCTGCTGCTGGGCATCGGCGCTACCGACTCGACCGAATTCCGCTACTGGCGCGCGGATCAGCCCGAGGCCGAGCCGAAGCTGTTTTTGGCGCGCCAGCGTGACCATAAGTATGACCTCGACTTTCGCGCCGGATGGTTTTACATCCGGACGAACTCAAGGGCCAAAAATTTTCAGCTGATGGCAGCACCGGTCGAGCATCCGGAACCGGAACACTGGCAGGTGATGATCGCACATGATCCCGAAGTGCTGCTGGAAGGCGTGGAGCTGTTTGCGGATCACATGGTCGCGGCGGAACGCCACGAGGGACTGGAACGGCTGCGGGTGATGGATTTTACCACCCGGAAATGGGCCACAATCGCGGTGCCCGAACCGGTGTACACGCTGTTCCCTTCCGCCAACCCGGAATTCGAAACCCGCAGCTTCCGCTATCAGTACGAAAGTCCGGTCACGCCGGCCAGCATTTTTGACTACGACATGGAAAATGGCACCACCAAGCTGCTAAAACAGCAGCCGGTGCTTGGCGGCTACGATCCATCGCGGTATCGTTGCGAGCGGCTTTGGGCAACGGCACGGGACGGAGTGCGGGTGCCGATTTCGGTCATGTACCCGCGAAATTTTGTGCGTAACGGCGAAGCGCCGCTGCTGCTGAACGGTTATGGAGCCTACGGCTATGGGCTATCGGCCAATTTCTCAATTGCACGGCTGAGCCTGCTGGATCGGGGCATGGCCTATGCGATTGCGCATGTGCGCGGAGGAAACGAGTTGGGCGAAAGCTGGCACGACGCGGGCATGCTGATGCAGAAGACAAACACGTTTTACGACTTCATTGATTGTGCGGAATTTTTGATTCGCGAGCAATGGACGAGTCGCCAGCGGCTGGCGATTCAGGGCGGGAGCGCGGGCGGACTCTTGATCGGGGCGGTGCTCAATTTGAGCCCTGACCTGTTCGCGGCTGCACATCTGGCTGTGCCGTTCGTGGATGTGATCAACACCATGTGCGACGAGACGCTGCCGCTCACCACGGGCGAGTACCTGGAGTGGGGCGATCCGCGGCAGCCGGAGCCGTTCGCGTACATGCTCAGCTACAGCCCCTACGACAACCTGGCGGCGCGGCATTATCCGGCGATGCTGGTGACCACCAGCCTCAACGACAGCCAAGTGATGTACTGGGAACCGGCCAAGTACGTAGCCAAGCTCCGGCAACTCACCCAGGCTGGCGGCGGCATGCCCTTGCTGCTGAAGACCAACCTGGGCGCGGGACACGGAGGCGCATCCGGCCGCTACGACCGGTTGCGGGAGACGGCATTCGAGTTCGCCTGGCTGGCCCGCAAAGTGGGCGCGGCTTAAGCGACTTCTTCGCGCTCGCCGCTGCTGGTGAGGCGCATTTCCTTGCCGCAGCAGCAGCGCGGATTGTTGGCGCCGCCGCCGCCAGGCTTGGCGCCGCGAACGACTTCGATTTCGCAATTGCAATTGGGATTGGAACAGGAATAACGCTCGCCAGCTTCCATGGCCATGGCAAACCTCGGCGGGAAAAATCCCGGCTGCTGGTTGGATGCGCGCCGGCTAGAGCAGAATCACGCTAGTTGTAGCTTGCCGCGGGGGCCCCGGATTGCCGCCTTTCCTCAAGGAAGGCCGCACCCCCTTCCCACGGCCCGAACTACGGCTACTGTGATTCTGCTCCTAGACGATGACACCGCGGCCGATGCCGTGGCCGTGCATGAACATGGGCAGCGACAGCGCCAGCACGATGATCAAAATGGCCATCGCCACGCCGACATAGCCCAGAACCAGCCCAGCGATGGCCATGCCGCGACCGGTCGAGCTGCCGCCGGAGCGGCGTATCTGGGCCAGCGCGACGTGGCCAAAGACGATGGCCAGAATCGAGCCCAGCCAGTAGAGCCACATGATCCCCAACACCAGGCTGGCGATGGCCATGCCATTGGTTTCACCTGCCGAGCGCGGCGGCGGCGCTGGGCCCGGCGGCAGGGGAGGGGCGAGATGCGAAGCGCCGCAGCGGGGGCAGGCCTCGGCCCCAAGCTCCAGAGGCTGCCCGCAGGCGCCGCAGAACTTGCAGCTATCCGGCTTGGCGTTTTCGGCCGGGGGCTGGAAACCGGGATCACTCATGGGACTGCCCGCCCGCGCAGTTTAGCATAGCGACGCCCGTGCGCTTCCTACTTTACGGAGGCGAGGGGAATGATGATGCTGCCCATCAGGGATGTTGCCGGATCCTGGACCACGAGGCGAAGGAGGGTAGCCCCGGCTGCGGGCTGGACGGTTTGCTGAAAGAGCAGGCCGGACGCAAGCTCGGCCTTGTAACGGGCGGCCGTCAGCCGTATATGGACGGTGCTGCCGGCGCGCTGCAGCACTTTGCCGGCGGCATTCTGCAGGAATACGAAAATGGCGATGGCGCCGGTGCGAACCGGGCCGTTCTGAGTCAATTGCAAGTTGTGCAAATCCACATCGCCGGTGATACGCAGCGTGCCGGGACTGGGCTGATTGGTGAGCGCGATGCGGGCGAGGACCGGAATTGAGTTGGACGATAACGGACTGCGCAACGCCGTCAACAATTGAAGCTGATTGCGGCTCATAGTGGCGGGCTGGGACTTATAGGCCAGGTAGGCGCGCGGATAGCGGATGGAAAGACCGCCGCGATCCACCTTGATTTTGAGCTGATGGAATTTGCCGTCGAGGTCACTGGCGTCCACATAAAAACCGAGCGTGTAGGTGACCTGGGAATCCTCGACGGCGGTGCGGACGGCGCCGGTGAGGTCGTTAGTGTTGACGAAGGCGTGGCCGCCGGTACGGGCGGCCAACTCGTCCATTTGCGGAATGCCGGGAGGAACCGGGACCGCGCTGGGCATGCGGTAACCAGCGGCGCCGGACACCGTGTCTTCGCCTTCGGAGCCGGACAGGACCGAGATCGGCTCCCGGCCGGCCAGGAATCCGCGCGCGTCAATGGGGTAGACGGCAATGTCGGCTGGGGTGAGAATCCGCGCCATTGCCTTGGGGGAAATGGTCAGATCGGAAGTGAGCCAGACCAGGTTCTTGCGGCCGGGAATATTGGAGACGTGGGCGGCAATGGAGCGCAACGCGGCGAGGGTTTCCGTGGTGCGGTTCTGGTTCGCCCCGCGCGCCATCATTAGTCGGGCAAAATTCGAGGGCCGGTTGAAAGCGGGCAGGACGTTATCCTCCATGGCATCCGGCTCGACCTTGCTGCGGCTCGTCACTGAGCTGGTGTCATAACCTTGGACCAGCGCGAGCAGCTGGCTGCGGGAACAGGTGAAATCGCACAGGACGTGCAGACGATGGCGGAGCCCGTAAATGGCGATGCGGTCCTGCGGCTGGAGGGTCTGGAGAAATTTGACCAGATGATTTCTGCCATTGGCAAGCGCCAGATCCTCGTCCCATTCGGGCACGGAATTGTTGGGTTCAGGCGTGCTGCCATAGAGTGTGTTCAGGTTGTCGAGCAGGACGATGGTGACGCTGCGGGGCGGAGTGGCGCCGTAGTGGGGCAGATTGGTGAAGGTGTCGGCGGGCAGACGCTGGGAGGAGGCGATGGCGGAGGCGCCGGTCGTGCTGGCATCGAGGGAAAAGACGCTAATGCTGCGCGCCATGCCCCGATCCTTGATGGCGAAATCGTTCCTGGTCAGATCCGTTACCGCCGCCCCATGCTTGCCCTGCACAATGACGTTGACCACGACCAGGCGCGAAGCGGCGTGAAAGACCGGGATTTTCGGTACTTGCGCGGCCAGCGCGGCTGCCAATGCGAACACGAGAGTTGCGAGCTTGGTCAAGGGAACAGGAGCAGGCCCGAGCTGGTGATGCTGGCGATCATACTGCCGAGAATGCCCAGCGCGATGACGACGATCAGCGTGACCAAGCCGATATAGCCGAGGACCAGGCCGGCGGTCGCCATGCCGCGGCCGGACTGTCGGCCGCCGGCGTTGCTGATCTGATTATGGGCGATGTGGCCAAACACGATGGCGAGGATGGAACCGCTCCAGCCCAGCCAGAGAATGCCGAGCACGAGGCTGGCAATAGCGAAACCGTTGGCGCGCGGCGCGGCGGCGGCGGCGGCAGCGGCTGGAGCTGCCGATTGCCCACCGCAGTGTGGACAGGCAGGGGCGGAAGCCGCCATGGGGCTGCCACATCTGCCGCAGAATTGGCGCGGTTCAGGGGAGATGACGCTGGGGGCATCCATGGCCGCGAGACTAGCACGCGGCCCGCTCCGGTGCAAGCATCTGTGCTCGTCCAGTTGATGCGTTACCCCTGAGGTCCTCGAGCGCTCCGGGGCTGATCGCCAACTTCGAACACATGCGGTATAACGAGGGGTAGAGCGAGTTTGCGGCAGCGGACATCGTTGCTCAGCGGACCTAAGAGGTAGAAGCGATGGAAATCAAAGATCGCGTCTTTATCGTCACGGGAGCTTCGTCCGGGATCGGGCGGGCAACGGCGATCGCGCTGTCGGATGGCGGCGCGAGGGTTGCGCTGCTCGCGCGCAGCACCGGCGTGCTGCAAGAGCTGGCGCAGCAGCTTCCCGGCAGCCTGCCCGTGACCGCGGACATGACCGGGTTCGACCGCGTGCGGGAAGCGGTCGGCAAGGTGCAGCGGCATTATGGCCGCGTGGACGGACTGATCAACAATGCCGGACGCAGCTACGCGGCCGCGGTGGAGGAGATTGATCCCGCGCTGTTCGATGAAATTTTCCACCTCAATGTTCTGGGACCGATTGTGGCAATGCAAGCGGTGATCCCGCTGATGCGCAGACAGGACGGCGGCAGCATCGTGAACATCAATTCAGGTACGTCGTTCATGGTGCTGCCGCACTACAGCGTCTACTCGTCATCCAAGCGCGCGCTTCTGGGCTTCAGCCTCGCGGCGCGCGCCGAGCTGGAAAAAGACAGAATCGTCGTAAGTGAAATTTATCCTTATGTCACCGCGACGAACTTCGGCAAGAACCGGATGGGGAAGACGGAGGGCGGGCCACCCTCGCGCTACGCCGAAGGGGACGCGCCCGAGTTTGTCGCTGGGCTGGTGCTGCAGGCGATTGCAGAAGGCGGAGCGCAGTATTTCGCCAACGAACGCCTGCGGCAAATGGCCGGCGTCTCATCTTAAAAGGAACATGCCTTGAAGGAGAGCTGCGTTACCGTGCGCCGGCTGCCGTGGCGGCGATTGGGTGGTTCGCATGACCAAGTGCTCAAGACGGAGCGGGGACGCGCCCTCGCCCTCGCGGGTATTTGCAACGGGCGGCGGAGCGGAGACGTATTAAGGTGTAAGCCATATGCGGAAGCTGGCTTGGGTAATTGCAGGGGTGCTGGCGCTGGCCAACGTGGCGGCTACCCTGGCCGCGGCTACCCCGGAGGGGGGTACCCGGGCGGCAGTCCGCAGGGGAATCCACCACCGGAGGCCACACCGCAGCCTCAATCACAGACCGCGCCGCCGGGGCAGGATTTGGACTTTTTCGACGCGCTGGTGGCGCGCCTGACATATCGCGACGGCGTGGACCGGAGGCGAGTGTACGTGGCCGGGATGGGCGAAGGAGCGATGATGGATTTTCGCCTCGCCTGTTTCCGGGCTCAAAGCATTGCCGGGATGGCAATGGTCGGCGGCGCGCTTCCCCAGGAACTGGCCGCCGAGTGCATGCCGGAACGGCCAGTGCGGCTGCTGATGATCAACGGCACAAAAGACCCGCTGGTGCCATATAAAGGCGGCAGGAGTGCGTCCGGGTTCCGAACTATGTCGGTTGAGAAAACGGCGGCGCTGTGGGCCAAAATGAACAATTGCGACAGCAAGCCACACAAGGTCAAGCAAAAGGCACAGGATGGCGGCAAGCCGCTGGCAATCACAAGCTGGAACGGATGCGCGCAGGCGAGCGGCGTACGCCTGATCGCGTTGGCAGGCGCGGGTGGAGCGTGGCCGGGAGGTGGCTATCAACCCGACGCACGCTTTGGGCCGACCAGCCATGCAGTGAACGCCAGCACGGCGATGGGACAATTTCTGCAGGAGGGTGCAGCGCACACGGCGGAGCGCAGATAAACCAGGAGGTGCAACTTGAGAATCGGATGGACCGGAATATTGCTGACATGCGGACTTTGCCTGCCACTGGCGGCACAGGTGGGAACCCCTCCGGGCGCGGTGAACCGGACCGCACCGATGCGGCGACAGGGACAACGGCCATGGATGATGGGGCGTCGCGGGAACATGTGGCGGAGGCCGATGGGCCGCTTCCAGCAGCCGATGACGATTGCCCGGATGGCAGAAAATCCGACCCTCCGGCAGCGGCTGGGTCTGACGAATGCGCAGGTGCAGCAGATCGAGAGCGCGGCGTTCAACTGGCAAAAGGAGCGGATCACGGCCCGGGCGCAGGAACAAATTGACCAGCTCCAACTGCGGCAGCTGCAGCGGGAAGCGAAGCCAGACGAGAGCGCTTTGGACCTGCAGTTGGAGGCAGCTTCGGGCGTGCGGCTGGCGATCGCCAAGGAGGCGCTGCATTACCGGCTGGCGATGAAGGCGGTGCTGACGCCGGCGCAGCTAGCGCAACTGCGCACGCTGAGGCAGCGGGCGCGCATGCGGCCGATGCACGGCTCGATGCACGGGCCGATGGCGCGGCGGCCGCGTCCGCCGCTGCGGCTGCAACCGGGAGCAGGCGGCAATCGGCCCTAATGTCCTGAGTCTAATGTGAGTTCCTGCCCCGGCAGAACTCGCATTATGATTGGACCTGAAACGGGGAGGATGGCGGTAGGAAACGCGCACCATGACCACGCGTCCCGTTCTCTGTGCGGCGCTGGTGCTGCTGGTTGTGTTGGCAGCGGCGGCAATCCCTGCGTCTCGCATCCGCATCGTCATCATCAGTCTGGTGCAGCATAGCGTCCAGGTAAGGATGCCACCACCGCAGGGCATATCCACCTCTTCCATGCAATGGACGCCGGCGCTCAGGAACGCCCCCGTGATTGAAGGGGAAAGCATCCGCACGCGGTCCAACGGGTTGGCCGCGGTCGAGTTGGAGTGTGACTCGGCGCTGCGCCTCACGCCCGGCAGCGAACTCGCATTCAATCGCTTGCGCTTGGACGCCAAGGGCATTCCCGTCACCACCGTGACGCTCGCCGCCGGTGAGGCATACTTCACCATGCAGAAGGCCGACAGCCGTGATTTTCGGGCGCATGTAGGCGATGCCGAGCTGAGCCAGTTCACCGGCGGCGCCAGCTTGCGGCTTGACGTGCCCGCGCTTCAGCCCGCCAGCTTCGAAGTGCTGCATGGGGGGGTGCTGCTGCAGGTCGGCGGCAAGTCCACCCAAGTCAAATCCAAGCACCGCATCGAGCTGCTGCCGGGCGGCGGCTTCGAAACGCTGGCGCTGGCCCGCGCCGACCGCTGGCAGAAATGGAGCCATCACCTCGACCAGTCATTCGCGCGCGCGCTGTATTTCAGCCGTGCTCAGCCACCAGTGGTAATTGTTCCCATGCCCGATCCGTCTGAATCAAGCGGGGAGCCAGTGACAGACATGGGACCGACACTCGGCGCCATCAACGCCATTGTCGCCGGCAACCCTGCGGACCGTGCCTTGCGGCCAGTCCCTGGATGCGCTCGCCGCTGACGGACAACGGCACCGCTCTCGGAGCGCGCCAGTCCCGATCGTACGCGCGTGCGATGATATGCACCATGGGGCAGCTCGATCCAGGGGTTGCGAAGGTGCTCGCCGGTATTGCGGGATGGGCGATGCTGGCGTTCGTGCTGCGCGATGCGTTCGAGACCATGATACTGCCGCGGCGGCTGAACGGGCGGTTTCGCTTCACCCGCCTCTATTACCAGAGCATCTGGCCGTTATGGTCGGCGGCAGCGGTACGGCTGCGCGGACGGCGGCGGGAATCGGCGCTCAGCTTGTTTGGCCCGCTGTCCATGCTGCTGCTCTTTGTCCTGTGGGCGGTCGTCCTGGTCGGTGGGTTTGCTTGCGTTTACTGGTCGCTGGGATCACCGCTGCGGACGCCCGAGCCGCTGCGCGGTTTCGGCATGGACGTGTACTTGAGCGGAGTCACGCTGCTCACCATCGGCATCGGCGGCGCGGTACCGCATACCGCCTTCAGCCGCGTGCTGGCCGTGGCCGAAGGGGGCCTGGGCCTCGGATTCGTAGCGATCATCATCAGCTACCTGCCGGTGCTGTACGCCGGCTTCTCGCGCCGCGAGACCTCGATCGCGATGCTCGACGCGCGCGCCGGTTCACCCCCGTCGGCCTCGGAGCTGTTGCGCCGCCATGCGGGAGCGCTCAGCGATTTACAGACCTATCTGGCCGAGTGGGAACGGTGGTCGGCCGAGCTTCTGGAGAGCCATATCTCGTACCCCGTGCTCGGGTACTTCCGTTCGCAACACGTGAACCAATCCTGGCTGGCAGCGCTCGGGACCATGCTCGACGCCTGCGCCCTGCTGCTCGCCGGCTGCGAGGAGGACTGCACCCGGCAAGCCCAGCTCACCTTCGCCGCCGCCCGGCACGCGGTGGTGGACTTGGCGCAAATCTTCATTCACCAGCTTCCCGGAACTGTTCCCGATCGGCTGCCCAGCGCCGATCTGAGCCGACTGCAGACGGTGCTGGCCGAAGCGGGAGTGCCGCTGCGTTGGGATGCGGCGAATGTGCGCCAGCTCGCCGCCTTGCGCCAGCTTTATGAGCCCCATCTGTTGGGCATCGCCGCCCATTTAAAGCTGGAGCCCCCGCGCTGGCTCGGCAATCCGAAAGCCCCCGACAATTGGCAACGCAGCCCTTGGGACCGCTTCGTCACCGGCGCCACCGGCGTCGTCAGACAACGCGAAGCCGACAGACATTATTGAGCGGCGCCGCCCGTATGTAATAAAAAGGTTAAGCTGGAGCCGACGCGCGGGCTTGAACCGCGGACCTGCTGATTACGAACTGTAGCCGGTCCATCACAAGATAGCGCAACACAGCCACGTATAGCACTGATTCTTCAGCGTTTATCCCGATATTGGCGAGCGTTCGGTTGCGCCAGTTTTTGCCCGTTTTTGCCTTAGGGTGGGCACAAAAAAGGGCACAGTTTTCCGAGGGTGTTTCGGATGCGAAAATTGCCCGGCTGCGGGGCCGGGCGGCCGGATGTTAGGGGTGCCGACGCGACGGCGGCCAGGCGGGCGGAAACCCCCGGCGCGGGACAAGCCGTCCGCCGCTGATTTCGCTGGGCTTTCGTCAGCCGCCGACAATGTACCGAAACCAAGTGATTTCGGCGCGCGCCATGAGCAGCCCCACTATACTCACTCTATGGCGGCCGCCAGCCACGGAACTACCCAACAACAGCCCCGCGAAGAGCCCTCCGGCAGCGGGAGGCCCTTTTGGAGATATGTACGCGCCTTGTTTTCGAATTGGTGGGGCTGGATCGGCTCGGGATTTCTTGTCGTCCGCCTGATGGCGACAGTGGGTATCAGCTTGCCAGGCCGAGCTGCAAATGCGCTCCTTCTCGCACTAGCCGCCGTTGGTTTCTTCGTCAGTTCGTATCGCGCCTGGGCAAGAGAGCACCGGAAGGCGGTGGGGGAGGAGGGCCGCAGCCTTGCGATCGCATATGACCCTACATCGCCTGACTGCGTTTACAACTACGGTCCAGTAGGAGTTAGCGGGCGGCTCTCCCCCCTTCACCGCGTATTCAAGGTCGCCGTGGTTGCGAAAGGGGGCAGAACCATCGAAAACCTGGTCCTGAGTCTCGTTTCATTGTAGGGCGGCTCGGCGGCATCCAGAAGATGGGCGCGATCCACCGTCACCACCGTCACCACCGTCACCCGCGCAGTGTTTACGCCAATTTTCTGGTGACGGTGGTGACGGTTGGGCCTCGCGGCCACC
>JBOGKM010000009.1:0-18174 GCA_050747745.1 Terriglobales bacterium
ATCGCCAAGCTGGCGCGGCTCGGCGGCTATCTGGCACGCGCCCGGGATTCGCCACCAGGCAATGAAATCATCTGGCGCGGCTGGGTGCGTCTGACTGATATCCACCTCGGGGTCTTGATGGGCGCAAAACTTGTGGGTAATTGAAAGTGAATCCGAACGGATACACTTGCGCCAGGCTGGCGCCGGCCACGCCCGGCAAGTCGCGCACCTGCGGCAGCAGACGCGCAAACATCTGCTTGCCCTGCGCGTCGGTAAAGTTGGCGCCGGTGGTATCGAGCTCGAAGTTCCAGACGTGGGCGGGCTGGAAGCCGAGCGGCTGATTTTGCGCGTGGCTCAGGCTGCGCACAAAAAGGCCGCCGACGATGAGCAGCATCAGCGACACCGCAACTTGCGCCGCCACCAGCGTGCTGCGCAGCCGCTGCCGCCGCCGTCCGTGCATGGTGCTGTCGGCGCCGCGCAACGATTGATTCGCATTGGCGGAGGCCGCGCGCCAGGCGGGCAAAATGCCCGCCACCAGCGCCATGATCAGCGCCATGGCGCAGCCGTAGCCAAACACGCGCCAGCCGAGGCCGAAATTCAGCACCAGCGGAATGCCGATCTGCGGCGGCATGCGGCTGAGCTCGGCGCTCATCGCCATGCCCAGCAACATACCCAGCCCGCCGCCGAGCGCAGCCAGCACCAGCGTTTCCAGAAACACCTGCCGCGCCAGCCGGGCCCGCCCCGCGCCGAGCGCGGCGCGCACCGCCATCTCGCGCTCGCGTGTGCGCGAGCGCGCCAGCAGCACGCCCATAATGTTTGCGGCGGCGAGCAGGAGCACCAGCCCCGAAAGCGCCAGAAACAACGCCGACACCGAGCTCGTAGGATTGGGTCCGCCCTGGTTGTTGAACAGGCCGGTGCCCATCGGCCACATGCGCAAAGCCAACCCCGCATCGCGCTTGGGCTGCTCAGCCGCCATGCGCTTGGCGAACACTGCCAGCTCCGCCTCTGCACTGGCTGTGCTTACGCCCGGCCGCAGCCGGAGGATTGGGATCCCGTCGACTCCCATGGTGCCAGCACGGCCAGGCGGCTCCAGCCCCACGGGTGCGTAAACCTGCATGTCGGCCAGGTTCATGAGCCCATGGAAGCCTTTCGGCGCTACGCCGGCAATCGTGACCGCCTTGCCCTCGACCTCGGCCGGCATGCCAATCACCGCCGGATTGGCATGGAAGCGCGAGCGCCAGTAATCGTAACTGAGCACCACCGCGCGGGCATCGTCGCGCGAGAAGAAATGCCCCAGCGCCGGCCGGACGCCCATGACCGCGAAGTAATTGCCGCTGACGAAGGCGGAAAACGACGTCATCCGGGCGCGTCCATGGACTCCGATGCCGATGTTGTTGATCGACGCGCTGGTGACGGCGCTGAAGGCGTTGTGCGTGCTGGCGGCCAGCTCGCGCAAATCGGCCTGCGTGAGCGCCGGCGCGTCGTTGTCGCCGTGGAGGGTGAGCTCCAGCATGTACAGTTGGTCCGGGTGCGCGACCGGCAGCTTCCGGAACGCCAGCTCGTTGACCATGCTGAACACCACCGTGTTCGCGCCGACGCCCGCGGCAAAGGTGAGCACGCAGGCAAGCGTCAGCGCGGGGGCTTTGCGCAGCATGCGCCCGGCATAACGCAGATCGCGGGCCCAGGACTCGAGGCCGGCGCCCGGACGCGCGGCGCGCACCTGCTCGCGCACCTGCTCGGCGTAAACGCTGTGCGGGCGGCGCTGGTTCATCTCCTCGGCAAAGGCGCCGATTTCCTGATCGAGTTCGCGATCGGCGGCGCGGCGGTGGAGCAGATTGTGGACGCAGGTCTTCAGCCACGGCATGGGATTTACTCCTGGGTCAGCGCCAGCGCCTGATTGACGGCGCCGGAAACGCTTTTCCAGCGCGCGGTTTCGCGCTCGAGCTGACGCCGCCCGGAGGCGGTGAGGCGGTAGAACTTGGCCCGGCGTCCCTCGCGGGTGGCGCCCCATTCCGAGGCCAGCCAGCCGCGGGCTTCCATGCGATGCAGGGCGGTGAACAGGGAGCCGGGGCCGACCTGGAAAGTCCCGTGGGTTACCTGCGCCAGCCGGTCGGCCAGGCCCACGCCGTGCAGCGGCTCCAGCGCCAGCGCGTGCAGCAGCAGCAGATCGAGGGTTCCCGGCAGAATTTCCTTCGCTTTCGGCATACGATATCGAACCACGATATCACGAAGCCTGTCAAGCATGTACAATCACCGGCATGGGAGAACATGTGGAAGCGGCGCGGTCGGCGCGGCAGCGGATCCGCGGCGTGGCCGTGCGCACACCCTTGGTACGGCTGGGGGCGGAGGGAGTTCCGGAAATCTGGCTGAAGCTGGAGAATCTGCAGCCGATTGGCTCGTTCAAGATTCGTGGCGCAGCCAACGCGATGCTGCAGCTCGGGCGCGAGAAACTGGCTGGAGGCGTGCTGACCGCGTCGGCGGGGAACATGGCGCAGGGGGTGGCGTATTGCGCGCGCCAACTGGGCATTCCGGCGACGGTGGTGGCTCCCGACACGGCGCCGCGAACCAAGCTCGACGCCATCACCCGCCTGGGCGCACGCATCATTCAGGCGCCGTTCGCGCAGTGGTGGCAGTGCTTTGCCGACCGGAGCTGGCCGGGGGTGGACGCGGCCTTTATTCATGCCTTTGATGACCCGCAGGTGCAGGCGGGCAACGGGACGATTGCACTGGAACTGCTGGAGGATTTGCCGACATTGCAGGCGGTGGTGGTGCCGTGGGGCGGCGGCGGACTGGCGTGCGGCATTGCCGCGGTGCTGGCCGAACTGGCGCCGCCGGTTAAGGTTTTTGCCGCCGAGATTGAGACGGCGGCGCCGCTGGCGGCGGCGCTGGCGGCGGGAGCGCCGCGCGAGGTGAGCTACACCCCGTCGTTCGTGGACGGCATTGGGAGCAAGTCGGTGTTTCCGGGCATGTTCGCCCAGGCACAAAAGCTGCTGGCGGGATCGATCGTCGTGACCCTCGCCGAAGCCGCGGCGGCACTGAAGCTGGCGGCCGAGCGCAACCGGGTGATCCTGGAAGGCGCCGCGGCGTGTGCGGTGGCGGCCGCGCTCAGCGGGTGCGCGGGCGCGGGGCCGGTGGTGGCCATCGCCAGCGGCGGCAACCTCGACCTGCAGCAGTTTGCCCGGCTGACTGCCGCTTAGAGGATGGGGGTGTTCCAACCCTCGAGTTGATCGCGGAGGGCGGCCATGGCCTGTTCGGCGGTGGCGCCATCGACGACGCGGTGGTCGAAGCTGAGCGTGAGGTAGACGATGGAGCGGATGGCGATGGCGTCGTTGATGACGACCGGGGTTTTATGAATGCCGCCCACGCCCAGAATCGCCACCTGGGGCTGGTTGATGATGGGGGTGCCCATGAGGCCGCCGTAGATGCCGTAGTTGCTGATGGAGAAGGTGCCGTCCTGGACCTCGTCGGGGGAGAGCTTTTTGCTGCGGGCGCGGCTGGAGAGGTCGTTGATGGCGTGCTGGAGGCCGAGGAAATTTTTCTCCTCGGCGTGCTTGATGACGGGCACGATCAGGCCCCATTCGAGCGAGACGGCGATGCCGAGATTGATGTCGTTTTTGTAGACGATGGAATTCTCCTGCATGGAGGAGTTGAGCACCGGGAACTGGCGCAGCATGCCGACGGCGGCGCGGCAGAAGAAGGGCATGAAGGTGAGTTTCTGACCGGTGGTGGATTCGAAGCGCTGTTTTTCGCGATCACGGAGAGCGACGAGGCTGGTCGCATCCACGGCGAAGATGGTGTAGACGTGGGGCGAAGTGCGCTTGCTCATCACCATGTGCTCGGCGATGCGCTTGCGCATCAGGCTCATGGGTTCGATGCGAACCGAGCCGGGCTCGTAATGCACCGGCGGCGGCGCGGACGGCTGCGGCGGGGGAGCGGCGGGCGGGGCGTAGACAGGAGCGGCGGCAGCGGGCGCAGGGGCTGCGGCGGCGGGAGCCGGCTTGGCGCCGCCTTCGATATAGGTCATCACATCGCGCTTGGAAATGCGGCCGCCTTCGCCGGTGGCGGGAACCTGGGAAAGATCAATGTTGTGCTCGGCGGCCAGGCGGCGCACCACGGGCGAGGAGCGCAGATCGGCGGCGGCTGCAGCCGCAGGCGCAGGCGGAGCGGGCGGCGGCGGGGCGGCGGCGGGCGGAGCCGGAGGAGCAGGAGCGGATTGCTGGGGCGGCGGCGCAGGCGCGGCGGGGGCCGAGGCGGCGGAGGCGCCGTTGGAGCCGGCTTCGAGGACGGCGACGACGGTGTTGACCTGGACGGTCTGGCCGGCGGCGACCTTGATCTCCTTCAGCACGCCGCTGGCGGGGGAGGGGATTTCGGCGTCCACTTTGTCGGTGGAGATTTCAAACAGGGGTTCGTCCTGGCGGACCGATTCGCCCGGCTTGCGCAACCATTTCGTGACCGTGCCCTCGAAAATGGATTCGCCCATTTGGGGCATAACAACGTCCACAGCCATTTCATTCCTCGCTTGCTTGGATTTCCTGCAACTCTTTATCGTCCCATAAATCCGGAGTGGTAACCAAGGTTCGGGCAAAAACCGCCAAGAAATTCCGCTCGACGAGCGCGGACACGGCCTGCATGGACCAGGTGCGGGCACCGGCGCGCGCCAGCGAGGTCACGCCATGATCGCGGATGCCGCAGGGAATAATGAGACCGAAGGCGCCGAGGTCAGGGCTGAGGTTGAGGGCGAAGCCGTGGCTGGTGACGCCGCGGGCGACGTGGACGCCAATGGCGGCAAGTTTCTCGGCGGGTTCGGTTGTGGTCCAGACGCCGGTGAGGCCGGGCAGGCGGCGGGTGGTGACGCCGCAGGCGGCGGCGGTGCGGATGAGGACTTCCTCGAGAGCGCGCACGTAATCCACCGGGCCGAGTTCGAGGCGGCCGGTGCGCGGCGGCAAAAAAGCCGGGCGGGGGCAGGCGCGGAGATCGAAAATGGGATAGCCGACGAGCTGGCCGGGACCATGGAAGGTGACATCGCCGCCGCGGTCGCACTCCGCCAGCTCGATGCCGCGCGCGGCCAGGGCGGCGCGGCTGAGCAGCACGTTTTCGGCGTGGGCGTTGCGGCCGAGCGTGACCACGGGGGGATGCTCGAGCAGCAGCAGGGTGTCGGGAATGGCGCCGGCCTGGCGGCGGCGCACCAGCGCTTTTTGCACTTGCTCGGCCGCGGCATATCCTACGCGACCGAGATGGGCCACGCGGAGGCCAGCGTTGGCTGGCAGCGGGCAACGGGCACCTGGCAACTTGGTTTCAGGCGTTGATGGTTAATCCGTAGATGTTGTTGGCCGAATCGAGGATGGCCTCGTAGACGGTGGGATGGGCGTGAATGGTTTGCATCAGCTCTTCGGCGGCGGCGTTCAACTGCAAGGCGAGGGTGGCTTCGCTGATCAGCTCGGTCACCACGGGGCCAATCATGTGGACGCCGAGCAGGGTGCCATCGCGGGCGTCGGCGACCATCTTGATGAAGCCCTCATGCATGCCGAGGATGGTGGCTTTGGAATTGCCGACGAAGGGGAACTTGCCGACCTTGACGTTGATCCCCTGCGCCCGTGCGGCGGCTTCGGTGAGGCCGACGCTGGCCACCTGCGGCTCGCAGTAGGTGCAGTTGGGGACGCGGTTGTAATCCATCGAGCGGAAGGGCTTGCCGGCAATATGGGCGACGGCGACCAGGCCCTCCATGGAGCCCACATGCGCGAGCAGGGGCGAGCCGGCAACCACGTCGCCGATGGCGTAGACATTCGGTTCGGCGGTACGCATGTAGTTATCGGTGCGGATGAAGCCGCGCTCGGTCTGAATGCGGGTGCGTTCCAGGTGCAGGCCGTCGGTGACGGGGGCGCGGCCGACCGCGACCAGGAGCTTGTCGGCCTCGAGCACCTGCCGCTTGCCCTCGGCGTTGGTGTAGGTGACGCGGACGCCGGCGGCGGTGGGTTCGACGGTTTCGAACTTGGCGCGGGTTTCGATGTTGATTTTCTGCTTGCGAAGGGATTTTTCCAGCTCTTGGGAGATCTCCTCGTCCTCGACGGGCACGATGCGGGGCAGCATTTCGAGCAGGGTCACTTCGGTGTCGAAGCGCCGGTAGATGGACGCGAACTCGACGCCGACGGCGCCGGCGCCGATGATCACGAGTTTTTTGGGGATCTCGGGCAGGGCGAGGATTTCGATGTTGGTGAGGATGCGGTCGCCGGCCTGGAGGCCGGGCAGCATGCGGGCGGTCGAGCCGGTGGCGACGATGATGTTTTTGGCGCGCAGGCGGAGGGTCGAGCCGTCGGGCTTTTTGACTTCCAGCTCGCCCGGAGCGGCGAAGCCGGCGGTGCCCTGCATCCACTCGACCTTGTTTTTGCGGAACAGGAACTCGATGCCCTTGGCGTGCTTGGCGACGATTTTGTTCTTGCGGGCCTGCATTTGCGCCCAGTTGACGGCGACGGAGCTGACGTCGAAGCCCAGTTCCTTGGCGTTGCGGAAGGTATCCATGACGTCGGCGCTGTAGAGGAGGGCCTTGGTGGGGATGCAGCCGACGTGGAGGCAGGTGCCGCCCAGCTTGGGATCCCTTTCAATGCACAGGGTTTTGAGGCCGTATTCGCCCGCGCGGATCGCCGCCCAGTAGCCGCCGGGACCGCTGCCGATGATGATCAAATCGTAGGAGGTTGGGGTTTGCGGGTTGCTGGGCGCAGGGGGCATTCCAAAAGGTCCTTTCGAAGCCAACTTTTTATGTTAGCGCACCGGCCACTCCGCCCCAGCCGCGCCCGTCGGGACCACATCCGGTTCAATGCTTCGACGGCGCAACCGTCCGCCAGCACGGCCGCCGCTGGGCGCGAACTGCTATGATGAGGGCGAGTCCGTCGCGGAGAGGTGGCCGAGTCGCTGAAGGCGGCGGTTTGCTAAACCGAATTTGGGCCTCTTGCAGCGTTCCGCACGGCAACGCAGGGCAGCACATAAACGCTGCATTTGCAATGGTTTAGAAACATTTTCGCCGCGCACGAACGCGCAGCCGAACGCGCGATTTTGCAAAACCAACTGACACCAGAACTAGCACCAAGGCAACCGCGAATCTGGAGCGTCAAACCAAAGCGCAGCGCCTCATCTCGGTGCTTGGCTCACTCCCCGGTCGCAGTGACTACCCACTGCTTGAGTAGACACAGTGAAATGCTCAGGACGCTGAGGCTGCACACTCCCTGGACGAAGGACCGTGGATGCAAGATGTTGACGCCGAGATCAGCTCAGAGCATCTCCGCCCATCTCTGGAAACTGGTAATCTTTCCCGTGAGCCAAAGGCGAACGGGAATGGGCCATGGACGCTGAGGACCAACAATTCCGGCGATTTTTCTGTCAGGCGACCTCGTTTGCGCCCTACGACTGGCAAATTAAAATCGCCGTGGACGGACTCCCAGAGCTACTCCCAATTCCGACAGGGTTGGGCAAGACGGAAGGCAGCGTGTTGGCGTGGGCGTGGCGATGCTTTGCGCATGAGGACGGCGAACCGCTTCATCTTGTTTACTGTCTGCCAATGCGCAGCCTTGTCCGGCAGACGGTCGAGCGGTTACGAGGCTATTTCGCAAAGCTCAGGGATTGGAATGAACAAATCGACGTTTCGATCCATCAGCTCATTGGCGGCGATACCGATGAGGCTTGGGCTGCGGCGCCGGATCGCCCATGGGTGCTCGTTGGCACACAGGACATGCTTTTGTCTCGGGCGCTGAATCGAGGCTACGGCATGAGCCGCTTCGACTGGCCCATACATTTTGGCCTCCTGAACCAGGACTGCCACTGGATCGTGGACGAAGTGCAGCTCATGGGGCCAGGACTTTGGACAACGGCCCAGTTGGACTGGATGAGGCGCAAACGCTTTCCAGGCCTGAAGCCCTGTCGCACCACATGGATGAGCGCGACCATGGGCACGCAGTTTCTCCAAACGACGGATCGAAGGAAAGTTACATGCGACACCGTAAAACCTTTCGATCCAGGCCTTGCAGGTGACTCGAATAAAGCACTCCAGCTACGACGGGCCGCGTTGCGGCCTATCGAATTGCACAAGTCTGAGAAGGGAAAAAAGGCAAGGCCGCTCGTCGAGCAGATCGCCTCTGCAGCTGTTGCCGCCCACCAGCCCGGCACACTGACGCTGATCGTTTGCAACACGGTCAAAACGGCCCAGGCTACCTTTCAAGAGCTTGGAGCGAGCGAGGTACCGAAAATTCTGCTTACGTCACGCTTTCGGGCAGGTGATCGCCATGAAGCGGAAGAGACTCTTCGAGCATTCGAGGTGCGCCGCAGCGCAAGTCCAACCGGGCGCATCGAGGAAAACGATCCAGGGTTGATCTGCGTCAGCACCCAAGTCGTCGAAGCTGGACTCGACATTTCGGCTCACCGGCTCTGGACGGAACACGCGCCCTGGCCTTCGCTGATCCAGCGGCTGGGCCGCCTCAACCGCGATGGCAAAGACAACGGAGCTCGTGCGATTATCTGGAAAATCACACCTGAAAATAAGCGAAAACACGAAGGTGAGGACTGGGTAGGTCCATACCGGAAGTTTGCATTGGACCAGACTTCCTCATTACTCAAGACGCTTGCGCCAATCTCCGGACAGAAGACTGCCGTCGAGGCACTCGCAGGGCTTCAGGCACGGATGCCTGAGAAATACGCCGAGGCGCTCGCGATCCGACCGGAACCGTGCCCGCGTGCGCTAGACGTCCACGGCCTCTTCTCAACGGAGCCGGACCTGCATGGCGGCTTTACGGACGTGAGCCGTTTCGTGAGAAATGCCGATCCCGATGCAGATATCAGCGTGTTCTGGCGCGATTGGAATGGCGCAGCACCACCCAGCGGCGATGCCCTCAATGGCCCGCCGCTCGATCTGAATGCCGAAGCTTGCTCAGTAGCGTTGTGGCAGTTTCAGGAACTCCTTAAATCCGCTCACGCACGTGCCGGGCTCTGGGATGATCGTGCAGAGCGCTGGGAGGCGGTATCATTCCTGAACCTGAGACCCGGAATGACAGTTATGCTGCGTGGCGATGTCGGTGGCTATAGCAAAGCCTTAGGCTGGACCGGCGCCACAAGCAACCGCCTGGATGGCCTGCCATCAGCGGGCAGAGGGCGCGTGCTACGTGATGATTGGCGCTCCGAAGCTGGCTACTGGTCGAGCTTGGCGTCGCATCTCGCGGACGCGCGCGGCGAAGCAGAACGCCTCTGTAATGCGCTGGATCTTCAAGCGCCAATCCGAACAGCCGTCGTCGAAGCCGCCGGCCTCCACGACCTTGGTAAAGCGCATCCAGACTGGCGGGGCGCGATACCTGAGCGAGGCCCCCTCGATTGTGAGTCTCTGGCGAAGTTCCCGAAAGTGCTTCGCGTCGAGGTGCTGAGCCAAAAGGCCGAAGGAGTGCGAACGGCGGTCGGGCCAAAGCTTGCGACTGCAAGTGCCCTGCCTGACGAAGAGGTGAACGAGGGCAAGATCGTCCGTCTTCGTTGGGTTCTCGAACGCCCACTCGACCGAATCACTCTCGAAGAAATTCGGGCACTGTCAGGAGTCAGATGGGCAGCGCACAAAGCATTTCGTCCCGGATTGCGGCACGAGGCGGCGTCTGCCCTCGCCATGTGGAGGGAATACACGGTTGCAAGTAAATCGCCATACCCGGCTCTCGCCGTGTATCTGGCCGCCGCTCATCACGGAAAAGTGCGCACCGTGCTGAAGGCGATCTCGCGGGAAGGGGGAGATGTCTTTGGCGTCAAGCGAACACCTGAGGCGCTCCGACTCGGTAGCCGGGGCTGGCCAATGGATTTTTCGGTGGCGTTCGACGGCTCCGATGGTGAATGGATTGACAGCGGTTTTGCGCTTGCCGGGCCAGGTTGGACCGGGCTTGTCGCCGATCTGCTCGGACCGTGGCGCGGGGAGGCCAACGCGGCATGGACCGGCGCCGTGCCCAAAGATGAATCGCGTGCTTTCGGTCCATTTGCACTCGCTTGGCTTGAGGCGATAGTTCGTGTTGCGGATTGGCGCGCAAGCGACCACCCTTCCCACATCGTCCGGGTCGGAGGCGACAGATGAGCGCAAACCGACAGGTCTTGGCTGTCATTCCAGTTCCTGGGCTACAGCCGAACAGTCTTGGCACTTATCTCGCCGCTCTCGGCCTGCTCAAGGTGCTTTCGGGCCGTTGGCCCAACGTGCGCGCAGCTTGGCGCGATGGCGTATTTCAACTGATCGGCGGTCCGACGGACCGCGATGCGCTAGTAGACGTGGTCATGACTGTCGCAGGTCGGGCGTCGTGGACGCCCTATAAACGGGGCTGGGCCGCCGCGCAAAAAGCGAGCACCAAGACAAAATCGAGCGCGAAGCTTGCGTTATGGCAAGCGGAAGCTGATGAAGCCGATCTGGAATTGTTTGCCGCCCACGCCGCTCCTGCATCGCGCGTTTTCTTCAATCCGTTGCTGGGGAGCGGGGGCAATGCGGGCAAGCGAGCGTTCTCCAACGGCTGGAATAAGGCGATCGCGACGCTCTTGCCACCGAAAGAGACACCGAAGAAGGGAGCCAACACCGATGATCGGCGCGAGGCGCTAAATGCGTTTCTCGATGGCAAGGCGTCGGCATGGCGCGCGGAAAAGCTGAACGCTGCCTCTTGGTTCAGTGACGCCAATAAACTCTATAACAGCGGCCAGAATCCTTTCACCGAGGGAACGATCTCCCCTTGGGCTATGGCGCTCGCCTGCGAAGGACTCGTCTTCTTCGCCGGAAGTGCATCACGGCGACTCGGTTCGCGGACCCGACCGATCGGTGCCTTTCCATTCGTGGTTGCAGCCGCCTCACCCGAAACATCCGGCGAGGCCGGGCGTGATCGCGGTGAGGTTTGGGTTCCACTGTGGTCCCGTCCAATGACCGTACCCGAAGTTACCGCCCTCTTTGCACGCGGACGGGCTGAAATCAGCGGTCATGGAGTAGTAACACCTGCCGCTTTTGCTGTCGCCATAACGCAACGCGGCGTGGATGCCGGCATCAGCGAATTCCGCCGCTTCGCACTTGGTAAGACTACCAGCGCCAATACCTTCGAGCCTCGCTATCTTGGTGCTGCGCCGGTTCGGGTTGGGACCGCCGATGCGCAAGTATCTGCCTTCGAGCGGATACTCGGCTTGATCGAAAGTCTGCCTCGCGACCGAAAGGAAGGCCAACGCTGGCGTTTTGTCGGATTGCGTGGTCCTGTCGAGCGTACACTTGTGAACGTCACCCACGAGCAAAGCAATTCCGAAGCGACGACGGCCTTGCTCGACGCCATCGTCCAGGCACTGGATCGCGTGGATGTCAACCGTTCCTTTCGCGAAAAGGGTGTCACCTGGCGGCCACTGCCGCTCGATTGGGTGCCAGCCCTATTCGGCGGAGAGATACCCAACGTCGAGGCGCACCTCGCTTTATCGCTGGCTTCCGCCTTTCCTATTGAATTCCCGTTCGCGCTTTATCGGTTCGGGATCGAGTGGCAAGACCAGACCAAAGAAAGACGCCCGAGAAAAAACTCTCCGTTCATTCATTCCAAGACGCCGCCTGCACGCTGGGTCTGGCGCACAGGTTCGCTGGCGCAAAATCTTTGCATGGTAATTCAGCGTCGCCTGCTTGACTGGGAAGGGAAAAGAGGAAGTGGCGCCGCGCCGGCTCTGCGTGCCCCGATCGCTGCCCGCGTGTCCGATGTGGAAGCATGGCTTGACGGCGACGTAGACGAAGCGATTCTCGCTCGTTGGCTCTCTCGTCTGGCCTTATTCGACTGGTCCTTCATACCGCAGTGCGTCCTTGAGCTCTCGCCATTCGCTAGCGAAGTAATTGCAGTCTGTCCAGCGCTTGCCCTCTATGCGTTCCTTCATCCACTGTTTGATCTGAGACCTGTGACGGACAATGGCCGGAAAGATGGGCACGATCTTCTGGCTCCCGAAACCGGCGCACGCACGCCTGTAGCGGCGCTCAGGATGGCTGCGCTCATTCGCGGTGGCGATATCGACCGCGCCATCGAAGTAGCCCGTTCGCGCTATGCCATGGCACAGGCGCCACTGATGCGGACAGACGCGCCCTGGGCTTTCGGCGACCCCGATCGTCTGCTCGCCGCTCTCATGTTTCCGATTTCCAATCCTGCCCGAACCGCGCTTGTCCGGCGCTGGCTGCGCCCGCAACGCCAAACAATCGAGGTGACCCATGCCTGAAGATCAAACACAACCGCTCGTCTTGACGCCTAAAAGCGTCCTGGACGGCATATCCCCGCTTGTGCTAACCGCAACACTCAAGCCCATTGGGGGCTTGGACCGCTTCCAGCCGGCCGGCTTTCCAGAAATTGGCCACGTTATCTACAAGGCCCCGCGGCAGGATGGCCACGTCGAAAATGTCTGCATCGTCGACAGTCCCGCTAGCATGGCTAATCACCTCGAAGCTGTATGCTTGCGCGGCCCGCACGACCTTGAACTCGATGACAACCTCGCAGGCATGCCCTATCTGCGCTGCGTCACTGGCAATTTGGCGGACAAGAAACTTCCGCCGGAGAAGCGCGAGCTTGTCGTTACGAGCCTTACGGAAGGGCATCGAATCGCGTCGGACTATTTTCTAAAGGGAAGGGAACTTAAGTCAGACAATGAGATTGATGACGAACAATTTGGTGGAAGGCTCATGAAACAATTCAAGGCCCAACCTCTCAAAGGAGAGAACGCCTACCTTCCCCCAGCGGGCTGGTGGGACGTGTTTCGCTATATCTATCACTATGATCCAAATGCACTGGCTCATGGTGTTCTCTTTCCCAAATGGCAAATCAAGATCGCGCGTTTCCTCACCGCGCATCTGGAGGCGTTCGGCGCTGCACGTGTCGACCGATCGGGCGTGAAGTTCGACAGGCTGGGCAAAACGACATCCGGCCAACCCATTTTCGCCGTGGACGATGAGACCGCAAGCGAAATCCGTGCCACGTTCATTTTCGATGTCGCGCTTCTTCGATCATTCGGCCGCACAGAGAACGGTTCTGACGGAGAGAAGGTGCGCGGACTGTCTGAAAAGCAGAAGGAGTTCGTTGCCGCACTCGCACTCTGGAAGATCGACCGGCTGTTAAAGACTCCATTCCGCTATCGCTCCGGTTGTCACCTCGAACTTGTCAGCCTGAAATACGGAGAGCAGAAGGCTACGCTCGACGTGAACATCAAGAATGCAATCAACAGTGCGAAGTTCAGAGATGACGGCGATCAGGCACCGATCATCACCGACATCTATTGGCCGCATGATGAACTTTACCGCGAAGCCGAGGACGACAACCCAGCCGGGTCCGCAACGGAAAACAATGCTGGCAATGACAGCGACGACGAAGAAGGTGACGGCGAGGACGCCTGAGCGATGCGGCTTATCCTGCGGCAATCGTTTCCGCTCGGGCGTTTTCATGCGACCCGGTGGAAGGCTAATCCTTTCGATAAGGAACTTGCGGGCGAGTGGCCGCCGAGCCCTTGGCGTCTAACGCGCGCCGTTGTCGCCCGATGGTATCAATGGCGTCGAGAAGAGGCCGGAACTTGGTCTGAGGACGAACTTAAAAAGCTCATTCGAGCACTGTGCACCAGTGACTACAGTGTTTACTTGCCGAAGCAAGCGCGCCAGGCGATTATTTCCCGCCAATATCAGCCCGCCGAATTTGGCATGGATCCACCTAACTACAAATCATTTGAAGCCAAATTCACTGCAACAGATGGTGCGGAACAGAAGCTCAAGGATATCGTTGAGAGAATCGAACACCACGAATCACACATACTCGTTCGAGTGAAAAAGAAGAGCGCTCAGACGCAGGTTGAAAAAATAATCGGAACGCCACTAGCTGATTGGCGAGGGCTCAATCCTGACCCTGGCGCCCGAGGTTGGACGAAGAGCCTCACCCAAGATAGCGCTTGGTGCATTTCGCCGGACGAATGCCTGTTCTGGTTCGTCGAGGGGGACGGCTGGACACCGGAGCTTGCCGGCGTCCTTAACCAATGCCTGGAGCGGATTGTTTATTTTGGCCGTGCTGAAGCGTTGACCCGCATATGCGTCACCGATGAGGCATCTGTACATCCAAACGTGATACTTACTGAAAACAGCACTTCCGATCGCCTTGCCCCAGTGCTGGTTCCATGCTTCGATGCGACTCGGGCCGATATCGAGCGCGTGACCCAAGACCCGTTGGCCGCACGTAACATCCCGCAGGGCGCCCGCCTGCTGTACGCCCAAAGATCACCGCGTCCGCCCGCCCGGGAGATCGTCCGCCGCACGCCAATGCGACCGGCCACGAATTTGCTCCAATTTGCTCTCGGTTGGGCCGTAGCGCCGAAGCAGCGCGCGACAGTCCGCCTAACCTCACGTTTCCGCACCGCTACGCTCAATAACCTCATTCGCATAAAAACAAACGGCGCCACGACGAGGTGGAGCGAAGCTCCCGCCTCCGTTCGGGCTGAAATCGCAGGGATGACCGGCAAGGACGCACAGGGACAGCCCCTGCGCGGGCCAAGAACGCACGCCGAGTTCTTTCTCTGGTGGGACGGCAACGTCCCGACGCGGCTTCTCATCTGGCGGGACGCTCGTCCCTTCGACGAAAACGAGCAGGAAGCAATGCTGAGCGCTGCCGCACAGGAACTGTCCTGGGCGGCGGTCGGACCCGACGCCGAAGCATGGAAAATCAAGCTTGTACCACTGGACACTGCGGTTCCGGCGCCGCCAGGGTTTGACGGAGCATCGGCGACAGTCTGGCGATCACTCACGCCTTACGTCCCGCCCCGCCACAACCTGCGCGGCGGGAAGCCCCGAGACCCGGAGGCGCTCGAAAACCAAATCCGCCGTGAACTCGCAGCCCGCGGCTATCGGTCGCTCTTGCTATTCCTGGAGGAAATCGACAGCCCTACATGGGTCGCCGTACACGTGCCAAGACGCGAAGCCTGCCAGCAATCCTTTATTGGTGACCGGCGCGGCTATAGGCTTTGTCTTTCTTTCGAGGCGCCAATTTCCGGCCCTTTCAGGCTCGGCCACTCCAGTAGTTTCGGGCTGGGCATGTTCGTGCCAATATAGTTGCTAGGTAGAAGCCACTCGTCATGCGCGCCAGCAGCAACAGCCGGTGGTGCTGTTCAGGAGGCCGGCCGCAGCCAGGAGCACCGCATGGGACGAGATTTTGGTCGCTACGAGCACGCCCCCGAGCCATCTTATCGGGATGCCAAGGATACGCAAATCCCGGTACACGCCCGAACAACTGAGACTACGCCAAAGGAACTGAGAGCCCAAGACTCCGGTGAGGACGACCTCCGAATTTACGCGGGCTATCGGAACGCCACGCTTCGGACCGGCCGGCCGCGGAATACAGCGGCGCTATATCGTGCGGTGCCCGATAACCGGAGAGAGCTTTCGCGGGAGCGCCCGGATTCCCGCCGCGAAAATTACCAGGGCATCTTTCCAGGGCCAGCGCTAACGGAGATGGAAGCGCGGGTCATGACGGACATTGGCCGCTTCCGCATCGTGCGGCTCGATGACCTGGAGACGATGTTCGGCGGTGACCGGTACCGGCTGACAGCGACCATCGAGGGACTGCGCAGGCGGAATTTGATCGAGAGCCATTTGCTGCGCCGGACCTTGCAGGGAGATGGCCAAGCGGATCGTGTGCTGGTAGCGTCCCTGACCACGGCCGGCAGAGCCCGGTTGCGGCGCAGCCCGCATTTTGATCGCAGCCAAACCGTCTACGCCGGAATGGTGAAGCCGCGGGAGGCATTCCACGACAGCAATCTATACCGCATGTACCAGCGCCATGCGGCCGTCCTGGCGCGCCAGGGCGCGGTCGTGCGGCGCGTGGCGCTCGATTTTGAGTTGAAGCGCGAATACCTCCGCGATTTGCGACGGCGCGAAGGCCGCGCCGGAAGGGCGGACGATGCCCTGATTGAGCAGGTTGCAACCGAGCACATGCTCCCCATCCAGCAGGGGAAAGTCCAATATCCCGATCTCCGGATCGAGTACGAGAAACCTTCCGGTGAACTTGCCAAAGTCGATCTGGAACTGGCGACCGCCGCTTACCACGCCAACCATATCGCGCAGAAACAGCGGGCCGGCTTCGTGGTGTACGCCGCAGCGGAGGACCTCGGGCGGTTGGGTGCCAGCGCGAAAAACGAACAGGATTTGGTGGGGGAGATTCTCAGCCTATGAACTGAGGTCCGTGGTGCATTCGATGCAACCCGACGTTGAAAACCCGCTAGCCGGCCTCGGCTACACGCCCCGCGAGACGGCGTTCCTGCGCATGGTGGCAATGCATTCTGGCGTCTTCCAACGGCGGCATTTCGTCGAATTCACCGGCGCGGGCGACGGCAAAGCCGCCCAGGTCTTGATTTCGAGGCTCCTCGGTCGCCACGGCCAGGCGGTAGCTTTCGGAGAGAACCGGTTTCTGTACCGGCTCTCCCACAAGGCCGTCTACCGCGGCCTCGGCATCGGGGATTCGAACAACCGAAAGGGCCGGAGCCCGGCGCTGATGAAGGCCCGACTGATGGCGCTCGACCTGGTGCTGGCCCACGCCAACTCCCGATTCCTTGAAACCGAAGACGCGAAGGTACGGTTCTTCACCGCGCAGCTTGGTGTGGCTGCCGATGCCCTGCCTCGGGTGGATTACCCCTCCCGGAAGGGATCGAGCGCACCATGCCGGCATTGGTTCGTCGAGAAATATCCGATCTTCCTGGCGGGGACCGGCCCCAGCTTCACCGTCAATTTTAGCTTCGTGGACGACGGCCAGACCACGGTTTCAAGCTTCGCCAACTTCCTTCGCCGGTACAATTCCGTGCTGGCCCCCGCGCGCTTCCGACTCATTTACGTGACCGAAAGCACCGAGGCCGCCACAACCGCGCAGCGTCATTTTGACTATACATGGGGCCAAGCCGCCCCGCCAAAATCTCCAGCGATCACCGACCAACTGCTCCGATATTTCGAGCAGTGGAGCCGTTTTCAGGAGGGGAAGACCAGCTTTAATCGGGACGAATTCGCCGAACTTTCCAGGCTCCGCCGCGCCCATATCGCCCCTGAGTACGACGCGCTTTTCGAGAAGTGGCGCGCGGCATCTCTCTCGGCTCGTCCCACTGTGGTCGATCTCGGCAAGCTTCTGGAGCGCGAGGAGCACGCGCCGGAAACCGCCAACCGTTTCGAGCCGTTCATCATCGGCGGACGGTATGGATTCCTCGCGACGGTGGTTCCTGCACCTGCGCGGCTGAGGCCATCGCGGTCACCTCGGGCCGCACTGCCAGCCTCACCCGACGCCGAAAAGCCAGCGGCGGGCCAAATCCTTGGGCTGGAAGGGATTAAAGACCAGCCGGAGCCGGGCACGGAGCAGGCGCCGAGGAAGCAGCCAGGGCAGACCCATGCCGGGAACGACCCCGTAATGACGGGCTTTGGCCCTACGGGCCAAAGTTCCGCGATTCGGCGTTCGCCGAACCGCTAGTCGTTCCCGGCATGGGTCTGGGCGCGATCAAAATCTGATCAAGACCCGGGCCGCACTTCATGCAAAACTGCATGCAGATCCGCACACGAATCCGTACCAGATCGCGTACCGGCGGTGCTTCGGTGTCTGTACCATCCACCATGACCACAGCGGCGCGCCGCCGAACAGCGGCGGCGAGAGAGAAAATCGCGCAACGCCTTGTCGTCGGCACCGCTGGGTCGGTGCAGGGGTGGCGATTCTTGATACCCGTCGGGTATTACGCGATACCCAATGGGTATTAGACATGGCGTCGCGCACCCCGTAGCCTGAAGTCAGGAGAGTTTTAGCCATGGCGAAAACGAGCGCCGGTCGAACGATGCAGCCTCGCGGCGCAGGCGGGTTCGACGGCACCGCAAGATTACAGCCGCTTCTGGTGACCAAACAACAGGCGGCGCGGCTGCTGTCCGTGAGCGTTCGAACCGTTGAGAATCTGCTGGCTCAGAAGCAATTGGCGTACCGCAAGCTCGGCAAGCGCACGCTGATTCCCTACTCCGGCGTCACCCAACTTGTCCGCCACGACGTTCCTGTGATCTCCGGCCGACGCCGCGCCAGCTAAGCAGCCGCATGAGTGAGTTCGCTACAGTAATCTGGCCCCAGTCGCTCACGTAATTTGGCCCCACCTTCGGGCTTGAACCGCTACCTTGGCTGTTGCAAAGCAGTACCAGGGGAGGCGGATGACAAGGAGAACGAAGGT
>JBOGKM010000010.1:0-4055 GCA_050747745.1 Terriglobales bacterium
GGTCTGGCCAAGGCGGCCTGACTCAAACCCAACAGCCTCCGGGAAAGCCGGTACGGTTCACTTGGCTTGATTGAACCACGCGCCGCCGGGGCGGCCTTCCTCGCCCATTTCGGTGTCGATCAACCAGGCTTTGCTGTGCAGCAGCCAGGCGCGGTGGCGGCAATCCGGCGCAAGGATGGTGGAGAGGAAGGCATTGAAGCGTTCGTGGATCTTGTTCGACGTGAGCTGGGTGGGCAGCGCGAAATAGATACCAGTCGCTCTTTGCGCGACCAGCAGGTGGTAGGCGGCGAACAAAGCCGCTTCGGTCTTGCCCACGCCCATCGGCGCTTCCAGCACGTACACGCCGGGGCTGGTGACGGTATCGATGAAGGTTTGCTGCACAGCGCGCGGAGCGAAGCCAAACGCGTTGGCAAAACACAAACCGGCGCGATACACCGGCGCGATGAAACCTGCATCGTCGATGGCGCGTTCGATCTTGTCCTGCCACGGCTCGGTGGGGTTCTCGAAGAACCGCCCCGAGCCGATCCAATCGGCCACGGAGGTGAGGCCGGCGAGCAACCGCGCTTGCGCCGCAGACTCGACCTGAGGCCAATCCACGTGGAGCTGTGACTTCAAGTCTTCGACCAGCGCCGCCCGTTGCGCTTGCCATGCTGCGCCGCCAAACGCTTCGTCCGTAGCGCGCTTGCCGGCGACCGGCGGCGAAAAGCCGTGATGCTCACCCAGGATTTCCGGCACGTAGCGCGGCGCGCCCACGGCGCGTGCAGCCAGTTGGCTTACACCGGCATGACCACCCCACATCTTCTCCAGCGCGGGGTTCACGGGCAAGATCGGCCAGTCTTCGATATCGGCCGTGCACGCTCTGCGCAGCTTCTCTTGGAACGTAGGGCTGACTTTGCCAATATCGTGGCAAGCCGCTGCTAGTGCAGATCCTGGCGGGAAGAGTGACGCCGCTAGCGCTGTGGGCCATCGTTTGAGCAGCGCGCGCGCCACTTCACCAACGATGCGACAGTGATTGGGGACGTGCCGGCCGGGCACGATCGCGCCGCCATCACGAGCGTATGTCTTCGCCACACATTGCGGGAACGCGACCACCGGCATGGTGGTTTCAGCTGCGTTGTTCCGGTGCATGTTCGCTGTTCCCTCCCCTGGCTCCGACCTCAGGCCCGGCAACCCGGCGCTGTGGCTTACCTTTTGCCAATCCTAGGTCAACGCTGTTTCGCCAGTTGAGACGGGTGTTGACACCGACTGGAGAACGACCCTCATTGGAATCATCTGCCGATCGTTGCCGCCGATTGGAAACTGACCCGCCTGCCGATCGTCAGGTTGACCCGAGTCGGCACGCAGAATCCTTGGCGGCCCATAGCATTTGGTAGCCTGAGGCAGGGCCAGAGCGAGATCGGCAGATAGGCCCAAGTAGGGTGAAATTCTAATCGGCGACAGCATGCCGGCTCCAAGACTGAGGGATGGACCCGTCCCGGCCCGCTCAACGAGCGCTATTCTGGCGCGGTGGGTGTACAGCCGCAGGTCAGGTGACTGGTCGGAGATCAAAGATCCGTCGCTGGCCCGCTTGCCCCAAACCGGACGCTCGCCACCGTCCGCAACGGGTCGGAGGACTGAACCCAATACTGTTCATGTAGCGACAACCGGCTGCAGGGATCGTCGTTGATTGAGCACGGCGCCGCGATGCCGAACGTTGAAGTTGCTCATTTTGCGTTTGACGCCACGCGGGTTGGTGCGGCCACGACTGCTGCAGACACGACCGCGGGCGATCTCGCGCAGGAGCTGCACACGCCACGCGGGCAAGGCCTCAGGGGGAAAGGGTCGCGGCCTGCGGAAGCTTGCGTTTGACGACCCGGACGGCGTGGACAAAGCTCACGCGGTCGGGGTCGAGGTGTCCTTGCCAAGCCGCTTCGGCCATGAGCTGTCGCACCGCGAAGTGCGCCAAGAGCAGGCCCCAGAGTTCCTGCTGGACGAGTTCGGGCGTCTTGCTGCGCAGCACCGTGCTGGCACCACGCAGATGCGTCTTGAACTCATCGAACACACTCTCGATCTCCCAACGTTCGTGGTACAAGGCGGCCAACTCCAGCGCGTCAGCCTGCTGCGGCTCGAGCAGGTTGGTCAGCAACCGATAGCGCTGGGCAGCCGGGGCGGCCTCGCCGGCCAAGGTGTATTCGATCACACGCACCGGGTGCCCATGACGGGGCTTGCGATCGTCACTGCTGAAGACGGTGCTGAGGTAAGAACCATCCGCCAACCGCCGTTCCACCGGCAGCTTCAGACTCGTCGGACCCTTGACCCGCCAGAGCAGTTTGGCCCCGGTCTGGCACAGGCGTTGCCACAGCTTGAAACCGTAGAAGTTGCGGTCGGCCAGCACCAGCATGTCGGGCCGGAGCTTCGTCGGCAGCAGCCGGGTCGCGAGGACCTGCTCACTCTCCCGCCACGGCCCGATGGCGGCGGCCGTGACCACGTGCGTGCCGCACTCGACCAAGCCCAACAGGTGCGCCTGCGGATACGCGCTCTGGCCACGCGACGCCCCCGGGTACCCGAAGAACTTGGCATTGGGCTGCTCATCGGCCACGTCCAGGCTGCTGCCATCGAGCGCCATCACGCGCAGCTCCCGATACCAAGCCCCCGGGGCCCCCGCGGGTGCAATCGGCCGCAGCACCTGATCGGCCAACTGGCGCAGCGTCTCGGCCCCCAGCCGCGTGCGCGCCTGCGAGATCCCCGATTTGCTCGCCTGGACCGGCGCCGCCTGACCGCCGCCCAGCCACTGCAAGCCTTGGCACACCACGCGCAAGACCTCTTCCAGTGGCGCCTCCCGCCACAGCGCCAGCGCCATCACGTAGTACACCACCGCCGGCGCCGGCAATAACCGTTGCCGCTGACTCGCACGTCCGGTTCGCTGTAACACCTCATCGATCAGTTTGCGTGGGCAGGTCGCCGCCAACACCCCGGTACTGATCAGGTGCGCCACATCGACTTTCGCTGGCAGCACCTTGCGCGTTCTCGCCATGACCGTCTCCGTCGTCGCGACGACATCATGCCAAGATTCAGTCTAAATGAACAGTATTGGGGTTAAGCGGCTTGGCCGAGCTGCAGTCTCCTTGCATAGTCGTTGGGTGACAAGTAGCCAAATGCCGAGTGCAGGCGGGTCGAGTTGTAGAAGCCGTGGATGTAGCTGGCGATCGCGGCGTACGCCTCGGCCTTGGTGGCGTAGACACCGGTGGCTTCCTCATTCTTGAGTGTGGCAAAGAAGCTCTCGGCAACCGCATTGTCGCAGCAATTGCCCTTGCGGCTCATGCTCGGCACGCAGCCCAGTGCGGTAATGGTTTTGCGGAAGTCGCCACTGGCGTATTGGCTGCCACGATCAGAGTGGAACAACGTACCTGTGTCAGCTGGACACGCTGTCCAGGCGTTTAGAAAGGCCTGCTGCACCAGATCGTCGGGCATCCGCTCAGCCAGGCTGTAGCCGAGCACCTGCCGGGTTTGCAGGCTGATGACGGTAGCCAAGTACAGCCAGCCTTCCCGGGTGGGGATGTAGGTGATGTCTCCGACCCACGCAGGCACGCCGCTGTCGACGGCAAAGCGCCGATCCAGCAGATTCTCCGCTACCGGCCGCGCATGCTGGCTTTCTGTGGTACGCGGTTTGAAACTGCGACCCTTGCAGCGCCCGCGCAGCCCTTCTTCGTACATCAACCTGGCCACGCGCTTGGGACCCACGGCGTGGCCGCAGGCCCGTAGCGCCCGGACGAGTCGCGGGCGTCCGTACGTGCCGCGACTACCCGCATGCAGCGTGTGTAGATCCGCCCGTAGCGCCACCTCGGCATCCGGTCGAGCTCGGCGTTGCCGGTGCCAATAGTCGTGGAAACCCGACACCGACACCGCCAACACGCGGCACAGCAGCCGGACCGGATAGTGAGCCCGTTCCCGCGCGACGAAGGCGTACCTCACTTGGACTCCTTGGCGAAGAACGCCGTCGCTTTTTTTAGGATCTCACGCTCCATCTTGAGCGTGGCGTTCTCGGACCGCAGCCGGGCCACCTCGCTTTCCAGATC
>JBOGKM010000011.1:0-3986 GCA_050747745.1 Terriglobales bacterium
AAGTCAGCCGGGCGTTGCGCGCCCTGGGCATCCGCCAGATTCTGGCCCGCTCGCCGCAGGCCCGGGGCCGCAGCGAGCGCGCCTTCGGCACTATCCAGGGCCGCCTGCCGCAGGAACTCCGGCTCAATGCGCTCGCCGATTATCAGGCCGCCAACCGCTACCTCGAGCAGGTCTTCATCCCGGACTTCAACCGCCGCTTCACCGTCAAGCCCGCGCAGAAGGAGAGTGCGTTTACCAAGCTGGGCGGGATCGAATTGGCCCTGGTGCTCTCCAGCCGCCATGAGCGGGTGGTCCGCAACGACAACACGGTGGTCTTCAAGAACCTGATCCTGCAACTCCCCACGACCCGCCAGCGCGCCCACTTCGTGCGCTGCCCGGTCACGGTGCACCAGTTCGCCAACGGAGAACTGGGGGTCAGCTATCAGGGCCGCCTGTTGGCCCGTTACGATGCCGGCGGCGGCCTGCGCCACCCCGCCACCACCACCAATAGGGAGCGCGCCGCCAGTGCGCAGGGGCTGGGCCGGCTAACCGATGCCGTCCCAGCCCCTGCATCGCACTGGCCGGCGCGAACCCGGATTCCACATTTTTCCGCCCGCGCTCCCGCCCCCGATGAGAGCACGGGCGAAAAAATGTTTATTACCCCAAACTCAGGAGGCGATCCCGCATGTTCCACAACTCCATGATCCCGATCCAGCGGACATCTCTAATTGTTTATGACGCGGACATCTTTAATTGTTCGCAACAGCGGGCAGCTAAAAAGGGTAGTGTCCTGCTTTGTTCTCGGCGCTGAAAGCGCCGAAGGGTATCAGCCCGGCGCAACGCGCCGGGTAACCGGAACCAAAACTTCCCGCCCTGAAAGGGCGGGAGGATTCCTCGCGCCCCTTCAGGGCGCGAAGATTCTTGGTTCCGGTTACCCGGCGCGTTGCGCCGGGCTGATACCCTTCGGCGCTTTCAGCGCCGAGGACAAAGCAGGACACTACCCGCGGGTGCGGGGTCTGGAATTGCCCCGTCCGAATCCGCTATACGGTTTCACATGAGAAATTTCGATACGGAAGGGGTCATTCCAATGGCACGAATTGCTTTCTTCGCCGCGCTGCTCGGCGCGGTCATGCTCGCCTCGTGCGCGGCCACCAATCATTCCGCGGCTTCGAGCGCTTCGGCCGGGAAATGGTACCTGATGGTGCCGCCGCCGATGATGCCGCCGGTCAAAGACGCGCAGGGATTTTACAAGCAGGACGCGGACGCTCCTCTCGTTCACTGGGCGCCGTTCAAGACGTTCGCGTCCGAGGACGTATGCGCGGCGGAATCGAAAACGATGCAGGCGCCCAGCCGATGCGTTTCGAGCACGGACCCGGCGCTCACAGGCAACCCGAACCTGCACCAGCCGGCGCCGGTAGCGAAATGAGGCCGGACGAGGGTCAGCGCTCCATCCGATCCAGCAGGTGCAGGATCACGCCGATTCCGGGCAGGTTGACCTCCAACTCCTCGGCCAGCGTGCGAATCAGGCGCACCCTGCGGATCGCCTCGCGGCTGTAAAGCGATTCGGCGCGCCCGCCCAGCGCCTTAAGCCGGTCCGGTGCGAGCAAATCCTCCCGCTCCCAGACCGCGAGTTGGGTCTCGCTAATCCCGGCCATCGTGCACAAAACGGTGCGTGTCATCAGTACCGTCTCGCCGCCCGCCGAACGGCGGCGATGCGAACGCGTGGATGCGGGCCGGGGCGCCATCGCATCAACTCCTCAACATCGCTGCGCGCGGATCGGGGAGGCCGCGCGCCTTGAGCCGCTCCGCGAGTTTCTCCATCAGCGCGCGCTCCTCCGCAGTGAGGCCGGTAGGCGCCATCACCCGCAATTCGTAGAGCAGGTCGCCCGCCGGTTCGCGGCCATGCGCCGGCAATCCGCGTCCGCGCAGGCGCATCACGCGCCCAGTCTGGCTGCCGGGCGGAATCTTGAGTGCGACGCGTCCGTCCACGGCCGGCGCGGTGATTTCGGCGCCGAGCGCGGCCTCGTAATCCCAGACCGGGAGGACGCATCGCAGGTCGCGGCCGGATACCGTGAAGACCGGATTCGGTTCGATTCGCACGGTCAGAAATAGATCGCCGTTGAGGTCCGGGCGCGGCGCATGGCCGCCTTGTCCTTTCAGGCGCAGGCGCGCGCCATCGGCCGTCCCCGCCGGAATCGTCACTTCGAGCGTGCGATGCGCCGGAATCGCGCCCGCTCCTCCGCAGGTGGGGCATGGCGTGGCCGAACGAATCACGCGCGTCTTGCCGTGGCGTTCCTCGTGCGCGACCATCCCGGTCCCCCCGCACGCGGCGCATTCGTCCTCGGCGGCGAGTTCGAGGCGGCGCTTTGCGCCCTTCATCGCCTCCGCGAGCGTAATCGCCACTTCCGCGCGAAGGTCGGGCGCTCGCGCCGGCCCGCCGCCGAAATCGAACCCGGAAAAGCCGGGTTCCGCGCCCCGTCCGAATCCGCCGCCCGCCGCTCCACCGCCGAAGAATTGCGCGAAGAAATCGCTGAATCCGCCCTCGCCGAAGCCGTGCGCCGCCCCCGCTCCGCCATGCTCCCGCGCGTAGCGCCGGTACATCTCATCCTGTGAGGCGCCACGCTCCCAGTCCGCGCCGAGTTCGTCGTACTTCTTGCGTTTGGCCGGATCGCTCAGCACCTGGTATGCCTCGTTGATTTCCTTGAATTTCTGCTCGGCCGTTTTGTTGTTGGGATTGACGTCGGGATGATGCTTGCGGGCGAGCTTGCGGAAGGCGCTTTTTATCTCGGCTTCGGACGCGGTGCGCTCGACGCCCAAGGTCTTGTAGTAGTCGCGAAATTCCATCTTCATTAAGTCCCTCGCCCGCTCTCTTGCGGGAGAGGGTGTGCGGCGCGACTCTTGCGCTTTTGCCAGAGTCGTGACGCACGGGGGAGGGTTCCGGCATCCAAGATGCTCACGAGTCGTCACCCGCGCAGGAAGGAAAAGTGCCCATAATCATTGAGGAAATTGGGTTCGTTTGGCAACTTCTCGTTTTTTTTCG
The DNA here is from genome assembly GCA_050747745.1 of Terriglobales bacterium. Lineage (GTDB taxonomy): Bacteria > Acidobacteriota > Terriglobia > Terriglobales > SCQP01 > SCQP01. The sequence goes on from JBOGKM010000011.1 coordinate 3,020, forward strand.
CGACCAGAGTGAACGCCGTTCAATTCTTACCCAGGAAGCACCCGGCTTAATTATATCCCATCCGCGCCTTTTCGATAAGGCTGAACCGGTTCAGCCCCGGTCCGAGGCGCCCTAATCGATTCGCGTGGGCACGGGTTCCCGCCAATCAAGATGCTCACGAATCGTCCTCCGCGCAAGCAACCCCCTTGTAATGAGAGACCTTTGCATAACTTCGCACCAACCCCATTGATAGGCATTCTATTCCCCCTTTCCTTCAGGAAGGCTGGCGCTCCGTTCCCCCTTTCCTTCCAGGAAAGGGAGAACGCAATCCGAAGCCGCGGGCAAGTTCGACGCCTCGATAACGCCCTAACCCCCATTTCCTAAAGGAAACTGGGAACGAAATCCGGCTGGCCGCGCTTTCCTTTCAGAAAACTGGGAATCGAACCCGCCCGGTAAGCGCTCCGCTCCTCCCGCTCCGCGAAATGGGGATGCGTCTTTTCGTGGTACTCCTTGCACGGGCGGCAGAAAAAGAATTGGATCGGCTGGGCGTATTTAGTCACATCTATCGCCTTGCCCCGATCAAGATAAAGACGACATCTTTTTCAGAATCAAACGGTTTTGGCACAGGAAACATAAGGCCCCTATCTGGGCACAGACATGGGATGGATGCATCCACGGTCAGGAGCTTAGCAAGTTCGCGACCGGCGGCTTTGGTCCGATCAGACGACCCCTTGACTGCTTCAATGAAGCAGGAGCCTGCGTTTGTGGATGTGAAGATAAAGGGTGCTCCTACCATATTTCCGTGGTGCGCAGGATCGGGGTTCCAGAACCGCTCCCCCTTTGTGCCCCGCCAGTTTGAGTCATCTAGTGTCCTGTCCCGTAATTATCTAGCATAATTCTTGCTTGCATATCCGGCATCTTTTCGGGTTAAGGAGAGTTGCCGATGCGAACCGGGAGACCCAAGGCGGAGTTGGTGTTGAGCGCGGAA
>JBOGKM010000012.1:0-14557 GCA_050747745.1 Terriglobales bacterium
GGCCGCCGGGGGAATTTGCCGCCGATTGGTGTCGGCCGCCCCCGCTCGCTGCGCTGGCGGGCGCGGCGGACTCCATGGGAACCAGCCGATTATCGGAGGTTCTCATTTGAGTTTCTATAGACTCGCAAGGCCGTTAAAACCGGCCATTTCCGCCACGCGAAGCCCAAATCGTCTGGTTTCAAGTGGGCCAACGTTGGGTAGCGGGCCAGCCACCCAGAGTTTCCGATTCTACCTGGCTTAATTTGTCGAGGGCAGGTCAGATGCCACCATGCTTGACCGCGGCACGCGCCCCGCCTAGCATTAAATAAAGTCGTACAAAGTAATAACAAGCGCCAACACCATGAGAACCAGCAAAACCGTTTCGATCTCGCTCCCTCCCGCCCAGCTCCGCAAAGCGGAACAGCTGGCGCGGAAGGAGAGCCGCACCATGAGCGAGCTGATCCGGGAAGCTCTGCGCCGCTATGAGGAGGGCTCCGCTTCGACGAGCGCCGCCCGCCCGTGTGTGCTATTCCTCGACGAGTTGGACAAGGCTATGAGGAGGGCTCCGCTTCGACGAGCGCCGCCCGGGCCACGTTCTCCCTCGCCCTCAAGGCCATCCAGGAGGATGCCGCCCGGAAAGGCCTGGATCGCCTGAGTCTCCGCGAGATCAACGCGGAAATCGCGGCAGTGAGAAAGGCGCGACGGGAGAAGACCTCGACCTCCCGGACGGCATGACGTGGGTCGTCCTCGATACCAACATCGTTGTCTCTGCGGCACTCACGGCTACGGGCAATGAAGGCGCAGTCCTCACTCTCGCGGCAGAGGGATCGCTTGCGCTCTGCGCGACCCCCGCGATCCTTGGGAGTATGAAGAGGTGCTGCTCCGACCGTCCCTGCGCCTAGACCCGGGGAAGGTCCGGCATCTTCTTGCCACGCTTTATGAGATCGCCGTGGTGGTGAAGCCGACCGCAACCGTACATGCCTCTCCCCATGAGGAGGACAACCGCTTCCTCGAATGCGCCGAGACGGTCGAGGCGGAATTCCTCGTCACGGGCAATGCGCGGCATTTCCCCAAGCGATGGAAGAGCACTCGGGTCGTGAATGCTCGGGAACTGCTTGCGGCGATGAAAAGAAAGGGCTGAGCCGCCGCCCGAAATCGTTTTCAACGCCGCCATCCTTCTGTCGGGATGTTGTTGTGCGTTTTTAGATTCCGACCTTGCGCGTTTATCCGCGTTTCCACGCTATTGCAAAACTTGACGAGGGATTCGAGAAGTTGGCTGATGGTTCGAGGTATGTCCCAAGACGGGCTACTATTTGTCAAATCGTGCCGTTCCGCGATTGAGCGGAACGGTTCAGCCGGCGTAATTTCTACGTTTTTCGAGGCCACGCGCCGGTTCGAAGTGACCGTCATGACCAGATCGCGCTTTTCCTCCGAAGTTGCCGTTTGGTATAGCAAATACGCGCTTCCAGCGAGTCCGAGGAACCCCTGCATGCGATCGGGGCCGGTGCCTTTTTGACTCGCCGATGAGGCCATGGATTCCTCGACCTCCTTGCGCTCCATGAGGGGCGCAACCTTCCGGTTCTCGAAAAGTTCCTTGTCGAGAACCTGATCGAGGTAGGCAATTGTTGGCGCGGGCCCCAGCGCGGCTGCGCCGCGCGCCCCGCTTATGCTCGCGTCGGGTTGGGGGCCCTTGGCCGCACCCCGACGCTGCGCCTCGCTGGGGCCGCGCCTGCTTGTTTCCCCGGGGGCGGGCCGCCGTGCCGAATTTCGCAGCCCTTCGCGTCGATTTTGCCCACGGTGCAAAGCGGCGCGACCCCCGCGAGCGGTTCGGTGCCCGCGCCCGCAAGCGCGCCCATCCGGCTGGTGGATCTGGCGACGCAGCATTCCGGGCTGCCGCGGCTGCCGTCCAACCTGGACGCACAGGCCGATCCGGGCAATCCCTATGCGCATTACGGCAGCAAGAAGTTGCTGGCGTTTCTCGCTGTACACGGCGTGGCGCGCCCCGTACAGGCGCCGTTCGGTTACAGCAATTTCGGCTATGGGCTCCTGGGATGGGTGCTGGCACGGCGGGCGGGGTTGAGCTATGCAGCGCTGGTGCAACGTGAGATCACCGGGCCGCTGGGAATGAGCGACACGGTGATTGCGCTGACCGCTGGACAGAAGCGGCGGCTGGTCCAGGGGTATAGTCAGGCCGGCCGGCCGGTGGAAACGTGGGATCTGAATGCGCTGGCCGGTGCAGGAGGGCTGCGCTCGACGGCGGGCGATCTGCTGAAGCTCCTGCGGGCCGAGCTGCATCCGCCCCAGGCCATGGCCGCGGCGGTGCGCATGACGCAGCAGCTGCGGGCGGACGGCCCGGCGCCGTTGAAAGTCGGGCTGGGATGGCTGTACACGCCCGCTTCGCAGACGTACTGGCATGACGGCGGCACGGGAGGGTATACCTCGTTTGCGCTGTTTCGTCCCGGCGAGGATTATGCCGTGGTGGTGCTGTACAACCGGGAGGATATCGGCGCGCCGCAAGGGCCGTTCAGCGATCGCGTGGCGGCCAATGTGTCGGCGCTGCTGGCAGGCGTGCCGGCGCTGAAACTCGGGAAATGAGGGATTATACTGAGCGGGCGCACCAGGAGGCGAGGTGAAGATCAGCGAGATGTCATGGAGCGGCGTCGAGGCGCACCTGCGGCAGGATGACCGCGCGGTGCTGCCCATCGGCAGCTGCGAGCAGCATTGCGGACTGAGCCTGGCGACGGATGCGATCCTGGCCGAGCGGGTGTCGCTCGAGGCCGCCGAACCGCTCCGCGTGCCTGTGTTCCCTGCCCTGCCTTACGGCGTGACGCCCTACTTCATGGGCTTTCCCGGCACCGTGTCACTCGGCGCCGAGACCTACATGCACGTGCTGGAAGAGATTCTGGCCAGCCTGGCAGCGCACGGATTCCGTCGCATCGTGGTGGTGAACGGGCACGGCGGCAACAGCTTTGCGCAGCAGCCGGTGATGTCGGAAATCGCGCGGCGGGCGCCGGGCGTGTGCGTGAAGTTCCACAACTGGTGGAACGCGCCGGCGACGTGGGCCAAAGTGATGGCGGCCGACCACGTCGCCGGGCACGCTTCCTGGCTGGAGAATTTCGCCTGGACGCGTGTGCCTGGCGCGGCCTGCCCCAAGGACCGCAAACCGGCGGTGGACATGAATCAGATGCGCATGCTGGGGCCGCAACAGGTGCGGGAACGGATCGGCGACGGCAACCTGGGCGGCGTCTACCAGATGCCGGATGAGGTGATGGATGGCGTCTGGCGAACCGGCGTGGAAGAAACGCGGCAGGCAATCGCGGGAGACTGGCCCGCATGAGCGCGCCCGCTATCGTGGTCCATGGCGGCTGCGGGCGCATTGATGAACGCACTCACGAGGAACGCAAGCTAGGGGTGCGGCAGGCGGCTGAGCGCGGGCTGGCGCGCCTGCGCGCCGGGGAGAGCGCGCTGGAGGCGGTGGAAGCCGCCGTCGCCGTGCTCGAGGAATTGCCGCTGTTCAACGCCGGACGCGGTTCCGTGCTCAACGCTGACGGCGAAATCGAAACCGACGCCGCCCTCATGGATGGAGCCACGCAGGCAGCGGGCGCGGTGGCCAGCCTGACCGGATTTTTGCATCCGGTGCAGGTGGCGCGGCGGGTCATGGAAGCCTCGCCGCACGTGCTGCTGTGCGGCGCCGGCGCGGCACGCTTCGCCGCATCCCAGGGATTCGTGCCGGTAGCGCCAGACGAGCTGATCGTGGCGGCGCGCCGGGCGGAATGGGAACGCGAGCATGGCACCGTCGGCGCGGTGGCGTGCGACGCGCAGGGGCGCGTGGCGGCGGCGACCTCGACCGGCGGCATGACCAACAAGCTGCCGGGGAGGGTGGGCGATACGCCGCTGATTGGCTGCGGGACCTGGGCGGATGAGTGGGTGGCGGTGTCCTGCACCGGCCGCGGCGAGCGGATCATGCGGGTGACGCTGGCGAGACTGGCGGCATTTCTCTACGAACAAAGCGGCGAGGCACGAGCAGCGGCGACGGGCGCGCTGGGGGAGCTGGAGCGCCGCGTGGGCGGAGATGCGGGGCTGATTCTGGTGGACCGGCGCGGCCGGACGGCGTGGGTGAAGAATACGCCGCACATGCCTGTATGCGCGATCAGCGAAGCGGGGATCCAGGTCGAAGTGTAACGGCGGCGAGAGCCGTCGCGGCGCCGGACGGGCAGGGGCGGCCGCGGCGGGCGTTTTTCGTTCTGTTCGCGGTCGAGATCTGGGAGCGCTTCGGCTATTACGGCATGGGCTCGATCATGGTGCTGTACATGGTCGAGCGGCTGGGATGGCGGGACCAGCGCGCGGACCTGATCTGGGGCGCGTTTTCGGCGCTGGTGTACGCGATGCCGATCGCGGGCGGGTGGATCGGCGACCGGGTGCTGGGAGCGCGGCGGACGCTGATTCTGGGCGCGGCCACGCTGGGGCTGGGGTACCTGCTGCTGGCCATTCCGCTGAGCGCCATGTTCTTCGCCGCCATGGCCGTGATCGCCGTGGGCAACGGGCTGTTCAAGGTCAACCCCAACAACCTGGTCTCGCGCCTGTACGGGGACGACCGGACCAAGCTGGACATCCTGTTCACGATCTACTACATGTCGCTGAACATCGGCTCGTTCGTTTCCATCCTGCTCACCCCCTGGATCGCCAGCCATCCGCGCTGGAGCGTCACCGTGGGCGGCCTGCGCTTCGACAGCTGGCATCTGGCGTTCGGGCTGAGCGCTCTGGGGCTGACGCTGGGGCTGATCAACTACGGCGTGTTCCGGAAGGCGATGCGGCCGTACGGCACCGCGCCGGACTTCGCGCGCCTGCCGGGGCGCAAGCTGGCGGCGGTGCTGGCGGCGTGCGTCGCGGCGGTGGCGGTGCTGGCGGAAATCATCCGCCATCCCCGCGCCGCGACGGGCATGGTGGTGGTGTTCGCGGTGCTGATCATCGCCGTGTTCGCGCATCTGCTGGACGCACACCGCGGAGCGCGGGAGCGGGAACGCATCCAGGCGTGCGTGGTGTTCACGGTGCTGTCCATCGTGTGGGCCGTCTTCAACCAGCAGATCTACACTTCGCTGACCCTGTTCGCCTACCACAACGTGAACCACCATTTGCTGGGGCTGAGGGTGGAAGCGGCGCAGTTTCAAGACCTGAACCAGTTCTGGCTGGTGCTGCTGGCGCTGCCGCTGGCCTGGCTCTACAGCCGCATGGCGCGCACGCGGCATGGAGATTTTTCGTTGGCGGTGAAGTACACGACGGGACTATATTTGCTCGCCATTGGATTTTTTCTATACGCCGCCAGCGCCACTGGAGCGGTGGCCGGGGTGGTTTCGCCGTGGTGGCTGGTGGGCGGCTACGGCGCGCAATCTTTGGGCGAGCTGTTGATGAGCGCGCTGGGGTTCTCGATGGTTTCACAACTGGTGCCGGAAAGCGCGCGCGGGCTGACGATGGGCGCCTGGTTTCTGGGCATGGGAGTGGGGCTGTACGCCGGGGGCGCGATTGCGGCACTGGCGAGCGTGCCTGCCGGCATCACCAGCGCGGCGGCGATGCTGCCGCCCTACACGCACGTGTTTGCCTGGCTGGGCGCGGGAGCGCTGGCGTGCGCGCTGGCCGCGACGGCGCTGGTACCGCGGCTGAACCGCTGGACGGCGAACTAAAGTAGAGCGCGCACGCGCCGATAACGCATACAGCAGATTAGATGCAGGCGCACCGCGGGGCGCGGGCAGGCGCGAAGCCAGTCTCAACCGAGCGGAACAATTCTTACAAAAGGTTCGATGAGCGCGGGCGGGAGCGCGGCGAGCGGAGGCGGGCGCGGGCCGCGGGCAGAAGCAAACCAGTAAACAAAGCGCTTTCGCCCGAGTGCGTGGGTTTGGCCGGGCGCGTGCACGTCAGAGAGACGTGCGGCGCGGGCCGCGCAAGTCAGTTGAAACGGGAGGAATACACAATGAAAGCATTCATGAATCGCCTGTGGCAGGACGACGGTGGCCAGGATATGGCCGAATACGCCATCATGCTGGGAGTCATCGCAGCCGTGGTGCTCACTGCCATCACGCTCCTGGGAACCAACATTTCCAGCGAGATCAGCACCATCGCCGACAAGATCACCGGCAGCGGTTCGTAATCCGGCGCTCGCCATGTACTGGCGTGAGCTAGTGCTGGCGGCGGCGCTGGTGGCGGCAGCCTGGGATGCGTGCTGGCACAAAATCCCGAAGTGGCTGACCGTGGGTGGCGCCGCCGCCGGTCTGATCTATCACGGTTGGGCCGGTGGCCTGGGCGGAGCAGTGCTGGCCACCGTGCTCGGCCTGTTGGCAGGGGTGGTGCTACTGCAGTTGGGCGCAATTGGCGGGGGGGACGTAAAGTGGCTGGCGGCGCTAGGGGCGCTGCTGGGATTACGACTATGGCTTTGGAGCATCGAATTCGGACTGCTGGCGGCGGGATTGATCGCGCTGGGACAGATGGTGCGGCGCGGGCGGCTGCGATTTCTGCTGGACGACCTGGGCGCGATTGTCCGGGGCTGGCGGGAGCAGGGATTGCGGGCGCAGCCGGAGCACCGGGTGGGAGCGCCGGGGGTGATCACGGCACCATTCGCGGTGGCCATGCTGGCGGGCGTGCTGTGCGCGCTGCTGGTGGTGTAAGGAGCAGACAGTGATGAAGCGGCGGCGACTGATGGGTTTGGCGGTGGTGGCGCTGGCACTGGCGGCGCTGGTGAGCCTGACCGTGGACAAGCTGGCGGGCCGGCATCCGGCGGCGCAGGCGGCGGCCGTGCGGACGGTGCCGGTGGTGGCGGCGGCGGCGGCGATGAGCGTAGGGCAGCAAATGAAGGCGGGGGATTTAACCATTCTGCAGGTGCCGCCCAAGGCCCTGCCCGCGCATGTGTACAGCTCGATTACGGAGCTGGCAGGGCGGGTGCTGACCAGCGCGGTGGTACCCAACCAAGTGATCGTGGGTGAAATGGTGGCGCGGCCGGGCGCGGGGGTGGGGCTACCGCCGCTGATTCCGCCGGGCATGCGCGCGGTTTCGGTGAAGGTGAACGACGTGGTGTCGGTGGCCGGGTTCGCGGTGCCGGGCACGCACGTGGACGTGCTGCTGACCGGCAATCCCAATTCCAACGCCAATCCCGCGGACATGACCACGGTGACGCTGCTGAAGAACGTGCAGGTGCTGACCGCCGGGCAGCAACTGGAGCAAAACCAGAATGGCAAGCCGGAAAAGGTGGCGGTGATCACGCTGCTGGTGACGCCGACGGGCGCGGAGAAACTGGCGATGGCGGATGGTTACGGACGGCTGCAACTGGCGCTGCGCAATCCGCTCGACGTGAAGAAGGACAAGACGGAGCCGCTGCGCAACGGCAGCCTGTACTCGATGCCGAGCGCGCGCCGGTACGTGCGGCGGCGGGCGGCGCGGCGGCGGGCAGCGCCGGATCCGCCTGCATGGACGGTGGACGTGATTCGCGGCGCGAGCCAGCAAGTGGTGAAATTCGCGGGACCGCAAGGAGGCAGCCGATGAGCCGCCGAAAGATTCGTTTGTTACGCGCGCTGGTGCACGGCATCCTGATGGCACTGGGGGTGCTGGCGCTGACGAGCCTGCACGTGGCGCTGGCGCAGGGACCGGCGGCGACGGCGCAGGGAGCAAGCCAGAGCCGACTGGAAATGAATCCGCTGGCGCTGGGGCTGCAGCAGCAACTGGTGCTGACCAACCGCCTGGCGAGGGGGGAGGCGGCGCCACGCACGGTGGTGCTGCCGCCGCGGGCGCCGCTGGCGCTGGCGGCGGGGGCGGCGGAGGTCACGCCGGGCTGGAGCGGGGGGGTAAATCCGCTGGCGCTGCTGGCAGCGCTGCGGCAGCAAAGCGCTGGGCCGCAGCCGGAGGCACTGGGGGTGGAATGGCTGCCGCCGGCGCCGGTAAAGCACTCCCTGGAAGCGGTGGCGGCGCTGTTCGGAGGCGCAGCCGGGGAAGCGGCAGAGGCAACGGCCGGGCCGGCGCCGAAGGCCGCGCCCGAGGCCGCGGTCTGGGCCACGCCGGCGGTGGGGCCGGCGGTGGATCTGGATGTGCGCACGCATCACAGCCTGCTGGTGGAAAGCCGGCAGCCGCTGACACGGGTCTCGATCACGGACGACTCGATCGCGCAGGCGATCGTGGTTTCCCCGCACCAGGTGCTGGTGCAAGGCAAGGCTCCGGGCGAGGTGTCGCTGCTGCTGTGGAACGTGAGCGATGCGCGCGCCTACACGGTGCGGGTGCAGCTCGATTCGCAGCCGTTGCAGCAGGAGCTGAACCGGCTGTATCCGGGCGATAAGCTGAATGTCAGCCCCAGCGGGGATGCGCTGGTGGTGAGCGGAACGCTGCCCAACCAGGCGACGGCCAAGCAGGTACTGACGGTGGCGCAAGGATTTTCGCCGCACGTGATCAGCGACCTGGAGGTAGATACGCCCTCCGACCCGGAGCAGGTACTGCTGCAGGTGCGCTTCGCCGAGATTGACCGCAGCGCGGTGGCGCAGTTTGGGGCGAGCCTGCTGTCCACGGGAGCGGGCAAGACGGTGGGCGCGATCAGCACCAACCAGTTCGCATCGACTTCCTCGGTGATCGCGCCCGGCGGCGCGAGCCAAAGCAGCGGCGGCGGCTCGACGGTGGCGGGCAGCGGCAGCAACTCGGCCAAGTTCAGCCTGGGCAGTCTGCTGAACGTATTTCTGTTTCGCAGCGACGCCAACCTGGGCCTGACGCTGCAGGCGCTGGAGCAGCGGAATCTGCTGCAAATTCTGGCGGCGCCCAACCTAGTGGCCATGGATGGCAAGGAAGCGAGCTTTCTGGCGGGCGGCGAATTTCCCTTCCCGGTGGTACAGGGCGAGGGAGCGATCAACAATGTCACCATCCAGTTCAAGCCGTTCGGAGTGGACCTGCATTTCAAACCCACCATCCTCCCCGATGGCACCATTGACTTGCAGGTATCCCCGGAGGTGAGCGAGTTGGACTTTTCCAACGCGCTCACCCTATCCGGATTCGTGATTCCGGCGCTGAGCACGCGGCGCGCCTCGACCGAGCTGGAGCTGCGGGACGGGCAAAGCTTCGTGATCGCCGGACTGATGGACAACGAGCTGACCAAGAACGTATCGAAGATTCCGGGGCTGGGCGACATCCCGATCCTGGGCAAGTTTTTCACCAGCCACAGCACCAACAACAGCCGGGCGGAGCTGATGGTGGTGGTGACGGCGCATCTGGTGAAGGCGCAGAGCACGCCGCCGGCGAAGTTGAAGATGCCGGAACCGTTTCTGAACTCGAGCCGATTTGACAAGGGAGGAGGCCGCTAGGGAGCGGCGGCTGCGGTCCGCGGCGTCGGGGAGGACATGGCGATCAAGTTCACAATTTTCGCGGCGGGCGAGGGCGAACGGCGGCAGATGGAACAGGTGCTGCTGGCGGCCAACGGAAGCGTGCTGGCGGGGCGGGCGCTGGCGCTGCCGTGTCCGTTCGAGGCAAGCGAGATGCTGGACCGGGAGGTGAAGGCGCAGGCGCCGGAGGCGGTGCTGGTGGCGCTGCCGGAAGGCGGGGCGGGGGAGCGCGAGCCCGGCTACGCGCTGATCGCGTGGCTGCGCACGCAGGTGCCGCAGGCGACGATCATGGCGGTGGGGCCGATCGCGGAATCGGGAGCGATCGTGGCGGCGATGCGCGCGGGGGCGAGCGAGTACCTGGAATTACCGCTGCGAGCGCAGGCGCTGGAAGAGGCGGTGCAGCGCGCGGTGGGGACGCGGCAAGCGCTGGTGCGGCAAGGGGCGCGGGGCAAGTTGCTGACGGTGCTGGGATCGCGCGGGGGAGCCGGGGCCACGACGGTGGCGGTGAATCTGGCGCTGGCGCTGCAGGCGACGCGGCGGCAGGACGACGCGCCGGTGCTGCTGTTGGACGCGGCGCCGCTGGGGCACGCGGCACTGCACTTGAACCTCAAATCGCAATTCAGCATCACCGACCTGCTGGAGCACGCGGCGCGGCTGGATACGGCGCTACTGGAAAACCTGCTGGGGACGCACTCCAGCGGGCTGCGGCTGCTGGCGGGCGCGACGGCACCGCTGGGAGTGGGCAGCGAGGCCTCGCATGCGGGCTGGCTGGAGCTGGTGCTGACGCAATTTCCGCTGGTGGTGGCGGATTTATCGGCGCGGCTGGACGGGTTGACGCGCGCGCTGCTGGACCGGGCGGACCGGATCCTGTTCGTGACCGAAGCCGACGTGGTGTCGCTGTGGAGCGCGGCCAAGGTGCGGCAGTACCTGGACGCGGGGGCGCGGCTGCATTTCGAGCTGGTGCTGAACCGTTATAGCGAGGCCCAGGCCACCGATCTGGGCGCGATGGCCACGATCACCCAAACGCAGCTTTTATGGAAGCTGCCGAGCGCCTACGCGCAGGTGATGGCGGCCATCGAGAAGGGAGCGCCGCCGGCGCTCAGCGGGAAGACCGAATTGGCGCGCAGCTTTCGCGAGCTAGCGGCGCTGCTGCTGGGGCGGCCGGACACGCGGCGGCGGGGCTGGCTTCCGTTCCTGCATACGCGGCCGGCGGAAGGATGAAGGATTAGACGATGACAGTCACGCAACCGATCGTCGAGCTGAAGAACTTTCAGAGCCTGAAGAGCAACTATCACCGCAGGGTGCTGGAGCGGCTGAACCTGGAGCAGCTCGACAAGATGGCCCCCGATGCGGCGCGGCAGGAAGTGGTGAGCCTGATCCGCTCGATGCTCAGCCAGGAAGCGGTGCCGCTGTCTATGGCCGAGCGCGATGAGCTGGTAAACGGCCTGCTGGATGAAATCTTCGGGTTCGGACCGCTGGAGGGACTGCTGAAGGATCCGCTCATCAGCGACATTCTGGTGAACCGCGCCAACCAGATTTACATAGAGAAAAAGGGGCGGCTGCACAAAACCGAGATCAGCTTCCAGGACGACGCCCACCTCTTGCGCATCATTGACAGGATCGTCTCGCGGGTGGGGCGGCGCATCGATGAAAGCTCGCCCATGGTGGACGCGCGGCTGCCGGACGGCTCGCGCGTGAACGCGATTATTCCGCCGCTGGCGCTGGACGGGCCGTGCTTGTCGATCCGGCGTTTCGGCAGCGACCCGCTGACGGCGGACAGGCTACTGGAGCACCAGGCGCTGACGCCCGCGATGCTGGCGTTTCTGCGCTGCTGCGTGGTGGCGCGGCTGAACGTATTGATTTCGGGGGGCACGGGCGCGGGCAAGACGACCCTGCTGAACGTGCTTTCCGGCTACATCCCCGAGCATGAGCGGGTGATCACCATCGAGGACGCGGCAGAGCTGCAACTGAAGCAGGAACACGTGGTGCGGCTGGAGACGCGGCCGCCGAACGTGGAGGGCCAAGGGGCGGTGCGGCAGCGGCAACTGGTGATGAACAGCCTGCGCATGCGGCCGGACCGGATCGTGATGGGGGAGTGCCGCGGCGAGGAAGCCATCGACATGCTGCAGGCGATGAACACCGGCCACGACGGGTCGCTGACCACCATACACGCCAACACGCCGCGGGACGCACTGGGGCGGCTGGAGACGATGGTGAGCATGGCGAACCTGAACCTGCCCGAGCGCGCCATCCGGCAGCAGATCGCCTCGGCACTGCACCTGGTGGTGCAATTGTCGCGGTTGTCGGACGGGACGCGCAAGCTGCTGAGCATCGCCGAAATCACCGGCATGGAAGGGGACGTGGTGTGCATGCAGGAGCTGTTCCGTTTCGAGCGGCAGGGGCTGAGCGAATCGGGGGCGGTGCAAGGGCGCTTTTGCGGCGCCGGCATTCGCCCGCACTGCGCCGACCGGCTGGCGGCGGTGGGGCAGAAATTCAATCCGGCCTGGATGGAAGAGGTATTCACGATCAGTAACAGCTAACGCCTCCGGCGGCGTGGGCGACGGGTAGCGAGCGGGCCATGATCATCTATTTGCTCATTTTCGCGGTGGTAGTGGTGCTGGTGTTCGGGCTGGGCCTGAGCTGGGACCGAGGCGACCGGCGGGTGCAGCAGTTGCGGGATCGGCTGTTGCTGGTGGAGCAGGCCGAGCATCGCGAGTCGCGGACCAGTCTGGCGCTGATCAAGGATGACCTGCTGAGCGAAATTCCCGCGCTGAACCGCTGGCTGGGACAGATGGGCCGGGGGACGGCGCTGCAGCACTGGATCCGGCAGGCGGGCAGCACGATGCGGCCGGGCAAGTTCGTGCTGGTGTGCGGGGGGTCGGGGCTGCTGGGCGGGCTGGCGGCGACGCTGTGGCTGCCCTGGTACGGTCTGGGCCTGGGGCTGGTGACGGCGGCGCTGCCGTATGGGTGGATGCGGCGGCAGCGCAGCAAGCGGCTGGCGCAATTCCAGGCGCAGTTTCCCGAGGCGATCGAGCTGCTGGTGCGCGCCAGCCGCGCCGGCCATCCGCCATCGGCCGCGCTGGAGCTGATCAGCGAGGAAATGCCCGAGCCCATGGCGGGCGAGTTTCGGCAGGTGTTCGACCAGCAACGCTTTGGACTGCCGCTGCGCGACTGCCTGCTCAACCTGGCGGAGCGGGTGCCGCTGGTGGATGTGCAGTTCTTCGCCACCACCATGATTTTGCAACGGGAAAGCGGCGGCAACCTGGCGGAGATACTGGAGAAGCTGTCGCACCTGATCCGGGAGCGGGTGAAGATCCAGCGGGACGTGAAGACGCACACGGCGCAGGGCCGGATGACGATGTGGGTACTGGTCGCGATGGCCCCGGTGATGCTGGCGGTGATGCTGTTTTTGAACCGCAGCCTGACCATGCCGCTGTTCCAGGATCCGATGGGCCAAATGATGCTGGCGGGGGCGGCAGGGCTGCAAATCGTGGGGATTTTCCTGTTGCGGCGGATCGTGGCCATCGAGGTATAGGGATGAACCATCTGGCGCTATCGGTGGGAGTGTTCGTGGGCGTGGCGCTGGCGATGTTCGCGCTGGGGGCGACATGGATGGCGCGCGGGAGCACGAGCACGCGGCTGCGGGAAGCGCTAGGGCTGGAGAGCAAGCCCAAGGAAAAATTAGGGGCGCGGCTGCAGTCGGGCTTCGTGAAGGCGATGAACCCGGCGGCGAAGCTGCTGCCCACCTCGGCGAAGGAAGCCTCGCAGACACGGCGCTGGCTGATTCAGGCGGGGTATCGCGAACCGCGGCACGCACGCTTTTACTTTGGGCTGCGCGCGGTGACGGTGGTGGTACCGCTGCTGCTGGTGCTGGCGTTCGGGCTGGAGCGACGAGCGCCGCTGTTGCTGCTGGCGGCGCCTGCGATCGGGCTGATCGTGCCGCGTTTCATGCTGAAGCGGCGCATGAAGGCGCGGGCCAAACGCATCCGGCTGAGCCTGCCGGACGCACTGGATTTGCTGGTAGTGTGCGTGGAAGCGGGACTGGGGCTGGACCAGGCGATGCTGCGGGTGGCGACGGAGCTTAAGACGGCGCATCCGGATTTGTGTTCGGAGCTGGAGCTGCTGGGGCTGGAAACGCGGGCGGGAGTGGCGCGGGCGGAAGCGCTGCGGCACCTGGCCGAGCGCTGCGGGGTGGACGACGTGCGCGCGCTGGCGGCGGTGCTGATCCAGACGGACCGGTTCGGGACCAGCGTGGCACAGACGCTGCGCGTGCATTCCGACGCCTTGCGCACCGAGCGGCGGCAGCGGGCCGAGGAAGCCGCCGCCAAGCTCAGCATCAAGATGCTGCCGGCGCTGGCGCTATTTGTGTTTCCGGCGGTGATGGTGGTCATTTTGGGACCAGCCGCCATCGCGTTGGTCCGCCATCTGGGGCCGGTATTCATGGCCCACTAATGCCACGAGGGAGAATTGCCATGAAACTGCCACCGCCGTCCGCTTTCGCTCCGCCGCCGCTGTACTGCATCAACCGGACGCGCCAGGTATTTCTGGCAACCGACGTGCGCAAGGCCGACGGATTTTTTTCCCGACTACGCGGGCTGCTGACCACGCCGGCGCGCGAGTTCGGCTTCGGCCGGGGGCTGTGGATCCGGCCTAGCAAGGGGATCCATATGCTGGGGATGCGCTACGCCATCGACGCGGTCTACGTCGATCGGCAAAACCGCGTGGTGCATGTGCAGCCGGAGCTGCAACCGTGGACGGTGGGCGCAGTGCGCAAGGATGCGGCCAGCGTGCTGGAGCTGCCGGCCGGCGCCATCGCGCGGACCCAGACCCAGGTGGGCGACGAGATTTCGTTCTGTCAGGCCGCAGGGGCGTATTAGTTGACATCCACCGGAAGAGGTCGCGCCGATAAGGCGCTCTCGGACCAACAGCGGCAGTTCCCTATCGGGTGAGCGCACTTGCGGCCCTCGCAGGGCTGCTTGCAGCCGATAACCCGGGTCCGGCTCGCTCAACGCCGGCGCGATGCCGAGCCTATTTCAACAGCCTCCTAGTGCACTCCCACTTGCCCGCGCACCGACTGGATCAGTTTTGCCGAGTCCCACCCGACGCCATCCTTGAATACGGTTTCGACATGCTCGATGTCGGAGATGCGGCGGTTGAGATTGCCCCGAACCACCACCAGGTCGGCTGCCTCTCCGTCCTGGATGGTGCCGATCGTATTGGCCATCTTCAGAAATTGGGCG
>JBOGKM010000013.1:0-3163 GCA_050747745.1 Terriglobales bacterium
CGGGTTGGGGGCCCTTGGCCCCAGCCCGACGCTGCGCCTCGCTGGGGCCGCGCCTGCTTGTTTCCCCGGGGGCGGGCCGCCGTGCCGAATTTCGCAGCCCTTCGCGTCGATTTTGCCCACGGTGCAAAGCGGCGCGACCCCCGCGAGGGGAGAGGCCGTGGCGTCCAGGGCGTAGAGATCGCCCGCCAGACGCACGGCCTCGGCTTCGGGAACCCTAGCGGGGGCCGCGGAAGTGGAAATGGAAGGGGCGCGTGGTTCCCAACGTGGGCAAACTCTCGTGCCCGTCCTTATCCACCGACACCATGGCGATGATGTAGTTGTCGGGCGACTGGGGGATGGTGATCTGATACAGCTTCTGGTTGGGGTTGTCCACGGTCACCCCGGGCCGCAGATGCAGCGGCGGGGCGGCCACCGCCGGCGCGTTGATGCGGATGGTCCATTGCGGCGAGGCGGTGGGGCGGAGCAGGATGCGGTAGCTGGCCGCGCCCGCCACCGGCGTCCACTGGATGGGGGTCCCGATCTGCTGGCCTCCGCGGAAGTAGACGTGTGCGGGTGGCAGCGGGGAGGAAGCCAGCGCCGCCAGCGCGAGGGCATTGACGCGCGCCACGTTGGCGATATAGCTTGGGCTGATCCATTTGCCCCGATCGCCCATCTCCACCCCCTGCGCGTTGACGCTCAGCGGCTTGTGCTGATGATTGCCGTTCTCGTGGTATTCGCTGAAGCGGACCGCCGGATAGCCCTCGTTCTGGAACGACTCCTGATCGCCGCCGCGCTCGAAACGGTCCGGCCTGTACTCGATCAGGACGTGAAAGGTGCGCAGGTACTGCGCCGCGACTTCCGACGTGAAGCGCGCCACCTCGCGCGAGGGGGAGTCGTTTTCCCAAGAGTTGCGAATGATGGTCCGCAGTTCCTGGGGCGTGGCGTTGCGCGGTACTCCCGGACTGAACACGCGCACAATGTCGGTGTTCCGGTAGCCCGGCGTCTGGTCGCCGCCGTCCATGTCATAGTTCAGCATGGCGGGAATGTCCTGGCCGGCGGCCTTGGCCTCCTGGGCAATGTGCCGGCTGCCGAACAAGCCCTGCTCCTCGCCCTCGACGGTAAGGAACTCAATCGTGGCCGGGAAGCGGTAGCGCGCCAGCGCCCGCGCACTTTCCATGGAGATGATGGTCCCGCTGGCGTCGTCGTTGGCGCCCGGCCCGTCCAGGTTGAATTGCGCCGGCAAGGAATCGTAGTGTCCGCTGCACACGAAAATGCGCTTGTCGTTGGGGTTGGTGCCGGGCAGAATCGCCACCACGTCCGCCATGGTCTGATCCTGCGGGATGCGCCGCTGCTTGCGGACCGAAAAGCGATCCACATGGACCTGCAGCCGTCCGCCGGTTTCGCGCGATATTTGCTGGAACTGGGACACGATCCATTTCCGCGCCGGCACCACGCCGCGCGTCGCCGTGCTTTCGGTGGTCGAGCCGGGGTCGTTCGGTCCGCCGGGGTGATAGTCGGAGGTGCTCACGCGCGTGCCGAAGCCCACCAGGCTGTTGTCCATCCGCTTGATGAGCGCCGGAGAAAACGCGGGAGAATGCACGATTTGCTCCATGCGGGCATCATGCGGCCGCGGCCGTGCCTTCAGCTCCTGGAGATGAAAAATGGGTGCTTGCGGCGCCATGGCCGAAGCGGATTGCGCCTGCAGCGCGATGGGAAGCAGGCCGCAGGTTAGGACCGCGGCACAGAGACACCAGGTTTTTTTCATTTCTCCTCCATGGGACACTGCATCTGTGTATCTTAGCCGCGAAGCGCGCTGCGTGGGTGCGCTACCGTAGAGGGTCGCCCCAGTGGTTGTACCAGCGGAAGAACGGCTGGCAGAACGGCCGGGAGCGCTCGATGGAGCCGGGGCGGCCGGGGAAGCCGGGATGGAATTTGAGGGTGTGGAACTGGCTCTCCGAGAACGGGTTGTCGTCGGGCACATGTGGCCGGCTGTGGGTTTTGAGCACGCCGAGATCGGCGAGCAGCAGCGCCAGCGGTTTTGATTTCATCGAAGAGCCGCGATCGGCGTGGACGGTGAGCTGGCCGGGCACGATGTGCTGGCTGCCGTAGCTGTGCTCGATCAGCCGCTTGGCCAGCGCCGCGCCCTCGCGATAGGCGACCATCCAGCCGACGACGTAGCGGCTGAAGATGTCGAGGATCACGTAGAGGTAAAAGCAGGTCCACTTGACCGGGCCGCGCAGCTTGGTGATGTCCCAGCTCCAGAGCTGGTTGGGTCCGGTCGCCAGGAGCTCCGGCTTCTGGTAGGGTGGGTGGGTCAACTGATCCCGCCGTTCGCGGCTCTCGCCGCGCTCGTCGAGCAGGCGGTACATGGTGCGAATCGAGCAGTGGTAGCGGCCCTGGTCGAGCAGCGCGGCATAGACCTGGGCCGGCGGGCAGTCCTGGAAGCGCTCCTCGTGCAGGCAGGCCAGCACCTGGCCCCGCTCCTGCTCGCTGAGGGCACGCGGGTGGCGCTTCGACCGGCGGCGGGACTGGGGCGGGCGCCGGCGCCGGTACCAGGTGGCGCGCGGAACCGCCAAGGCCTGACAGGCCTGCCGGCGCCCCACCAGCGGAGAGAGCTCTTCGATGGCCGCCAGGATCATGGGTCCTTGTCCGGCGTCTCGGAGCCGGCGGGGCGCAACAGCCTGGCCACTTCTTTTTTGAACCTCGATGACGATATGCGCCTTGCGCAGATCCTCTTCGAGGCGTTGATTGCGACGGCGCAGCTTGTCGTTTTCAGCTGTCAACGGGTTGCGCTGAGGCTTCGGGCCGCGCTGCCGCGAGAACGCCTCCTGGGTCGCCGCATCGCGCTCTTTGCGCCACCCGGTCAGCGCCGACGAGTACAGCCCCTCGCGACGCAGCAGCGCCCCGAGTTCGCCCCGCGCCTTGGCGGCGTCCGCCTCGCGCAGAATGCGCCGTTTGTATTCGGCCGTGAAGCTGCGGCGCTTGGGCCGGGCCTCCACCTCCGGGTCGGGCGCCCGCCGGCCCACATCCTCCGGGGCCGCCGCTCCACTCCGCGCCGTCTCGCCCGCTGCCGCGGGCTCGCCAGCGCTCCGTTCCGCCGCGGCCCCGGAGGCCACAAACGCAGTCACTTCGTGCTTGCTGGTCATGCCGATCCCCCTGCTCGCCCTGCTCGCTAATTATCGCC
>JBOGKM010000014.1:0-49669 GCA_050747745.1 Terriglobales bacterium
TCGTAGCAATCTCCATGCGTGCCTGTCGGAATATCGAATTCGAATTGCTCGTAACCGGAATACGGCTGCTTCTTGCGGAAATCCCACTCGAAACCGCACGCGCGCAGGCCCGGTCCGGTAACCCCCCACTCGATCGCCTCTTCCGTCGTGAAAGCACCCACGCCCTTGGTGCGGCCCTTGAAGATCCGGTTCTGCATCACTTCTTTGTCGTATTCGGCGAGGCGCGGCGGAAGATACTTCAGAAAATCCCGAATCATCCCGTCCCAGCCCTTAGGCAAATCCTGCGCTACGCCGCCAATGCGGAACCAGTTGGGGTGCATCCGCGCGCCGCAGATGGCCTCGATGATGCCGAAGGCCCGCTCGCGGTCGTTGAAGGTGTAGAACACCGGCGAAAGTTGCCCCAGGTCCTGCGCGAAGGTTCCGTACCAGACCAGGTGGCTGATGATGCGGAACAGCTCAGCGAGCATGATGCGGATGACCTGCGCCCGGGCCGGTATTTCTATATTGGCCAGCTTCTCGACGGCGAGGAGATAGGCGAAGTTGTTCATCACGCCGCCGAGATAATCCACGCGGTCGGTGTAGGGGATGTAGGTATGCCAGTTCTGCCGCTCGCCCATTTTCTCGGCACCGCGGTGGTGATAGCCGATGTCGGGAACGACGTCGACGATGGTCTCCCCATCGAGCTGCAGCGCCAGGCGCAGCACACCGTGGGTGCCGGGATGCTGGGGGCCGATGTTGAGAAACAGAAAATCGGTATCGGCGTGGCTGCGCTGCATGCCCCAGTCTTCCGGGCGGAAGCGCAGCGCCTCCTGCTCCATCTCGACTTTTTCTTCCCACAGGCGGAACGGTCCCATTTCCGTGGCGCGCGCGGGATGCTCCTTGCGCAGCGGGTGCCCGTGCCAACTGGCGGGCATCAGAATCCGGCGCAGGTGCGGATGGCCGTCGTAGCGGAGCCCGAACATGTCCCAGGCCTCGCACTCATACCAATTCGCGCACGGCCAGATGTCGGTGATCGTCGGCAGGTGCAGATCTTCGCCATCAGCGAGCGGGACTTTGAGCCGCAAATACTGGTTGCGGCCGAACGAGAACAGGTGGTAGACGCCGGTGAAATCCTGACGCGGGGGCCGCGGCCAGTTGGGAGGAGCGGGGCGGCGGCTGCGCTCATCGACCGCCGTCAGGTCGTAGAGCATTTCGTAGCGCGGTTGGGCGTCGTGCTTCAACCAGGCGAGGGTGGCGTGCAACTGTTCGCGGCTCAGCCAGAGGGTCGGGATGTCATCGCGCGTGGGTTCGACCGCCAGCGGCTGCAGCCCATCCAGCCCCTGCGGCAGCGTAGCGGGCGCGGCCGGTGCGGGCGGCTGCGTCCAGCGCGGGGGGCCGGAGACGGCCTCTTGCAACGGCGTAGCCGGAGGCGGGTCAGATTTCATCCGGGCTTTTCAGCTCCTTCGCCGCCATGCGGACATCATGTTTGAGGACGCGCTGGGCCGGCATCCGCGGCCGCACCGTTTGCTGATCCCCCACCACCCAGCTCAAGGGCCGCTTTTCGGTTCCCACAGCCTCGCGCAGCAGCAGAATCCCTTCCAGCAACGCGTCGGGGCGCGGCGGACAACCCGGCACGTACACATCCACCGGCAAGAACTTGTCCACGCCCTGGACGACGCTGTAGATGTCGTACATGCCGCCCGAGTTCGCGCACGAACCCATCGAGATCACCCAGCGCGGCTCCATCATCTGCTCGTAGAGCCGCTGAATCACCGGCGCCATCTTGATGAACGTCGTGCCGGCGATCACCATCAGGTCGGCTTCGCGCGGCGTGTTGCGCATGACTTCGGCGCCGAACCGCGCCAGATCGTACTTGCTGGTGATCGAGGTCGCCATCTCGACGAAGCAACAGGAAAGCCCGAAGCCGAAGGGCCAGATCGAATTTTTGCGCGACCAAGCGATCAACTGCTCCAGGCGCGTCAGCAGCACCGAGCGCCGCACCTGCTGCTCGGCCTCGTCGGGCAGCAGCTCAAGCGGGCGGGTGGCGCTCTGCTCGCCCGGCTTGGTGATCCAGTAGTTCAAACGTTCACCTCGCGTCCCGGTTGGGGTTTTTCCGCTGCAAACGCGCGCGCCTGCGCCGGCCTCAGCACCTCGCTCCACTCGAGGGCCCCGATGCGCGCCAGGTACCACAGCGTCAGCAGGAGGATGACGATGAAGACGGCGATTTCGATATATCCGAACCAGCCCACCTGGCGCGCCACTACCGCCCAGGAAAAGATAAAAGCCGACTCGAGGTCGAACACCACGAAAAACATCGCCACCAGATAGAACCGGGCCGAGAGGCGGACCTGCGCGCCGCCGGTGGAAGGCACTCCACCTTCGTAGGGGATGGCGGTCCCGACCTGCCTATGGCGCCCGCCCAGCAGGTAGGAAAGCGTAAGCATCGCGAACATCAGCGCGATGACCAGGATGAAGTAAACCACCAGCGGCCAGAACACGGCGCGAAGTCCTCCCCCCAACACTGGATGTTAACTCCACGAGCCGGAGTTGGCAAAACTCTCCCATCGGCTCGGGCAGGAACGGGGCGGGGCCGTTCCGAATTACGACCATCCCCGTCCGCAGGCGGGCTGGGGGGCCCCGGTTCGCAGACCCGGCCCTGGGGCCTTGTGAGGAGGTGAGGTTACGAATGGTACAACTTAAATCCTTTGAAACCAGCGATCGGTTTGTAGCTCAGGGAATACGCTTGCATCCGGGTCACCGCGTGGCGCAAGCACATTGGAGAGCCCCTCCCCCCTCCCCCCCTGCCTCCCCCCTGCGGCCTTGTGAGGAGGCGAGGTTACGAATGGCACAATTTAAGTCCTTTGAAACCAGCGATCGGTTTGTAGCTCAAGGAATACGCTTGCATCGCACTGTCCACTGGCACGCTCCGCGGCCGTCACATAAATAGAGTCCAAAAATGGGGAAAAGGTTGGGGTAAGCGGGATACACTTTTTTGTTACAAAAAGTCGACAGAATGTAGATATTGGGCCCCCGTCGGCCGACGTATCCCGATGTTGTCCACTAAGGAGCCCCGCCGGCGCGGTGCTGCTGGTACAGTGCCGCCATCCGGGTGCGCAGTTGCTGTGCCAGCCGCGACGCATCCTTGCGGCTGAGCCCTTGGGTGGGCACCGGTTCGCCGATGATCAGGCGCGCGCGGCCCGGACGCAGGTGGGCCGTGGTTGGCGGCAGCAGCTCAAAGGTTCCGATCAGTACCATGGGCACGATCGGCACCTGCGCCTGAATGGCAATAAAAAACGCACCGGGCACAAAATCCTGCATGGCGCCGGAAAAGCTTCTCCCGGCTTCGGGGAAGATGAACAGCGGCAGCCCCGAGGTCACCGCGGCCGCGGCCTGAAACAGGCTGCGCATGGAAGCGCGGGCGTTGGACTGATCTACCGCCAGATGCTGAGCGCGGCGCAAATGGCCGCCGAGAAAGGGAATGCGGAACAAGCCCTGTTTGGCCAAAATCCGGAACTGTAGGGGCAGCACGGCAAACAGCACCGGCACGTCCATGTAGCTGAGATGATTGCAGATCATCACCATCGGTCCGGCCCGCAGGTGTTCCAGCCCGTCCACGCGCACGCGGATGCGGGCGAGGCGCAGCAGCATGCGCGCCCAGGCTTGCGCCACGCGGTGCTGGCGGCGGCCGCGGAGGTCCCCGGGAGAGCAGGCCATGGAAACCAGGCCGTAGGCGACGGTCAACAGGGCGTACAAGGGCGCAAACAGGAGGAGAGAGCGCAGGCGCGAAAGCTGGAAGCGCAGCCCAGGCATCAATTTCCGCCGCATCCGCAGGCGCGCGCTTCGCCCACCAGATACAAGGAGCCGGTCACAAAGATAGGCCGGGAGGCGCCGGCCAGGCGGCGGGCGGCGGCCAGGGCGGCGGGGTAATCCGCCGCGATCTGCCATTGGCGCGCCAGAGGTCCGTAGGATTCGGCCAGCGCCGCCGGGGCCAGGGCGCGCGGGTGGCAGGGCGCGGTCAGCACCAAGGCGGCGGCGCGCGGGAATAACAAGTCGCAGATTTCCTCCAGCGCCTTGTCGCGCATGCTGCCGAAAATGAGCACCGGCTGGGGGTGGGTGCGGCCGTACTCATCCAGAAATGCGGCGAGCGCGCGCGCCGCCATCGGGTTATGCGCACCATCCAGAAAAACCTCGGGATGATCGCAGATGCGCTCCAGCCGGCCGGGCCAGCGCACGGAGGCAAAACCGTCCGCGATGGCCGGTTCTGGAATCGCGAAGCGCAGTCCGCCCAGGCGGCGGCAGGCAGCGGCCGCCACTGCGGCGTTGATCTTCTGGTGCATGCCCCGCAGCGCCGTGGCGGGCGCGGACTCGGCTGCCGACTCGGGGACCAACTCCAGCGGGACGCCCAGCGCACGCGCCCGGGCTTGCAGCACTGCCTGAGCCTCCGGGGCTTGCGGAGCGGAGATGACGGCTGCCAGCCCGGGCTTGATGATCCCGGCTTTCTCGGCCGCAATCGTAGCCACGTCGGGACCCAGGATGGCTTCGTGGTCCAGTCCAATGGGCGTGATGACGGCCAGCAGGGGCGCCAGGACGTTGGTGGCATCCAGACGGCCGCCCAGTCCCACCTCGACGATGGCCAGCTCGACGTTGGCCCGGGCCAGCGCCCAGAACCCAATCGCCGTCACGATTTCGAAAAAGGAGGGCGGATAGGGCAGCGCGCCCGTGGCCAGCAGCCGCTCGACGGCGTCCTGCACCGCCGTCGCGGCCTGGGCCAGCGGCGCGGCTTCGATTTCCTCGCCGGCAATGCGGATACGCTCGTTCACACGCTGCAAATGCGGCGAGGTGTAGAGGCCGGTGCGCCAGGCGGCGGCGCGCGCGGCCGCCTCGATCATGGCGGCGGTGCTGCCTTTGCCGTTGGTGCCGGCAATGTGAACGGAGGCGAAGGCCTGCTGCGGATTGCCCAACTCCGCCAGCAGGCGCGCAATGGTGGCCAGCTCGTATTTGCGGCCGGGGCGCAACTCGGCGCCGAGGGCGTGCAAGTACTGCAGGGTTTCGCCCGGGTTCACAGTTGCGCGCGCGTGTCCAGGCTTGGCCCCGCGGCGCGCGCCTGGGTTTCGGCCGCGGGTTCGGGCTGCAAAAAGCAGAGCGCCCGCGCCAAGTACCGGCGCAACTGGGCGCGGGGCACAATGGCGTCCAGCATGCCGTGCTCGAGCAGAAACTCGCTACGCTGGAAATCGTGCGGGAGCTTCTGGCGGATGGTTTGCTCGATGACGCGCGGGCCGGCAAAGCCGATGAGGGCCCCCGGCTCGGCGAGGTTCAGGTCGCCGAGCATGGCGAAGCTGGCGGTGACACCTCCGGTGGTGGGATCGGTCAGCAGGGAGACAAAGGGGACGCCCGCCTCGTCCAGGCGCGCCAGGGCGGCGGCGATCTTGCCCATCTGCATGAGGCTCACGGCGCCTTCCATCATGCGTGCGCCGCCGGAGGCGGAAATGACGATCAGCGGCTGGCGCGCGGCGAGAGCGGCCTCGACCGCGCGCGTGATCTTTTCCCCAACGACGGCGCCCATGCTGCCGCCGATAAAGCGGTACTCCATGGCGCAGACGTAGACCGGGCGCGCTTCGATGCACCCATGCGCCGACAGCAGCGCGTCGTTCATGCCGGTGGCGGCGCGCGCCTGGTGCAAGCGCTCGGCATAAGGCTTGCGATCGACGAAATGCAGCGGATCGGTGGAGCTCAGCCCGGCGTCGAGCTCATCGTATTTGCCGTCGTCCAGCAGGAGGGCGAGGCGGGTGCGCGCGTCGATGCGAAAATGGCGACCGCAGTGGGGGCACACGTGCTGATTGGCGGCAAGATCCTTTTTCCAAATGATGGTGCGGCAGCCCTCACATTTGAGCCACAGCCCCTCGGTGCGCACATGCTTTTCCGCGACCGCGGCCAGGGGTTTGTCCTCGCGCCGGAACCAGCTCATTTCAGTACTCGATTCCCCGCTGCGCCTGAATACCCTTCTGGTAGGCGTGCTTGATCTCGCGCATCTCGGTGACGGTGTCGGCCAGCTCGACCAGCGCGGGGTGGGCATTGCGCCCGGTTAGAATCACGTGAACCCTTTCGGGCTTGGAGCGCAAGAATTCGACCACCGGCGCCGGCTCGAGCATGTGGTAGGAGATGGCGTAGTTGATTTCGTCGAGGATCACCAGATCCCAGTTTCCGCCGGCGATTTCGCGCTTGGCTTCTTCCCAGGCCGCCTCGACCAAGCGCACGTCTTCCGGATCGGGCTTTTCCGAACCAATCTTGACGAATCCCCGGCCCATCTGGCGGATGACAAACTTATCCCCAAAGGCATGGACCGCGTCCAGCTCGCCGTAGCTCCAGGACCCTTTGATGAACTGCAGCATCAGGACCTTGAGTCCGGCACCGACCGCTCGCAAGCCGGTGCCCATGGCAGCCGTGGTCTTGCCCTTGCCCGGACCGGTGTGGACAATGATCAACCCCTGCACGGGTATAGTTTAAAGGAATGGTGGAAACAGGCAAACTCGAAGGCATTCTGGCGAGCTGCGCGCCGGTGCTGGTGGCCTATTCCGGGGGCGTGGATTCGGCCTATCTGGCTTGGGCGGCGCAGCAGGCAGCGCCGGGCGCGATGCTGGCGGTGATCGCCGATTCGCCCAGCCTGCCGCGCAGCGCGCTGCGCCGGGCGGTGGCCTTCGCGGCAGCGCATGAGATTCCCTGCGAGATCATCGCGACCCAGGAGCTGGACAATCCCGATTACCGCCGCAACCAGCCCAACCGCTGTTATTTCTGCAAGGACGAGCTGTTTACGCGCATGGAGCTGGAGCTGGCGCGGCGGCCCGGCTACCGCACGCTGGCCTACGGGGTCAACGCCGATGATCGGCTCGATTTCCGTCCCGGGCATCGCGCGGCGGAGACGCACGGGGTGCGGGCGCCGCTCTTGGAAGCGGGCCTGGGCAAAGCGGAAATCCGGCAGCGCGCGCGCGCGGCCGGGCTGGAAGTCTGGGACCAGCCGGCGGCAGCGTGCCTGGCCTCGCGCGTGGCCTATGGGGTGGAGGTCACGCCGGAAATTCTCGCCCGGATCGAGCAGGGCGAGGAAGCCCTCCACGCGCTCGGCTTCCGCCAGGTGCGGGTTCGTTTTCATGGCGAAATCGTGCGGCTGGAGATTGCGCGCGAGGAACTGCCGCGCGCGCTCACGCTGCCCATGGCCGATGGGCTCACCGCTATTTTCAAAAAGCTCGGTTTCCACTATGTCACGCTCGACCTGGAAGGGTACCGCAGCGGCGCGCTGAACGAGATCCTGCCGCGCGCCTGAGCCGCCCATGTCTGGCTTTCGCATCGTTGAGCCGGTATTCAAGCCGCGGGTGTGGGGGAGCGTGGATCTCAGCGCCTGGTTTCCGGGCCGCAATCCCGGCGCCGAGCCGATCGGGGAGGCTTGGCTGTCGCCGAAAAACTGTCCGGTGCTGATCAAGCTGCTGTTTCCGCGCGAGCGAGTTTCCGTACAGGTACACCCCGACGATGCCTGGGCGCGCGCGCACGGGCTGGCCTGCGGCAAAAGCGAAGCCTGGTATGTGCTCGCAGCCGAAGGGGGCGCGCAGGTCGCCGCCGGGCTGTTGCCGGGAGTGTCGAAGACGGAGTTGGAAGCCGCGTGCCGGGCCGGGCGCGGCGCCAGCGTGCTGCGCTGGCTGCCGGTCGCCGCCGGCGATGTGATCTCGATCCCGGCGGGCACCGTGCACGCCATCGGCGGCGGCATGACGCTGCTGGAAGTGCAACAGCCGTCGGACACCACCTTCCGCCTGGACGACTACGGCCGGGGTCGCGAACTGCATCTGGAGCAGGGCCTCGAGGTGGCCCGCGCCACCGAGGCCGGCCGCATCGCCCACGGGCTGGGGCTGGAGCAAAGCGGAAGTCTTCTCGCCACGGCGCATTGGCAACTGTGGCGCCACTGCGTCCGCGGCGGCGATGGCGGCACGGTGGCGCCGCAGCCGTTCGCTCGCTGGCTCATCAATGCCGGCGAAGGCGGGCCGATCCCCAAGGGCCATCTGGCGGAGCTGGCCGCGGACGCGGAGTTCGACACCCGCGGCGCCACCACGCTGCTGGAAGTCCGCCCCGGCGCGACTGCGCACGATAGGCCTTGACCTGCGGCTTCGCAGCCGCGACAATAAAAGGTACACCTCCCGCGTATAGTTTATGAGTTCCCGTCCTCAGCCCAAGCTCTCGGTGCCCACACGCAAGCCCGCGCCCGCCCCCCAACCCGCCGAGGTACTTTCGACGGCCCGCCGTTTTCCGCAGGATGCGGCTACGCTGCGCAGCTTCCTGCGCAAGATGCTGACCATGCGCCAGTTCGAGCACATCGGGGAGCGCGAGTTCAAAAACGGCCTGATCCGGGGGTACTACCACTCCTACGCGGGCCAGGAGGCGGTCGGAGTGGGCTTTTTTCACGCCGCCGACCTGAGGCGCGACTATGTGGTAGACAATTACCGCGACCACGGCCACATGCTCCTGTGCGGCATGGATCCGATGCGCATTTACGCCGAGCTGTTCGGACGGGCCACCGGGGTGTCCAAAGGCAAGGGCGGCAGCATGCACATGTATAGCCCCGAGGACCATTTTCTCGGTGGCGATGGCATCGTGGGTGGTCCGCTGTCGATATCCACGGGCGTGGGCCTGGCGCTCAAACAGCAAAAGCGGGACGGCATCTGCATCTGCTTTTTCGGCGATGGCGCGCTGGATACCGGGACATTTCATGAATCGCTGAACATGGCCTCGCTTTGGCACGTGCCCACGGCGTTCATCTGCGTGAACAACAAATACAGCATGGGCACCAGCCTGGAGCGCCACTCCGCGGTCACGCGACTGGTGGATCGGGCCTCCGGCTACGGCGTAGAAACCGAGCAAGTGGACGGGCAGGACGTATGGGCCACCGCCGAAGCCGCCCATCGCATTTTCGAGCACGTGCGGGAGAAACAGCGCCCCTACTTTGCCGAAGTCCTCACCTACCGCTACCAAGGGCACGGTATTCACGACAAACCGCTGAACTACCGCACGATCGAAGAGGAGACGGCGTGGCACGACCGCGATCCCCTGAAGCTGCTCAGCGACTTCATGATGGAGGAAAGCATCATGAACCGCGATGAGATCGAGCAACTGCGGCAGGAGGTGGTGGCCGAGCTCGAAGCCAAGGTGGCGGAAGCCAAAACCGGCCCCGAACCGGCGCCGGAAGAGCTATTACACGACGTGCTGCAGTAAAACGAACGAGGGACGGGCGAACGTGTTAGTGAAAAAATCCATGCACGAGGCGCTGAATATGGCGCTTCGCGAAGAGTTGGCGCGCGACGAGCGGGTGGTGATCCTGGGCGAAGAAGTGGGCCTGTACAACGGGGTGCATTACGTCACCCGCGGTCTGTTCGAGGAGTTCGGGGCGGATCGCATCCTGGACACGCCGATCTCGGAGGAAAGTTTCGTGGGCGCCGGAGTGGGCCTGGCGCTGATGGGTCAGCGTCCGGTGGTGGAGCTGATGCGGATCGATTTCGGGTTGCGCGCCATGGACCAGATCTACAACCACATGGCCAAGATCCGCTACATGTCGGGGGGGCGGCTCTCGGTGCCGATGGTGCTGCGGGGTCCGGAAGGGCCGGGCCCCAATCCCGGCCTGACGGCGCAGCACGGGCAGCAACTCGCGCTGCTGTTCGCTCACTGTCCCGGCTTGCGCGTGGTCAGCCCCTCGAACCAATACGACGCCAAGGGCATGCTCAAATCGGCCATCCGCAGCGATGATCCGGTGGTGTTTCTCGAGCCCGGCCCGCTCAACAATAAGCAGGGCGAGGTGGACGATGGCGAATACCTGGTTCCGCTGGATCAGGCCGACATCAAGCAGCCGGGCTCGGATGTCACCCTGATCGGCTACGGCGCCTCGACCGCGCTGTGCCTGCAGGCGGCGCACGAGCTGGAGCGCGAGGGCATTTCCGCCGAAGTGGTGGACATGCGCTGCCTGCGGCCGCTGGACATGGGTCCGGCGCTGGCTTCGCTGCACAAGACCAACCACGCGGTGGTCGCCGATTACGCGTGGCAGAGCTACGGCCCGTCGGCGGAAATCATCACCCGGCTGAGCACCGAGGGATTTTGGGATCTGGAAGCGCCGGTGCGGCGGGTGTGCGGCAAGGAGACGCCGCTGCCTTACGCGGCCAACCTGGAAGAGCTGAGCAAGCCGTCGGTGGAAGAGATCGTCGCCGCGGCGAAGCAGACGCTACAGTAGCTTGGTGCGGCCCTCGGCCTCGAGCTGCTGGACCAGCTTGCCCACTTTCTGGGACTGCGAGCGGGGAACGATCAAGAGCGCGTCGGGGGTTTCCACCACCACCAGGTCGCTCAACCCGACCAGGGCGACGGTTTTGCCGTCCACGTAAACCAGGTTGTTGGCCGAGTCCAGCTCGACGACCTGCCCGGCCTGCACCACGGTGCCGCCATGGGGCGCCAGTTGCTGGTACAGCGCCGCCCAGCTTCCCAAATCGTTCCAGCCCAGGTTTGCCGCCGGCACACACACGATGTTGCGGCTGTGCTCCATCACCGCGTAATCGATGGAGATGTTCTCGCACTCCGGATACCAGCGCTCCAGCACCGCGGTCAGCTTGGAGCGCGGAGCTTCGGCGATACGGCGCAGAATCTCCGCGCTGTTGGGCAAAAACTCGGCCAGCTCCTCGAGGATGCTGGACGCCCGCCACAGGAACAGCCCAGCGTTCCAGTAGTAATGGCCGGCTTCGAGAAATTCCTTGGCCTGCGCCAGCGTCGGCTTTTCGGTAAAACGTTTCACCCGCAGCGCCTGGGCACGGGAGCGGGGATCGTGAACCACTTCAATGTAGCCGTAGCCGGTTTCCGGCCGCGTCGGTTCGACGCCCAAAACCACCAGCTTGCCGGGACGCAGCGCTTCCTTGATGGCCAGGCGCGCCAACTGAACGAACAGGTCCTGGTTGGCAATATAAGCGTCGGAAGGAAACACACCCATGTAGACATCGCCCCGCGTGCGCAGGATCAGTTCCGCTCCCAATCCAATGGCGGGCGCGGTGTTGCGTCCCACCGGCTCGGCGATGACCTGCGCCGAGGGCACTTGCGGCACCTGCCGGAGCACCGCCGGGCGCAGCTCCCGGCTGGTCAAAATCCAGATATCATCCGGCGACGACAGCAGCGGTTGCAGCCGGTCGATGGTCATCTCCAACATGGTGCGTTCGCCCATGATGGGCAGCACCTGCTTGGCCGCATTGCGGCGGCTGCGCGGCCAAAACCGGGTCCCACGCCCTCCGGCCAGAATCAGGGCGCAAAAGCCATTGGGGTTGGTGGCCGGAGCAGGCACGTTGGCAGAATATCAGGCTTTACCCGCTTTCCCGCTACAATTCAGTTAGCGCAGAATCACCATGGCCGGAGGTCGGACCGTGGGAAGGGGCGTGCGGTTTTTCTTGAGGAAAGGCCGCATTCCGGTGACCCCGCGGCAGGCTGCAACCACTTCGATTCCGCGCCAGGCGCATGCGTATGCACGACTCCAAGCACTACGCGCGAGAAAAATTCTGGCTGGGACTCGCCTCCGGCGGCTTTAACTTGCTGCTGCTGGTGCTGCTGCTGGTCACCGGCTTCAGCATCGCCATCGCCCGCTGGTGCCCAGGCTCAACCTGGCAGCTCGTGCTGGAGTACACGGTGGTGGTATGGGCCGGGTTCCAATTGCTGGATCTGCCCGCCGCCTGGCTGGAGCGCCGCATCGAGACGCGCTATGGGATGAACCGGCAAGGCTTTGCCTCCTGGCTCTGGGATGAGCTCAAGAGCGCGCTCATTGGCGGGGCACTCACGGTCGGCGCTGCCGAGCTGATCTACTGGTGGCTGCTACCTTCGTTGCCTCACTATTGGTGGCTCTGCGCCTGGGCCATTTTCACCGTCGCCACGGTCGGCCTAATGATTTTGGGCCCAATCGTTTTTCTTCCCATGTTTTTCAAGCTGCGACAGATGTCGGAAGACAATCCCGCCGATGCGGCCCTGGTGCGCCGGTTGCAGTCGACGCATGCGGCGCTGCGCGCCCAAAATCCCGGACTGCCACGCCTGCACGGGATATTCGAATGGAAGCTAGGCGAAAAGACGGCGAAGGCCAATGCAGCGCTGATCGGACTGGGCAAAACGCGCCGCGTGATCATCAGCGACACCTTGCTCGCCGACTCGCCCGTCGAGGAGATCGAGGCGGTTTTCCTGCATGAGCTCGGACACAACGTTCACCAGGATTTATGGCGTGGCCTGGCGTTTCAAACCGCGCTGAGCCTGCTCGGGTTTTGGATCGCCGAGGTGGCCTTGGTGGCCTTGGCCTCGCAACTGGGACTGCACGGCATTGCCGACGTCGCCGGCGCGCCGCTGCTGCTGCTGGTGTTTACCGTGCTCAGCCTGCTGCTTCTGCCCGTGCGGAACGGCTTCGTACGCGCCATGGAGCGCCGCGCCGACGACTATTCCTTTGCTACCCTCGGCAGTTCGGCGCCGCTGCTGGCCGGCCTGCGCCGCCTCGCCTCCAAGAACCTCGCCGAAGTCGAACCGCCGCGCTGGAAGGAATGGCTGCTCTATTCGCACCCGTCCATCTCGACGCGCATTCGCCGCGGCGAAGCCTGGCAATCATCCAAGGATGCGGTGGCGAGCTGAGTCAACTGGTCGAAACTGAAGCCGCCATGAGCGGCCAGCCAGCAGTATTCATCCAGCAGTGAACAGCCGAAAATGCCGGGGTCGTCCGAGCTGACCGCAATTTTAATGCCACGCATGTAGTACTTGTAGGCTGGATGGGGCAGGCCGGATGGCCATGCTCCAGTTTTCAGGTTCGATGTCGGGCAAATATCGAGAATTGTTTGACGGGAAATCAGCTCGTCCAATAAGCGGGCATCCTCAAAGGCCCGCAGACCATGGCCGATGCGGTCGGGCTTGAGCCAGTTGAGCGCATCCCAAATGGAATCAGCGCCACAGGTCTCGCCGGCATGGACCGTGGTCTTGAGCCCGGCGAGCCGAGCGCGCGCATAGCCGGGCGCAAACTCGGCCGCCGAGCGCTGCCGTTCATCGCCGCCAATACCGATACCGAGGACTGTTTTCGACTCATGTAGTTTTACGGCCCAGTCGACGACGCGCTGGAATGGCTCGGGGCCGAACTGGCGTACCGCATCGAAAATCCACCGCAGGGTTACGCCGGTTTCCTTCTCGGCCTGCAGGCGGGCGGGCTCGATGGCTTCCCAATAGGGCTCAACGGCGACATTGCGCCACAGCAGAATGCCAATGGAAAGGAAGACCTCGCTATAGAGCACGCCTTGAGCCTGGAGGCCGCGCGCCAGGGCCCTTACGGCGATGGCATAGTCGTCCGGGCGCAGCAGCAACTGGCTTGCCGTTTTGATAGCGTGGATGAAACCGTCGAAGCTGTTGAACGTGTACAGTTGGCGGCAGGCATCCAGATCGCGCAGGCCGAAGGGGAATCCCTGCCGCTGAGCCAGCGCCCAAAGGGTCTCGGGCGCCAGGCTGCCCTCGAGATGCACATGCATCTCGGCCTTGGGGATGGCGCGCAGCCGCCGGCGTTGTTCGGCGGTGAGGGCGCTCACGACAGGGCGGCCAGCAGGCGGTCGATCTCCTCCGCCGTGTTGTAGACATGGGGCGCGACGCGCACCCAGGGGCCGCGCTGGGAACACATAATGGCCGCCTGTTCCAAGCGTTGAGTGATTGTAAGCGAGTCTTCCCGCGGATGCTGGAAGGATACAATGCCGCTGCGATGTTGCGGGGCATCGGACAGCAGCGCCAGCTTGCAGCCGCGATTGCGCAGAGCTTCCGCCAGCCTAAGGCTCAGGCCGGCAACGTGGGTGGCCACCGCCTCCGCGCCGGGAGCGAGCAGCAGTTCCACCGCGGCGCCCAGACCCAGCAGGCCGGGCGAGTTCAGCATTCCGCATTCAAACCGTGCCGCGCCGGCCCGCCATGTGAGCGGCGCGCCGGTGGATGCGATGCGGCCGGCGGCATCAAAATCAGCCCAGTTTTCAATCGAGAGCCAGCCGGCTTCGGGGGGCGTAAGGTGGTCGAGCAGCTCGGGGCTGATATACAAAAACCCGGCCCCCTCGGGACCGGTCAGCCATTTGTGGCTGCCGCAGGCCAGCGCGTGGATGCCGCAGCGCTGGACATCGAGGGGAAACGCACCCAGCCCCTGAATGCCATCCACCACAAGCAGGGTTGCCGTTTCGCGGCAAATGGCACCGATTTGCTCGAGCGGCGCGCGGAATCCATTCAGATATTGCACGAAGCTGATGGCCAGCACGCGCGCGCCCCGGCAGGCCTGGCGCACTTGTTCGAGATCGAGCAGCGCGCCGGGCGGGAGCAGCTCTACTTTCACACCCTGCGGGCGCAGCGCCAGCCAGGGCAGGAGATTGGCCGGGAACTCGCACTCGAAACTCACGATGCGCTCACCAGCGCGCCAGCGCAGGCCCTGGGCGATCCAGGACAGTCCCTCGGTGGTGTTTTTCGCGAAGGCAATATCGCCGGCGGGAGCGTGGATGAGCCGTCCCAGGGTGGCGCGGACGCCATCGAGCTGGGCCAGCCAGTCAAAAAAGTGCAGGGCGCCATGCCCAGCCTGGTCAGCCAAGTGGGCGTCGATGGCAGCGAGCGTCGATCGCGCCAGCGGAGCAATGGCGGCGTGGTTGAGGTAGGTGTAGTGCTGGGCGATGGGAAATTCCTCGCGAATTTGGCTTATCTGCATCTCAGATTCAGAGTAACCCCGGGCCGCTCCGGGTGGTCGTATACTTAGGTCAAGGAAGTTCCCTTCATGAAGCCTGCCCGCCTCCGCTCAATCGCGCTGGGCTTGATTTTGGCTCTGGCCATCCCGCTGGGCGCGCAAACCGCCAACGAGAAGGATCTGAACGATATTGGGCACCGCGGCGTGGGCGATGGCATGAACTTCTATTCGATCGAGAAATCCATCGCCTTGGGCAAGCAGGTGGCGCAGCAGATTGAGTCGACCGCGCGCATCCAGAAAGATCCGGAAATCAACGAGTACATCAACCGGTTGACGCAAAACCTGGTCCGCCACTCCGACGCCAAGGTTCCGTTCACCGTCCGCGTCCTGGAAGACCCGCAGGTCAATGCCATGGCGCTGCCCGGCGGCTACTTTTTCGTCAATACCGGTCTCATACTTGCCGCGGACAACGAAGCCGAGCTGGCGGGCGTGATGTCGCACGAAATCGCCCACGTGGCTGCGCGCCACGCCACCCGCCGGCTGACCAAAGCCCGCCTGATTAATTACGCCACGCTACCGCTCATCTTCGTCGGCGGCGGCATCGGTCTGGCCGGACGCAGCCTAGCCGAAGTCGCCATGCCGCTGAGCTTCGAGAAGTTCAGCCGCAGCGATGAGCGCGAGGCGGACTATCTGGGGGTGCAATACATGTATGAAGCGGGCTACGACCCGCAAGCCTTCGTGCAGATGTTCGAAAAGCTGCTGTCGGAGGAAAAAAAGCAGCCGGGCACGATCGCCAAAGCGTTCGACTCGCACCCGCCCACGCCGGAACGCATCAAGGACACGGAAATCGAGATTCACAATATTCTGCCGCCGCGTCCGCAATACATTCTCAATACCTCCGATTTCAATAAAATCAAGGCCCGGCTGGCCATGTTGGAGCACATTGACGACACCAACATCAAGCTGCATGGCACCGGACGACCGAGCCTGATCCGTCCCGATGGGTCGGCGGTGCCGCAAGGGCGACCGACGCTGAAGCACCGACCCGGCGGCGGCAGCGGCGGCGGCGGCGGCTAAGACAGGCGCGGAATTTTGTCGTTGTGAGCGGCGCGGCAGCGCCAAGCGATCTCCTTGCTCCGGTTTGATAGGCTGAAGTTTGGCCGATATCGCAACCGTCAATCCGGAGCAGGACGCACTCCCGCAGGGATGGACGCGCTGGATGATCGCCATCGCCGTGATGGCCAGCGCCATGATGGAGCTGGTCGATACCTCGGCGGTGAACGTCAGCATTCCCTACATCGCCGGCAATCTATCGGCGAGCGTGGACGAAGCCACTTGGGTACTCACCTCCTATCTGGTCTCGAACGCCATCGTGCTGCCGCTCACCGGCTGGCTGTCGGCGCGGGTGGGTCGCAAGCGGCTGCTGCTCACCGCCGTGGCTGGTTTTACCTGTTCCAGCATTCTGTGCGGAATCGCGCCTTCGCTGCCGCTGCTGATCAGCTGCCGGATACTGCAAGGGGCGTTTGGGGGCCTGCTGCAGCCCATCACCCGTGCGATTCTGCTGGAATCGTTCCCGCGCGAAGAGCGCGGGCATGCCATGGCGATGTGGGGCGTGGGGATCGTGGTGGCTCCGATCGTGGCGCCGCTGCTGGGCGGCTGGCTGACCACGGACTATAGCTGGCGCTGGGTCTTTTTTATCAACGTCCCGGTGAGCGTGTTCGCCTGGGTGATGGTGAAGAGCTACGTTTTCGACCCGTCTTACCTGAAGCGCATCAAGCAGGGAGCCGACACCTGGGGCATTCTGCTGCTGGCGTTCGGACTGTCGGCGCTGCAAATGGTACTGGACAAAGGCCAGGAGGCGGATTGGTTCAGCAGTCATCTCATCGTGATCGGCGCGGTGGTTGCCACCATCTGCCTGGTGGCCTTCATCCTCTGGGAACTGCGCGCGCCCGAACCCGTGGTTCACCTGCGACTGCTGAAGTACCGGACCTTCGGCACCGCGTGCGCGCTTTCGCTGATCCTGTTTTTCGTGCTCTACGGGAGCATTCTGCTGCTGCCGCTGTTCATGCAAGAAGTGCTGAATTTTCCGGCCATCACCGCCGGGTTGTGGAACATGCCGCGCGGCGTCGCCACGATGATCGGGATGCCGATCGTCGGGATTTTGATCGGGAAGCGCTGGGACATGCGCGCCATGCTTTTCATCGGCCTCATCCTGGGGGCGATCGGCGTGCTCATGTTCGGGCAGCTCAATGGCCAGTCGGGACCGTGGGCATTCCTATGGCCGCAGGTGATCATGGGCGCCGGGCTGTCGCTGGTTTTTGTGCCGTTTGCCACGATCAGCGTGGACCAGATTCCAAACCCGGAGATGGGCTACGCGACCAGCATTACCGGGCTGACGCGCAATCTTGGCTCGAGCTTTGGCATTTCAGTGATGGCCACCGCGCTGGCCCGCGGCCAGCAGGCGCATCACGCCCGGCTGGTGGGCCACCTGAACCCGTCGAATCCGCTCACCCGCGTGCTGCACAGCGCGATCGCCCAGGAGCTGCTCCACGCCGGCTCCAGCCTGGCGGAAGCGGCGCAGCAAGCCTGGGGCGTACTGCAGGGCGAAATACTGCGGCAGGCGACAGTACTCAGTTATGTGGACGCGTTCCGGGCCATGGCGATCATCTTCATCATCGCCGCGCCGCTGGTCTGGCTCATGAAGCAGCCGAATTTCGACAAGCGCTGAACGCGCGGGGCGAAATCAGGTCTGAGCCTGCGGAGTGGGGGCGGTGGCTTCACCCGCTTCGGCGGCTTCGCGCTCGATCAGGACCAGGAGGGAAGCTTTGACATCGCGGAACAGGCTGAGGGCGACGGGATGCTCGCCCAGGGTCTTGAGCGGATCGGGCAGCTCGATTTTGCGGCGTTCGATTTCGTAGCCGCGCTCGGCGAGCGCGTGCATGATGTCCATGGAGGTGACCGAGCCAAACAGCGCGTCGTGGGCGCCGGCGCGGCGCTGGAATACCAGCTTGAGCTGGGCCAACTGAGCTGCCAGCGCGAGGGCGGCGTCGCGGTCGCGAGCATCCTTGCGCGCCGCCGAAGCGCGCATCTGCTCGATGTTGCGCAGGTTGGCGGGGGTGGCGGCAATGGCTTTGCGCTGGGGCAGGAGAAAGTTGCGGCCGTAGCCGTCGGCGACGGTGAGCACGTCGCCCTTGCGGCCGAGCTTGAGTACGTCTTGCTTGAGAATGATTTCCATGGTCACAACTCCGCTGCGAAGGGCAGCAGGGCGATCTGCCGCGCCTGTTTGATGGCGCGGGTGAGGTGGCGCTGGTGCAGGGTGCAGGTACCGCTGATGCGGCGCGGCACGATTTTGCCGCGCTCGGCTACAAACTGTTGCAGCATGCGGTAGTCCTTGTAGTCAATTTTATCCACGCGCTCGACGCAGAACTTGCAGACTTTGCGCCGGCGCGGGAACTGTTTTTTGGGACCGGCGGCACGGGCGGAAGCGGAGCCGCTGGCGGGGCGTTTGCCATCAGGCATGATTGGTCCTCACAAGAAAATAAAGTTCAAAATGCGGGAGCAGCCTCGTCACCCTCGCCGCGTCCTTCCAGGACGGCGTGATCGTCGGCTTCCGGTTCGGCCGGTTTGGCGGCTTCGGGCCGGGGCGGGCGGCGGGCGAGGCGGGCGGCGCGATGGCGCCGCCGCTTATCAGCACGCTTTTCCAGCTCGTCGGTGCGTACCGCCAGGTACTTGATGACCGGCTCGCTGATGCGGAGCCGGCGCTGCAGCTCAGCGATGGCTTCGGGGGCCTGGGTTTCCAGATCGAACAGCACGTAATGGCCTTCGCGGAAGCCGCGCACGCGGTAGGCGAGGCGGCGACGGCCGAGCCGGTCCACCTTGCGCACGCCGGCGCCGCTGGAGGCGGCGGCGGCTTCCAGGGCGGCCACCAGGGTGTCGCACTCCTCGTCAGCCAAGTCGGGGCGCAGAATAAAAATCACTTCGTAGGTTCTATTCATCATCATCCTCACGCGGAACTCGATTGAAGCGGGTCATCGCCGCGGCCATGCCCTCGCGCACAATACAGGCCACCACGTCAGCCGCGGTGGCGGCCACTTGCCGGGCCTCCACCAATTGCGCCCTGCCCCAGCGGCCCAGCACAAACGAAACCCGATCCAGGACCGGATGCGCGGGGCCAGTGCCCAGACGCAAGCGGGCGAAGCCGGTCGTACCTAAACTAGCGGCGATCGAGCGCAAGCCATTGTGGCTGCCCGCCGATCCCTGCTGCCGCAGCCGGAGCGTGCCCAAGGGCAAATCCAGCTCATCACAAATCACCACCCAACCCGTCACCGCCCGCTTGCGCAGCAGTTGGGCAACAGAAATGCCGCTGAGATTCATGTAGGTCAGCGGCTGCGCCAGCCACAGCGGCTGGCCTTCCAATTCGCCCCGGCCGGTGAGCGCCTGGGCTTCGCTGGTGCGCATGCGGATGTCACAGCGGCGGGCCAGCTCGTCCACGGCCATAAAGCCGAAATTGTGGGGCGTGCCATCGTATTCGGCGCCAGGATTGCCCAACCCGACCACCAGAAACGGAGCGGCGGGGTCGCGGGCCACCATGGCGGGTTACTTTTTCCCCTTCTCCTTCTTCTCCTCGGCTCCCTTCTCGGCCCCTTTGACAGGGGCAGTGGCGGGTTCTTCCTCCTTCTCGGTCTTGCCTTTCTTAGCGACTTCGGGCTCGGCGGGCGCGGCCTCGGGCTCGGCGGGCGCGGCTTCGACCACTTCCTTGATCGCGATCACATGCACGATGACGCGATCAGTTTCGGTCAAGAGGCGGTGGCCGGCGCCCAACTGGAGGTCGGAGGCGCGAAAGTTCTGCCCGATGGAGAGCGCGGATACGTCCACACTGACCTGTTCGGGGATGTCGGTGGGCAGACACTCGATTTCCACCTCGCGCGTGACAACCTCAAGAATGCCACCCTGGGTTTTGACGCCGAGCGCCTCGCCTTTAGTCTGGACAGGGACGCGCACACGGATGGTCTGATCCATGGCGATGCGTTTGAGGTCGACGTGGAGCAGGCGGCCGCGCAACGGTTCGCGCTGCCAATCGACGAGCATGGCGGCGGTGGTTTCGCCTCCCGCCACGGCCAGGTTGAAGATGGTGTTGTGGCCGGATTCGGAATGGAGAATGCGGCCCACCGCCTTGGGATCGAGGGTCAGATTGAGGGGTTGCCGGCGGGCTCCGTAGAGCGTGGCCGGGATGCGTCCGGCGCGCCGCATTTGGCGCGCTGGACCTTTACCACGTCCGGTGCGGGTTTCAGCTTCCAGTGAAATCGAAATCGCCATGAAACGCTGCTCCTAAACGAAAAGCAAACTGACGGAGGTTTCCTCGTGAATGGAGCGAATCGCCGCGGCCATGAGGCCGGCGATGCTCAACACCTGAATCCGGGCGCGGGCCTGTGCCGCCGCGGGGATGGGAATGGAATTGGTGACCACCAGACGTTCGACAGGACTGGCCTCAAGGCGCTCGACCGCCGGACCGCTGAGCACGGCGTGGGAAGCGCAGGCGAGCACGCGGCGGGCGCCGTTGCGGACCATGGCCTCGGCGGTTTTAACCAGGGTGCCGGCGGTATCAATGATGTCGTCCAGGATGACGGCGGTGCGGCCCTCGACATCACCGATGACGTTCATGACTTCGCTCACGTCCATGGCGACGCGGCGTTTGTCCACGATGGCGAGGGCGGTGTCGAGCTTTTTGGCGAAAAAGCGGGCGCGCTCGACGCCGCCAGCGTCGGGAGAGACGATGGTCAAATCCGGCAGCTCCATGCGGCGGAAGCAGTCGACCAGCACCGGGGAGGCGAACAGGTGGTCCACCGGAATGTTGAAAAAGCCCTGAATTTGTGGCGCATGCAGATCCATGAGCAGGGCGCGGTGGGCGCCGGCGGTGGTGAGCAGGTCGGCGACGAGCTTGGAGGAGATGGGAACGCGCGGCTTGTCCTTGCGGTCCTGGCGGGCATAGCCGAAGTAGGGAATGACGGCGGTGATGCGGCGCGCGGAAGCGCGCTTAAGCGCGTCAATCATGAGCAACAGTTCCATGAGGTGAATGTCGACGGGGTCGCAAGTGGGCTGAATCACGAACACATCGGCGCCGCGCACATTTTCCAGGATTTGGACGTAATTTTCGCCATCGCTGAAGCGCGTGAGGCGGCACTGGCCGGGTTCGAGGCCGAGATGGGTGCAGATTTCCGCCGTGAGGGCGGGGTTGGCGGTGCCGCTGAAGACCTTCAGCTTTTCATCCAAGCGGCCCTTGCGGGGCGAGCGCGCGGGCTGAGGATGGGGCTTTTCGGCCTTGCCCGCCAGTGCTTCCAGCTTGATTGGACCAGTGACCATAACGGCATACCCCAACGAACGCCCGGCGCGTGGCTGGGGCGTTAGGATTCGAACCTAAATGCCATGCTCCAAAGGCATGTGTCCTGCCATTGGACGACGCCCCAACGCTGGTTTCAGGCCAGCCTCCGCAGCCCGCGAGCGTAGAGCGCGCGGCGCACAAAGCGCACCGGCCAACTGCAATGGAGGCGCGCCAAGCGGCTGGCGGCTGCCGCGGCTGTGCCCGGATCGGCAAAAAGGCCGAACTGGGCTGCTCCGCTGCCGGTCAAGCCGGTCCAAACGGAGCCAGCGCGGCGGAGTTCACGGTGAATGCTGAGAAAGTCCGGGGAAACAGAGAGGACTTCGGGAAGGAAGTCATTCTCGATTCCGGCATGGACTTTCGACTGGGCCGAACTAGCTGCGCCCGAGCCGCGGTTCCGCAAATTGCGGAACGCCGGCAACACCTGGTCCACCAGGCTGCAGAACTCCAATAGTGTATCTGAGCCGGCCGCGGCGGTCAATGGGCGGCAGTGATCCCAGCGGGCGAAGGCGGCGGGGGTGGAAATGCCAGCCGCATGCTGGCTGCACGGCATGGCCAGCACACAGTGCCAGGCGGGCAAATCCTGCAGCGCATAGACCTCGTCGCCGCGGCCCAAGCCCAGCACGGTGCCGCCCAGCAGAAACAGTGGCACATCCGAACCGAGCGAACGAGCCAGGTGCAACAATTCGCGCAGGGGCGGAGGGCGGCGACAGAGCACGGCGAGCAGGCGCAACACGGCGGCCGCATCACTAGAGCCACCGCCCAGGCCCGCGCCCAGGGGGATGACTTTGTGCAGATGGATTTCGATGCGGCCGCGAATGTTCCAGCGCTCGACCGCTGCCTCGGCGGCGCGGACGGCGAGATTGTCGCGGGCCAGGGGCACCGCCAGGCCTGAGGCCGCAAGCGTGCAGCCCGAGCCGGAGCCGAGATTGATCTCGACCCGGTCGGCGAGGGTGACCGTCTGATAAATCGTGCGCAGCTCATGAAAGCCATCGTGGCGGCGGGGGCCGATTTTGAGGCCCAGGTTAATTTTGGCGTAAGCACGCGCGCACAAGCGGGGCATGGTCAAAGGCTACAGGCAAAGCTAGAATCAAACAATGGACGCAATTGCCATGCTGAGGGCGCGGGAAATTCTCGACTCGCGCGGCAATCCCACCGTGGAGGCGGAGCTAGCGCTGCAATCGGGTGCGCGCGGCCGCGCCGCGGTGCCCAGCGGCGCCTCCACGGGTGAGCATGAAGCCGTGGAGCTGCGCGACGGCGACGCTGGCCGCTACGGCGGCAAGGGCGTCCGGCGGGCGGTGGCCAATGTGGAGCAGGTGCTGGCGCCGGCGCTGATCGGACAGGATGGGCTGGACCAAGCAGGAGTGGATGGGCGCCTGCTGCAACTCGACGGCACGGCGAACAAGTCCCGCCTGGGCGCCAACGCGCTGCTGGCGGTTTCGATGGCGGCCGCGCGCGCCGCCGCCGCCGCCCGCGGCTGGCCGCTGTATCGCTCGCTGGGGGGGCTGGAGGGATGCAAGCTGCCGCTGCCGCTGATGAACATTCTCAACGGCGGCGCGCATGCGGACAACAACGTGGAATTTCAGGAGTTCATGGTGGTGCCGGTGGGCGCGCCGCGCTTTTCCGAAGCTTTACGCTGGGGCGTGGAGGTGTTCCACGCGCTCAAAGCGGTGCTGAAGAAGCGCGGCTACGTGACCGCGGTAGGCGACGAGGGCGGCTTCGCGCCCAGCGTGAAAAACAACGAAGAAGCCATCGAGCTAGTGCTGGAGGCGATTCAGAAGGCCGGCTACAAGCCGGGCGACCAGGTGGCGCTGGCGATTGATCCGGCGGCCAGCGAATTTTATGATGCCGGCCAGCAGCGCTATGTGTTCAAAAAATCCGACCGGAGAACGCTCAGCGCCGACCAGATGGTGGAGTTTTGGAGCGGCTGGGTGCGCCAGTATCCCATCGTATTGCTGGAAGACGGCATGGCCGAGGATGACTGGGGGGGGTGGAAGCGGCTCACCGAAGCGCTCGGCGCCAAGCTGCAACTGGTGGGCGACGATCTGTTTGTCACCAGCTCCGAGCGACTGCGGCGGGGCATCGAGATGGGGGTGGCGAACTCGATCCTGATCAAGCTCAACCAGATTGGGACGGTGACGGAAACGCTGGCGACCATCCAGCTGGCGGGCGCGCACGGCTACAGCTGCGTGATTTCACATCGCTCGGGCGAAACCGAAGATACCTTCATCGCCGACCTGGCGGTGGCCACCAACGCGGGCATGATCAAAACCGGCTCGGCCAGCCGCACCGACCGAATGGCCAAATACAATCAACTGCTGCGGATCGAAGAAGAACTGGGCGCAGCGGCGCAGTTCCCCGGCCGCGCGGCACTGACACGGACTGGGGCATGAACGCGCCGGTGGTTTTGGCGATTCTCGACGGCTGGGGTTGGGCGCCTCCGGGCGCGGCCAACGCCATCGCGCTGGCGCGCAAACCGGTTTACGACCGGCTGCTGCGGCAGTTCCCCCACACGCTGATTCACACCTCGGGGCCGTTCGTGGGCCTGCCCGAGGGGCAGATGGGCAACAGCGAGGTGGGCCACCTGAACATCGGAGCCGGTCGCGTCGTCAAGATGGACATCACCCGCCTCGATGAGGCGATCGCGGAGGGAAGTTTCGAGCGCAATCAGGTACTGCTGGAGGCCATGCGCCACGCGCGCCCGCGGCAGTTGCATTTGCTGGGGTTGTGCAGCGATGGCGGCGTACACTCGCACCTGAATCACCTCTATGCGCTGCTGCGGCTGGCGCGGCAGGAGGGGGTGGAGCGGGTGTGGGTGCATGCCTTCACCGACGGACGGGACACGCCGCCGCACTCCGGGCGCGCCTACCTGGAGCAGCTCGAGCAAAAGATGCGCGAGTACCGCTGCGGCGCCATCGCCAGCGTCAGCGGACGCTACTATGCCATGGATCGCGATCAGCGCTGGGACCGGATCGGCAAGGCGGTCGAGGCCATGGTCGCAGGGGCGGGCAGGCAGTTCGGGTCCGCCCCGGCGGCGCTCACCGCCAGCTACGAGCAGGGCACGACGGATGAATTCGTGGTCCCGGCGGTGGCAGGGGAAGGCCGCATTCGGGATGAGGACGCGGTGATTTTTTTCAACTTCCGCGCCGACCGCGCGCGCCAGACCACGCGCGCGCTCACGCGCAGCGGCGAGCTTGTGCCCGCGCTGGAAGCGGCCATCCCGCGCTTCCGGATCCCGCAGCGGCTGCACTACGTCTGCATGACCTGTTACGACAAAACCTTTACGCTGCCGGTGGTACTGCGGCCGGAATCCCTGGATCAGATTCTCGCGCAGGTACTAGCCGAGCGCGGGCGGCGCAATTTGCGCGTGGCCGAAACGGAAAAATACGCTCACGTCACCTACTTCTTCAACGGCGGCATCGAGAAGCCGTTCGCGGGCGAGGAACGCACGCTGGTGCCTTCGCCCAAAGTGCCGACCTATGATCTGCAGCCGGAAATGTCGGCGGCGGGCGTGGCGGCGGCAGTGGTGAAGGGCATCGAACAGGGGGGATTCGACCTCATCGTGGTGAACTTCGCCAATGCCGACATGGTGGGCCACTCCGGCAAAATCGAGCCCACCGTGCAGGCGGTAGAAGCTGTGGATGCAGGGCTGGGTGAAATCGAAGCTGCCCTGCGGCGGCGCGGAGGTGCGCTGCTAGTCACCGCCGATCACGGCAATGCGGAAGTGATGCGCATGCCCGACGGTAGCCCGCACACCTTTCACACCACCAATCCGGTGCCGCTGATTCTGGCGGCCGAGGCACCCGCGCCCCTGCGCGCGGACGGCTCGCTGCGGGACATTGCGCCCACGCTGCTGGGGATGCTGGCGCTGCCGGAGCCGCCGGAAATGTCGGGACGGGATTTGAGGATGGCGTGATGGAGAAGCCGGATTTACGGGAAAAAGGCGGCGGGCGGGGCGGCGTGCAGCAGCTTTCCGAACGCCGCCTGTTCATGCAGTTGCTGGCGTTTGGGGCTTGCACCGCCAGCGCGGGCCTGGTGCGGGCGCTGGCGGCGAGTGCTTGGGAGGGCGTGCTTTACGAGGACGTGAACGATCCCAGCGGCATCGCGTTGCTCACCTGGAGCGTGGATCCGGCCTTTTTCGTGACCGAGCTGCGCGCCTGGCTGCAGGCTCCGCCCTTTGGCGGCCTGCGCTTCAAGCCGCGCTA
Organism: Terriglobales bacterium; assembly: GCA_050747745.1. Classification (GTDB taxonomy): domain Bacteria; phylum Acidobacteriota; class Terriglobia; order Terriglobales; family SCQP01; genus SCQP01. The sequence goes on from JBOGKM010000014.1 coordinate 25,271, forward strand.
TACCATGCTCGGCCGGACCTATGGGCTCGGCCACGAGCCGGACCTGGAGGATGTCCTGCTCGACCGGCCGCGACGCACGGTGACGGAGGGCGCGCATCCCTGGGCGGTGTGGTATCCTCTGCGGCGGGCGGGAGCGTTTTCCGAGCTGGCGCTGGAGGAGCAGACGGCGATTTTGCGCGAGCACGGCGCCATCGGGCACGCCTTCGGCACGGCCGGCTACGCACAGGATATCCGGCTGGCCTGCACCGGCCTCGACCAGAACGACAACGATTTCGTGATCGGGCTGGCGGGCGCCGAGCTGCACCCGCTGGCGGCGTGCGTGCAGGCGATGCGCAAAACCCGCCAGACGTCCAGCTTCATCCAGAGGATGGGGCCGTTTCTGGTGGGCCACGCCGTGTGGCAGCGGATGCGGACCCAGAAGTTGTGAAGCAGCGGGCGCGGTAGTAGCGATCGGGCGCCCGCAGAAAATCGCGCACGTAGCGGTCGACGCCCTGCTCCAGGGAGCGCAGCGGCAGGCCGCAGCCGGCGGCGCGCAAGCGGCTCAGGTCGGCGCAGGTGTGGTACTGATAGCCGGCGCGCAGGGACTCAGGCATGGGGATGTAGTCGATCTGAGGGGAGCGCTGCATGGCCGCGAAAACCGCATGCGCGAGATCGTTCCAAGTGCGGGCAAGGCCGCTGCCGACGTTATAAATACCGGCCGCTTCGGGATGATCGAGAAACCAGGCGGTGATGGCGACGGCATCCTCGACGTAAAGAAAATCCCGCGTTTGCTCACCATCGCGATAGCCGCTGCGGTGCGACTGGAACAGCCGGACCTTGCCATCCGATTGAATCTGCTCGCAGGCCTTGAGCACCATGCTGCGCATGCCGCCCTTGTGGTACTCATTGGGGCCGTAAACATTGAAGTACTTCAGGCCGGTAATGCCGCCGGGGCCGGACAGCACGCCCTGAGCGAGCGCCCACAGATCGAAGGCGTGCTTGGAAAAGGCGTAGGCGTTGAGCGGGCGCAGGCGCGGCAGCAGGGCGGGATCATCGCTATAGCCGGCATCGCCGGAGCCGTAGGTGGCGGCGCTGGAGGCGTAGACAAAGCGCACGCCGTGTTCGAGGCACCAGGTGGCGAGCGAGCGCGTGTACTCGAAGTTGTTGCGCAACAGAAAGGCGGCGTCGGTTTCGGTGGTATCGCTGCACGCGCCCAGATGCACGATGGCGGATGGACGTCCGAAGCGTCCGGCGGCGAGCGCGGCCAGGAACTCGCTCCGGTCGCAGTAGTCGGCGATTGGAACCCCCGCCAGGTTTTGGAAGCGCTGGTCGGTCCCGAGCGCATCCACGGCAGCGACGGCACGGCCCGCAGCCGCCAAACGGGCGGCGAGCACGCTGCCGATAAAACCGGCGGCGCCGGTGAGGATCAGGGGCGATCGCGGTGCGAACTCCATGCAATCACCTCGCTTTTTGCAGCTCGAAGTCGGCCGTGCAGGGGAGCATTTTCTGGAGAACGGGAATCTTCCGCAGCATCAGGTAGTAAGCCCCTGGCACCGGATCCCGGTCAGTTCCCGTCGGCGCCAGGTGGACGCTTGCGGCTAGGCCGCACTCTGCCGCCAACCGGCGGATCCGGGCACGCACCAGCACATCCTCCGGGACCTCCGGCCGCTTCCTGTTTACCCGGCGGTAGGCGAACGGGTAGATGTATTCGTGGCAGGTCGGCTCGTGGAGGAAGAGAGCCTTACCGCCGGGTCGGAGGACGCGCGCCACTTCCCTCAGGGCGCTCCGGTGGCGGCGGAAGTGGTGCGCCGCGGCGAAGGCAAAGGCGAGATCGAAGCTGGAATCCGCGAACGGGACGCTGTAGGCGCGGCGGGAGGCGGCCAGCGGCTGACCGCCAAATATCGGCGGCCAGTTCGCAAGCCCCGCAAGTGCGGCCGGGCTCAGATCCGTCGCGACGACCTCCGCCGCCGGGTAAAAGCGCTTCACCAGGCACGAGGCCCACGCCTGGCCCGCGCCGAGTTCCAGGATCCGCCGCGCCCGGCCGAAATCCTCGGCGAATCGGCGCAGCTTTTCCATGAACACGCGGGCCTCGCTCGCTTTGTTGAGCAGGTTATCGATAGAGTTCGAGCCGGGCCGCTCCGTAGGCGAATCACGCCAAAAAGCGAGCTCGACCTCCTCGGCGGCGTTAACGTCTTTTACAAGCATTGTCCCGATCGCCGAGTTCGCATCAGTACACGTCGCGGTTGGTGAGGAGTGCCGGAATCGTGCGCAGCAGGATCCAGATGTCCAGCATCGGCGACCAGCGCCGGATGTACTCCAGATCAAAGTCCAGGCGGCGCTGCATTTTCTCCACGGTGTCGGTTTCTCCGCGATGGCCGTTGACCTGAGCCCAGCCAGTTACGCCCGGCCGAACCTTGCGCCGCAGTAGATAACCCCGGATCTTATCGCGATAACACTCATCCAGCGCGATTGTGTGCGGCCGGGGGCCAACCATGCTCATGCTCCCGCAGAGCACGTTCCATAGCTGGGGGATCTCGTCGACTGACGTTCTCCGCAGCCACGCGCCAGCGCGGGTGACCCGGGAGTCGCCGCGGACAGTTTGCCGCGCGCTGGCGCCGTCAGTATCCATGCAGCGCATCGTGCGCAACTTCCAGACTGAAATCCCATCACCATTCATTCCATACCGCCGTTGCCGGAAGAAGACCGGCCCGTCCGAATCTAGCTTTATAGCCGCCGCCGCGCCGAGCAGGACCGGGGACAGCAGTGCCAACGCTACGGCGGACAGCGCGATGTCCATGCCCCGCTTCATCAATCCGCCGAGCTCGCCCGGCTGGGCGCGCCCAACTGCCAGCGTCGGAATGCCGCTCACGCTCTCTAGCTGGGAATGCAGCAGATCGAACGCAAACAGGTTCGGTATCAAATAGACCGCCGTCTCGCTCCCCTGCAGCTCGGACATGACCGCGGACAATGCCTCCGCCGACGGCTGCTCCAGCGAGATGTAGGCAGCACCGACCCGCTCGCGCCTGGCGAACGCCGCAAGCTCCCACAGAGATCCAAGACGAGGGAGGCCGTGGCTGCCCGGCAGCGCCCGATCATCGAAATAGCCGATCAAATTAACCCCTAAGCTGGCATCCTCGCGGAACGCCGCCGCGAGCCGCGACGCCACAGGCGTCCACGGACCGATCACAGCCGGCACGGTCCCAACGCCCCGCCGGCGCAGCCAGCCGAAGCACGACCACATCAGCGCGTGCAGGAGACAGAGCACAAAAAACGCCAGCACGAACCACGTAGTCAGAGCAATGCGGGAGTACTGCGCTGTAGACTTCGTCAGGTAGCCGAAAAGCAGCAGCACGGCGGCCGTAGCCGTCCACGCTACCATCAGTGATCCCAGGTCCAGGATGGTGCCGGTACGCCAGCGGCTACGGTTATAGCCGAGGCCCTTGAAAATGACCACGCAAACCAGACAACCAATGATTCCCAGCACCTCGTACCGCAGGGTGAACGTCAGACCGCGGATGGTTACCGCCAGCCAAAGGGTGCCGAAAACCACCGCAGGGTTGAGCATCTGTCCGGCAGCACGAACCCAAGCTCCCCTGAGCTGCAGGGATGCAGGCCCGGCCCGCTGCGGCACTGGCTCGAGTTGTGGGGCTACAGCGGGCATGGGCTCACCTTGGACCTAGCGCTCGCAAGATCACGCACATTGTAATACGGTCGGCCACGCTACGCGACACGATCGAAAACTCCGCCTGCTGCTCACGAAGGACCAGCCCACCGCCGCCTGCTGGAGGCCAGACAGGGACGCCCGGCCAGTGGCGCCAAATAGTGGCGGGATAGTCCGCAGCCACAAGGGACGAAGAAAAGCAACACCGCTCCGACCCGCGCCGAGCGGTTTGCGGCACAGCGCTCCGGCGCCACGGGCACGCCCGTAATCGCGCCCACGCCGGCCGTACCGATCGTCCTCGCCCGGCCGAGCGCCAGCGGCCCGCGGCCGAGCCACCCGTCACCCTGGGCCCCCGCCCCGCGCCGGCAGGAGCTCGTAGAGGCGATAGCGGAACTTCGCTATCGCGTCGACCCACGCGAAGGCTTCCGGCGGAAGGCGCGGCGCAACGCTGTAATAGAAGCGGTATAGCGCGCTTTTACGCGACCACCCCGGAGCGCGGCGCAGCTCGCGTACGGAAGGCCCCCACGCGCGCCCAGTCGACAGCCGCTCCCCAATCGCTAAAGGCAGCTTCACCCACAGCGGCTCCCTCCGCAGCAGCTCGGGGTCACACACCCTCGCCGCATGCTGCCAGGCCAAACGCATCATCGCACCTCTCCGCCGAAGCCGCTCCGCACCGACGCGACCGCTGGTCGCGTTCGCGCCGTGGACCCGGATCGTCCCGAACACAGCGGGGATCGCCGCGGCCAGCGTCACGGAGGCCCCGGCGATTTGGACCGCGCAATCTGCCGCCGAGAGCATGGAGGGAGGAATCGGAAACACTGTATCCGCGGCCAACCGCCGCAGCGACAGACCCGAGCAGGGCGGCAGCGCCGGCAGCCACCCATTAGTGGCGAGCCGCGGGCCCAGCCACCCAGAGGAAAGTCTGCTTGGGCGCGGCGCGAGCAGCGCGGTAGGCCTCCGCCCCCGCACCACCCTCAAGCTGTGCACCAGCATGCCGGCGTTCGGCGCCGATTCCGCCGCGCGGACCACGCTCTCAATCTTGCGCGGAAAAAACGTGTCGTCCGCGTCCAACAGACAGATGATCTCGCCCCTGCTCGCGGCGAAGCAAGTGTTCAACGCCGCAGCGTGCCCTGAGTTCTCCGCTAGGAAAACGCACCGGACGCGGGGCTCCACAGCGGCCCAGTGCTCCATCACTTCACGTGAATCGTCCGCGGAGCCATCGTCGCATATGATCATCTCCCAATTAGCGTACGTTTGCGCGCGAACGCTCTCGATCGCCTCCGGCAGGAAACGCGCAAAATTGTAATTCGCCGTCATCACGCTCACAAGAGGGTTCGCCGGCAGCGGGCCAGGGTCAATAGGTAATTGCATGTTGAGGTCAGGCATAGCGTCAGAGTATACGGCGGCCTCTTCGCGCGCTAGGGCACAGCCGCAACTGACCCAGGCCCGCAGAGACAACCCACAGTGCCCGGGCGCCATCGCCCATCCCGGAGCCGAGGCGCGCGGCTTTCCGGCACAAGCAACAGCAGGCCGCTCCCGCGCTGCTGGCGCCCCGGACCGAAAGCAGCCCCATGAGGCCAAGCGCGTATGGCCGTGGTCGGCAACGGGCAAAGCGGGAAACCGAGCAGCCCGATTTCCCGAGGGCGCCGCCCGCCGTCCCGCCGCGCGGGCCACCGTTTCCCGCCCGCAATGTCCGTCCGGCTCCTCGAAGGACGCTCACGAACGATAGAGAACCTGTTCCGCAGCATTTGGCGCTCGCGGAAGCCACGCCCGGCTCGAGCCGCCGCCGGGGCACGCCCTCCGTGGCCGCCCTCTAGATGCATCCGTTGGCTCCCGCCGAAGTGCGGGCCGCACCACTTGTAGCAACCCCCAGCTGCTCGGCGACCACGGCCAAGAGTCGTCGGCGGAAATTTGCGCTGTCAAATTGGAGCACCCCCGCCCGGATTACCGCGGGGCGCCACTCATCCTCGACACTCTCGAACCTCTCCACTGCCGACACCAGCGACTCCACGGTCGCATCGAAGAAGAGCACGCCACTCGCACCGCCCACCGGCGTTCCCGGCCCCCACGGGCGCACGGTCTCTAGAACGCCGCCGCGGCCGAAGGCAATAATCGGCCGCCCGCTCGCCTGCGCCTCGACCGGCGCGTAGCCAAAGTCCTCCTCGCCCGGAAATATCAACGCTCGACAACTGCGAAGCCAGCCGCGCACCTCTTCGTCCCCGACCTCGCCCAAAAACTCAATCCCTGGGCCCGCCATCGCCCGCAGGCGCTTTTCCTCCTCGCCGCCTCCGATAATCAGCAGCCGCCGCCCCAGGCGCCGGCACGCTTGGACGGCGAGGTCAATCCGCTTGTACGCCACCAGGCGGCTCACGACTAGGTAATAATCCCCCGGCGGCTCAGCCAACACTGGCTCCTCAAGCATCTCCCGGGTCAGAACCGGCGGATAAATCACGTCGCATTTTCGGCGGTAATGCTTTTGAACGCGGCGTGCGACATTTTCACAGTTGGCGACGAAGTGATCCACCCGCGCCGCGGTGGCCAGATCCCACTGGCGCATATAATGGCAGGTCAATCCAAACACGCCCCGTCCGGCCCACCCCCCTGGCATGCCACGCCGATACTCGTGCGTCATCTCCCAGATATACCGCATTGGCGTATGGCAATAGCAGAGGTGACAAGTGCTCGGTCCGGTAATGACGCCCTTGGCAGGGCCGGATTCGTTGCTGATAACCAGGTCGTAACCGCTAAGATCGAAGCTCTCGAGCGCCAGGGGATACAGCGGCAGATAAAAGCGATGATGACGCCGGCTTCCAGGCCAGCGCTGTAGAAACGAGGTGCGGATCCGGTGCTCCCGAAGCGACGGCGCCATCGTTCGCGAATCGGCGACAAGGAAATACAAATCGGCGTGCGGAAAAATCCTCGCCTGTTCTTCCAGTACGCGCTCGGCCCCGCCCCGCCGCACGTGCCAGAAATGTACCAGGGCAACCTTCAGGCCGGCCAACTCGGGCGCCAGTGTGGTCATCCTCAAGCCTCGCCGGCGTTCCCGGCCGTAACCGCAACTCCGGAACTGCGCGCCGCTCCCGCAAGCGCAGACCACGAAACTGCCGCACATTTGCCCCAACTAAAACGGGCGGCACGAGCAGGCCCGCGTGCGCCCATCCCGGCCAAATGCTCCGGCGCGGTCAGCAACTGTACCAGCAGCAGAGCCAACGCGTCGGTATCGCGCGGACCGAAGGTGATCGCGGCATCGCCGACCACTTCCGGCAGAGACGCCGCGTTGGAGCAAAGGACGGGCGCCCCGCAAGCCATCGCCTCCAGCGGCGGGAATCCGAAGCCCTCATACAGCGACGGGAACACAAACAACCACGCCGCGGAATAGAGCGCCACAAGATCGGTATCAGAAACGCGCCCTAGCCAGCGCACCCGGCCCTGAATCTCATCGAGCCCGGTTGATCGAAAAACCGATCTCGAGCCGCGCGGCCCGGCGATAACCAGCTCGAGCCCGCCGGGAAGCGCCGGGAGCGCCGCGCCCCAGGCGCGCAGCAGCGCCTGCAGGTTCTTCCGGGGCTCCAGTGTGCCCACCGCCAGCACGAACCCCGATCGCGCCAGCCCAAACCGGGCCAGCGCAGGTTCGGCCTCTGCTGCTGCCAGCGGCCGGAACCGCTCCGCAGCCGCCAGCGGCGTCACTGTTATCTTTTCGGCAGGCACACAGCAGCGCTCGACGATACGCGATTTCGAAAATTCGGAGACGGTGATGATGTGGGTCGCCCGCCGGGCCAGGCGAGGCAACAGCCAGGTGTACCACCGGCCGAAGGCCCAGGAAAACCATTCCGGGTGATCCAGCGGCGCAACATCATGAATCGTGACCACATGGCAGGACGCGGCCAGCGGCCCCACGTTCGCTGGGCTCCAGAGCAGGCCATGCGCGAGCGATGGAAGGAGAGTCTGTTCCCACAGGTGGCCGAGCGGGCCTCGGCTCACTTTTGGCCGGAGCACGATCGGCTGCACCGGCAACCGCGGCAGCACTTGCTCGGCATAACGCCGCACACCCCCCGGAGCGCCACTCAGAATCCGCCCATTGAAGTACCAATCCGAAGTGCCGGTCATCGTTGCCCTGCCAGGATTGCGGCCCGCGCCAGCGAACCTGCTTGCTTCAGCGCTGCCCGCCGCGCCCGCGTGGCCTCCCAAGCCCGCGCGCTGAGCCCAGCGATCGCCGCTAGTCCCACCCAAAGCGGGATCTGCATGATGTCAGGCACCGCCGCCGCCCCAGCCACGGCCATGATGCAAACTGCAAACGCCATCGCATCCATCTCCGCGCGGGTTTCAGGAAGCAGCGACGAACGGGCCTTTCGGAAAAAGACCGCGATCAGAGCTACGCAGAGCAGCAATGCGAGGGTGCCTGGCACCCCGGCATTGGCCAGCAAGTTCAGGGCCATGCTGGAACAGCGCGTACTTCCCCAGCCCACGCCCGCTCCGTCGGTTTGCCAGGTTACATCCCAGGCGTTGACGTTCTCTGCGTGCCGAACCGAAAACGAAACGCTTTGCGCTTTGTGAAGGATCGCGCCGTTGAGGACCTCAGTAACGTCCCGCGACCGCTGCAGCAGCAACCCGACCCCGACCAGGGTCACGACGGCAATAATCGCCAGTCCCGCCAAGGTCCGGGGCGAAATATTCATCCTGAGCAGCAGGCTGGCGATAGCGACCAACGTCAAAACGGCGAGGGCGAAATAGGCGGTCGTCGAGGTGGTGAGCACCAGCGCCGGAAGCGCTGTAAAAAGCGTGACCCAGGCCAGCGGCGCGCGCTTGCGATAGAGCGCCAGCCAGAGCGCGCAGGCGACGGCTCCACTTAGAAAGAAGGCCGCAAAGGAAGGCTCACTGAAACTTGCCGATAACCGGTGCAGAGCCCCCATATACTGATTGGCTTGGGCGTAGCGGGGGTTCGACTGAAAAAACGCACGCGGAAAGTAAAGGCCCGCACCGGAAGCCAATTGCTGATACAACCCGATAAGACCCGCAACCGTACCCCCTAGCAGCAGGGCGTTGATCAAATTCCTCCACAGCCTGCCATCGCGTGACGAGTACACCGCCCAGGCGACCAGCAGGAAGCCGGCGCCCACCACTAAAACATAGAAATCCTGCGTGGCATTCACGGAGTAAAAATGCAGCGGCGCCAGCGCGTGCTGCCTCGTGCTGGGATAGACATAGATCTGACCCTCCAGCGCGTGCGGAATCAGATAGGAACTGCACAGTGCATAGAGCGCAAACGCGGCAAAGCTCCCGGCAATCCACTGCAGCGCGCGCGAGCCTGGCATGCGGCGATAATTCGGCTTAAACAACAGCCATGCCAGGCAGCCGACAGCCATGCCAAATAGCCCCGGCTGCACACCAAACGGCGACCGATGGTAAACGAGGTTAACGGCCGAAGCCGCTTCAAAAAAAGACAGGAACAGTGCCCAAGGCAGCAGCAGATCCCGCCTGAAAATCAGCAGCAGTGCGGTAGCCGGCAACACGAACCAACCGATCGCTGGGACCGTAATCCCCATGTCTCAATGCCGCGCAGCCGACCGCGCCTCCTGGCGATTGTCTGCCAGGGGCCGCCGCCTCAACCGGACAACGGTGCCAGAACTGGCGCGCACCCGGCGATCCTGCTCAACCCTGGCCGCGACCGCTCCCGCTATGAGAAAAAACAAAAGCGCATTGGCCGGATTATGAAACTGAAAATCAATCACGCTGTGCGCCAGAAAGCCGATCACGCCGATCAAGGCCGCGCGCCGCACCAGGCGGCTGGTCCCATGTGCTGGTCCTCGGCGATAACCGAGAAACAGGAGCACCACGAACGCCGCCACGACCACCGCCCCGAAAACGCCCATCTCAGCCAGCATTTGGACGTATTCGTTATGTGCGTGCACGACGGTCTTACCGAAGTCCATCACCTGATACTGCGGATAGATCACCGCAAACGTGTTGAATCCGCTGCCGTGCCACGGAGACGTGCGCCAGATGGCGAGGCAGGACTGCATCAGGTGCCAGCGTTCCATGGACGAGAGATCGCCATTCTGCAGCGTCAGGAAGCGCCGCCAGATCGGCCCCCAGTTCGCAATGAAAGCGACGGCCACCAGCGCCGCGGCCCCGCCCAGCACCGTTTTCCAGCGCAGCCGGCCCATGAGCCAATAAACAATCAGCGCCAGCACAGCTTCCCCAAACAGGCAAAGCATGCCCCCGCGCGAGCGGGAAATTACCACCGCCGCCAATCCCAAAGCGGGTGACAAGGCCAGCAGCCAGCGCTTCTGCGGGTTCACCCGCCCGGAGCGCTCCGGCAAAAACACCGCCGCCACCGCCAGCGGAAGCAGCAGATCCATGCAGCCGGCAAAATGATTGTGGTAAACGTATGGGCCGGTCGGCGTGGCGTAAGTAGCGTCCCGCAGCCAGTAAATGTAGCCGGGGGAAAGAAAGTGCTGAAAAATAGCCTCGATGGAGATAACCAGCGTCACCCACCATGCCGCTCGCGCCAAACGTCTCACCATGCGCGGCGAGCGAAATGCAAATAACGCCAGGTAAAGCGCCGCCGCCGGTCCTGCCAGTTGCTCAAGGCCCGTCCAGGACGCTCCCGGATAGCTGGTCCATCGGAACCCAATCTGGGAAAGCACCAGCGCCCCGTAGGCCAGCGCCGGCCACAACAGCGCATGCCACGGCAGCGCCTGCCGCTGAGTGGAGCAGCCCACGCACAGCACGCCCAGACAGCCCAGCAGCAGTACTGCCATCAGCGCGGCTACCCACGCATCGGTCGCGCCGATCGCAAAGATCGCCAGGGTCGTCACACCCGCGACCGCCCAGAATGCGAAAGGCCGCCAATCCTCCTGCGGCATGATTGCGGGTTGGGCTGCGGCGCTCATGAAATCGGGGCCACCCTGACGGCGCCGACCATCACGGGCGCCTGCAATCGCACCTCGCCCAGCGGCCGCTTATAAAAGAACCGCAGCAGCACCACATTGACTCCATTCGGCACGGCCAGGCTGGTTTGATTCTGCGTCCACTCGCCGGAAAGCGCCGCAGGCGCGGACGCCAGGGCCTTCCAGCCAGGCGCAAGCGCCTGCAGCGCCAGTCCACCCTGCCCGGCCTCGCCTGCGCTCCGTGATTGAAAGCTCAGTTCATAATTGTGACCCGGTTCGACCGGCACGTACTGCTGTACGATCGTCGTCTGCTGTGGTTCCTGCCCATCGAAGCCGATCAGCAGAGAACCGGGAGCGCCGCCCGGAGCTAATGGCGAGGCCGCCACCGTCACCGGCCCTGCAACGGCCCAGCCGACGGTCGGGCCCGCAAACGGCTCCTGGAAGTTACCATCCGCGCAGAGATTGCTGCTGCTGCGCACCTGCGGCAGCCATCCGCGCTTCACCGCCATATCCCAGGACGAGCTCGCTACCCGGGTCAAGTGCAACTGCGTGGCCTGCTTTTTCGCCGCCCAAGCCGAACCGAACGCCGCATTCACCAGGCCGGCGGCGCTCCACTGGCAAGCCGCGATCTGGTCAGCGGTAGGACAACGCATCCGTTTCAGGACCGTTGCCGCGTCATCCCAGAAATGACCGGATACGTATGCATCAATCATGCGCTGCCCCACGAATGGGCGACCCGCGGGCGGACTGGTCGGCACCCTCGGGTCGTTCGGTCCGCTGGCAAAGGTCAGGATCTCGCTCAACGCGTAATGCGACCACCAGTTCGGCGCCTTCGCCAAAGCGGCGTTGACCTCTTTCCAGAACAGCGCCTGGTCGCCCATTAGAATCGCAAAATTCGCCAGTTGATAATGCCCGGCGAAGCCTTGGTCGTAGCGCTCGGCATTCTGCAAGTCGCGCTGGGCGCGCTGCAGATGATTTTCCTCAAAGTTGATCGAAGCCAGCAGTTGCCAGGACTGCCAGTCCCTGGGGTTCCGCTGTAGTGCGGCCGATGCGGCGCCTCGCGCCGCGGCGTAGTTGCCGTCAACGTCAAACAGCAGCTCCGCTCTCGCCTGCCGCGGCGAAGCCAAATCCGGCCGCAGCCGGATAGCCGACTGCAGGTCAGCAAGCGCCTGCTGCGGCTCTTGCTGCGTGGCTCGGTTGGCGCGGTATTGCAGATACGCGCTCGCCCCGGTGGTGAGGCAGAGCACGGCCCAAGCCAAGCCTGCGATCACGACGAACGCCGTAACCACCCACTGCCAGCCCAGGCGCCAGCGCGAAATCATCATCCTTCGCTACCCACCGGCCCCTGCCTAGAACACGTGCGTGGCGTTGTAGCCAAACGCAATGATTCCGGCTTGCGCGATGTCCCCGGCCACAGTCGCCAGCATCTTGCTGCGCCCATTTTCCGGCACATAAAGCAAATCCCCGGCTTCCAGCATCGGGTTGGGATCTTTAAGCTTCAAAATCCGATCAATGTTGATCGGAATGACCGTTCTCGAGCCGTTCGCGGAAGTTCGGATAATCTCGTCGTGTTTCTTATCCGCAGGCTCGGTGGAGCTGAACCCCTGCGCCAGCGCCAGCGCCTTCAGCACGGAGATGCGCTCGTCCGTTTGCAGCGCGAACGCGCCCGGCTTGGCCAGGGCTCCGGTAACGTAGATGCGCCGCGCCGGCGAGACGCGAACCAGATCATTCCCGGACAGCAGCGGATCGTCGCCCGTCCCCGCTGTGGTCAACAATGTAGCCAGGTCAATGTGCCGCGTCACGCGCGCCGTGTCCGGCCCGGTTGTCAGCAGCACGGAATTTCCGGAATCGCTGTCCAGTCCTCCCGTCCTCGCCAGCACCTCCGTAAGCCGCATCGGTCGTGCCGCCTGAAGTACGGTCGGGAACTTCACCGCTCCTACCACCACGATCGGCCGGCTCTCCACCTGCCGCACCACCACCTGCACCTGAGGATTTCTCGCCATCTGCTCCAGCACCAGTTCCCGCTGCACCCGTTCAGCCAGCACCGGCGCGGTCACGCCCGCCGCCGGTATCGGCCGCCGCAGAAGAGGCACGCGGATGTCTCCGCTGCTGTCCACCCGCACCTGGCTGGTCATCTCCGGCATCTGATACACGAAGACCGTGAGCAAATCATTGATCCCGATGCGGTAGTTGTCCGGCACTTCGGGAGCGGCCAGGTTCGGCAGTAGGCTCGACGGGATCGCCGCCGCGCTCGGCATTGGCGTCAGCGCTCCGGTCTGCCCCAACGACGGCACCGTCACCGACACCTGAGCGCGCAAAATCCCCGGCGCCGCGAGCCCCAGCGCCAGCGCGCCCAGTGCAACCAGCCTCCAGACGCGTGACCTGCACCGCACTGGCCGGTTGGTCCCGCCGCCCTCAAGATTCGACGGCATCCTGAGACTCCTCCTCCCCTTCCTCGCGGCCATAATAGTAGCTTTGGTAATATCCATACGCTTGGTTCACATCCTTGCCGACGCGGTTGAGCACCACGCCGAGCAGATGAGCCCGCACCGATTTGATCTGGTGCAGGCTGGCCGATAAGTGTGCCTGTTGCGTCAGACCCACGCGCGCCACCAGCAGCACGCCCTGCGCCGTGCTGGCCAGCTTGACCGAATCTCCAAACCCCAGCAGCGGCGGGCAGTCAATCAGAACCCAGTCGTACTGCGACTGCAGCTCCTCCAGTAACGCGCCCAGCCCCAGATGCAGCAGCTCGGTCGGGTTTGGTGGCAGGGGACCGGCAGGCAGCACGAACAGGTTCGGCACGGGCGAAACCACTGCCTGGCTTAGCGGGGCCGTGCCCCGCAGCACCGACGAAACTCCCACCCGGTTGGCGATGTTGTGAATGCGATGTACGGTGGGTTTGCGCAAATCCGCGTCGACAATGATCGTGCGCCGGCCGAGGGCCGCCGAAATCGCCGCCAAATAGCTGGTCAGCGTACTCTTGCCCTCGCCGGGCACGGAGCTGGTCACGGCCAGGGTTCCGGCGATGCCTTGATCGGCAAACTGCACGGCGGAATAGACGCTATAGACCGCTTCCCGGTAGGGCAGATGCCGCGCCATCTCGCTCGTATCCGGTCCCGCGCTGCGCAATTCGACCAAGCCGGCCGCAATCATGTCGGCTGCCACGTCCGGCAGCGATCCCAGCACTTGCACGCGGAAGCGCAGCTCGACGTCGTCCGCCGTGCCCACGGTGCGATCCATCAGTCCCACCAGCACCGCCGCGCCTACGCCGATCACCGTTGTCATCAGCAGCGTGAGCGCTCCCACCAGGAATGGATGCGGCGCCGAAGGCTTGTTGGGCGGCGTGGCCGGGCTGATGACCGCGACTTCCTCCGAGCGCAAGCCCGCCGCCACGGTCGCGTCCTGAATGCGCTGCTGCAGGTCGTAATAAAGGTTGGTGGAGCTGGTGGCGGCTGCCTGCAGGGCGTGGTACTTGATGGCCCGCAGGTTGAATGCGTCGAACGCCTGCTTCTGCTGCTGCAGGCCGGCAGCGATCAGTGCCTCGCGCGTCAGCGCTGCGCTGTAGAGGTCTTGCACTTGCTGGCGGATAAGATCGGCCCCCTGCTGCAGCGATTCCTTGTCGTGCTGAACTGCCTCTTCCTGCTGCTTGTAAAGGGGATGCCGCGGCCCATAAATGGTCGCATAGCTTGCCAGCGTGTGCTGATCATTAATGAGACGCTGTTCCCGCGGGAGCAATTGCTCGCCCAGCGGCGAGGCCAGGATCGCATCCACGCCTCCCTGCATCACCACCCGGTATTCCGCCTCAAGCTCCATCCGCGCCGACTGCGCCTTGCCCAGGTCCTGGTTGATCGCAGTTAGCCGCGCCTCGTAGATGTTCGTCTTGTCGCCCGCGTCAATGACGTCGTTGCTGGCCTCGTAGTCCACCAGTGCCTCTTCGTCTTTTTCCATCTGCGCCCGCATCGTATCCAACTGGCCAACCATGGATTTGGACGAATCCGTAAGGCTCTGTGCCCGCACCGCATCCTGATGCTCCAGAAATTGCGCCGCCAGACCGTTAGCCACGCTTGCGGAAAGCTGCGGGCTGAGGCTTCGGAACGTGACCTGCAGTAGTTCGGTTTCCACCGGCTGCGAGACTGAAATCTGCTTGGTTACTGCATTCAGCAGTTTGGCCGGCGCCGGAACCCGCTGCCCTCCGGATTCTATCGTGGCGAAGCGCGCGAACTCCGGCACTGCCGCCAACCCCAGCCTGTCAATCGTCTCCTGCACCACCGCCGGGCTTACCATCGCTTTCGCCTCGGTGGAAACCAGCAGGTTGGGATCCACCTGGCCGTTCCGCTGGGTCTCTCCGACAATCGGCGAGCTCAGCGGATCCACCCGCAGCATGACCGTGGCATCGTATTTTTTGGGCCGCGTCAGCGTAAATAACGTCGCGGCCGTGGTGAGGATCAGCACGAACGCCGCAATCTTCCAGCGCTGCCGCCGGATCAGCGCCCAGTAATAAGAAATCGGGAGCTCGGTGCCACCGGAATCCTCCGGCCCGTTAACCGAGGGCAAACTCCAGACGTCAATCGGAGCCGCTGTTGAGGGGGCGACTTGGTGCGAATGCATCGTAATCTGTCCTGGGGACCTATGCCCCGGCCGGCAGGTTTGTCCCCAGCGGCGTCCGCCGTGTGGGCCGCCGGGCGGTCGTCACCCAGCTACAATCATCCAATCTTACTCTTACCGCGCCGCCGACGGCGGAAACCATCAAAACGATGGCGCCCGGCTGCTTGCGCAGAAGCCGCCCATGGCAGCCCCGCAGCGCTCCACGCGTGATCTCTGCCTCATCGCCCAGTGCCAGCTCCGGCAGAGGGTCGTACTCGAGGCCGCTGGCCAGTAACACCCGGATGGCATCGAGTTCCTCTGCGTCCATGCGAACCGGCCCGGAGCGGTCATGCACCAGCCAGAGCAGCCCCGGCGCCTGCAGCATCCGCAGCCGCTGGTCCAGGCGCGGGCGGACGAACACGTAAGAGGGAAAGAGCGGCAGATCGAGAAGCACGCGACGATCGCTCCAGTTCCGCCAGCTCCGGTAAGTCGGCAGGAAACTCTCGATTCCGCGCTCCCGGCAATAGCGATCAATTCTCCGTTCCCGCTGCGGCCGCGTGTAGGCTGCCAGCCAAGATGGCTGGAGACACTCGCTTGCCACACCTCCGGCCCATGAATCCCATGATGGAGATTCACCCACTGCAGCCTCCAAACCATGCCCGAGGCTACAGGCGGTCGCCTCGGGCCGTGGATGCAGAATAGATCAAGCTTTCATCACCTTGCAAGCGATTTCCGCCGCTAAGGCGAACCGATACACTCAACAGCGCCAGCAAATGTGATTCGACTGCTGCCGTCCCGTGCTATAGTAACAAGCCGGACGGAGCATGCTGGATTTGACCGACGGCTACGGGAACGCGCTGGAAACCGGCGCGATCTTGCCCGGTCGGCGCTATGCTGAGCCGAGCCCAATGGAGCGCGGGAAGTGAGCGCCAAGACCACGCGCAAGGCGATACCCGCCCTGGCAATGATCCTGGCGCTTGGGTGCGTGGCAGCGGCACAGACCGGGGGCACGCAGTCATCGCAGCCGGTCAACGGCGTCCTGATCGCGACAAACTTCACCGGCGCCGATATCGGCGCCCAGGTGAACGCGGCCGAAGCAGCGCTCCCGAACGGTTGCGGAACCGTGATCATCCCTGCGGGGACCTACCAGTTCGCTGCCACAATCATGAAACCGGCCTGCGTGACCCTGCGCGGTGTCGGGAGCAGCTCGACGCCGGAATCAGGCTCGAACATGGGCGCCACACTGCTGGAATGGACGCCGGCAGCCGGAGTCGCCGTCGCCATCGGGTCGGCCCCCACGGCAGCACTTTCGGGCGGCGGTCTCGACGACCTGACCCTCGGAGGCTCCGCTGGCAGCGGCAGCGAAGCAGTCGCCCTGTTTGTCGGCGGCGATCCGGACGGCACCATCCTGCCGGCCGGCGACTATGCGCCGGGACAGAGCATCTCGAACATATCCATAACCGGGTTCGGGACGGCGATCGAATGGGGAAACAACGCTTGGCTCGAGGCCTTTTACGACTTGGCCGCCACTTGGAACGGAATCGGCGTCACGGTAGCCGGCGACATCAGCGACAGTAATGAAAACAACCGTTTTTTTGGCGGGGACTTCGCCGACGACGCCAGCTACGCGCTCTCGGGCACGACCGAACCCGATCTTCAATTCATCAACACGAGCTTTGACTACAACTCCGGCGGGAACGGACCAACCTTCTACAACACCGGCCTTACCTGCACGGAGTGTCACATCGAGACCCATTACGGGCCAATAGCCCTGGCGACTGAAACGACCACCATCAGGATGGTCGGCGGGATCGTCTCGTACAATTCGTTCTCCGGAACCTCAACTGACTTCTTCGAGCTCGGCGGAATAAACACTACGCTGGAACTACACGGCACATACTTCGCCTCCGGCCACACGGTGACACAGCTCGTCGACCTGACCAGCGGATCAATAATCCTCGACGCGGACGGCGTCTACGCTACTAACTACACTAGGTTTATCAACCCGGATGCGGACATCACCTGGGGCTCCTTCATCAGATCAGCGACCCTCGAATCCGGCAGCGTAGAGCAGAACTTCTACTTCCCGGAATTCACGCGGGGGATTCAGGTAGACGGCACGAATGGCGCCGGCTCTATCGAACTCTACAACGCTTCGGCATCGCCGCCGAGCAAATGGCTGCGCGTGAACCAGACAGGATGTTTAGACGTCATCAATAGCGCATTCTCGGCCGCCACCATGTCGAGCTGCGACGACGGTTCGCTCTCGTGGGGGGGAGGCGCTGCAATCCCGTCGAGCGATGACATCGTTAAAAGTGGCGCAGACATAAGCGCATCCGGGCAGGTTACTTCCACCCACCTCACCGGCCCGCTCGGCATCCCCCAGGGCGGCACGGGAACCACGACGCTTTCAGCGCTTGCTATGGACCTGGCGCCTCTCCTTGCGCCCCCCGAGCAACCAAGCGGCACGAGACCTACAACCCTACCACCAGTCACCACCGGAAGCGGATCCCTTACCACGACCTCCTCGACGTCCGACACCACGGCAATCGTCTGGTCAAGCAGCGGCTCCTACACCCCAACTAGCTGCGTCTTTTCCGCGGCCAATGCGGCGGCGGCAGCCAATATTGCATCGGCCTACATCAGCGCGATGGGCGCCACCATCGTCACGCTTACTCACGCTCCAACGACAGGCATGGATTATACATTTAGGTGTACCGGACAGATATCCCGCCATCCCCGCCGCGTACGCCCGAACCCGCGCGCCACCCCCAAACGCCGCGCGAGAACACCATCCGGGCACTAACGCCAGCAAACAGGCCGGAGGGTCGCCAGACGCGAGCGGCACACGCCCTGAGCCGCACGCAAGTGAAGGGCCGACCAGCCAGCAAGCGAAAACCCTCTCAGGGCGTTCAGGCTAAAATTGCTTCTTCCGCGAGCCGAAAAACGACCAGGGCTACGACAATGGGCACCTCGGTAACCCGCGCCCGCGTACGCCGGCTGGCTCAACTGCGCGGCCACCCCGTTGTCCGCAACGCCGGTGCGCTCTACGCGGTCCAAGCCGCGCGGTACCTGATTCCGCTAGCCCTGGTCCCGTTCCTGGCGCGCGTCCTGCGTCCTGAGTCTTTCGGGCGTCTTGCTGCGGCACAATCGCTGGCGGCTTCGCTCGGAGTCGCAGCTGAATATGGCTTCATTTTCTCAGGAACCAGGGAAATCGCGCGCCACCGCGATGCCGACTCGATGGGCCTCACGGTTGCCTCCGTCCTCGGCGCAAAGTTGCTGTTAGCCACGTGTATCGCGGCTATCGGACTAATCCTGCTGCTGAGCGTGGCCCCCCTCCGATCCGCCCCCGCATTCCTCTGGGGGGCGTGCTTCCTGGCGGTAGCGCAGGCGGCAAGCCCCGCCTGGTTTTTCCAGGGGATTGAGCAAATGGCGCTGGAGTGCACGATCGAGCTTTTCGGGGCCGCGGCCGGTGCGGGTGCGGTGTTCACTTTCGTGCGCCAGCCGCGGCAGGCCGCGTCGGTCCTATTCCTTGTCGGCGCAGGCGCTCTCGGCGCCGCCTTGGCGAATTACGTGCGGGTGTACCGGCGCGTTCACCTCAAGCATCCCCGCTGGCGGCCCTCGATCGGGATGCTCCAGCGCGGGTTCGCAATGTTTTTTCTGCGCGGCTCGGTCGCACTATACACCGTCGCCAACGTCTTCCTCCTCGGGCTATTTCTGCCGCCCGGCGTCGTCGCTGATTTCGCCGGGGCTGAAAAAATTGTCCGCGCCTGCATCGGATTTTTAAACCCCAGCAACCAAGCGCTTTTCCCGCGCATGTCGCACCTCATGAGCCACAACCGCCCGCGGGGACTTCTCTGGGCGCGACGAGTTCTCGCGCTTTACGCCAGCGCCGCGGCAGCCGGCACTGCCATCCTCTACTGGACGGCCCCACTCCTGGTGCGCCTGGCACTGGGCCCCGGCTACAGCGCCGCTGTGCCGCTGCTCCACGGACTCTCGCTGCTAATTTTCCCGATCGCCGTTTCGAATGTGTTAGCCTTGCAAATCATGCTCCCGCTCGGAATGGATTGGGCAGTGAACACAATCCTCGCCGGCGCAGCCGCGATCAACATTTCGGCGATGCTGGTGCTGGTCCCGCGACTGGGAGCCGAGGGGATGGTCTGGGCCGTAGTCGCCAGCGAAGCCGTGGTGGCCATCGCGATGGCGGTCCTCGTCCTGCGATCCGGCGCCCTGACCGGCGGCAAAGAGTCCGGGTCCGGTCTCACGGCGGGTGCATGAGGCCTGACTGGGTAGTCGTCGGCGCCGGATTTTCGGGAACGACGCTGGCCGAGCGGATTGCAACGGTTCTGGGGGAGGACGTCGTTTTACTGGACCGGCGTGACCACGTCGGAGGGAACGCCTTTGACGAGCCTGACGAGCACGGCATCCTTATCCACCGGTATGGTCCGCACATCTTCCACACCAACGCCGAGCATGTGTTCCGTTACCTTTCCCAGTTCACGAACTGGCGGCCCTACGAACACCGTGTCCTCGCCAGCGTGGACGGCCAGCTATTGCCGATCCCCATCAATCGCACCACCGTCAACCGGCTCTACGATCTAACGCTGGACGAGGCCGGGGTTGCTGCCTTCTACGAGCGGCGGCGCGAGCCGCGGGACCCGGTCCGTACCAGCGAGGACGTGGTGCTCAACGCCGTCGGCCGGGATCTCTACGAGAAATTTTTCCACGGGTATACCCGCAAGCAATGGGGCCTGGAACCACGCGAGCTCGCCGCGTCGGTGGCGGCACGCATCCCGGTTCGCACCAACGACGACGATCGCTACTTCACCGACCAATTTCAGGCGATGCCGGCCGACGGCTACACCGCTCTCTTCCGTCGCATGCTCGACCATCCCAGCATCCGCGTCGAGCTCGGAGTTGACTTTTTCGAATATCGCCGGCGTTGGAAGCCCGAGCGCGTGATCTATACGGGCGCCATTGACGCCTATTTCAGCGCCTGCTATGGGCCGCTGCCGTACCGCTCGCTGCGTTTCGAGTTCGAGCACCATCCGCGCACGCCGCGTTTCCAGCCCGTCGGAACCGTCAACTTCCCCAACGAGCACGCCTATACCCGCATCACGGAGTTCAAGCACCTGACCGGCCAGACCGCCCCGGGCACGACCATCTGCCGGGAATACCCGATGGCCGAGGGTGAACCCTACTACCCGGTTCCCCTGGCCTCGGGGCAGGAGCTTTTCCAGCGCTACCGCGACCTTGCAGACGCCGAGCGCGGCGTCTACTTCGTTGGGCGGCTGGCCCAATATCGCTATTTCAACATGGACCAGGCCGTAGCGGCGGCGCTGCGTGTGGCGCGGGACCTCGCGCCCGCTGCGGCGCCCAGCGCGGCGGGGGCCGAATGAAACTGCCCATCTTCCCGGGGCCGATGCCGGAGCGGCCGCTCGTCAGCGTCCTGACCGCCAACTACAATTTCGCCCGATTCCTGCCGCAGGCACTCGCCAGCGTACAGGCCCAGACCTACGGGAACTGGGAGATGATCATCTGTGACGACGGGGCGACCGACGGCTCCCGCGCGCTCATCGAGCAAATGGCGGCCGCCGAACCCCGCTTGCTCCCCCTTTTCCTGAAGCGCAACTCCGGTCACGCCGCCGCGCTCAACGCATGCTTCGCCGCCAGCCGGGGCGAGATCGTGTCCCTGCTCGACGCCGACGACAGTTGGATGACGCGGAAGCTGGAAATGGTCGTAGCCGCGGCCGAGCGCGCTCCGTCTGCCGGCCTGCTGGTACATCCCCTGCTCCAGATGACCGACTCTGGGCGCTGCATTGGCATGGACAGGTGCCCTGCCGAACACACCGTCTGGAACGGTCCGGCGATGGCAGCGCTGGGGAAGATCCCGCCGATGCCTCCGTGTTCCGGAGTTTCGCTCCGGAGCGCGGTCGCCGCGCAGGTCTTCCCGATCCCAGAAGAGTTCCGGTCGTTTGCCGATACTTTCGCTTTCTTCTCGGCCGCGGCGCTGACGCCAACTGAGCCGGTGAGCAAATCTCCTCTTGGGGTGCGGCTATTTCACAGCAGCAACACCACCGGCCGGGTCGACCTCGAACCGGATAGACTCCTCCATGCCGCCCGACTCGAGCAGGCGGCTTTTGAGGGGGCGGCCGCGCTTTCCCAGATCCCGGGGCCTTGGCCGCTTCCTGAAAGCGTGGTGATCCAAGGCGCTTTGGGCCGGCGGCTGCGGGGTGACCTGGGCTGGATCCAGTACCGCCGCATGCTGGCCTCGAGCCCCGCGTGGAAGAGAGCCCGCTTTAGGCGCAGGCTCTTTAACGAGCTAATTCCGATGCTTCCACGCCCGCTGATGATTTTGGTTTACTCCGCCGTGATCCGCCTGCGTCAGGCTCGATTTCAGCTCCTCGGGGTCCTCAAACAACTGTCTTTTTACCGGACTAGCTGAGCCACATCCACCCGTGCTTTTGTCTACAATACATTCTCGGCCCACCTGGGCGGCGACCCTCGAGCGAAGCAGCTAAATGGACGTACCGATCATCCCTGGACCTCTTCCGCCCAATCCGCTCGTCAGCATCCTGACGGCGAACTATAACTATGCGCGCTTCCTCGCGGACGCCGTTGACAGCGCGAGAGCGCAAACCTATGCAAACTGGGAAATGATTCTCTGCGACGACGCCTCCACCGATGATTCGCGAGAGGTTATCCGCTCACTGTGCGCGACCGAAAGCCGCATCCAGCCGATTTTCAACGAGTCGAACTCGGGACACGGCGCGTCGCTGAACGCGTGCTTCGCGGCGAGCCGCGGCGAGCTGATATGTCTGCTCGACGCCGACGACATCTGGAGACCAGAGAAGCTCGAACAGGTCCTCGCTGCCGCCGCGCGTTCGCCCTCGGCGGGTCTTCTGATGCATCCGCTGCTGAAGGTCGGCCCGGGCGGGCGCCGCCTGGGCATCATCCCTGAGAGACCGCTGCGGGCAGGCTGGTTTGGGCCGGAAATGGCGGCAACCGGAGGCACCCCGCCAGTGACGCTGAGCTCGGGTTTGTCGCTGCGGCGTCGAGTCGCCGCTGAGATTTTCCCGCTGCCCGCCGGCTTCCGGACGACCGCCGACATGGCGGTCTGCGTCCAGGCGCTAGCCATCACAGCCACAGAGCCGGTGAGCCAGTCCCCCCTCTGCCTTATGCGTTTCCATGGCGGCAACGTCACAAGCACCGGCGCCCGGAGATCGGGCGCGGCAGTCTACGAAGGCGTAACGCGCACTCACCGTTTGGCCTTTGAGCTGGCGGCCAAAAAATCGGGCCTGCCCGGCCCGTGGCCGGCGCCTTGGGGCGTTGTCCTCTCCGACTCCCTCAGCCGCCGCCTGAGGGGGGAAATACCCTGGAAGGACTACTACCGACTGCTCCGCGCCTCCCCCAGCCGTCCGGCCGGCACCGGCCGCTTGTGGCGCCTCTTCTTCGAATGGGCGCCGATCGTGCCCCCCCGGGCCTTCCCACTGGTTTATCGCTCCGCCTTCGCGATCAGGACTCAGGCGTTCCGGCTCGCAGATACGGCGCGCCGGGAGGTACCGATTGCGACCCGGCCTCCAAAATCGCCACACTTCGAGCCGGAGCCTGCGCGGGCACGGGAACCACGCTTGATGAATTCAACCAGCAGATGGGCGCCTAGGCCGAGCCAAGCGCTCCTGCCCGCCCTACAGAAAATTAGAATCGGCCTTTGGGCGAGTAGGAACGTCGAAAATTTCCCCGCCCTCCTCTGGAGCCGAATACAGATGCGCCCGCAAGGACGACTCCAGCTGCGAAGCGGCCCGACGTTCATCCTGAACACGACTCGCTCCGAAATCAGCGCGGTTTACGAGGTTTTCGGATGTCACGTATACGCCCCGCTGCATCCGATTCCTACCACGGGTACGGTTGTCGATATCGGATCCAACATCGGAGCCTTCGCCGTCTACGCCGCAAAGCACCTTGTGCCAAACGGGCGCGTGCTCGCGATCGAGCCCAACCCAAATTGCGTACGGACGCTGCGCCGCAACCTCGCGGAAAACGGGGTCGGCCACGTCGAGGTGAGGGAAGGTGCCGTCGGCGCCGGCTGCGGAACCGCGGAGCTTAACTTGCACCGCGGCGCCTCAACCTACTCCTCTATCTACGGCGGTGGCCTGGGAGAGGGTAAGCTCCCCGTTCGCATAGTGAATCCGAAAGAGATCCTGAACTGGGCACCCGAAATTGATCTAATGAAAGCGGACTGCGAGGGCGGCGAGCACGCGCTCCTCTGGGAGACGACCGCAAAGGACTGGCGGGGGGTCAAATCCCTAGTCTTGGAGTACCACCTGGGCTTCGGCACCGGGTACCGGAGCGACACCGACCTCGGGCTCCTCGAAGCGCGCCTGCGAGAGCTCGGATTCTCCGTCTGCAGCGATACCCCCAAACCAGGTCCGTTCATGGGCCAAATTGGTATTGTTCGCGCCACCCGGTCTTAATTTGACGGCGCTGTGCCGCGCGTATATTCGAAACACCCGGCCGGCGCCGCGGTTGGGGCGGGCGCCAGCGGCGACACCAGGTCGCCCGCGGCACGGCCAAGGCGTGGCAGGCCTGTCGGCGCCTCGCCCGTGCCGTCCGTTCGTCGATGGCCGCCTGAATCATCGGCTTTTGCCCCGGGGTCTCGGAAGCGGGCTGGCGCAATCGCCTGGCCACTTTTTTTTGAACCTCGATGACGACCTCGGCTTTGCGCAGATCTTCCTCCAACCGTTGCTTGCGCCGGCGCGGCTTCTCGATCTCGGCCTCCTCGGCCGTGCGCCTGGGCTTGGGGCCGCGCGGCCGCGAGAACGCCTCCTCGGTGGCGGCGGCGCGCTCCCGGTGCCAGCCCGTCAACGCCGACGAATACCGGCCTTCGCGCCGCCGCGGTGCGCCCGACTTGCCCCGGCCGTTGGCGGCGTCGGCCTGCTTCGGGAACCAGCGCCTGTACGCCGCGGCGAAGGTGCGGCGCTTCGGCTTGGCGTCGGCCTCGGGGTCCGGCGCAACCCCGCCGCCGCGCGAGGATGCCACCCCACTCGGCGCTGCCTCGCCCGCTGCCGCGGCCTCGGCCGCGCTCCCTTCCGTGGCGCCCTCGCGCCCTGAAAACACACTGACTTCGTGCCTGCTGGCCATGCTGAGCTCTCGTCTCGCCCTGCTTTGCGTTCGTCAATAGTTTCTGGCCCCGGCGTGCTCACGTAATTTGGCCCCACCGTGGGCGGGTTGATAAAGCTGCGCTGGGGGCCGGAGCGGAGCCCGGAGCCGCCCGCGTGGGGGGCG
>JBOGKM010000015.1:0-1310 GCA_050747745.1 Terriglobales bacterium
AGTTGAGTCCCGAGAAGTGGTGTACGAGCCGGTGAGCTGAGGCACCATCCCCCAGACGCGACGGTCACCGCGTCAACCTCAAGAAGAAGTTGGACCAACCACTTGAGGAGGATCACGGTGACTGTCCCCACCACTATCGACGCGGGCGCCTGGCTGCGCAAGTACTTCGAAGAGCACGACCCCGACCTCGTGCGGGCGATGCTCCAGAGCTTCGCCGAGGCGCTCATGTCAGCCGAGGCATCGATGCAGTGCAACGCCGCCTACGGCGAGCGGGCCGAGGAGCGGACCAACCAGCGCAACGGCTACCGGACTCGGCGCTGGGACACGAGGGCGGGGACGGTCGAGGACCTGGCGGTCCCCAAGCTCCGCCGAGGCGTCTACAGCCCCGAGTTCTTGCTCACGCCACGCCGGCGCGCCGAGCAGGCTCTGGTCGCCGTCGTCTGCCAGGCCTACGTCGAAGGCGTCTCCACGCGCCGCGTCGACGATCTCGTGAAGGCGCTCGGGATCGAAGGCATCTCCAAGTCCGAGGTCTCCCGCCTCGCAAAAGAGCTCGACGTCCTCGTCGCCGAGTTCAGAGAGCGCCCGCTCGACAACGGGCCCTACCGGTACTTGTGGATCGACGCGCTCACCCAGAAGGTGCGCGAAGGGGGCCGGGTCGTGAACGTCGCGGTCGTGGTCGCGACGGCCGCGAACGCAGAGGGAAAGCGCGAGATCGTCGGTCTCGACATCGTCACTGTCGAAGACACCGCAGCCTGGACGGGGTTCTTGCGCTCGCTCGTCGCCCGTGGGCTCTCAGGAGTGGAGCTCGTCGTCTCCGACGCCCACGGTGGCATCAAGGCGGCGATCGCCCAGGTCTTGAGCGACTCGTCCTGGCAAAGGTGTCGGACGCACTTCATGGCGAACTTCTGTGGCCGGGTCCCGAAGGGCTCATGGCCCCTGGTCGCCACCTTGGTGAGGAGCGTCTTCGCCCAACCCGACCGGGAGACCGTGTGGACGCGCCTCGGCGACGTCAGCTCCAAGCTCACCGAGACCGGCTTCCTCGATGCCGCCGACTACCTCTTGGACGCCGCCACAGACGTGCTCGCCTTCACCGCCTTCCCCGTCGAGCACTGGGCGAAGATCAGAAGCAACAACCCCCAGGAGCGCTTGAACAAAGAGATCCGCCGGCGCACCGACGTCGTCGGCATCTTCCCCAACCGAAAGGCGGTGATCCGCCTCGTCGGCGCGATCTTGGCCGAGCAGTCCGACGAGTGGGCGCTCGCCAAGCGCTACATCGGCACTGAGTCGCTCAAGATCGTCCGCCACAGCGG
>JBOGKM010000016.1:0-2043 GCA_050747745.1 Terriglobales bacterium
CAATGCCAGCGGCTTAAGGCCAAGCGACTGGGCGCTGCCACCGGTTCCTGGTTGCGTTGTGTGATCGTTCCTGGCTGATGGCTTGTTGCCCGGGTTGCCTGCGGGATGTGTGAGGCTCCCGCTAGAAGTGTGATCGTCTACTTCGCACTTCTTCACAGGAGCCTCACGTGCCTTCTTCTTATCCTGTCGTGCCGCATGCCGTGTCCGTTTCTGCGGGGATGGTCGTGGCGGTGCCGCTGGAGTTGCTGGCGTCCCCGCTGAAGAGCGGCCGGGACCTGGGGGACGCGGACAGGTCCGCGCTGGTCGTCGGGGGCACCGCGCGGATCCGGACGGGCGGGGCGGTGGCGTTCCTGAAGCTGGTCGCGGTCGCGGACGCGCAGGTCAGCAGGGGCGGGCAGGTCCGGGCGAAGGGCAGCCCTGTGCACCACGCGACGCTGGGGCCGCTGGAGGAGGCCGCTGGGGCGGGAGTGGCCGGCCAGGTCGCCGGGGAGGCGCGGCTGGACGCCCGGCTGGTGAAGGGCGAGCGGGAGCGGCTGCTAGCCAGGGCGTTCATGGTGCGGGTGATCGTGCTGATGACGCTGATGCCGCAGGCCCCGGTGCAGGAGGTGATCACCGCGCTGGCCGGGGACCTGGCCCTGGTCCCGTGGGCGCGGCCGTGGCGGCCGGCGTCGGCGCGGTCGGCCGGGGACTGGCGGCGGGCGCTCGGCCCGGTCCCGCTGGAGGAACTGCGGGATCTGCTGCTCGGGCAGGCGTGGCGGGAGCATCAGCAGGGTGGCTGCCCCGGCGCGGTGACCATCGGGAGGAAGAGGCCGCTGACGGCGGGGTCGCTGGACGGGACGCTGATCCGGGTGCCGGACACGCCCGCGAACAGGGCGTTCTTCGGGACCGCCGGCACGGCGGACGACTCCGGGCCGTACCCGCAGGCCAGGGCGCTGCCCGTGACGTGCTGCGGCTGCCGGGCCATGTTCGCGGTGCCGCACGGGCCGGCCGGAGCGGACAAGGCCGCCTCGGAGCAGTCCCTGCTCGACGAGGCCATGAAGAGTTGCCCGTGGCTCCTCGACCCCGGCTGGATCTGGCTGATGGACAGGAATTATCACGGGGCGGCGCGGATCGCCCGGCTGATCGCCTCCACGCACGTGCTGATCAGGCTCAAGAGCGACATCCCGCTGCGCAGGACCTCGCCCATCCTGCCCGACGGCTCGTATGAGGCGGAGCTGTCCGGCGACGGCGTCACCATCACAGTGCGCGTCATCGAGTACTACGTCACCGTGGAGGGCCAGGCCGTGCCGGAGATGTTCTGCCTGGTCACCGACCTGATGGACTACGAGGACTACCCCGGCCCCGAGCTCGCTGCCCTCTATAAGTGGCGGTGGGACGGATCGGATTGCGCCACGAGGCGCTGTCGTTGCGGATGGAGGTGAGAGACCGTCCATCTCCCTGCCGTCGCAGCGGCGGGGTGAAGCTGGAGGCAGCCTGAGCCGGGGGTCGCCGGTGAGGGCGGGAGCAGCCTCGACAAAGTCGCGCCGGCCTGGTACTGCCGGATGGGCCGGGCGCGGTGAGCGAGACGGGAAGGTATACGCGAGGAACCGGTGTTGTTACGCCTCTTGACGTCCCGCCAGCTCAAATCCGGTGGATACGGGCTGGACAGCGGTGCGTACCCGCCCCTCATCGCGGGCGGGGAACTTCGGGCAGGGCCTTCAGAGCCTGGGCCTGGAGGTCACGGTGAATTGACTGCGGCGTAGCCGTGGCGAGACCGCAGGGGCACAGCCGGGTGCCTAACCCGTCAACCGGACGACAGCGAACGTGGGAACCACCCGCGTGCGTTCCCCGCCCGCCGCCTTGCCGGGGCGGCTGGCGGGGAGAGGCGCGACGCCTGCCGAAGGCGCGGGTGGGGCGGAGCCGCCGTAGTACTCCGGGCGCGGGAGAGCCGCGTGCATGGGGAAGGGCGGCAGTGTGTCAGTCAAGGAGGGAAAGTAATGTCCGAAGACGCGCCGGGGAATCCCGGCGCCGTGGCCTGGCCGGATGAGTTCACGGCCAGCGTCA
>JBOGKM010000017.1:0-37201 GCA_050747745.1 Terriglobales bacterium
TTTTCGATGGAGGCCTCGCCGGCAGCGGCGGCGGTGGCGACGGCGGCATAGACCTGCTCCAGCAGGCGGTCGAGCTGGGCCGGGTCGGCGCCGCCGGCCTCGGCGAGCTCGGCGCGCCCGCCGCCGCGCAGGCCGGGGATGGCCTTGAGGATGGCGCCGGCAGGAAGGCTGGGGCTGCAGTCGGGGGTGACGGCGATCAGCAGCGCGGCCTTGCCTTCGCTCACGCTGCCCAAAGCGACCACGCCGCTGCCGATTTTTTGCCGAAGCTCGTCCACCAGGCTGCGAAGCTGCGGGCGCTGGAGATTGTCCGCGCGGACCGCGAGCACCTTCACTCCGGCCACCAAGCGGGGGCCGGCTTCGGCGCCGCGGCCCGCCTGGGCTTGCGCGGCCTGCATGCGCAGGCGCTGATTTTCCTCCTGCAGTTGGCGCGTCTGTTCGAGCAGGCGCTCCAGCGCTTCGACCGCGTCGGCGTCGTTGGCGCTGAGCAAGGCGCCGAGGCGGTGCAGCCGGGCGGCGGCGTGGGCGCTGGCCTCCCAGGCGCCTTCGCCGGTGACGGCTTCGATGCGGCGCACGCCGGCGGCCACGCTGGTCTCGTACAGGATCTTGAACAGGCCGATGTCGCCGGTGCGCCGCACGTGCGTGCCGCCGCACAATTCCTGGCTGAAGCCGGGCACCGAGACCACCCGCACCTGCTCGCGATATTTTTCGCCGAACAGGGCCATGGCGCCGGTGGCGAGCGCTTCCTCCAGCACCATGATGCGGGTCTCGACCGGCGCGTTTTCGAGAATTTCGTGGTTGACCAGGCGCTCGATCTGCTCCAGCTGCGCCTCCGTGATCGGAGCAATATGGCTAAAATCAAAACGCAGTCGCGCCGGCTCGACGACCGACCCCGCCTGCTTCACATGCGCGCCCAGCACCTGCCGCAGGGCGGCGTGGAGCAGGTGCGTCGCGGTGTGATTGCGGCGGGTGGAGTTGCGGCGCGTCACATCAACTGTGGCTTCCACATGTTCGCCGGTACGCAGCGGCTGGCGGGCGCGGATGCGATGTACGCTCAGACCCTCGACCGGCGCGTAGGTATCGAGCACGTCGGCGGCTAGACCGCGGGAGGTGGTGAACACGCCGCGGTCGCCGATCTGGCCGCCGCTGGCGGCGTAAAAGGGCGTATGATCGAGCACTGCTTCCAGCTCGTCACCCGGCGCTGCGGCATCCACGGGCTCGCCGGCGCGCAGCAACGCGCGCAGGGTGCTATCCGGGCTGTCGGTGGCTTCGTAACCCTCGAAGCGGGTGCGGGCAGCGGCGGCCAGCTCCTGGTAAACGCCGCCGGCGCTGGCTTGCCCGCCCCCTTTCCAACTGCTGCGCGCGCGTTGGCGCTGCTGCTCCAGCGCCGCCTCGAAGCCGACCTCGTCGAGGGTAAAGGCGCGCTCGTGGGCGATTTCGCGCAACAGATCCAGCGGCAGGCCGAAGGTATCGTAAAGACGAAACGCAGCAGCGCCGTCGAGGCGTTCGGGCTGGACTTCGAGCACGCGCTCGAGCTCGCCCAGCGCCAGTGCCAGCGTTTGCGCGAAGCGTTCCTCTTCAGCGCGCAGCGCTGCCGCCACGCGTTCTCGACTGGCCTCCAGCTCGGGATACGCCGGCGCCATCACATTGGCCACGGTGCCGGCCAGCTCGTACAAAAAGGCCGATTCCAGGCCGATGGTGCGGCCGTGGCGCAGCGCCCGGCGCACGATTTTTCGCAGCACGTAGCCGCGGCCTTCATTGGCGGGCAGCACGCCGTCGTGAATCAGGAAGGTGGCGGCGCGGGCGTGATCGGCGAGAATCCGCAGGGCGATATCGCTGCGTTCGGCCGCGCCGTAGCGGACGCCCGCACGCGCGGCCGCCGCCTGGATCAAGGGCTGGAACAGATCCGTATCGTAGTTGCCGCGCTTGCCCTGCAGTACCGCCGCCAGCCGTTCCAGTCCCGCACCGGTGTCAATCGAAGGGCGCGGCAGCGGCGTCATGGTGCCCGAGGCGTCGCGCTCGAACTGCATGAAGACCAGATTCCAGATTTCGACGTAACGGCCACAGTCGCAGGGGAAGCGGCAGTCGCGGTGGCCGCGCTCGCTCGCCTCCGGCCCCTGGTCGTAATGCAGTTCCGAACACGGACCGCAGGGGCCGGTCTCGCCCATCGCCCAGAAGTTCTCCGTCGCCCCCAGCCGGAAGACGCGCTCCACCGGCAGGCCGACCGAGTTGCGCCAGATGCCTTCGGCCTGGTCGTCGTCTTCGTAGACGGTGGCGTACAGCCGTTCGCGCGGCAGCTCGAAGCCCTGCGTCAGCAGCTCCCACGCCAGCGGAATCGCTTCGTCCTTAAAATAGTCGCCGAAGCTGAAATTGCCCAGCATCTCGAAAAAGGTGTGGTGGCGCTGGGTGAAACCGACGTTCTCCAGATCGTTGTGCTTGCCGCCGGCGCGAACGCATTTCTGCACCGAGGCGGCGCGCACGTAGTCGCGCTTTTCCAGGCCCAGGAACACGTTCTTGAACTGGTTCATGCCGGCGTTGGTGAACAGCAGCGTGGGATCGCCCTGCGGCACCAGCGGCGAGGAAGGCACCACGCGATGGTCGCGCACCTGGAAGAAATCGAGAAAACGGCGGCGAATTTCAGCGCCGGTGAGCATCCTTTTATCTTACCTAACCGGTGACGCCCGCTCGATCTCGATCGCCGCCGCCTCGAGGCTCGCCAAGGTTCATCGCGACGCCCGGCTACACAGCTTTTTCCGGCTCCGGCTCTCGCCCCGCCGAGCGTAAACTGTAGCCATGGCGGCGGTTCGTCAGGACTGGCAAGAGGAATTCGAAGCCGCCGCGCGGCGGCCGCTGGAGCAGCGACTGCGCTACGCATTCATCCACACCTACAAGCCGGTATTAGACGATGCCTCCTTCCACGCCTTCGCCACCACGGCCGAATATCGCGAGTGGTGCCGCCGCTAACGCGGAGAGTGCGGAATTCTGCGCCGTTTGCCGGGAGCGGCAATTGCCGCACCTACCGGCGGGAAGACACCGCAATCGGTTTGAGGTTGTTTCGCTGCAGCAGCGAGTTGAAGGCCACCACGTTCCTGGACTGCAGCTCCCGCCAAGCGGCCAACTGCGCGTGCAACTGCGAGTTGAGCAGCGTGTAGACGTCCACCACCAGCGGCGGTGGGGCGCAGGTGCACTGCTCGACGCGGCCGCCCAGCACCGCCAGCTTGTTGTCGAGCATGACGGGGTAGTTGAGCGGATCCTCGCCGCTCTTGTTGTTGAGGTCGGAGATCTTGTAAATCACCGTGTGCAACCTGGCGTGCAGGGCCGTGCCAGCGCTCTGGACCGAACCGGACGCGGAGGTGTCCACCGCGGCAATCTGCTTTTGCAGCGCCAGCATCTGCCGCACCGCGCCCCAGGCCTGGGTGAGATCGTGGTTGATCTTCACCGCCAGCTCCCATTGCGCCACCAGATCCGCGTGGCTGGCGTGCAGGCGGGGGTCGAGGGTCACCGTCAGCGGCTGGGTATAGGATTGGCCGTCCACGGTCAGCTTCACGGTGTAGACGCCAGTGGGCACCGTGGGCGTGAGGCCGCCGCGCGCGCCCCAGAGCACTTCGCCCTTGATGGGATCGGGCGCGGTCAGCGCCTGCAGATTCCAGACGAAGCGGTTGAAGCCCTGCTGGTCGGGCACGGTCACGCCACGCTGGAAGAAGCGCGCAAAGCCGCCGCGGCCGCGGCCGCTGTTGGCGTGCGGCTTGGGATTATTGGCACTGTTGAAGGTTTTCATCACCTCGCCGGCGGCGTTGGTGATGGTGATCCGGACCGGTCCCTGCGGCGGCTGCGCCAAATAGTAATCAATCACGGCCGGACCAGGAGGGTTCTGGGCGAAGTTGCCGCCGCCGCGGCCGAAAAAGCCGAAGCCGCCGCCGTAGGTACGCATCGCCGGCTCGGGCTGAAACAGCGTGAGCGGCGCCGAGGCGATGGCGGGGTTCCACTGGCGCAGCGGCGTAATGTCGTCCAGGCTCCAGAAGGCGCGGCCGTGCGTGGCCAGCACCAGATCGTTGCCATGCACCAGCAGATCGCGCACGGAAACGTGCGGCAGGTTCAACTGCAGCGATTGCCACTGCGCGCCATTGTCAAAGCTGACGAACACGCCGCGCTCAGTGCCGGCGAACAGCAGGCCCTTGCGCACAGTGTCGCTGGTGACGCGCTGCACATAGTAGCCGTCGGGGATGCCATCGGTGATTTTGGTCCAAGTCTGGCCGCAGTCGTCGGTCCGGTAGGCGTAGGGAGCGAAATCATCCAGCTTGTTGCGGCGTGCGGCCACATAGGCCGTGCAGGCCTCAAAGGGCGAGGCGGTAATATTGCCGATCTTGGCCCACTGGTGGTCGGGGGTCTTCAGATCGGGTGGCGTGACGTCGGTCCAGGTCTGGCCGCCATCGCGCGTGATGTGGACCAGCCCGTCGTCACTGCCCACCCAGATGATCCCCTGCTGGACGGGCGAGACGGCGATGGAGAAAATGACGTCGTAGTATTCGGCGCTGGTATTGTCCTGGGTGATGGGACCGCCGGAGGAAAGCTGCTTGCTCTTGTCGTTGCGGGTCAGATCGGGGCTGATGATCTGCCAGTGGTTGCCCATGTCGTCGCTCTTGAACAGCACATTGCCGCCGTAGTAGACCACGTTCGGATCCCAGGGCGAGGTGGCGATTGGCGCTGACCACTGGAAGCGGTACTTCATATCAATGTCGCCGTGGCCCATGGGGTTGTCGGGCCAGGGGCCGATGGGCGTCGACAGGTGCAGCTTGACGTTGTAGCGGCTCATATCACCGTCGTAGGACTCACCGTAAACAATGTTGGAATCGTCTGGTTTCGGCACGAGCCAGCCACTCTCGCCACCGGCGGCGCTGTACTGATCCTGCGGTCCGATGATGCCGTGGTTGGTGCGGGTGGCGATCACCACCGAACCGGCATCCTGCTTTTCGCCGTAGACGTGATAGTCCACGTCGTTGTCGGCGGCGATGGAATAGAACTGACCGGTGGGCTGGTTGAGGTTGGTGGACCAGGTCTTGCCGTTGTCGAGCGAGATGAACGCGCCCTCGTCTGAGCTGGTGATCATGTGGGCCGAGTTGTCGGGATCAATCCAAAAGCCGTGGCTGTCGCCTCCATGGATGGTCCGGAACTTGACGCCGCCGTCCATGGATCGGAACAAGCCCGTATTTTCGATGTAGACTTCGTCCACATTTTTGGGGTCGGCAAAAATCGTAGTGAAATACCAGGCGCGCTGGCGGAACTGATCGCTGCTGTTCACCAGCTTCCAGGTCGCGCCGGCGTCGTTGGAAACGTAGAGGCCGCCCTTTTGGGCTTCGATCAGCGCATACACGCGCTGTCCGTTGGCCGCGACCGCGATGCCGATTTTGCCCAGCACGCCGGTGGGCAGGCCGTGGCCGCTGAGCTGCGTCCAGGTGGTGCCGCCGTCGGTGGATTTGTAGAGCCCGCTGCCCGGACCGCCGCTATCGGCGCGCCAGGGAAGACGATCGAACTGATACAGCGCGGCGTAGAGGACTTGCGTGTTGAGAGGATCGAAAGCCACGTCCACGCCGCCGGTTTTGTCGTTCTTGTACAGCACCTTCTGCCAGGTCTGGCCGCCATCGAGCGTGCGGAAAATGCCGCGCTGGCTATTTGGGCCGGAGGCATGGCCGAGCGCCGCCACGAAGACACGGTTGGGATTTTGAGGATCGACGATGAGCCGGGCGATGTGCTGCGTCTCATCCAGACCGATATGTTGCCAGGTTTTGCCGGCGTCGGTGGACTTGTACATGCCATCGCCGTAGGAGATATCGTTGCGGAGGTCGCCTTCGCCCGTGCCCACGTAGATAATGTTGGGATCCGACGGCGCCACTTCCAGCGCGCCGATGGATTGTACCGGCTCTTTATCGAACAGCGGCTTCCAGGATTTGCCGGCGTCGGTGGTTTTCCACACGCCGCCGTCGACCGCCCCGAAATACCAGACCCTGGCATTGCCCGGAATGCCGCTCACCGCCTCGACGCGAGCGCCGTTAAACGGGCCGATGAGGCGGTAATGCAGGTTCGCCAGCGCCTGGTTCACCCCGCCGGATTGTGCCCGCACCGGCTGGGAACCGAAGCCCATCCACCCGGCCATGGCCACCGCTGCACCGGCGGCGACACCTACCAGAAAATTTTGCTTCATATGCTTATCCCCCGTGTCCAGACTCACGCCCCAACATCGTATGCGAAGCTGCTCAGGGAGGGAAGCATCTTTTTGGGAGTTGACAGATACAACAGCTTGGGCGAGCGCATCCAACCGCTGCATGGTGATCGTGATCACAGGCGCTTCGGCGGGTGTGGGGCGGGCCATCGTCAGGGAGTTGGCCGGACCCAAAACCCAAATTGGATTGCTGGCTCGCGGGCATATGGGTCTGGAGGCGGCACGGACGGAAGTGGAGGCCGCGGGTGGGGAAGCGCTGGCGCTGCCGACGGACGTCGCCGACGCCGGCCAGGTCGAGGCCGCTGCGGCGCGAGTGGAAAACCGCTGGGGACCTCCCGACGTCTGGATTAACGACGCCATGACATCGGTTTTTTCTCCGGTGAAGGATCTGCTGCCGGAGGAAATCAAAAGGGTTACCGAGGTCACCTATTTGGGGGTGGTGTATGGCACCATGGCGGCGCTGAAGCGGATGCTGCCGAGGAATCGCGGGGTGATTGTGCAGGTCGGCTCGGCGCTGGCCTACCGCGGCATCCCACTGCAGGCGGCGTACTGCGGCGCGAAGCATGCAATTCAGGGATTTACGGAATCGCTGCGTTGTGAGCTGATCCATGATCGCAGCCGGGTGCGCGTAACCATGGTGCAGATGCCGGGCATGAACACACCGCAATTCGACTGGGTGAAAAGCCGGTTGCCGCGACGCGCGCAGCCGGTACCGCCGATTTACCAGCCGGAGCTGGCGGCCCGCGCCGTGCATTTCGCCATCCACCATAAGCGGCGCCAGATCCTGGTGGGCGGATCCACGGTGAAGGCAGCACAGGGCAACAAGTTCGTTGCCGGATGGCTGGATCACTACCTCGGCCGGAGCAATTATCGGGCGCAGCAAACCGAGGAACCGGAAGATCCACAGCGGCCTGATAATCTCTTCCAGCCGGTGGACAGCGATCACGGCGCCCACGGGCGCTTCGACGCGCGCGCACGCTCGCAGAGCCGTGAGTTGTGGCTGGCGCTGCATCGGCCGGCGGGATGGCAATGGGCGCTGCTGGGCGCGGGTCTGGCCGCAGTCGCCGCCGCTCCGCTGTTGCAAGCGCGCATGGCGCATCCATCATTACAAGAGCAATTTTCCCGTCGCGCCGCGTGAACCCGGTCTATCCTATGGACATGAAAACCGAATGGGTCAGCTTGGCCGTAAGCGACGGCACCACCATGGCTGCCTACCTCGCCCGGCCGGAGTCTGGGCCCGCGCGTGGCGTTTTGGTGTTCCAGGAAGCGTTCGGTGTGAACGGACATATTCAGGATGTAGCGCGGCGCCTGGCCGAGCAGGGCTGGTGCGCGCTCGCGCCCGATCTGTTTCACCGCACCGCGCCGCGCTTCGATCTCGATTACAGCGATTTCCGTCCGGCCATGCCGCATATGAAGGCCATGACGATGGAAGGCCAGAAGGCCGATCTCCGCGCCTGCCATGACTGGATGGTGGAACAGCACGTGGGTCAGGTTGCGGCCATCGGGTTCTGCATGGGCGGACGCATGGCGGCGCTGGCCGCGCAAGTGCTGCCACTGCAGGCGGCGGCATCGTTTTACGGTGGCAATATCCTGAGCCTGCGCGAGAGCGCGGCCGACACACAGGCGCCGCTGCTGCTGGTCTGGGGCGATCAGGATCAGCATATTCCCAAGGCGCAGCGCGACGAGTTCGCCGATCTGTTGCGCGCCGCCGGGAAACCGTTTGCCGAATGCACCTTTTCCGCCGCCGGTCACGGCTTCTTCAACGATCAGCGCGAAAGCTACGAACCCAGCTCCGCGCGGGTGGCTTGGGCGCTGGCACTGGCGTTTCTGGACCGCCAGTAGGCGGCCATGCCCGCCCGGTCGCTCAGGGCGCCCGGGGAGCGAACGCCTGACGAATTTGCCCGTGAGATCGCGGCTAGTCGCGATCTCACGGGTGCAGCAACTGCCGGAGACTAACCTCCGCGCTGTATCAAAAAAAGAGGGGACCGCCCACTTGATACGTCCTAGGGGAGGAATTCGGCTCTGCCGGAGCAGGCCGGGGTGCAGAAGGCCAAGGCGGGACTTGCCCTGGCCACTAACCCGCCCGACTCTCTTTAGTTCCTGACCTCAGGCCGCAGAATGGCTCGTCCCTCCCGGTGTTGCCGCTTCTGCCGATTGCGTCCACTCGCCGGCCACCTGTTTGGTAACAGCATTGAGACGGTTGAAGATGTTGATCAGGCCAATTTGCACAAGCAAGGCCGCGAGCGCCGGCTCATCGTAGTGGCGCGCGGCTTCGTTCCAGACCGCATCCGGCACCGGATCCGGCCGGTCGCTGATCCGCGTTGCGGCCTCTGCCAGCGCAAGGGCGGCTCGCTCCGGCTCGGTGAAATATGGCGTGTCGCGCCAGGCCGCGACAGTGAGGATGCGCTCGTCACTTTGTCCGGCTTTCTTCAGGTCACGCGAATGCATGTCGGTGCAAACGCCGCAGCCGTTGATCTGGCTCACGCGCAGATGGACGAGGGTGCGGGTCACGTACGGCAGCGCAGCGCTCCTCGTAGCCTTGTCCAAGGCGAGCAAAGCCTTCAAAGCATCAGGCAGTACTGCTACTGGGTTCCTCATTCTTGGTTGCATGGCGACTTGGTCTCCTTGCCGAACTGAATTTTGCCTTTCAACGCATGCCCAACACGTTCCTCATTGACCGCGAGGGGCGCATTGCCGCCGCCTATCGTGCCGGACTCGTCAGTGCAACCGACCTGGAGGCTCACATCGCATCCCTGCTCGGCGAGCGGTGACGCGATCGTCCCGCTTTTTAGTGCGGGACCCAGGTCTGGCCGCCGTCGCTGGTGGTCCAGGTTTGCCCGTCTACGGCGGTGACGACGCCGTGCTCGGAATCGGCGAACGTGATGGACTGGAGTGGTTCGGGGCGGGACGATACGGTTGGCAGACTGACACGCGTCCAGTGGGCGCCGCGGTCGGAAGAGGTAAACAGTGCATCCGACTGTCCCGCCGCCCAAATGCGTTTGCCGCGCACCAGCAGCACGCGGACCTGCACGCCGGGGGCGAGCGGGACAGTTTTCCAGATGCCGGAAGCCACGGCCTTCAGCAAGTCACCGCTGCGCGAAATGGCCCAGCCCAGGGAGGCGGTGAGGGGCGCGGTGAGGGGAACGGAAACAGCGGTGCCGGTGTTGGTGAACCCCGAAGCCATGGGCCAGGCGGCCCCTGCTTCAGAATCCAACCGCGGTCCCCGCGGCAGCACCAGGGTACTGGGGGCGCTGGCGAGCGTGGGCTGCGGCATGGTCACGCCACCCCAGGACGCCAGGCGTTTGCGGGTCAGCACGGTGGCTTGCTGATCCCTGAAACCCGAGCGCAACGTGGAGAAGTCAAGACGGGTGGGAGGGGCAGCAGCCGGAGCCGGCGCGGCGCCCATGGCCATGGCGGGCAGAACTGGGGGCACGCTGGGGGTAATGGCGACCCACCGATGCGGCGCGTCTTCGGGGCGATCGGACGCGGCTTGGAGTCGCGGCCGCGGAGCCGCAGACGCGGAGGCGGCTGCCGGTTGCAGCCGCTGCAGCGCGAAGGAGGCCAGGGGTGCGGGCGGCCGCTGCGGGGGCAGTATCCACTGCAGCGCAGCGGCGGCGACCAGCACCACGCTTGCCGCCAGCGCCCAGGCGGTCCGGCGGGCTCCGTGCGGCGCGCGCACGGTGAGGAGAGGAGGCGGCAACATTTGACTGGCCGCCAGCAGGAGATCCCGACAATCGCCGCAGGCGGCAAAGTGCTGTTCGAGCCGGCGCCGCTGAGGCTTTCCCAGTCCGCCTTCCGCGTAGGCGCCGAGCAGATCGTCGGAGGGATGGGGCTCAAAGTCCATGCGGGCCCTCCTGGGTCTGGGCGCGCAGTGCGCCACGCACATCTACGTTCAACCAGCGCGGGTCGGCGCGCAGTGCCGCCTCCGCCAGCGCTGGGCGCAGGCCCAAGCGGCGCAGCTCGCGCCGCGTCTGGCGCCGCAACTGGAGCAGCACCCGGTCCAGCCGCCGGCTGACGGTGGACTCATGCACGCGCAGCAGCACAGCGATTTCGGCGAGGGTGCGTCCGTCGAGAAAATACAGGCAGAGCAGCAAACGCGCCGGGCCGGCGGCGTCACGCAGCACCCGCCCCACCGCCGTTTCCACGCACTGCCGGC
Source organism: Terriglobales bacterium (assembly GCA_050747745.1). GTDB lineage: Bacteria > Acidobacteriota > Terriglobia > Terriglobales > SCQP01 > SCQP01. Next base: position 10,371 of record JBOGKM010000017.1, read on the forward strand.
CCGCACGCCGCAGCGCCGGCTCGACCGGAGGCGCAAGGAGAATCCGCTGCAGAGGCTCGCAGTCGTCGAGCTGAATGTGGCGCCGCTGCTGCCGCGTCTGGTTGAAATGCGAGCGCGCCATCAGGGTGCATAACCATGCCTCCAGGCTCCCCAATCCGCAGTAGCTGAGCAGGCGCGAGGGCCGCGGCGTGCCGTCGGGGGCGAGGCCGAACAGATCCCCCAGCAGACCGTCGGCCAGCTCCTGTGCCCGGGCGCTGTCATGCGTCAGCCTGCGGGCGGCAGCACGCAAGCGCGGCTGGTAGGATTGCCAGAACTCCTCCCATGCCTGCGCTTGTCCCTGGGCGCAGGCGCGCGCCAGGATCAAGTCGTCCAGGTGCAGGCGCCGATGGAATTGCCGGCGGTCGCGCAAGCTCGCGCCGGCGGGCAGATGGCGCGCTTCGATTTCGTGCGTCCAGGCCGACACCAATGCCGGGTTGCAATCGAACCGCGAAGCTGCCAGGGCGCCGGGCATACGGATCTGTCTGGATTCTAGCGCAGACGCGGCCCAGGGAGGCGATCTCCGGGGCAAAAAATAAAGAGTGCAAGAAACCGGGATGGCGGTGTCTTTATCAGTAAAGGCGGCAAACTCTGACCGGTTCCCGCCGCAAGATGCCGCTGCCGTTCGGGAGTGAGGGACGGCAGCGGCAGCCGGTTTCCTGGTGGCTTAAGCGATGAAGCACGCACACAGCTCTAACCAATCTTCCTGGTTCGCACTTGCTCTGCTGCTGCTCAGCCTGGTGGCGTTTGCCTACAGCGTGCAGGTGCGGCGGCAGGATTGGCGCCGGGAGCGGGCGCCGCTGGTGCTGACGCGGCTGATTCCCCCGCCCGCCCTGCCGCTGTAGCGCCCGCGCAGAGTTCAGCGCTCCCGTACAATAAAGCTGCTGTGCCGCAGCTTTTCTCCACCTCGCGCGCCGAAGCCAGCATCGTCCGCTTCCCGCCGCTGTTTTTCCCCATTGTCGTTGTCCTGGCGCTGGTGCTGCAAACCTATCTGCCGGTGGTGGTGCATGCAGCGGTGTACCTGGATTTGCCACTGCTCATCGTCATTTACTGGGCGGCCAGCCATCGCCGCGCGGGCGGCGCGGCGGCGTTGGGCGCGGTGCTGGGCCTACTGCAGGACAGCTTGTCGCATTTGGCGCTGGGGGTGAACGGGATCGCCAAAACGTTCATTGGCTACGCGACGGCATCGCTGGGTGGACGGCTCGATGCGGATCATCCCGGCATCCGGCTGGTGGTGGTGGTGGTGTGTTATGAGGCCAACCGGGCGATGGTGTACGCTCTGGAACGTTTTCTCATGGGAACGCCGGTGCCTTGGCGGGTGGGTGTAACGACCGCGGCGGCAGCGGTCAATGGTGTGCTGGCGCTGTTGCTGTACCGCGGCTTCGACCGCTTCCGGCAATGGGTGTAGGGAGAAGCCATGGCTGAAATTCTGGATCGCAAGGACAAGCTCCCGGAACGCCGCCTGCGGCTGGTGCAGTATGTGATCGTGGCCGGCTTTGTGGGTCTGGTGGTGGGCTTGTGGCAGTTGCAGATCCTGAACGCCGGCAAGTACGCGGAGCTGGCGCAACAGAACCGGATTCGCATCATTCCCATTCCGGCGCCGCGCGGGCGCATCTATGACCGCCGCGGGCGGCTGCTGGTGGGTAACTATCCCTCCTTCACCGCCTACCTGGTGCGGGATACGCTCACGAGCTGGCGCCGGGACTTGCCCGCCATTGCGCGCGGCCTGTTCGTGCCCCTGGCGCAGGTGCAGGCCGCCATCACCAAATACAGTGCGGCTCCTGTCTACCAGCCAATTCCCATCAAGCAGGACATCACCATCGCCGATCAGGATTTTATCGCGGCACACCGGGACCAATTTCCGGAGCTGGAGATGGTGATGGCCAGCCGGCGCCTGTATCCGCAGAATGGTTATGCCGCCAACCTGATCGGTTACGTGGGCGAGCCGACGCCGCGGCAGGTGCGCGAATTGCATCTGCGTCCGGGCGCGATGGTGGGCAAGTCGGGGCTGGAGGAATCTTACAACCGCTGGCTGATGGGCACCGACGGGGAAGAGCGCGTCGTGGTCAACAGCCGCGGCCAGGTCATGGGTACCCTGTCGGACGAGCCGCCGGTTCCGGGCCACGATCTGCATCTGACCCTGGACGACAGCATCCAGACAGCCGCCGAGCTGGCCATGGGCAACCGTCCCGGCGCAGTGGTGGCGCTGGATCCGCGCACCGGAGGGGTACTGGCGCTGGTGAGCCGGCCGACGTTTGATCCCAACATGTTCGTCCAGGGTGTCAGCCCGCAGCAGTGGCAGGCGTGGTCCAGCAATCCCGAGCACCCTCTCATGGACAAGGCCATCCAGGCGCAACTGGCGCCGGGTTCGGTGTTCAAACTGGTGATGTCGGTAGCGGGGCTGCAGCAGAACATTGCCGAGAATCTGAAGATCGACTGCACCGGCGTGTTCTACTACTACGGCCATCCTTACCGTTGCTGGATTTACACCGAGCAACACCATGGCCATGGGGTGCTGGACATCGCCCAGGCGATCACCCAATCCTGCGATTTTTACTTTTACACGCTGGGCAGCAAACTCGGCATTGCCACCATTGACAAATATGCACACCTGCTGGGGCTGGGCCAGCGCACCGGCATTGACCTGCCCGGTGAGGCCGCGGGCGTGATCCCTTCCCCGGCCTGGCAACTGCGCTATTTTCATCGCCCCTGGTACCGGGGCGAAACCATCAACGTTTCCATCGGACAAGGTTCCGTGCAAGTCACGCCCGTGCAGTTGGCGCGGCTGGTGGGCGGCATCGCGAGCGGCGGGCATTTTCCCCGGCCTCATGTCAACGCCGATGCCAACGATACCGCCGGTTTTGACGTGCCGCTCACGCCGGTCACGGTGGACACCATTCTGGAGGGCATGCGCGGCGCGGTTGAGCCGGGCGGCACCGCCGCCAGCGCCCATTTACAGGGGGTGAGCTTTGGCGGCAAGACTGGAACTGCGCAAACCATATCCGATGCGGCTTTGCGCCGTATTACCGGCTCCAAGAGCCGCTTCACACCAAACGTCTGGTTCGTGGGGGTGTCCCCCTTGCACAACCCGCAAATAGCGGTTTGCGTGCTGTTTCAGCGGGGCTATGAAAGCTCCTACGCCGCCCGTATCGCCGCGCGCGTGATCCAGGCCTACTGGCTGGCGCAGGAGCCCGGGCAGGGAGCGGCGCCGAAGTGATCCGCTGGCGCGATTTGGACTGGCTGTTGTTGGCGCTGGTATTGCTGATTTCCGCCATGGGTGTGGTGGAAATTCACTCGGCTACCATTGCGACCAAATTCGCCGGGGTGTGGGTGAAACAGCTTTATTTCCTGGTCATTGGCATTGGGCTTCTGCTGTTGTTCAGCCGCATTGACTACAAACTGATTCTGGAGGCCAGTCCCTGGCTCTACCTGGCGTCGGTGGCCGCCCTGGCGCTGGTGCTGGTGCTGGGGCGGGCGATATTTCACTCCCGGCGCTGGATACCGATAGCGGGTTCGCACCTGCAGGTATCCGAATTTGTGAAAATCGTTATAATTGTGGTGGTTGCGCGGTACTGTGGGACAGCGCGCCTGGCCCTCACCTGGTCGGATGTGGTGAAGGTCAGCGGGCTGGTCGGGCTGCCGATGGCCCTGGTGCTATTGGAGCCGGATTTGGGCACGGCCTTGACCTACGTGCCCGTGGCCATCGTGGGATTACTGCTGGGCGGGCTGCGCTGGCGGCAGATGGCGTTGATCACGCTGGGCTGCCTGCTGATGCTGCCCATTGCGTGGCACGAAATGCATCCCTACCAGCGACAGCGGATTGCCGGATTTTTGCAACCGCAATCGGATCCGCTGGGACGGGGATATCAGGTTTTGCAGTCGAAGATTGCCGTCGGAGCAGGAGGTTTGTGGGGCCAGGGTATGGCCCAGGGTACACAGACGCGGGGCCAGTTTTTGCCGGTCCCGCATACGGATTTCATTTTTGCAGCCTTTTCGGAAGAATACGGCTTTGTGGGCGCGCTGGCGCTGCTGGGTCTGTATCTGCTGCTGTTGTTGCGGCTGATCCAAAACGCGCAATTGGCGCCGGACCGCTGTGCCGGCATGGTGGTGATGGGGGTGGCCGCGATTTTGGCCTTCCACGTCCTCATCAACGTGGGCATGGTGGTGGGCATGGCGCCGGTGACCGGCATCCCGCTGCCGCTAATGAGTTCAGGAGGATCGTCGCTGCTGTTTACCTTCATAGCCGTGGGTATGGTGATGAATATCCGCATGGCCCGGTACGTGAACTGAACGGCAGGTTTTTTACTTTTTTTCCGGTCCGCGTACCGTCTGCGCGCCCTGCTGGCGCTGCGCCCGTGGACCCGCTCGAGGAGAGCGCATGAATAAGGAATTGTACGTATCGTCCACGCCCCATGAGACCCGGGTTGCGGTCGCCGAAGATGGGGAAATCGCCGAAGTCTACTACGAGCGCGAGAAGGAGTACTCGCTGGCGGGTGCGATCTATAAGGGGCGGGTGACGCGCGTGTTGCCGGGCATGCAGTCGGCGTTCGTGGACCTCGGGCTGGAACGGGATGCGTTCCTGTACGTGTCAGATTTTTTTGAAGACAGCGAAGAGTATGACCGCGTGGTCAGCGAGGCCGAGATTGCGGCGGCGGGGCTGGAGCGGCAAGCGGAAGGGTCCCCTGCCGCGCTGGCGGAGGTGCCCGCGTCCAGGGTGATGCCCGCCGAAGCTGCACCCGCCTCCGAGGCGATGCCCGCCGAAGCTGCGCCCGCAGCGCCGGCTGCAGCCGCTGGCGACGTGCTGCCGCCGGAGGAACCGCGAGGGCGGCGGGGGCGGCATCGCGGCCGCCGCGGACGGGGCGGCGCAGCGATACCGGAGGAAAAGTTTGCACGGCCTGAGCCGGGCGCGAGCGCGAGCGCTTCCGCGCCGGAGGCGAAGCGCGATGCCGCGGGCGAGGAACCAGGAGCCCGCGCGCGCGCGGCCGCACTGGTGCTGCCGGGCGAGTCCATGGCCAAATACCGCGAGTCCGCGCCTGCGCCCCCGGCGGTGACGGCATCGGCCCCACCGCGGGCGGCGGTGCCGCCGCCCGCGGCTCCGGCGCTGGTACTGCCGGGCGAATCGCTGGCCAAGTACCGCGAAGCTGCTCCGGAGCCGGCACCGTTATCGGAGCCGGAAAGCGCACTGCCCGCGTTGGCCGAAGCGGAGGCCGATGGCGGCGAGGAACTGTCTTCCGAGCAGGTGCGCGAGGATTTCGAACGGGAACAGATGCAGCCGGATTCGCCCGCTGCCGCGGCCGCGGAGGAAGTGGAATGGGCTACCGCCGAAGGCGCGGAGGAGGGGACCGGGGCGGAATCGGAAGCCGGCGAAGCCAGCGCCAGCGTGCGTGCCGCGGGCGATCAGGTCCACCGGCAAGCGCCGCGGGAGGACGGCTCGGAAGCCGGCCGCGGCGGACGGCGGCACCGGCGCCGCCGGCGCGGTGGCGAACATGCCAGCGAGGCGGCGCCCGCCGCTGCGGAACCGCCGGTGCGCGAGGGCAAGAACGAATCCGCCCGCCTGATCGGCGATTTGCTGCACGAAGGGCAGGAAATCCTGATCCAAATTGCCAAGGAACCATTAGGGAAGAAGGGCGCGCGCATTACCAGCCATCTGGCGCTGCCCGGACGCTATCTGGTGTACATGCCCACTGTGCATCACATCGGGGTGTCGCGCCGCATTGCCAGCGACGAAGAACGAGCGCGCCTGAAACGCATTCTGCTGGAAAACACGCAGAACCTGCCGGGAGGTTTCATCGTCCGCACCGCGGGCGCGGGAGCGCGCGAGGATGAGCTGCTGGCCGACATTCGCCTGCTGGCCAACGAATGGAACGATTTGCGCCAGCAATTCGAGCAGGTGCGCGCGCCGGCGCTGCTGCATCACGATCTGAATCTGGTCGAGCGCATTCTGCGCGACCAGCTCTCGAACGATTTCATCCATATTTGGGTGGATAGCGAGGAGCAGTATCAGCGCGTGGTGAAGTTCGTGGACTTTTTCATGCCGCATCTGGTGGATCGGGTGCGGCTGTACACGCGCGAGGAGCCGATGTTCGAGCACTTCGGCGCGCAGGAGGAGATCAACAAGGCGCTGCACAGCAAGGTGTGGCTCAAAAGCGGTGGCTACATCGTGCTCAACCAGACCGAGGCGCTGGTAGCCATTGACGTCAATACCGGCAAGTACGTGGGCAAATCCAACCGCCTGGAAGACACCATTGTCAAGACCAACATCGAGGCCATCCGCGAGATCGCGCGCCAGATCCGGCTGCGCGATCTGGGCGGCATCATCGTGATTGATTTCATTGACATGGATGAACGCCGCAACCGGCAAAAGGTGTTGCAGGCGCTGGAGGAAGCCATGCGCGCCGACCGGGCGCCGTCGAAAATTCTGGGTTTCAATGACTTCGGGCTCGTGGCGCTGACGCGCAAGCGGGTGAAACAGTCTCTGGAACGCGCGCTCGGCAGTCCCTGCCCGTACTGCGAAGGCGTGGGGCTGGTGAAGTCTCCGGTGACTGTGTGCAACGAGATTTATCTCGAAATAAAGCGACTGGCGCCGTCCATCGAGCGCGAGGATGTGGTGCTGCGGGTGAACCCGGAAGTGGCCAAGGTCCTGAAGGCACAAAGCGCGCAGCGGTTGCGGGAGATGGAGGAGCTGGTGAAGAAAGGCATCTCGGTGCGGCCGGATCCGCAGGTGCATCAGGAACGCTTCGAGATTTATTAGGTATTCTATGTTCATACAGAAACTTGAACCTGCCGCCGCTCGGGCGGCGATCGCCGCCGGGCGGCAGGCGTACGAATGGAAAACCAAGGACCCGCATCAGTTGCCCATCGTGGGGCCGGGCTACGACGACCACCCCGGCCGCAATCGCGCCAAGCGCGAGGGCCGCTATGCGGAAACACTGGAGCAGGCGCAGACGGTGGCGCGAGGCATGCATACCGAGATTGCGCTGGTGTTTTTTCTGTCCGGGGAGTGAGGTAAAAGCGTGGAAACGACAAGCTTGCGGCTGAAAACGGGACTGGCGGAAATGCTGAAGGGCGGCGTGATCATGGATGTCACCGACGCCCCCCAGGCGCGGATTGCCGAAGAGGCGGGGGCGGTGGCGGTGATGGCGCTGGAGCGCGTGCCCTCGGATATCCGCAAAGAAGGCGGCGTGGCGCGCATGGCGAACATCCGCAAAATCCGCGAGATCATGCACGCCGTTTCGATTCCGGTAATGGCGAAATGCCGCATCGGGCATTTCGTGGAAGCGCAGATACTGGAAGCGCTGGGCGTGGACTACATTGACGAGAGCGAGGTGCTGACCCCCGCTGACGAGCAGCACCACGTGGACAAGCAGGCCTTCACCGTGCCATTCGTGTGCGGCGCACGCAATCTGGGGGAGGCGCTGCGCCGCATTGGCGAGGGCGCGGCGATGATCCGCACCAAGGGCGAGGCGGGCACCGGAGATGTGGTGCATGCGGTGCGGCACATCCGGGCGATCGTGCTGGAGATGAAGCAGTTGACCGTGATGAGCGAAGCCGAATTGCACTCCCGCGCCAAGGAATTGGCGGCTCCGTATGAGCTGGTGCGGCTGGTGGCGCACGAGGGCAAGTTGCCGGTGCCCAATTTCTCGGCGGGCGGTATTGCCACGCCGGCCGACGCGGCGCTGGTGATGCAATTGGGGGCCGAGGCAGTGTTTGTGGGCTCGGGGATTTTCAAGTCTGAGGATCCGGCGGTGCGGGCACGGGCGATCGTGCAGGCGGCGACCCATTTTCGCGATCCGCATGTGCTGCTGGAGGTTTCCGGGGAGTTGGGCGAGCCCATGCGCGGTATCCACGCGGCGGCGATTCCGGCGGAACAACTATTGCAGACCCGGGGCTGGTGATGTCCGCACGGCGGGCAGGCGTGCTGGCGCTGCAAGGCGACTTTGCGGCGCACGCGGCGGCACTGGCGCGCGTGGGCGTAGAAGCGGTCGAAGTGCGGCGGAGTGCCGACTTGGCCGGACTGGACGGGTTGGTGCTGCCGGGGGGAGAAAGCACAACCATGCTGAAATTCCTGGCGCAGGACGGACTGGGCGAGGCGGTGCGGGAGCTGGTCCAGCGGCGTCCGGCGCTGGCCACCTGCGCCGGCGCCATCCTGCTGGCGCGGCGGGTGCGCTCCCCCGAACAGGCCTCGCTGGGGCTGCTGGATATCACCGCCGTGCGCAACGCCTATGGACGCCAGCGTGAGAGCTCGATTCAGACGGCCAAGGTTGAACCCGGCTTTATCGCACAGCTGCATGCAGAGGAGCTGGAAGCGGTGCTGATCCGCGCCCCGCAATTCGAGGAGCTGGGCGCAAGCGTGCGGGTGGTGGCCCGCGCCGGCGCACGGCCGGTGCTGGTCCGGCAGGAGCATATCCTGGCGGCGGCATTTCATCCCGAACTTTCCGCGTACTCGCCCTTGCATGCCTGGTTCGCCAACCTGCTACAATCCGCCTAGTATTCCGAGATGCCGCTCCCCGCTCATCGCCGGGTTCTCGCCGTGGTGCTGGCAGGCGGACGCGGCGACCGGCTGCAGCCGCTGACGCGCCATCGCTCCAAGCCTGCGGTGCCCTTCGGGGGACGCTACCGCATCATCGATTTTGTTCTCTCCAATCTGGTCAACTCCGGCATTACCGCGATTTACATCCTGACGCAATACAAAGCGCAGTCGCTGATCAGCCACGTGCAGCGGGCGTGGTGGTTTGTGGGAGCTGGACAGGACTCGTTTGCCACCATCGTGCCCGCACAGATGCAGTTGGGCAATCTCTGGTATCGCGGCACCGCCGACGCTATCTACCAGAACCTCAACCTTATCGAACAGTATGGCGCCGACGCGATCGCCGTCTTTGGCGCTGATCACATCTATAAGATGAACATCGGGCACATGGTGGAGTACCACTTTGAGCACGGCGCCGAAGCCACCGTGGCATGTATGCCCGTGTCCGCCGGGCAAGCGGCGTCGCTGGGCATTGTCGAAATCGACGGGGAGGGGCGCATGCGCGGCTTCGTGGAAAAGCCGGCGCCGGAGGCGGCGCCGCGGATTCCCGGCCATCCCGACCAGGTGATGGCCTCGATGGGCAACTATATCTTCAACACGCGCGTGTTGGTGGACGTGTTGCTGGAGGATGCGAGCCGTCCGGGAGCGCATGATTTTGGCCGCTCCGTTCTGCCCGCCATGGTGGGCGAGCGGCGGGTGTTTGCCTACGACTTTCACAGCAACCGGCTGCCAGTGCATCACGGTTTTGGCCATGAGCGCCCCTACTGGCGCGATGTGGGTACCATCCAGGCGTACTTCGACGCCAACATGGATCTGCGCAGCATCACGCCGGAATTGAACCTGTTTAACTGGTCATGGCCGATCATGAGCGCTAACTTCAACCAGCCTCCGGCGAAGTTCGTTTTCGACGAGGACGCGCGGCGCGGCCAAGCGCTGCAGTCGCTGATTTCCGGCGGTTGCATCCTCGCCGGTGGTTTCGTGAAGGATTCCGTGCTGGGCCACAACGTGGTTGTGGACGAGCGCGCCGAGGTCACCGAATGTGTGATCATGGACAACGTGGTGATCGGCCGCGGCGCACGGCTGCACCGCGCCATTGTGGACAAGAACGCGCATATTGCACCCGGCGACACCGTCGGCATCGATCCCGCCCATGATCTGGAAGTGGGATATACGCGCGATCCGAGCGGCATTACCGTGGTGCCCAAAGCGCCGGAAACGCCGGAGAGCCGCGTGCGCTACCGGTGAGCGGCAAGATGCGGATCTCCTTGGGTGGGCGATGCTCGCCGGCTCGCAGCGCGGATAGCGGGACCGTCACCGGCGTACGGCCGGGTTCAGCGCAGCGGTGCGCGGCGCTGGTAAACCGGCGAGCTGACGGACATAGGCGAGCATGGTGGGCGAGGTCCAGTCGGCGGAGCTCACCAGCTTGCGCGCCAGGTGGCCGTTGGGAGCGATGATGTAGGTCTCCGGAATCTTCAGAGTTCCGTAGCGATGCATCAAGTCCTGGCTGGGATCACGAGCGGTTGGATATCGGATGTGATAGCGGTCGAGAAAAGTCTGATACGCGACCGGATCTTCATCTATCGAAACCCCGAGCACCACGACTTTGTGGTCGGGAAAGTCCCGTGCGAACGCATTCAAGGATGGCGTTTCCTGAATGCACGGCGGACACCAGCTCGCCCAGAAATTCAGCACCACCACGCGGCCGCGAAAGCTGGCCAGGCTCACCTTGCGGCCGTTGCGGAGGGTGAGGTGAAAGTCAGGCACAGTCTGGCCCAAGCGGGCGCGCGCCGAGCATCCCGCAGCCATGGCCGCGCCCACGCCAAGCCAAAGCGCAAGCTGGAGAATGCGTCGCAAGTCCCAGAATACAATAGGGTGTATGGAAACCGATCTCTCGCGCGCGTCCAATCAGGATTTGGTCCTCTCGTTGCTCGTACGGCTGGGCGAGGATCCGGAACGCGAGGGTCTGCGTCGCACGCCGGAGCGGTACGCACGGGCCATGGAGTTTCTCACCAGCGGCTATCGCACCGATCTAAAAACCCTGCTAGGCAGCGCCCTGTTCAGCGTCGAGTACGACGAAATGGTGATCGTGCGCGACATCGAGGTCTTCAGTCTCTGCGAGCACCACTTGCTGCCGTTTTTCGGCCGCTGCCACGTCGCCTATTTGCCCAAGGGCAAAGTTCTGGGACTGAGCAAGATTCCGCGCCTGGTGGACGCATTCGCGCGCCGTTTACAAGTGCAGGAGCGGCTCACCACGCAAATTGCCGAAACCTTGCAGGAATTGGTGCAGCCGCGCGGCGTGGGCGTGGTGGTGGAAGCTCGGCATTTATGCATGATGATGCGCGGGGTGGAAAAACAGCACTCCTCGGCGGTGACCAGCCACATGCTCGGCATTTTCCGCAGCAATGCTGAGACGCGGCAGGAGTTCCTCTCCTTGATTCGATCGAATCCGTAATTGGGACACAGTCCCCGCCACGGCGGGGATGAAGCAACCCGTTCTGGCACCTAAGCTAAGGCTCGGAACCAGAGCTATGGCGGGTTGGGTCCGAACGGCGGGAGTGTTGGTCTGGCTGGCAGCGGCGGTGTGGGCGCAGACGGCCGGGATCGTGACTCACTGGCAGGCGGCAGGCCCGGCACAGTTGGTGCAAGCCGGAAGCGGTCTCGCGCTGGCCAGTCCCCTGCGCGCATTGGCGGAAATGCAAGGCGCCGGCGGCGCACCGCTGCTGCTGGCCGGCGGCGATGGCGGGTTGTGGAGCTTCGCCCCGCAATCGGCAGCATGGGCGCCCACCAGCCTGGCCCAGCCGGTGACGGCGCTGGCGGTGAGCGTGGATACAATTCTGGCGGGCACGGCGTCCGGGTTGGAGAGCAGTAGCGATGGCGGGGCGAGTTGGACGGCGGCGGGAGCGCAGGCGTTGAGCGGGCTGGCGATCCACGCTCTCGCCGTGGATCCCGGCAATGGCGATCACGTCTGGGCGCTGACCAGCTCCGGTGTGTTTGCGTCGCTTGATGGCGGCACGAGTTGGGCGCTGCAGTTGCCGGGCAATTTCACCAGCCTGGCCGGTTGGGGCAGCGCGTTGCTTTTGGCCACGCCGACGGATATCGAGCTCTACAACACTGGGTCGGGCTCGGTTACATCCGTGGCAGGCCTGCCCCCGGGTTGGACATCAGCGGCAGTGGCGCCAGGCATCACCGGCGGATTTGTGCTGCTGTTGACGGAGGCGGGCGGCGCACTCGCCCTGTTTAGTGTTTCGGGCACCGCCGCGGCCAGCAATCTTTTATCGTTGCCGGCTGGCAGTCCGGCTGGGCCTCACGCCCTATTGGCGGCCCCCCAAGTTGGTTATTGGATCGCGGCTGACAACGGCCTTTGGCTTGCGAGCACTGGTGGAAATGTGACCAGCATGAACGTGGGTCTGGCGAATGCCGCGCCGCTCGCCTTCAGTTGGAGGGGAGCGCAAGTGATTGCGGCTCTCGACGGCGGAGGCATCGCCGCCGGTGCGGCAAGCGCTGGCGCCACCTGGCAGGCGGAGGCGCCTGCCGAGCTGCTGACCGCGCTGGCGCCGGACCCTAAGCAGGCTGACTCGTTCTACGGAGTCGCTGAGGGGGAGCTGGTCCATTCCACCGACGATGGCGCGACGTGGCAGGCAGCGGCAGCACCGGCCGGGTTGCAGGGAGCGGCGGCCTCGCTGGCCAGCTCGGCTTCGGGTTTATGGATCGGCACGCAGCAGGGCCAAATCGTCGCGCCGGATGGCGATCAACAGGTTGACAGTGGCGCGATTGCCGCCTTGGCGGCATGCGATGGGTTCGCCTGGGCGGCAAGCGGCGTGGCCTTGCTGCGCAGCAACAACGGCGGCGCCTCCTGGACTGCGATGGGAAACGCCGCCGGTGCCGTCAGTGCGCTGGCGGTGGATGCTGCCAATCCAGAACTGCTGGCCGCGTCCGTACCCGAGGGCGTGCAAGTGTCAGCCGATGGTGGCGCGACCTGGTCGGCGCCGGTGTCCTTGCCGGTGGATGCGCCCATCACCGCGCTTTCTTTCGATGCCAGCCAGAATCTGTGGGCGGCGACCCTGGGGCGCGGACTGTGGACTGCGAGTCTCAATACGCCTGCGGCGTCGCTGGGATTTTCGCCAGTGAGTTCCGCAGAGGCGGGTACATCCATCCAGCTGCAGGCAACGGTGATGGCCATGGGAGCGCCCGCCGCGGGGGCGTCCGTAACCTTCGCCGCCAGCATGGGCGGAGAACAGGTTTGGACGGCCGCGGCGACCTCGGATGCGCAGGGCATGGCCAGCGCGGCGTTCACGCCGCCACGAGCCGGTGCGGCCACGTTGTTGGCGGCAGCGCTGGGCGTGCAGGCGAGCACGGAACTCACGGTCGCGCCGGGACCGGCGGCTGTGCTGCGGTTGATCTCCGGCGCGAACCAAACGCAGGTGGCAGGATCGCTGCTGGCAGGGCCTATCGTGCTGGAGGTGGACGACAGCTACGGTGATCCGGTCTCCGGTGTGGTACTGCAACTGGGCGGAGCGGCATTCACCAACAGTGCTCCGGTGACCGGCAACGATGGGCGCGTCAGCGTCAGCGCCCAACTGCCGGCCACTGCGGGCGCAGCCACCCTGACGGCGACGGCGGCGGGGGTGGCGCCATTGAGCTGGCAGGAAACGGCTTATGCCGCCGGCGATTTCACCCTCGAGTTAACGCCGCCGTCGGCGCCGCTGGCGCCGGGGCAGACCGGGCACCTCACCCTCACCGTGGTCCCGCAGTATGGCTTTGCCCTTCCGGTGGCGCTGAGCTGCACTCAGCCGCTCACTGGCTGCACGGTCAGCCCGTCCAGCGTGTTGCCCGGCCAGACCGCGTCGGTTGTAGTGTCGCCGGCCGCCAACCAGGCTAGCTTGCAGGTCGCGGTGGCCGGCGAGGAAGGCGGCGTGATCCATCAGCAGTCGGCCTCGCTGGCGCTGCAGGCGTTCACGCTGTCTGCTCCACAGAGCGCGCTGAGTGTGGAGACGGGAAGCAGCAGTGTCGCCATCCCCCTCGCGGTGACGGCGCTGAATGGGCTCAGCGGCAACGTCAGCTTCCAGGCCGCGCTCGCCAGCGGCGGTGCGCTGCCGGGCGGATTGACGCCCGTGTTCCAGCCGGCGATAGCGGCGCTGGGCGGAACCGGCTCCGCCCAGGTCAGCTTCGCCATCACCGCTTCGGCCAGCGGCAGTGGGGCCGCAGGCGGACTCCCCTGGGACGGGCTGACGCTGGCCCTGGGGCTGGCGCTGGCCGTTGGCGTGCGCCGGCGCTTGCGGCGCAGTTGCGGCGTGCTGGCCATCTGCATGTGCCTGGCGGCGTGCGGCAGTAGGGCGGCGCCGCCGCCTGCGGCCGCGCCCGCGGTGAGCTCGGCGACCTACAATTTGCTGGTCACCGCAACCCTTCAGGGTCTGCAAGCCTCTGTGCCGCTGACCTTGACGGTGACGACGCCCTGACCACTTCCTGATGTGTGGTGGTGGCCGGGCGCGAAATGCGCTAGACTATCCCACCAAACGCAATGGGATTTGGCGGAGAAGTCGCGTTGCGGGAACTGGCGCGGGCCGGCCGGCGGCTGCGCCGCCGCTGGCCGATTACTGCGCTGGCGGTCATTACCCTGGGCCTGGCTATGGGCGCCAACACCGCCATGTTCAGCGTGTTCTACGGAATGGTGGCGCACCCGCTGCCGTTTCCGCACCCCAACCGGCTGGTTTGGCTGCAAACCACGAATCTGCGCTCCGGCGCCATCAACTCTACCGGATTTTCGACTCCCGACGTGGACAGCTATCGGAATCTCACGCGTGAGTTGCGGCACATGGCCGCGTATGAGACTTTGTCGGAAACCGTGCTCGGGCATGGCCGCCCGATGCACATCAGCTACACCGGCGTATCCGGAGATTTTTTCGCGGCGCTGGGCATTAAGCCGCTGCTGGGCCGCACCCTGAACCGGCAGGACGAGGTTCCGCGCGAACGCGATCACGCCGTGCTCAGCTATGGCTTCTGGAAGGCAGAGTTCGGCGGCGATCCGCATGCGCTTGGCCGCACGCTGGACCTCGACGATAAGCCGATCACGATTATCGGTGTGATGCCGCAAGGCTTCGACTATCCGCCCGGTGTCGAGATCTGGGAAAACCAACCGATGGAGTCCAACCCCTACCAGAACCGTTCCTGGCGCTATTTGTCGGTATTCGCGCGCTTGGCGCCGGGCGCGACACTGGCCGGGGCGCAGGCGGAAATGAGTGCGCTGGCGCGGCGGATGGCGCGCCAATATCCCGGCGACGACGCCAACGTTGGGGTCAAAGTGAGTTCCATGGCGGCGCAGGTCGCCGGGCCGATGGCGCCGACGCTGGACCTGATGATGATCGGCGCGCTGCTGGTGCTGGTGCTGGCCTGCGCCAATGTGGGCAACCTGATGCTGGGTACGGCGGTGGCGCGCTGGCGGGAGCTGGCGCTGGAAATCAGCCTGGGTGCGAACCGCAAGCGATTGGTGGGACAATTGCTGGCCGAGGGCGGGATTCTGGCGCTGCTGTCCGGGGCGGTGGGCTGGCTGATCGCCCTGGCGGTCGTGCCCGGCGCGCGCGCCTTGCGTTCCGCCAGCCTGCCTTATCTGGCGCAGGTGAAGTTGAATCCGGCGGTGCTGGGTTTCGCGGCGGTCGTAACGGTGCTGGCCGCGCTCTGGTTCGCGCTGGCGCCGGCCTGGGAGCTGCTGCGCCCGCAAGCGGCGCGCAACCTGTTCCGCGCCGCCTCGCCCGTGCCCCCGCGCTCGCGTCTGCCTTCGGTGCTGGTCGTGGCCGAAGTGGGCGTCACGGTGGTGCTGCTGGCGGGCGCGAGCCTGTTCTGGCAAAGCCTGCGGCGCCTGGAGGCGGTTCCGTCCGGCTTCTCCACCGATCACGTGCTGACGCTGCGGGCCTCCCTGCTCTACTACACCCAGGCCGAACTGGACCGCAAAGAAGTGTTTTTTATGAGGCTCAACCAGAGCCTGAAGCAGCTTCCCGGCGTGCTCGCTTCGGGCATGACCTCGCAAATGCCCTACCAGCCGCCGACCGCGTGGGTGGGCGTGGCCGCCGCCGGCAGCGCCCAGGCTGCCGCACCCGGCGCGCGGCCGCCACGGGCGGAATTCCTGGCTTCCCTGCCGGGATATTTTGCGGCTATGGGCATGCGCCTACAGGGGCACGATTTTGGGCCCGGCGATAACGGCGCCAAAGCACAGCCGGTGGTGATCATTAACCAGAGCCTGGCGCACACCTTGTTTCCCGGCCAGGACGCGCTGGGAAAGTCGCTGGTCTACACCTGGGGCAGTCCGGCCACGGCCCGCATCATTGGCATTTCTGCCGATGTCGCCCTGCACCGGCCGGGAGGAGAGCTGGCGCCTGACCTTTTCGTGCCGCTGGGCCAATCCTACCGCGACAATATGACCATCGTGCTGCACGTGCGCGGTGATCCGTATGCCATGCTGCCGGCGGTGCGGCGGGCGATGGCGCAACTGGATCCGCAGGTGCCGGTTTATCGCATCGCCACCAACGGGGAGAGGCTGGCGGCGGTAACCGCTCCGGTGCGCTACCGCGCCCACTTGCTGGCCGGCATGGCACTGCTGGCGCTGTGCCTGGCGGTGGCGGGAATTTACGGCGTGCTGGCGCAGGCGGTAGCCCAGCGGCGGCGGGAGATTGGCATCCGTATGGCGCTGGGCGCGAGCGCACTCCAGATGGGCGGAGCGGTGCTGTGGCAGTCGCTGCGGTTGATCGCCGGTGGCGTGGCGGCGGGCTTGCTGATCTCCTGGTGGCTGCACGGCAGCTTGCGGCATCTGTTGTTTGCCGCCGCGGCCGCCTCTAATGCCTGGACCTGGGTGGGTGTGCCGGTGCTGGTGCTCGTGGTAGGTCTGCTGGCCAGCGGTGTGCCCGCCCGCCGGGCGGCGCGGGTGGATCCGGTGGCGCTGCTGAGGGTGGAATAGGCCGCGCCTACTGCTGGCTGGCGTGCGGCATCTGCGTCACCTTGCCGCTCTCGGCGTCGAGAATGGAGATGCGATTGGCGGTCAGGGTGCGGCCGGTAAGGCGCTCGAGGTTAACCTTGTTCTCAATGTAGGTGCTTTGCGCGCTCACCAGCGTACTCTCTGCGTTGGTAAGGTTGCTCTGGTCGGTGAGGACCTGCTCGACCGTGGTAGCGCCGAGGTCGAGCTTCTTCTGGTCAGCTTCCAGGGTTTCGCGATTGAGCGTGACCGCCTCCTGCGCCGCCAGGATTTGCGCGCGGCTGGATTGCAGCGCAAACTGCGCCTGCTCGACGCTGATGACGATGTTGTTGATTTCCTGCTGCTGCTGCAGATAGGACTGCTGCAGTTGCAACTGGGCGCGGGCGACATCGGCTTCGGCGGAACGATTGCGCAACGGAATGGTCAGGTTGATGCCCGCCTGGTAGCTGGGATAGCGTCCGCTGAAAATGTTGCCGAAGGTGGCGCCGTAGCTGGATTGCAGCGCGTTGGAGTTGTAGCCGACCACCAGGTTGAGCTGCGGCAGCAGCTCGTTTTTGGTGGCCTTCAGGCTCATTTCGGAGATGCCGAGGTTGATGCGCGTTTCGGCCAGCTCAGGCCGGTATTGCAGCGCCAGCTTGATCAGGTCGCTGGCGGGCTGAATCGGCTGATTGGCCGGGATGGTGATCTTATCGGTGGTTACCACGTCCGCGCTGGCAAGAGCAGGGTTGGCGAGATTTTTGGTGATGGCGTTTTTCAGCAGCAGCCCGTTGTATTCGAGGTTGGTCTGATCGGCGATCAGCGTTTCCTGGTTGGTGGCCAGGTTCGCCTTGGCTTGCGTAGCCTGCAGTGGCGCCATGGTGCCGATCTGCACCTGACGTTCGGTGTCGGAGAGGATTTTCTGGTCGAGATCCACGGCCTCCTGGGCGACCTTGACGGATTCGTTGGCGGTGACTACATCCCAGTAAATATCTTCCACCTGGGCCACGGTGGCCATGACCTGCTGGGAAAAGGCGATGTCGGCGATCTCGCGGTCATCAATGGCCTGCATGAGATTGCGGCTGTTGAGCTGAATGCCGAAACCCCGCATCAGGGGCTGGGTAAACGAAAAGTTCAGGCCGGAGCTGTAAGAGGGATCGAACAGTTCAAACGTGCTGGTGGTGCTGGAGCGGGTGTTGGTATAGCCGACGCTGAGGTTTCCGCCGGTCAGGAAGCCCTGATCGTAAGTAAAATTAGCGACACCGGAGTGGGACTGCACCGTGGGGATACCGGTGAGCACAATCGAGCTTTCCGGTTCCGTAGCATCGGTAAGGCTGAAGTTGGCTGAGAGTGACGGATCGAGCTGAGGTACGGCAGGGCCGCCGCCCAGCGTGGAAGTCACTATGCCGCCTGCGCCCGCGCCCGCGCCGCCCGCTCCCACGCTGGTACCGCCGGCGCTGGCGCCAGACGCGCCTGCAACACCCGTGGTGGCGCCCGGTCCACCCGGAGTGCCACTGACGATGCCGGTAGCCACGCCGAGCGGTGCCGAGCCGGATTTAGCGCGCAAAATGTCGGTATCGGCAATCGGGAGGTTGTAGCGCTGAATGGCGATGTCAAGGTTGTTTTCCAGTGCCAGCGCTATGGCATCGTCGAGCGAGAGGTAGAGTTTGCCGTTGTGCAGCTGGCTCATGACGCGCGGGCTGTTGGCCAGGTTGAGCGGAGCGACGCCGAGGGGCTTTTGGCCAAACAGGGTTTGGGTCCAGGGGCGTCCCACGGCGAAGTTGAGGCCCTCGGGATTGACGTCAATCGCGCCGGTTTGCGCCAGCAGGGAAGAGGCGGAGCCGGCCAGCAGCAAGGCCAGAACGGGGAGCAAATACCTGCGGATCGTCATGGGTGTCTCTGAGGAGGAGTCCTGTGATAGAGGTACGATAAACGGGGCCGGGACGTTTCAGGATGCAAAGTTGCGGAATTTGATGCAGCCCGGCGCCGCGCCGACGCCGGAAATTAAAATCATAACAGCTATACCGGGCCAGTCCGAGAGCGGCCGCGCCGGAGAGCGCACAATTCGCTTGCTGTTGAGCTATGACGGCAGCGCCTTTCATGGCTGGCAAGTGCAACCGGGCAAGGCGACGGTGCAACAGGCGCTTAGCGACGCGGTATGGGCGGTGACCGGCGAGCGCGTGGTGGTGCATGGCTCCGGACGCACCGATGCCGGCGTGCATGCGCTCGGGCAAGTGGCGCATGTGCGCTTCACCAGCCGGCTGCCTGCCGCCAACCTGAGGCGGGCGCTGAACGCCCGCCTGCCCGCCAGCGTGCGCGTGCGGGAAGCGGCCGAAGCGGCGCCGGACTTCCATGCCCGCCATGGCGCGCGCGGGAAACTGTACCGCTATCGCATTTACCGCGGGGAGGTGTGCCCGCCCTTTCTGGTGCACTACGTCTACCACCACCCCTATCCGCTGCTTGAGGCGGCGATGGCGGCGGCGGCGCCGGCGTGGGAAGGGCGGCATGATTTCCGTTCCTTTGCGGCCGCGCCGGCGCGCGACAGCGCGCCGGCGCACAATACCGTGCGGCGGGTGTGGCGCTCCGAGTTGCGGCGCCAGGGCGAGGAACTGGTTTACGAGGTCGAAGGTGAGGGATTTTTGCATCACATGGTGCGGAATCTGGTGGGCTTCCTGCTGGAAGTGGGGCGAGGAGCGCGCCGCGGTGAGGAGATTTCGGAGGTGCTGGCGGCGCGCTCGCGCGCCGCGGCGGGACCAACCGCGCCCGCTCGCGGACTCTACCTGGTGCGCGTGGATTATGGGGAGCCAGGATGAGAACCGGCGGTGGCGATAGCGGTGAGCGCGAGGCGCCGCTGAGCGCGCCCGCACCGGAGGACGTAGCGCGGGTGGGATCCGAGCCGGGCTTTCGCGCCGCCTGCCGGCGCTTGCAGGCCTGGGAGCGCTGGTTGCAGCAGCGGCAATTGGAGCTGACCGCCATCGCCGCGCCCACCGGTCTGGAGGCCGGGCGGGCGGAATGGATGCGGCAGCAGTGGCAGGCGCTGGGGCTGCGGACCGAGCTGGACGAAGCCGGCAACGTGCTGGCGTGGCGGCCGGGCGGGAGCCGGGCGCGTGCGGGTGCGCTCGCGCTCACCGCGCATCTGGATACAGCCTTTCCGGCGGGCACGCCGATCCGCACCGAAGCGCGCGGCCAGCGTCTGTACGGCCCCGGCATTTGTGACAACGGGGCCGGACTGGCGGCGCTGCTGGCGCTGGCGCGCTGCCTGCAGGAGGGCCAGGCTCGCACCCGCGCGCCGCTGCTGCTGGTGGCCAACGTGGGCGAGGAGGGCGAGGGCGACCTGAAAGGCATGCGCCACCTGTTCCGGCCCGGCAGCGTTTGGTCGCAGCGCATCGCCTGGACGGTGGTCTTGGACGGCCCGGGTACGCAGCAGATTACTTCCGCCGCCCTGCCCAGCCTGCGGATACGCGTCTTGCTGGAGGGCGCCGGCGGGCATAGCTGGTCCGACTTGGGCCGGGCCAGTGCGCTGCACGCCGGGGTGAGGGTGGCGACGGCGGCATTGGCGCAGGTGCGGCCCCAGGCGGGCGAACTGGGCTGCAATTTGGGTTGGATGCAGGGCGGCAGCGCCGTCAACGCCATCGCCGCACGCGCGGAATTGAAATGGGATTTGCGGGCGCGAGCCCCGGAACGGTTGCGCCAGCTCGAACAGGCCTTGCGGCGGGCGGTGGCCCAGGGCGTGGAGGAGGAAAATGCCTGCGCACTGAGCGGGCGCGTGCAGGCGCGATGGGAGAGACTCGGTGCCCGTCCGGGCGGCTCGCTGGCTGCCGGCGCGCCCCTGCTGCAGGTGGTGCGGCAGGTGGATGTGGCCTTGGGTATTGCAGCGCAACTGCAGTGCGCTTCCACCGACGCCAATATTCCCATCGCGCTCGGGCGCCAGGCGCTCCGTCTGGGTGCCGGCGGCACAGCAGGCGGTATCCACACGCTGCAGGAGTGGTACGATCCGGCGGGCCGCACGCTGGCCCTGCAACGTGTGCTGTGGGTCGTGGCCGCGCTGACCGGGATGCAGTGGCCGCGGCGGCGTTCGCGTCTGTCGCTGGCCGCGGATTAGGGCCCAGGATACTGAGCTATGGCGAGCGCGGAGGTATGCACGCGGCGGCGGCAAGCGATTGCCGATGGATCCCTGCTGGCGGTCTCGCTGGTGTGGGGCGTCACCTTTCCCGTGGTGAAGGGCGCCCTGCAGGACGCCAACCCGCTCAGCTTTTGTGCCCTGCGCCTGGGCGGAGCCGCACTGCTGCTGGCGCTGTTCTTCCGGCCCCACTGGCGCTTGCTGCCCGCCGCAACCTGGGGGGCGGGAGCGCTGCTCGGCTTGTTTCTGGGCAGCGGATACTGCCTGCAAACCGCCGGCTTGGAATGGACTTCGCCCGCTGCGGCTGCCTTCATCACCAGCATCTCAGTGGTGCTGGTGCCGCTGCTGCTGGCCGTGTTCTGGGGCCGGCGGCTGCGCGCCAGAGCCTGGGCGGGCGCGGCGGTTGCGCTGGCGGGGCTGTATCTGCTGGTGGCTGCACCCACCGCGGCGGGTACGGGCCGCGCCGCCACTTGGCACGGCGATGCCTTGGTGGGCGCCTGTGCCCTCGCGTTTGCGCTGCAAATCGTATGTTTGGGCGAGTGGGCGCCGCGCCTGGGCTTCCGCGACCTGGCGGTGCTGCAGATTGTGTTTGCGGCGATCTTCACCTGGATTGCGCTGCCGGCAGTTTCGCATCCGCAATGGCACAGCACGCCGCGGTTGTGGGTGGCCCTGGCGATCACCGCGGTGCTGGCCACGGCGGTCGCATTTACGGTACAGAGCTGGGCCCAGCAATTTACCCCGGCCACCCACACGGCCGTGATTTTCGCTGCCGAGCCGGTATTCGCCTGGCTGGCCAGCAGCCTCGGGTGGCACGAACCGCTGCGCCTGGCGCAGGGGGGCGGCGCCGTGCTGATCGTGGCCGCCATGCTCATCGTGGAATGGCATCCGCGCGAGGCTAGCTCCGGCGCCGCCGTGCCTGGCGTTCGGCCTGAATGAGATCTTCCCAGAGGCTGCGATTGCCGATCCAGAGATTGGGCCGGCTGGTGGGTAGATGCGTTTCCGGCACCAGCAGCCGCCCGTGGCCCCAGGTGCAGATATATTCGGTGCGCGGCGGCGTGCTGCCCAGCAGGGTGTGGCTGAGGTCACCCTCCGAACGCGGCATTTTTAACCGCCGCGCGCACACGCGGCAGCGCAGCACCTGGTCGGCGGCGCATACCCACCCCAGCCCGAAGCCAAGAAAAATGGCGGCAATGACGGCGAGCACGTAGGGCCAATCGGAAGCAACCATGCGCGGGAACTGGGCCAGCAAACCGGTCGCCGGGGGTGGAACCACCCACGTCGTGACCGTCCAGAAGCCTAACACCAGCAGCGCCGCAACCGTCAGCTTCAGCGCCAGCCAAAGCCAAAAGCGAGCGTGTCTCATACCATCCTTAAGACCTCTAGACGCCGCCATGGGAAACTTGTTCGGCCCCCGCCCACTTCCATCATGGCCCAGGTGGCGGCGGATTTGCCCTAGCATGGAAAATGGAAGCGCATGCGGCCGGGTGGCCACCCTGGTCTTCAAAACCAGTGCGGCGTCCACTGGGCGCTGGATCGGTTCGACTCCGATGCGCTTCCGCCACGTATCATGAGGCATGGCCACTACGCTTCCCGTGCGTGTGGATTTGACCTGCGACCCCGCCGCGGCCGCGGCCGGACTGGAGCGCTTCTGGGCGGCAGCCCCGGCCGAAGAGCGGCGGCGCCTGGAGCAGGATCGGGGCTTGGCGCAGGCGCTGGCCTCGCTGCTGGCGGCGAGCGAGTATCTGGGCGAGGCGCTGATGCGGTTCCCAGGCTGGTTGCGGTGGCTGGCGGAGGAGCGGCTGCGGCCCTCGCGGGCGCGCGAAGAGTGGGCCTCGGCGCTGGCGGCGTTTACCGCCGGGCTGGGACCCGAGGAGAGGGCGCGAGGGCTATTGCGCTTCAAGCGGCGGGAGTATCTGCGCATCGCCGTGCGGGATCTGGAGGGGCAGGCGGGTCTGGCGGAAACCTGCCGCGAGTTGAGCGACTTGGCCGATGCGGTGTTGCAGCAGGCCTATGTGTGGTCGTGGAACGAGTTGGTGAGTGAGTGGGGCACGCCCACCGCCGGTGCGGACGGGGTGGCGGAGATGGCGGTGATCGCGCTGGGTAAGCTGGGCGGCAGCGAACTCAACTACAGCTCCGATATCGATCTCATGTTCGCCTATAGCGCGGAGGGTCGTACCCGCGGGGGCCGCCGCAGCATGGACAACGGCGAGTTTTTTCTTCGCCTCGCGCGTGCGGTGACGCGTGATGTTTCCGGAGTCACGGGCGAAGGTTGCGCCTATCGCGTGGACCTGCGGCTGCGGCCGGGAGGGCGGGAGGGAGAACTGGCGCCCTCGCGGGCCGCGCTGGAGGATTACTACCGGCGGCGGGCGCGAGACTGGGAGCTGCAGATGCTGGTACGGGCGCGCGGCTGCGCCGGCTCACGCGTGCTGGCCGCCGAACTGCTGGCGGGAGTGCACCATCTGGTCTATCCCAAAGCGCCGGAAGCCGAGTGTCTGGCCGCGGGCGTGCGTGCCGCGCGCGCGGCGATCAGCGAGCAATTGCGGCAGCATCGCGCCAGCGGACATCGGCGCGCGGAGGTGGACGTCAAGCTGGACGCGGGCGGGATTCGCGACATCGAGTTTCTCACCCAGTACTGGCAGCGGCTCCATGGCGGCGGCGATCCCTGGGTGCGCAGCGGCCACACGCTGCTGGCGCTGCAACGGCTGCACGACAACCGCCACATTCGCAGCCAGGAATGGCAGACGCTGGCCGCCGCTTATACCCTGCTCCGCCATGCCGAGCATCGGCTGCAATTGCGCCTGGGCCGGCAAACCCACACCCTGCCGGCGCAACCGGACCAACTCCAGGCGCTGGCCCGCAGCTTGCAGCGCGCGGAAGGCGCGGAAGCGGGCGTGAGCGAATGTGAGGTGCTGGAGGTGGTGAGCGGGCGCATGAGCGCGGTGCGCGCGCTCTACGGCCACTATTTGGGCGCCGCGCGGCCCGCTGCCCCTCCGGAGGATTGCTCCGCCACGGTGCTGCCCTTGCCTCTGCCGGCCGCGGATGCGCACACCCGCAAGCAGGCGCAGCGGCTGGCCCGCAGCGTGGCCAGTTGGCCGGAGGGAGAAACGCAATGGAGCGCCCTGCCGGCGCGCGCGCGCGCCTTGGCCGCCGCCGCGCTCGCGCGCAGCGACTGGATGGCGGAGGTGCTGATCCGCCGCCCCCAGTTGGCGGCGGCGCTGGCGATGCAGGCGCCCACGCCGCCGCCCACGCCGCCGGATCTGGGACAGGCCATGACGGCATTGCGCTGGTGGCAGCAGGGCCGCTGGCTGCGCTGGCTGGTCGAAGAATGGGAACAGCGGCGCACGATTGCCGCCAGCTTGCGGGCGCAAACCGAGCTGGCCGATATGACCCTGCGGGCGGGCCTGGAATTGGCGCGCGCCAGCCTGGGGGCGACTCCGGCGCCGCCCAGCATGGCGATTCTGGGGTTGGGGCGGCTGGGGCTGGGCGAGCTCGATCTGCTTTCCGATGT
The DNA here is from genome assembly GCA_050747745.1 of Terriglobales bacterium. Lineage (GTDB taxonomy): Bacteria > Acidobacteriota > Terriglobia > Terriglobales > SCQP01 > SCQP01. The sequence continues at coordinate 34,498 of JBOGKM010000017.1, forward strand.
GGACGTGGTCTTTGTGGCGGCGCCTCAGGAGCGGGAAGCGGCGGCGCGCCTGGCGGCCCGCTGGATGGAGGTGCTGACCGCCTATACCCAGGCCGGACCGCTGTATGCGGTGGACACGCGCCTGCGGCCGGGAGGCGGCGAAGGCGAGCTGGTGCAGACGCCTTCCAGCCTGGCCCGTTACTTTGCCCAGCGGGCGGGGCATTGGGAGGCGATCAGTTATCTCAAGGCGCGCCTCGTGGCCGGCGACGCGGCCACCGGCGAGGCGGCGCTGGAGGCAGTGCGCGGCGAGCTGCGCCGGCGTTGGGCGGACCGCAATGGACGGGCGGAGCTGCGCGCACTGCGCGATCGCATCGAGCGCGAAGGGCACCCGGGCGCGTGGGGGCTGAAAACGGTGGCGGGCGGGTTTTACGACATTGATTTCGCGATTTCATCCCGCTGGCTCGCGGCCGCACGGCCGGGTGCGGGACCCATCGGACTCGCCGGCTGGGCTCGCGCCGCCGCCGGCGGAGCGTTGGCGCCCCCCGTGGCCGAGGAGTTGGCCGGCCTGGCGGCCTACCTGCGTGCGGCCGATCACGCGCTGCGCGTGGGCACCGGCAAGGCGGGCGCGGCCGTGCCCGCGACTGGGCCCGCGCTGGAGCGCGCCTGGGCGTGGCTGCAGCGCATCCATCCGGAAGTGCCCGCCGCCGCGGCCGCCGCTCGCGATGCTCCCGCGCGCCTGCTGGCGGTGCGGGCGCGGGTGAGGGAAATCTATCAAGATCTGCTATAGCTGTGGTGGCCAGGGAGAGATGCGAATGCGGCTGCTTTTTCCGCTACTATATTGGGTTGGGCTCATTTTGGCGCTGATCGGCGTGGGCTTGCGCTTCTGGATGGGCTCGCAGCACTGGGGCGTGGGGCTGGCGGTGGCGGGTTTATTGCTGCTGCTGGGAGCGCGGCTGGGGCAAACGTTGCACCGCCTGCACCGGCGGCCGGCGCGGCGCGGCCACACCATGGAATAAAGGAGAACGATGCTCACCTACAACGGAACCGAGCCGCCCCGCGGCGAAGCCATCCAGGCCCGCAACGGCGGCTTTGTCGTCCCGGACCACCCCATTATTCCCTACATTGAAGGCGACGGCACCGGCCCCGATATCTGGCGCGCCAGCCGTCCGGTGTGGGATGCGGCGGTCGAGTTGAGCTACGGCGGCAAACGGCGCATCGCCTGGTTTGAGGTCTTTGCCGGCGAAAAGGCGTTTCGCCGCTTTGGGGAATGGCTGCCGGAGGACACGGTGCGGGCGGCGCGGGATTTTCGCATCGCCATCAAGGGTCCGCTGACCACGCCCGTGGGCGGTGGCATCCGCAGCCTGAACGTCACCATCCGCCAAAAAATGGATCTGTACGCCTGCGTGCGTCCGGTGAAATATTATCCCGGCGTGCCCTCGCCGGTGAAGGATCCCGAGGCGGTGGATGTGATTATCTTTCGCGAGAACACCGAGGATGTATATGCCGGCATCGAGTTCAAGCAGGGCACGCCGGAAGCGGCCGAGTTGATCCGCCTGCTGGCGGAAAAATTCGGCAAGACCGTGCGCCCCGACTCAGGCGTCGGCATCAAACCGGTCTCGGTGACCGGATCGAAGCGACTGGTGCGGCAGGCCCTGCGCCACGCCCTCGAACAGAAGCTCACCGTGGTGACGCTGGTCCACAAGGGCAACATCCAGAAGTTCACCGAGGGTGCCTTCCGCGACTGGGGCTACGAAGTGGCCACCCAGGAGTTTCGCGAGCATTGCATCACCGATGCCGAGCTCTGGGCCGCGCCTTATAACGGCAAACTGCCCGAGGGAAAAATCCTGGTCAACGACCGCATCGCCGATTCCATGTTCCAGCAGATTCTCCTGCGCCCGCGCGACTATCAAGTGATCTGCACCACCAATCTCAACGGCGATTACCTCTCCGATGCCTGTGCCGCGCAGGTGGGCGGGCTGGGACTGGCGCCGGGCGCCAACATGAGCGAGGAGTACGCCTTTTTTGAAGCCACGCACGGCACCGCGCCCAAGTATGCCAACCAGGACGTCATCAACCCCGGCTCGCTGATCCTGAGCGGAGTGATGATGCTGCACAGCATGGGCTGGGAGGAAGCCGCGGTGCTGGTCGAGCGCGGCGTGGCGGCCACCATCCGGCAGAAACAGGTGACCTACGATCTGGCGCGCCAGATGGAGGGCGCCACCCGGCTCAAGACCAGCGAATTCTCGGCCGCCATCGTGGCCAATATGCGGGCGGCTGGCGCCCGCGGCGTGTAACCAAACAGAGGGGAAAAGACAATCATCATGCGCAAGAAAATTACCGTCGTCGGGGCCGGCAATGTCGGCGCCACCACCGCCCACTGGCTCGCCATGCGCGAGCTCGCCGACGTGGTGCTGGTGGATATCGCCGAGGGCATTCCGCAGGGCAAGGCGCTGGATCTGCGCCAGGCGATGCCGATCATCGGCAAGGACGTGGCGCTGACCGGCAGCAACGGCTATGCCGAAACCGCCGGCAGCGACATCGTGATCATCACGGCGGGCTTGGCGCGCAAGCCGGGCATGAGCCGCGACGACCTGCTGAAAAAGAACTACGAGGTGATGGAATCGTGCGTGGGGCAGGTGGTGAAGCACTCGCCAAACTCGATCCTGATTCTGGTCACCAACCCGCTCGACGCCATGGCGCAGGCGGCGTACAAGCTGAGCAAGTT
>JBOGKM010000018.1:0-20378 GCA_050747745.1 Terriglobales bacterium
GATGTGCCGCCGATACCGGCAACCGCGCCGCCGCCACCCAAAGCCCTTCTTGCCGATTGCGCTTCTCCCGTCGCCCCATCGCCATCGTTTCCCGCTCCCGTGCTGCATTCCTTACGACGTCCCGGCGTTCAAAACGTTGCACCAAGAAACCGACTTCCGCCACGGACTGCTAGGTCGCCGGCCGCCGCACCCGCAACACCACCCACGGCGGCGCGTGCCTGGCTTCGGGCGGAATAAATCGCGGCTGGACGGCGAGGTTGTCGCCGCGCGCCGGCCCCTTTTCGAACCGCATCAGCGCGCGCCGCGGCACCACTATGAGCGCGTCCGGGGGTAGCGCCGCCTCCGGCAGGGCCGCCAGCCGCCCGCCCAGCACAAAATCCGCGCCGTAGATCTGCGCCCGATCTAGATGCCAGGTGTAAACCGGAATCATCCCGCAGCGTTGCGGCAGCGAGGAGCCGCACTGCGCGAACAATTGCCGTCCCAGCGGTTCGCCGCTGAGCGTGACATCCAGGTTGTGGCTCAGCGGCGGGCGGGTCAGCGCCAGCACGCTTCCCGCCGTCAAAATACAGGTGGCCGCCACCAGCGCCGCCGCGCGCCGCCGCAGCGCGAAAAACAGCAGCACCAGGATGCAGACTGCCGCCACGATCATCGTGCCCGGGTTGTGCGCCAGCACCGTGCCCAGCTTCAGCCGTATCGAGGCCGGCGTGAGAAACCACGGCGTCAGCCGCACCGCCGCCGGCCCCAGCCCCGCCAGCACCGCGCTGATCACGAGCGGCCAGCGCGGCAGTTTCGCCCAGCGTTCCTCGGCGCAAATCGCGATCAGCGCCACCGCGCCCGGCACGGCCGGCAAAATGTAACCGGGCAGCTTCGATGCCGAAACCGAAAAGAACACGATCGGCGCGCCCAGCCAGCACAGCAAAAACCATGGCAGCGGATCGCGCGGCCGCCGCCAGTCGGCCGTCAGCGGCAGCCCGAACCATCCGCACCAGGGAAATACCGCCAACAGGATGATTGGCACGAAAAACCAGAGCGGCTGCTGATGCTGGTACAGGTTGGTCGCCATCCGATCCAGGTTCTGTTGCACAAAAAAGCTGTGGAAAAAACCGCCGTTCTGCATCGCGACGGCAATATACCAGGGCGCGGCGATCACGAAGTAGATCAGGATGGCCGAGGGCCGCCACAGCCGTTGCCACAGCCGCCAGCGGCCGCTGAGGGCGGCATAACCCGCCAGCGTCAGCGCCGCCAGCACCATCGCCACCGGCCCTTTGGCGAGCGTAGCCAGCCCCATCGCGATCGCGGTGAGGTGCAGCCACCGCAGCCGATGTTCCGCCAGCCACAGGTACAGCGCCATCGCGCCCAAGGCGTAGGGTGCCGTCAGGGTCATATCGGTGCTGGCGGCGCGCCCGAAGGCAAACACGAACACGCTGCTCAGCCCCACGAACACCGCCAGCACGCCCGCCCGCGTACCGCGCAGCTTGCGCAAAAAGAAGAACAAACCGCTCAGCATCGCCGCCGCCAGCAGCGCGTTGGGCAAGCGCGAGCTGGCCGCCGTGGCGCCGTGGTGCAGCCCATCGCTCAGCGCCGCCAGCCAGTAATAGAGAATCGGCTTCTCCAGCCAGGGCGAGCCCCACAGCCGTGGCGTGATCCACTGATGCGTGCGCGCCATGGCCGCCGCGATGGCCGCATACCGCGGCTCGTCCGGCCCCACCAGACCGAAGCTGCCCAGTCCCGCCAGCAGCGTCGCCCAGCCCAGCGCGCAGGCGCCGGCCCCCACGCCCCAGCGCTTGTATTTCAGTAAAGACTGGCCTCGCCTTCCGGCCGAGTCTTCCAACGGCGATGCACCCAAAGCCACTGTTCAGGATAACGGCGAATCCAACCCTCGAGCACGGCCGTGAACTGCGCCGTTACCGCCGTCACCGCATCCTCTTCCTCGCCGCTGGCGGCCAGCCCCAGCGCTGGTTCGAAGTAGAGCACGTAGCGCTTCTGTGCCGCTTCCCAAACGCAGAAGCCCGGTACGACCGCTGCTCCAGTCCGCAGCGCGATCTTGGCGGGTCCGGCGGCGGTGCAGGCCGGAATGTCGAAGAAGGGCACGAACACGCCTTGCGGCGGCGACGAGTTCTGATCCAGCAGTATCCCCACCGTCTCGTTCGCCTGCATCGCCTGCAGCAAGCCGCGCGCGAAGTCGCGTTTGCTGATGGGCTGGTTGCCGTGCTGGCCGCGATAGCGGTTCACCAGTGCATCCAGCGGACGGTTGTCCAGCGGCCGGATGATGAAGCGCATGGGATAGCCCGCGAGCGAATGTGCGAAGCTGGCCAGCTCCCACGCCCCCAGGTGCCCCGTCAGCACCAGCACGCCCCGTCCCCGCGCCCGCGCCTCCAGGTAGTGCTCCAGCCCTACCGTCGGCACCACCCGCGCGAGGTCCGCGCTGCGCAGGCGCGGAAACCGGCAGAACTCCGCCATCTGTCGCCCCAGATGCCGGTACAGCGAGCGCAGCATGCGCCGGCGCTCCGCCTCCGCCATTTCCGGAAACGCCAGCGCCAGATTGCGCCGCCCCACGCGGATCAATCGCCGATGCAGCACATAGAATGCCGCTGCGATGCCCCCGCCCACCTGCCGCGCCTGGCGCCGCGGCAGCGCCCCCATGGCGCCCAGTGCCGCGCGCACCGGCAGCATCTGCAGTTGTTCTCCCAAGCTCAAGCCCAACTAGCATACAATGGCGGTATGAAGCTTCCTGGTGCGGTCTTCATCGTTCTGCTCGGCCTTGGCGTGGTTGCCGCGGCCCAGCAGCCGCAGCCGACGGGCACGTTGAACATGGCGCTGAACGTGGTCCACGAAGCCGGCGTGCCGCCGTTCCACAAAACGCCCACTGCCAAAGAGGTTGCCGAGCTCCCGCCCACGCTCAATCCCGCCCAGTTTTCCGATCCGCGTGTGCGCGCCGCCTATGCCATGGCCGCTCAGATTCGCGCCGTGCTCTACCAGGAACCCTGCTATTGCGGCTGCGACAAGGAAGCCATCCATCACAAGAGCTTGTTCGACTGCTTCGCCGGCCTGCACGCCTCCATTTGCCAAACCTGCATGATGGAGGGCGTCTACGCCTACCGGCAGACCAAGCAGGGCAAAACCCCCGCCCAGATCCGCGCCGGCATCGAACACGGCGCCTGGCGCTCGATCAACCTCAACGATCTGCTGCTCGGCACCCAGGTCTACTGAGATCCCATCGGTTTTCCGCTCTGCCCGGCCGGATCGAGCAGCCGCCGCAGTTGCGACGCAGGGAGCACCTTCGCCGCCAGTGCAACGTCCAGCACCGGACGGTTTTCCCGCAGCGCTTGCTGCACCAGCTCGGCCGTGCGGCGATAGCCGATATAAGGGTTCAGCGCGGTGGCGAGCGACAGTGTCGCCTGCGCGTAGGCGCGGCACCGCGCCGCATCGGCATGGATGCCGCGCACGCAAAAACGCGTGAACTGACGCAGCCCGGTGGTAAGAATCCCCGCCGATTGTAGGCTGGCGTATGCCATCGCGGGCATCATGACGTTCAGCTCCAGTTGCCCTGCCTGCACCGCCAGCGCCGTGGCGGCGTCGTTGCCCACCACCTGAAACGCGACCATTGTCAGCATTTCCGGCATCACCGGATTGATCTTGCCCGGCATGATCGAGCTGCCGGGCTGCAGCGCCGGAAGAATAATTTCACCCAGCCCCGTGCGCGGCCCGCTCGCCAGCAGCCGCAAGTCGTTGCCGATCCGGATCAACTCCAGCCCCAGGTTCCGCATCGCCGCCGAAGCCACCGCAACCGGCAACTGGCTCTGCATGGCCGCGCACAAATCCGCGGCTGCCCGCCAGCGATGCCCGGTGCGCTGGCTCAGCAGCCTCAGCGCCAGCGCGCTGGCCCGCGGCGCAGCGTTCAATCCCGTGCCCGCGGCGCTCCCGCCCAGCCCCAACTCCAGCAGCCCGGCGGCGGCGTGGTCGAGCTCCGCGCCAGCCCCCTCCAGCGCCGTCGCATACGCCCCAAACTCCTGCCCCAGCCGGATCGGAACCGCATCCTGCAAGTGGGTCCGCCCCGCTTTGACCGTCGCGGCGAATTCCGTCTGCTTCCCGCGCCAGGCCGCCGCACAGGCTGCCAGCTCCGGCCGCAGCCCGTCCAGCTCGAAGCGCAGCGCCATGCGCAGCGCCGTGGGGAAGGTGTCGTTGGTGGACTGGCCCAGGTTGACGTGATCGTTGGGATGAACGCGATCGTAGACGCCGCGCGCCCCGCCCAGCATCTCCTGGGCGCGGTTGGCGATCACCTCGTTCACGTTCATGTGGAACGACACGCCCGCGCCGGCCTGAAACGCATCCACCACAAACTGCTCGTCGTGCTGATGCAAGGCCACCTCGCGCGCTGCCCGCTGGATGGCGCGTGCCTTGCCTGCCGGCAGCCGGTGCAGCCCTCCGTTAGCCCCCGCCATCGCCCACTTCAGCCATCCGTAGGCCGCGATCAGCGCTGGTGCTGCCCGCATGCCGCTGATGGGGTAGTTTTCCACCGCGCGCTGCGTCTGCACCCCGTACAGCGCCCGCCGCGGCACGCGGTGATCCCCCAGCGAATCGTGCTCCATCCGATAGCCTTCTGCTTTTGCCATTTGCCTCCATGGTAGACTGGAGGCGAGAAGTCGAGGGCAACTATGGTCACACTTACTCCCAAAGCGGTCGAGAAGGTAAAGGAAATTCTGGGTCAGCAGGATCCGGTGCCCGCCGGTCTGCGCATGGCTGTGGTCGGCGGCGGTTGCAGCGGTTTCAGCTACTCCATGCAGTTCGACGACGGCACCACCCAGGACAAGACCTTCCAGTGCAGCGATTTAAAGGTCTTTGTGGATCCCATGAGCCTGATGTACCTGGATGGCTGCGAAGTCGATTATCTGGAAACACTCGAGGGCAGCGGCTTCAAGTTCAACAACCCCAACGTGAAGCACACCTGCGGCTGCGGTTCCTCCTTCCAGGTCTAGCCGCTCGCGCCGACTGGCGGTGCCACCTAGTTCCAGTGGGCCCGCAGGCGCTTCAGCGCCCGCTGCGCGGGCACGTACTGCGGGTTGGCCGCCAGCGCCTGCTCGTACTGCTCCTGCGCCTTCACCAGCAGGTGCTTGCGTTCGTAGATGCGCCCCAGGTTGAACAGCGCGAAAAACGGGCTGTCGTAGCGTCGTGCCTTGGCGGCTCTCTCCAGCCAGGGCACGGCTTCATCCAGCTTCCCTTGCTCGATCAAATACGCTCCGATGTCGTTGTAGGGATTTCCAAAGTCGGGATCAATCTCGATGGCATGGCGGCATTCCTCTATCGCGCGCACGTAATCGCCCTGAAACGAGTATGCCCAGCCGCGGAAGGTGTACGCCTCCGCCGTCGGCCACAGCCCGATCGATTCAGTGTAGAAGCGCACCGCCTCGGCCAGCTCGCCCTGCATCTGCGCCTGGTATCCGCGGGCGAACAGCTCGCGCGCTCGCTGCCGGGAATCGCTCATGAAGCTCCAATTATGTTCACCCCGGGCTGGCCGCGAACAAGCGCCCAGCCCGCCAAGGCTCAAGCTAGGTACGTCGATGCACCCGCTGCCGGCAGCGCCCGAGTTGCCCCACGGCAACGACGCCCGGTGGGCCTCGTGCCCGCGCCTCAGATCGCCCGCCGCGCTCCTTGCCCAGCTTCGCACCCGTCCCGGGATAACGTTGTAAACTGTTCAAAATGAAGATCGCTGTGGCGCAGCTCAACCCCACCGTGGGCGCGCTGGAAGCCAATCACCGCCGCATAGTCGACATGGCGCGCCAGGCTGTTGCTCAGGGCGCCGAGCTGGCCGTGTTCCCGGAAATGGCCATTTGCGGCTATCCCGCCCGCGACCTGGTGGAAAAACCCGAGTTTGTGGCCGAGAGCCTGGACTGGCTCCGCCGCGCCTCGTGCGCCGTGCCCGCCCTCACCCTGATTTGCGGCTGCGCCACCCCTGCTCCGCCCGGTTCCGGCAAGAGCGTCCACAACAGTGCGCTGGTGCTGGAAAATGGCGGCGTCATCTTTCAGCAGTCCAAGATCCTGCTGCCCACCTACGATGTCTTTGACGAGTCCCGCAACTTTGCCCCGGCCGCGCAGCAGCGCATTTGGCGCTGGCGCGGTCTGCGCATCGCACTCACTATTTGCGAAGACGCCTGGAACGATAAAAATTACTGGCCGCAACGCGAGCAGCGTCTGCTCTACGAGCGCGATCCCGTCGAGGAGCAGATGCGCGCCGGCGCCGACTTTCTCATCAACATTTCCGCCTCCCCCTACTCCACCGGCAAGCTCGAATTGCGCCAGCAGATGTTGAGCGCCATCGCGCGCGAGTACAACGTTCCGGTGGTGCTGGCCAATCAGGTCGGCGGCAACGACCAGTTGATTTTCGATGGCGGCTCGCTGCTGGCCGGCCCCGATGGCACCCTGCGCGCGCGCGCCGCCTGCTTCCGCGAGGATCTGCTGCTGATCGATACTGACTCCTGGCGCGGTGAAATCCGCCCCGCACCGGAAAACGAGATTGCCGCCATGGCCCAGGCGCTGGTGCTGGGCACGCGCGATTACGTGACCAAGTGCGGCTTCGAGCGCGTGTTGCTCGGCCTGAGCGGCGGCATCGATTCGGCCCTCACCGCCGCCATTGCCGTCGCCGCCCTGGGACCCGACCACGTGCAGCCCTTCTACCTTCCCAGCCGCTATTCCAGTCCCGCCAGCGCCGCCGATGCCGCCGCCGTGGCCCGCGCCCTCGGCCTCAGGCTGCAAACGCTTTCCATCGAACCCCTGTTCGCCGCCGCCGAGGCCGGCTGGTGCCAACACTGGGATGCCGCCCCGCCCGCCGCGCGCGACCTCGCCTCCCAGAACCTGCAATCGCGCCTGCGCTGCCTCGCCCTGATGGCGCTGTCCAATCTCAACGGCGCCCTGTTGCTGTCCACCGGCAACAAGAGTGAACTGGCCATGGGCTACTGCACTCTGTATGGCGACATGGCGGGCGGCCTGGCCGTGCTCGCCGATGTGCTCAAGACTCAGGTGTATGAACTGGCGCGCTACTGGAATCGCGAGCGCGAGCAGATCCCGCAATCGGTGCTCGGCAAGGCGCCCACTGCCGAGCTGAAATCCAACCAGCGCGACCAGGATGATTTGCCCCCCTACGATGTGCTCGATGCGGTGATCCGACTGTACGTGGAAGAATACCGCCCGCCCGAGTCCATCGCCGCCACCCTGCAGCTTCCGCCTGCGCTGGTGCGCGCACTGATCCGGCGCATGGACCAGAGCGAGTACAAGCGCCAGCAGGCTGCACCCGGATTGAAATTGAGCAAAAAGGCGTTTGGTATGGGCCGCCGCTGGCCTATTGCCCAGCGCTACGAGCCCTCGCTCGTGCCCGGTGGCAGCTTGCCTTCCGAGCTGCTCGCGGCCATGGTAGAAGCCCTATGAGAAGAATTTTCGTGCCCGCATTCGCCGTGCTGGTTCTTCTGACCGGCGTGGTTTTCGCCCAGCAGACCCGCCGCCCTCCCGATCCTGCCGCCTCCAACGCGGCGCTGCAGGCGCGCGTGCGTGCCTTCCTGCATCGCACCCTGGGTTGGCAGAACCTGGACAAGCTCGAGGTCGAATCGATCTCCCCGCCCGATCCCAGCGGTCTGCGCACCGTCACGGTGCTGCTGGCCAAGGGCACGCAGCAAAAGACCGCCAAGTACCTCATCACCGCCGACGAGCGCGAAATCATCGAGGGTGGCGAGGCCGATCGCCTGAGTCCCGATCCTTGGGCGCAAAATCGCACCAAGCTGCAGTTGCGTCATGCCCCCGCCACCGGCAGCCCCACCGCCCCGGTCACCATAGTCGAGTTCAGCGATTTGGAATGTCCTTACTGCAAGGAAGAAGCCGGAAATCTCGAGCAGTTAATGAACGTCGATCCGGGTAAGGCGCGCCTCGTGTTCAAATACTTCCCGCTGACGGAAATTCACCCTTGGTCCATGCAGGCGGCCGAAGCAGCCGTATGCGTCGCCCAGCAGGGCTCGCCCAAATTCTGGGATTTTGAAAAGGCGGTATTTGCCGCGCAAGACCAAATCACCACCGCCGACGCCAGCTCCCGCTTGCGCACTTTCGCCTCCGAATCCGGCGCCGCCCTGCCCCCCTATGACGCCTGCCTGGCTCGGCCCTCAACCCGTGCCGACGTGGAATCTTCCATCGCCAACGGCAAGCAATTGGGCGTCAGCAGCACACCCACCCTATTCGTGGACGGGCGGCCCATCCCCGGCGCCATTCCCGAGCAGGAGCTCCAGATGCTGGTGGATTTCGAGGCGAACTTCCACGTCAACCAAACCTCCGCCGCTGCCGTCCCGTTGGGCGGCGCGCTCCAGGGCACCCAGTGCGGTAAATGCAAGCCGCTGCCGCCGTTGTCGAAATCCAAACCCTGCTGCGGCCGTGGTTGACCCTCGGCAAGACCCTTCCAGCCTGGCCTCCACCCTGCGCCAGGTGGCGACCTGGGTGGGCGTGGCCCTCACCGTGCCTGCTGCCGCCCTCATTGGCTTCGGCATTGGCTACTATTTGGATCTCTACTTCGGCACCGGCCACGTCCTGACCATCATCTTCGTGGTCCTGGGCTTCCTCGCCGGGCTGATCGAGATCCTGAGAAACCTGCCGAAGGGCTAGCAAGAACGGAATCGCAGTAATTGTAGCCTGCGGATTGTGCCCCTAGGCTTTCGGTTTCAGCGCGGAGCGGATGTGGGAGGCGTGGTGGTAACAGTGCCAGGCGTACATGGCGAGGAGGTGATCGAGCGTCATCATGCCGTGTTCAGAGTGGTTCATCTGGCGCTGGAACTGTTCCCCGGGAGTCGCGCGCAGCAGCACCACCCAGCGCCGGTGCAGGCCGTCCAGCATCAGCAGTGATGCCTCGACCGGCGCGGCCACGTCCGGCAGCTCCGCCCACACCGCCTGGTCGTAACCCATGATCGTGGGCGTGGGCAGCGTCAGGATGGATTTGGTGCGCAGGTAGGCGTTCAGGTGGCTGTCCGCCAAATGATGCGTGACTTGGCGCACGGTCCATCCGCCGGGCCGGTAGCGCCGCTCGAGATCAGCTGGCTGCAGCCGCGCGACCAGCGCCCGCACCTCGTCCGGCAGCGCCGCCAGCACTGCAATGCGCTGGGCGCGCTCGGCGGCCGTGTACTTCGCAGGCGGCTCGAAGCGGCCGATCGGATAGCGCGCATCGCGGCTCATTCGGGGGCCCCGTTCACCTGGCGCAGATAGGCGACCACTTCGCGCGCCGCCGCCCGCGCCTGCTCCGGCCGGTCGGGCGCGAACGAAATCGCTCCCACCCGCGCGTGGCCGCCGCCCCCGTAGCGTTCGCACAGCTCCGCCAGGTTGATCAAGCGTTCTGACTTGTGCCACGGATTGGTGCCCACCGATACCTTCGTGCGGAACTGGCTGCGGCTCACCCCCACGCTGTACACGCCCTCCGGGCAGTAAAAGTACGGAATAAACTTATTGTAGCCCTCCAGCTCCAGATCGCTCACGTCGAAGCTGATCACCCCCTTGCGGCAGTCCAGCCGCGCACGAATGATCTCCAGCGATTTCCAGTGCCGGTCCAGCAGCGGTTGCAGCTCGCGCTGCACGTAGTCGCGCTGCAGCAGCTCCGCCAGCGGCGCCCGCAAATAATCCGGGATCAGCCGCTGCAACAGCTCGGGGTTGGTGGATCCCTCGATGGCCAGGGCCAACTGCAGCGCCGGTTCGCGGATTTGGACGGCGGCTTCGGCGCTCGGAAACTGCGCGCGGTCAATCGCATCCGCCCAATGGATGAGCTCCGCCTGCGCCTCGGGATTGAAGCCGAACTGCTTGCGGCCGATGTCGGCAATGAACTGCGTGCAGGAGCCGTAGTTGGGATCGTAGAATTTCTGCCCGCTGCGGTCATGCTGAAAATGTTCCGCGTCGGCCGCGCTCAGGAAGGCGCTCTGGTGGTGATCAAACCACCAGCTCACGCGCGGGTCGGCGCAGTATTTGAAATCCACAATGGCGTTGTCGTCGCCGCTGAACTCGGCTCCCTCGAACAGCCCCGAGGCCCGGTGCGTCAGCCCCTGATAGCTGAACTCCGCCTCCCCACGCTCCTGCCGGTAAAGCGCCGTGAATACCGCCGCCGAGGCCGAGCCGTCGAAGCAATGATTGTGGAAAAAAACGCGAACCTGCCGCAAATCCGCTCCCTCCTTAGGATCGCAAAGACCATTCAGCATGCGGTGCCCGCGTGCCTTTGTCAAGCCACACGGCCGGTTGGTAAGTGGCAATGCTCCTAGAATTGAAGTCAGGGTAGGATAAATGAACTTTGAGTTGAGCCAGGAACAAGGCGATTTACTGCGCACCGTGCGCTCCTTTGCCGAGCGCGAAATGGCTCCCCACACGATGGAGTGGGACGAACAGCAAGCTTGGCCGGGCGCGGTGCTCCAGGACCTGGGCAGGATGGGGCTGCTGGGCATCCTGGTGCCCCCCGAGTACGGCGGCAGCGGCATGGGCTACATCGAATATGCGCTGGCCGTCTCCGAGCTGGCGCGCGTGGATGGCAGCATCGGCCTCATCGTGGCGGCGCACAATTCGCTGTGTACCAACCACATTCTCCAATTCGGCAGCGAGGCGCAAAAGCAAAAATATTTGCCCAGGCTCGCGCGCGGGGAATGGATCGGCTGCTGGAGCCTGACCGAACCGCAGGCGGGCTCGGATGCGGGCGGCACGCGCACCACCGCGCGCCCAACCGCCGAGGGTTGGGTGCTGAACGGTGCCAAGACGTTCACCACCAATGGCAACCATGCGCAGGTGTGCGTGGCCATGGCGGTGACCGGCAAAGGCCAGGGCAAGCACGGCATTTCCGCCTTTGTCGTCGAGCGCGGCACCCCCGGCTTTCGGCCGGGCAAGAAAGAGAACAAGCTGGGCATGCGCGCCAGCGACACCAGCGAGATGGTCTTCGAGGACTGTCTGGTCCCCAGCTCCGCGCTGCTCGGACGCCAGGGCGAAGGCTTCGTGGATGCGTTGCACGTGCTCGACGGTGGGCGCATCAGTATCGCCGCGCTGGGCTGGGGCATGGCCCAAGGCGCCTATGAGGCCGCGCGCCGCTATGCCCTCCAGCGCCGGCAGTTCGGCCATGCCATTGCCGAGTTCCAGGGCATTCAGTGGAAACTCGCCGATCTCGCCACCGAAATTGAAGCCGCGCGCCTGCTCACCCTGAGCGCCGCCTGGCAGAAGGACCAGGGCGCGGTGGTCACGCAAGCTTCCGCCATGGCCAAGCTCTATGCCGGCGAAACGGCCGTGCGCGCCGCCAGCGAGTGCGTCCAGATCCACGGTGGCTACGGTTTCATCAAGGATTACCCCGCGGAGAAGTATTATCGTGACGCCAAGCTCTGCACCATCGGCGAGGGCACCAGCGAAATCCAGCGTCTGGTGATCGCCCGCGAGATTTTGCGGAATGCCGGACTTTAGTGCGCGCCTGGGGTCGGGAGATGCGCGCTGGCTGGCGCGGGCGATCACCAGCGTGGTCGAGCATGGGCCGGAAGCGGAGCCGCTGCTGCGCGCCGCGCAAGCACGGTGCGGCCATGCGCGCGTGGTGGGGCTGACGGGCGCGCCCGGATCCGGAAAGTCCACGCTCGCCGACGCGCTGGCGCGGGCCTACCGCGCCGCCGGTGAAACCCTCGGTATTGTCGCCGTGGATCCCACCAGCCCGTTCAGCGGCGGCGCGATTCTGGGCGACCGCATCCGCATGCAGGCGCATCACGGCGATGCCGGCGTGTTCATCCGCAGCTTGGCCACCCGCGGTGCCCTGGGCGGCCTGGCGGACGCCGCCGGCGACGTCATCGCGCTGCTCGATGCCGCCGGACGAGACCGCATTCTGCTCGAAACCGTCGGCGTCGGCCAGGACGAGGTGGATGTCGTGCGCCTCGCGGACGTGACCGTGGTGGTCCTGGTGCCGGGCATGGGCGACGCGGTGCAGTCGCTCAAGGCCGGAATCATGGAGATTGCCGACGTGTTCGTCATCAACAAGGCCGACCGCGGCCCCGAGCGCCTGGAACAGGAAATCCGCTCCATGCTGGCGCTGGCAGCGGCCACCGGCAACGGCGCCCGTGACGCCTGGCGGCCGCCGGTGGTCCGCACCGTCGCCACCGAAGGCAGCGGTATCGCGGATTTGCAGAACGCCATTGCCGCCCGCCTGGCGTGGATGGAATCCCACGGTGGCCTCGAGCATTTCCGCGCCCTGCAGTGGCGCGAACGCCTGCGCCAGCTCGCCCACCACCGCCTCGCCCAGCGCCTGCTCGCCCCGCTCCTCGATGACGCCCGCCTGCAAGGGCTGGCCGAGCGCGTCGCCCGCCATCACATCGATCCCTACTCCGCCGTGGACGCGATCATCGCCGAAGCGCTGCGCAACTGAGCTGCCGCTTCCTCCCGGGCCACCCCTGTTATCCTGTTGGTTGGCTGTGCCACCTGCGCTCGATCACATAGGCATTGCGGTAGGCGACCTGGAGGCCGCCTGCCGCCGCTATGCGCTGCTCGGCTTCGAGGCCGGGGAGAGGGAAGAAGTGCCGCTGGAGCGTGTGCGCGTGGCCATGCTGCCACTGGCCGCCGGCCGAATCGAGCTGCTCGAGCCGACCGCACCGGAATCGCCGATCGCGAAATTTTTAGCCAACCGCGGCGAGGGATTGCATCATGTTGCCTTGCAGGTGCCGGATTTGGCGGCGGCGGTGGCGCGGCTGCAGGCGGCGGGAGCGCGGCTGGTGAACGAAACCATCCAGACCGGCGCGGGCGGGCATCGTTACGTGTTCGTGCATCCCGCTTCAGCGGGCGGCGTACTGCTGGAGTTAGTCGAGGCGCGCGCATGAGCGGGCGGGCACCGATCGGAATCATCGGCGGCAGCGGGCTTTACCAGATGCCGGGGCTGAGCGGCATCGAAGAGCGGGACCTGGAAACACCGTTCGGCGATCCCTCGGATGCGCTGGTGCTGGGCGAGCTCGACGGCGTGCCTGTGGTGTTTCTCAGCCGCCATGGACGCGGGCACCGCTTCTGTCCCAGCGACGTCCCCTATCGCGCCAATGTTTACGCCATGAAACTGCTGGGCGTCGAGCAGATCATTTCCCTCTCCGCCGTCGGATCACTCAAGCAGGAGCACGTGCCGCTGCAGTTCGTGCTGCCGGACCAGTTCCTGGATCGCACCAAGCTGCGCGCGGATTCGTTTTTCCGTGACGGCGTGGTGGCGCACGTCAGCTTCGCCGATCCTGTTTGCGCGCGGCTGCGCGGCGTACTGGCCGAAGCCTGCGCCGAAGCTCAAGTCGAGGCGCATGCGGGAGGTGTGTACGTGAACATGGAAGGCCCGGCATTTTCCACCCGCGCCGAATCCAACCTTTATCGCTCCTGGGGCGCCGACGTCATCGGCATGACCAACCTCACCGAAGCCAAACTGGCGCGCGAGGCGGAGATTTGCTACGTCACCGTGGCCATGGTCACTGACTACGATTGCTGGCATCCGGCGCACGACGCCGTCACCGTCACGCAGATCCTCGCCAACCTTGAGCGCAACGCCGCCAACGCCTGCTCCGTCGTGCGCCACGCCGTACGCCGCTTGGCGGGCGCCCAACGCACTTGCGCTTGCGGCTCGGCCCTGCGCCACGCCTTGATCACCGATCGCGCCCGCATTCCCGTTTCCGCCCGCACGCGGCTGCAGCCGCTGATTGGAAAATACCTTGCCTAACCCTCCCTTCCTGCTGATTGTCGGCTCGGTCGCCTTCGATGACATCACCACGCCCCAGGGGCGCGCGCCGCGCGTGCTGGGCGGTTCGGGTACTTACGGCGCGCTGGCGGCATCGTTTTTTTGCCCGGTGCGCGTGGTGGCCGTCGTGGGCGAGGATTTCTCCGCCGCGGACGAAGCCGTCCTTACGCGCCGCGGCGTGGATACCGCCGGGATCGAGCACGTGCGCGGCAAGTCGTTTTTCTGGGCGGGCAAGTACGAGGCCAACCCCAACAACCGGCATACGCTTACCACCGAGCTCAACGTCTTCGAGCACTTTCAGCCCAAGCTGCCCGCCGCCTACCTCGATTCCGCGACGTTGTTTCTGGGCAACATCGCCCCGGCGCTACAATGCCAGGTGCGTGATCAGCTCGGCCCGCGGGTGCAACTGGTGGGCGGCGACACCATGAACTTCTGGATCACCGGCCAGCCGCAAGCGGTGCGCCAACTGCTCTCCCGCCTGCATCTGCTCATCATCAACGATTCCGAGGCGCAACTTTTAACGGGGGAGCACAACCTGTTCCGCGCCGCCCGCGCCATCCTCGATCAGGGACCGGAGGCGGTAGTGATCAAGCGCGGCGAGCACGGCGCGACGCTGTACAGCCGCAGCCAGTACTTCGGCGTGCCCAGCTATCCGCTCGCGGATGTGCGCGACCCCACCGGCGCCGGCGATGCTTTCGCCGGAGGCATGCTCGGCTATCTCACCCGTCAAGGCCGCGTGGATGACATGGCGCTGCGCCGGGCGGTAGTTTACGGCTCGGTGCTGGGCAGCTTCACCTGCGAGGCCTTCGGGGTGGAGCGGCTGGTGTCGCTGAGCGCGGCTGAAATCGAGGGGCGCTACCAGGAATTTGCGAGCCTGACGCGATTTGACGGCGAAGCCGCAACTGCGCATTGAAGTCCGGCCCGCTGCCCCGTCCGCGGACGGACTCTGGAGGCGCTCGTCCAGCTATGCGCTGCTGGCGCTGATCGGCGGCGGAGCGACGCTGCTGTGGTCGCTGGCGAACGGGCGGACGCTGCTCTATGGCGATGCCACCGCGCACTTGGCCATTGCTCGAAGAATCGTGGATTCGGCCACGCCCGGGCTTTCGCAACTCGGCACCGTTTGGCTGCCGCTGCCGCATCTGCTGATGGCGCCGCTGGTGATTTTCATGCCGCTCTGGCGCGACGGACTGGCGGGCGCGGTGCCGTCGCTCCTCGCGCTGGTGGTCGGAACCTGGTTGCTGCACCGGCTGGTGCGGCGCGTATGGGGTGCGGGCGCGGCAGCATGGGCGGCGGCGTTTTTTTGCCTCAATCCGTCGTTGCTCTATCTGTCCGCCGTGCCCATGACCGAGTCCATTTATCTGGCCACGTTTTTGGGGCTGGTGGATCAATGCGGGGCTTACTGGCTGGATCGCGATCGCAAGCACGTGTGGCGCGCGGCGGGATGGGGGCTGGCGGCGACGCTGTGCCGTTACGACGGCTGGTTCGTGTTGCCCTTTGCCTTGCTGATGCTGGTGCTCGCCACGCCACGGCGCTGGTGGCGCATCGCATGGCGCTTTTGCCTGCTCGCCGGTGCGGGGCCGCTGTTCTGGTTCGCCTATAACTGGTTCTATTTCAAAAGCACGCTGGATTTTCTGAATGGCCCGTACTCGGCCAAAGCGATTGCGGGTGCGCTGCGCTACCCCGGCGATCACGCGCTGGGCGTGGCGGCGCTCTACTACCTCAAGACCGTCGTGCTTACCTGCGGGCTGCCGCTCGCGATCCTGGCGCTGGTGGGATTGCTGGGGTGGCGCTGCTGGCGCCGCCACCCGGAAGCCTGGCTGCTGCTGCTGCCGCTGCCCTGGTACCTGTGGGCGATGTGGTCGGGCAACGTGCCCATCTTCTTGCCGCAGTACTGGCCGCACGCCTACTATAATCTCCGCTACGGCGTGCAGTTGCTGCCCGCCGTCGCGCTGTTTTCGGGACTGGCGGTGGCGGCGCTGTTCGCGGCCGCGCGGCGGGTCACGTTGGCTCGCGGTCATCTGGCTGCCGGCCTCGCCCTCGGCCTGGCGATTCTGTGCGGCGGACGCTACGCCGTCATGCTGCGTGCGCCCGGTCCGCCCGCCTACGCCGAGGCCGTCCATAACGCGCCCGCGCGGCTGGCCATGGAGCATGCTTTGGCCCATGCGCTGGCGGGCTGGCGTCCGGGAGAGCGCGTGCTCATGTTCTTCGGAACCTATCCCGGCGCGCTCGCCGACGACCGCATCCCCTTGCACGATGTCGTCCAGGAATCCAATTTTCATCTTTGGCAACACGCTCTGGCCGTGCCCCAGCGTTACGTGAACTGGGTGGTCGTCCAGGCCCACACTCCCACCGCCGCGCTGGCGCACGCGCCCGAATTGCGTCAATATTTCACTCAGGCGGCCCGCTTGCGCATCCCCACTCAACCCCCGATCGAGGTCTGGCGGCGCAAATGAGCATGTTCGTCCGCTTCGTCAAGGCCGAAGCCAACGGCAACGATTTTCTCATTGTGGATGCGAGCGCTGTGGCGCCCGCCTCGCGTGCCGACTTCACCCGCCGCATCTGCGACCGCCATCGCGGCGTGGGTGCTGACGGCGTTGAGTTCGTCAAGCCGCGCGGTTCGGGTTTCGAGCTGGCGCTGCACAACAACGACGGCACTGTCGCCGAAATCAGCGGCAACGGCACCCGCTGCGTAGTCGCGTTTTATGCCCGCCATGGCTTCCGCCAGGGCGAATTGTGGACGGGCGCAGGCCAGCGCCAAGCCACGGTGCTGGATGGAGCGGGCGAATATTGGACCGTGCAAATCGGGCTGGGTGTGCCCCGCCTGGAAGCCGTGACTCCTATCGAAGTGCTGGGCCGGACGGTGAACGTCTGCATTCTCTCGGTCGGCAATCCGCAGTGCGTGGTCTTGACGCCCGAATTTCCTCCGGATTGGATCCAGTTGGGTGCGGCACTGGAGGCCCACCCCCGCTTTCCCGCGCGCACCAACGTCGAGTTCGTGCGCGTACTCGGTCGCCACCGTATCGAGATTCGCATCTTCGAGCGCGGCGTCGGCCCCACCAGCTCCAGTGGCACTGGCAGTGCCGCTTCGGCGGTGGCAGCCATCACCGAGCACTTGTGCGAATCGCCGGTCGAGGTGATCACCCCGGGCGGTAGTCAAAAGGTCATCTGGACAGGGCAACTCGAAGGCGCGGCGGCGCTCTATCTGATCGGCACGGCAACCGTGGTCGCCGAAGGCGTCTTCTTTTATCCATCATGATCCGTTCTTTCCTTGTCTGGACGCTAACTTGGGCCTATATGACCGCGGCCGGGCTGATCAGCCTGCCCGGCATCTGGATTACCGGCAGGTTGAACTTCACCTACGCGGCGGCCCGCCTGGGCTTGCGCATGTTGTTCAACCTTGCGGGAGTGCGCATCGAGGTCCAGGGCAGGGAACTGCTGCCTGCGGCGGCCGCCACTGGGGCCCTGATCTATATGGCCAATCATCAGAGCAACCTCGATCCGCCCATCCTGGTCTCCGCCTTGCCGGGCAACATTGCCTTCCTCGCCAAGCGCCAGCTTTTCTCCGTTCCGATTCTCGGCACCATGCTCAGCGTGGGCGGCTTGATACCCGTGGATCGCGCCGGCGATCGCGATGCCGCGCGCGCCACCGTCGCCCGCGCGGCGGCGGCGCTGACTGCCGGCCGGCCGTTCCTGGTTTTTCCTGAAGGCACGCGCTCGCGCGATGGTTCCCTGCTCGAGTTCAAGAAGGGTCCCTTCTACTTGGCCGAGCAGGCGCAGGCGCCCGTCGTTCCGGTGCGGGTTGACGGCAGCGGCGCCCTGATGCCGCGCGGCTCCGCCCGCATCCACCCGGGAACTGTGAAGCTGACCATTGCCGCCCCCATTCTGCCCGCCTCCTGGATCGATGCCGCCGACCCCCGCGCCGCTCTCGCGCAGCAGGTGCGGCAGCGCCTCGCTGCACCTCCCCTCGCGCTTCGATGAGAGACCGTGCGTTGCACCGGATGGAGCGCCAGCGGCTGGCGGCGGGCACCGACACCTGGCGTCAGTTGGCGGTAGCGGTGGATCATATTCTGGAGTCGGCGTGACCTGGACAGACTTCAAGTGTCGCTTGAGGTCTCGGCTGCCGCGCTGGGCGCGCCGGCCGTATCCCGCCTGCGAACGCGCTGCGCGAGGGCTGATCAGTGCGGCGCAACATTCCAGCCGTCGAGGCGCAGGGCGGGAGGGGCGCCGTGCAACTGGCGCCGGGGGAAGTCGGCGCGCACCATTTCGGTTTCGCCGGGCAGTAGCGAAATGTAGTTGTCCTGCCACCAGACGGGCAAAAGTTCGTGGCCGGTTCGGGAGTTGACGATCTTCAGATGTACCAGCAGGGCAACGCCGGGGCCGGCGTTGTGGATCTGCACGAGGGCCGCACCCGCATGCCATTGCGCGTGGGCCCTCACTTGGGCGGCGGCCAGATGCGCCAGGGCGGTGAAGTTGGCATACTGGCTTTCCGGCGTGTAGAACCAGGTGCCCGCTTGGGTGTCGAGTACGTCGGGCGTGGCCGAGAGCCAGTAGAAGTTGCGGCTGACGAGTTCCCCCCTGGGTCCGTGAAGCTCCAGCTTCAGAAACACTGTGCCGGGGAAATGCGGCAGATCGAAAAGGTCGGCCTCGGATTCCGGTGCCACCTGAACCGGCTGCTCGCGGTGGTAGATCGTATGTCCGCCGAGGTTGGCGACGGTGATGCCGGCGGTGAGCGCCGCGCTGGGGTCGAGCGAGTGGTTGACGACACTAATGGCGCGATCGAAATCGGAGTATTGAATGTGCAGCGGTTCGTTGGCGCGCTCGACGCCGTAAAAGCCGGCCCCGGGGCGGAGATAGTAATCGTAGAGATGCCAGATCAGCGACGGCCAGCCGTTATCGAGCATCCATTGGATGACGCCGGTCGCCACTCCCTGCCGCCGCCCGAACGCCTCAAACATCGCCCGTTCGCCCGTGTAGGCCGTGGCTTGGGATTTCCATTCGAAGTCTTCCAGGCTGGTGATGGGGCCGTAGCGGGCGGCGAGCGGCTTGAGGTAGCGGTTCAGGTTGGTGAAGTTGCCGCTGCCGGCGTGGAACAGCCAGTAGGGGTCGTTGGGGCCTTCGCCGGGACCGGTCCCGGTCCAGAGATGATCAGGAGGAATGAAGCGCCGCAGGCTGGCGATGGGAGGGATGGCTGCACCGGGGCTGGTTTCGGTGTTGAAGCCCAGCGCGCCGCCGTGTCCGGGTTCGGCTAGCCAGTAGATCGGGGGCACGTAGCTGTAGGGGCCGGTCATTTTGACGCCCGAGGGCCCGGAAAACTGTGCTCGCTTGCCGGACGCCGATGAAACAATCGGCTTGGGCCAGTCCAGCGCGCGCTCCACGGCGAGGTAAGCCTGCTCGACATGTGCGGGAGGAGGATCGTCGCTGCCGTTCAGCCACACCAGCACGCTGGCGTGGCCGCGCAATCGCTGGATCTGGTCGTGCAGCGATTCGGTGGCGATCACGCCTTCATCGTTTTTCCAGCGCGGCCATTCCGACCAATGATCGCAGCAGCACCATCCCGCCATGATGAGGATGCCGTAGCGGTCGGCGAGGTCGAAAAAGGCATCATCGGGAAGCTTGCCTTCCAGGCGGATCGCGTTGAGGCCCAAAAGGCGCGCGTAGCGGAAATCGTTGGCCCACTTCCCGGGGCCGTCGCGCAGTAGCATGTCCGGGGTCCATCCGCCGCCGCGGACGAAAACCTTGCGGCCATTTATGTAAAACTGCTCGTTGCCCTGACTGTTTTTGCGCGCGCTGATCTCATCCATCCCGAACTGCTGGGTAGCGCGGTCGCTGACCTGGCCGGCGACGACAAAGGCGAGCGCGAGCCGATGGAGCGTCGGCGCGCCCATCCCGTTGGGCCACCAGAGTTGCGGGTGATGCAGCGTGATCGGCAGCGAGATCTCGCGGGTCTCGTGCGCGCCGAGCGTGACCGCGCGTTGGAAGCGGTGCCCGGCAGCCGAGCCGCGCAGCGTGCCCCGCCGGACACGATCGGTGGCGTTGATGAGGGTGGCGGAGACGGTAAGATGCGCCACCGCCAGCGAGGGTAAATCGAGCCGCGTACGCACCCACGTGTGGCGGATGGCGACCGGGCCGCTGGTGCGGACCACGACCTTGCCCCACAGGCCCATGTCCTTGTCGGGCGGCATGGGGTTCCAGTCGACGAAGGTGATCGCGAGGTCGCGCTCGCGCGGAGCGTAGATTTCAACCGCGAGGGCGTTGCGCCCGGCGTGTGCGATGCCGGTGACGTTGTACTCGAATCGCCGGAAAGTCCCGCGCGCTTGCTTTTCCGAGGCCAGTTCCTGTCCGTTGAGCCAGATGTTGGCGCGGTAATTGATGCCGTGAAAATCCAGCCAGAGGCTCTTGCCCCGGTCGCCGCCCGGCAGCGCGAACTCGGTGCGAAACCACCACGGGACGGCATAAGGGCTGGAGGCCGGGATTTCGTCGTGCGTAAAATTGATGCCAATCTTGTAGTCCACCCCCGGTGCTTTGCGCAAGCTCATGCCGTAGTCGGGATTGGGGACCAAATGGTTGACGACCTCGGCGTTGAAAACAGTCGAAGGTACGCTCACCGGCAGCCACCCTTGGGTGGAATACCCCGGCTGGGAAATGCTGGCGGGCGCGGCGGTGA
>JBOGKM010000019.1:0-42289 GCA_050747745.1 Terriglobales bacterium
ACTCAAGTGACTCTGCCGGCATAAGTAGCGATAACGGAGGTGAGAACCCTCCGCGCCGAAAGTCTAAGGTTTCCTGAGAAAGGTTAATCCGCTCAGGGTCAGTCGGTCCCTAAGGCGAGGCCGAAAGGCGTAGCCGATGGGTGGCAGGTTAATATTCCTGCACTGCAACGGACGCGTTATTACGAGGCGGGGACGCAGAAGGATAGCGGAGTCGTCTGATGGATGGCGATGCACGTTCCGAGGAGGGCCCAGCAGGGAAGTCCACTGGGCCGGTTTACAGCCACTCTGAGGGGCGGGCCGATCGGGCTTGCCCGAGTAAAGTTCGCGATTTCACACTGCCAAGAAAAACCGCTAAGGAGTTTCCGGGGCAACCGTACTCCAAACCGACACAGGTAGACGAGGTGAATATCCACAGGCGCTTGAGAGAACACTCGCTCAGGAACTAGGCAAATTAACTCCGTAACTTCGGAAGAAGGAGTGCCTCGGTAGGGTTTATAGCCCGAGGAGGCCGCAGTGAATCGCGCTCTGCGACTGTTTAACAAAAACACAGGTCTCTGCTAAGTCGAAAACGACGTATAGGGGCTGACGCCTGCCCGGTGCCGGAAGGTTAAAGGGAGAGGTCATGGGGAGCAATCCCCGGAAGCTTTGAACTGAAGCCCCGGTGAACGGCGGCCGTAACTATAACGGTCCTAAGGTAGCGAAATTCCTTGTCGGGTAAGTTCCGACCTGCACGAATGGCGTAACGATAGAGCGACTGTCGTGGCGAGTGACTCAGCGAATTTGTAGTACCGGTGAAGATGCCGGTTTCCCGCATCAAGACGGAAAGACCCCGTGCACCTTGACTACAACTTGATAGTGATTTCGGGCAAACGATGCGCAGTATAGGTGGGAGGCTTTGATGTCAGGCTTTTGGGCTTGGCGGAGCCACAATGTGAGATACCACCCTTCGTTTGTTTGGACTCTAACCTCGAACCGTAATCCGGTTCAGGGACATTATCAGGCGGGTAGTTTGACTGGGGCGATCGCCTCCTAAAGAGTAACGGAGGCGCTCGAAGGTTGGCTCAGGCTGTTTGGAAATCAGCCGCAGAGTGTAATCGTATAAGCCGGGTTGACTGCGAGACCTACTAGTCGAGCAGGTGCGAAAGCAGGCGATAGTGATCCGGCGGTTCCGCATGGAAGGGCCGTCGCTCAACGGATAAAAGGTACGCCGGGGATAACAGGCTGATCGGAGCCAAGAGTTCATATCGACGCTCCGGTTTGGCACCTCGATGTCGGCTCATCGCATCCTGGAGCTGTAGAAGGTTCCAAGGGTTGGGCTGTTCGCCCATTAAAGCGGTACGTGAGCTGGGTTCAGAACGTCGCGAGACAGTTCGGTCCCTATCTGATGTGGGTGTAGGAGATTTGAGGGGGCCTGTCCTTAGTACGAGAGGACCGGGATGGACGAACCTCTTGTGTTCCAGCTGTCACGCCAGTGGCATGGCTGGGTAGCGAAGTTCGGTTGGGATAAACGCTGAATGCATATAAGCGTGAAGCCTGCCCCAAGACGAGATCTCCCAATCCCTTAGGGATTCAGAAGGCCACAGGTAGACCACCTGTTTGATAGGCTGGGCGTGTAAGTCCGGTAACGGATTCAGCTAACCAGTACTAATCGGCCGTTCGGCTTCCCACGGATTCATTCGCGGCAGTGGCCGCTACTCCCAGCCGCCCTCGGGGCGGCAGCGACGTGAAGTACGGGCGAACCTGCCCCACTTCACGCCGTCGGGCGTGCTTGAACTTGATTTGCCCTTACCCTTTGCTTTTGCAACTTTCCGGTGGTCATAGCGAGGGGGTTCACCCGTTCCCATCCCGAACACGGCAGTTAAGCCCTTCAGCGCCGATTGTACTGCCAGGGTAACCTGGTGGGAGAGTAGGACGCCGCCGGATTAAATCCCCCGCCCGCGGACGCTCAGCAGCCTCCGCGGGCGTTTTGATTTGTACCCGCTCAATACTGTTTCCTGGCGGTACGACCATGCCCGTGCTGCGCTCCCTCGGCGATCCGGAAGCCCCGGGCTTAGGTGTCGAACCGGTTCAGCCCACTTCAGAACGTCAATCGCAGCGCCAGTTGCACGATCCGCGGATCCTTGTCCGAGGTGATCATCCCGAAGTTGGCGCTGTCGATGTTCGTGCTGGGATTGTTGAACTCGACGTCGTTGAAGATATTGAACGCCTCGCCCCGGATCTCGACCGCCATGCGCTCATTGATTTGCGTGTGCTTGACCACGGCCAGATCCAGGTTGGTCAAGCCCGGTCCGCGCAGGATTCCCCGCGGCGCTCCGTAAGGGTCGGTGCCCGTGAGGTTGGAAGTGAACAGGTTCGGATCGAAGTACTCGTTTTGCGCCGCGCCATTGACCACCACTGCGTTCTTGGGATTCTCTGTCGGAATCGGCGTGGTCACGCCCGGCGCCAGTGCGGCGTCCGCCAGAAAGCTGTCGCCTGCGCCGCTCGGCCCGGGAATGGCCGGATTTCCGCCCTGGTTCAGACCGGCGCTGGGGGTGAGCGGGAATCCCGTCTGCCAGGTCAGGATCGGATCCAGCATCCAACCCTGCGTTACCGATTTCGCGACGTGCGGGAAGTAGGCGGCGAACGGCAGCGTCCACGAGCCGGCGAAGGAGATGCGGTGCGTCACGTCGAAATCCGACGGACCGCGGAAGGCGTTGCGGTCGTAATACGGAACGGTGCTGGTGTTGTTACGGTAGCCGGAAGAGTTGTCAATCGAGTGCCCGTACGTGTACGCCAGCGTGAAGTACATCTGTCCGAAAAACGGGTCCGGATCCACGCGCTTGCTGATCGCCGCCTGCAGGCTGTTGTAGGTGGCGGACCCAACGTTGTCGAAATCATCCATGATCCCGTAGGGACAGTCGGCGTCGAGTCCAATGCCCTGCTGGCCGGCATAACCCGAGCAGAAGGCGGCGATCGTGGGATTCGCGGCCTGCGCCTTGGCGTTGAGCAGGCGGTTCGTGGTGCCCAGAACAAAGGGGTCTTCATCCACCAGCCCCGTGAGGCCGTGCGAGCTGCTGCCCACGTAATTGATCTCGGCCGTATACCCGGTGCCGAGCTTGTGCTCAACGCTCAAATTGTACTGGTAGATATACGGCGTGTAGATATGCGGGTTGACGTACACGCCGCCCGGCGGCGCAAACGGAATGAATCCCGCCGTGGTGAACTCCAGTTCATGGTTCACCGGCTTGGAGGGAAAGGGGTTCGGAATGCCTCCCGCCGCGTACGGATTTTCCATGAAGCCCACCGGTCCCGATTGCCCCGGCCCTACGTTCGGGAACCCGAAGTTGGCGCTGGCGGCGAACGGTGGCTGCCCGTTAAACTGGAAATTGTCCTCCGCCTTGAGCACGTCGTAAAACACGCCCGCCCCGCCGCGTACGATGGTGGTGCCGTGCCCGCCCAGGTTTTCTGCAAATCCCAACCGCGGTGCGAAGTTATCCTTGTCAGGAAAATTCGATCCGGTCGGTTCGCCTTGATCGCCCGGAAACAGCAGCCCCAGCGGCGCGTTCGGGAATACGGTGCTTTGCAGCCCGGGGATCAGCCCGAACTCGCGCCCCTGGGTGTCGCTCTTAGGCGAGCTGTAGGAGTAGCGCAGCCCCAGCGACAGCGTCAGATCGGGTGTCGTGCGCCAGTCGTCCTGCAGGTACAGATAGGAGGTCTTCTGCCGCACGTCGGACGGCGCATTCGGGCCCTCTTCAAAAAAGTTCGGAATGCCGAGCAGAAAATCGGCGTAGCTGTTGCCCGTCGAGGCCGACGTGCCCTGGTAGTAGAAGTCACCGTTGCCCAGGAAGTCAAAGGCCATGTTCTGCTGGTAGGCGGAAAATCCTCCGCCCATGCCCCACGTGTTGTTGCCGTGCACCCAGGTGAGCGCGTCGCTGTACTCCCAGGTCGTCCCGATCAGCGCGCTGGGACCCTGAATGCTGAAACCGGTGGTCAGTCCCGTGTCGAACTGGAATACGGGCGGCCCGATGGGCAGGTCCGGCGTGATGCCGATCCCCAGCGCGGCGGCATTGGGAAGGTTTGTCCCCGGCGTGTCCTGCAAGCGGTTGTCGCGCTGCACGCCGAAGTGAGCCTCGTTGGAGAGATTGACCGAAAACGTGTGCGTGTAACTCAAGCCGGTCAAGTAGGTGTTGTCGGTCGTGATGTCCGGATAGCCCGCAACGTCGGCGTTTGCGAACGGCGAAAGGGTGCTCTCCCGCGTCCCGCCCGCGGTGAGCGTGAAGCGGTCGTTGACGCCGGGATCGTAATCCACGCGGCTGACGATCTGGTTGTTGTTGTCGGCGTCATTGCCCACGGCGTTGATGAATCCGGTCGGATCGGTGGGTATCAATCCGTCCTTGATCATCTGCCCCGCCGTGGTGTCGAACGTGGTCGGATCAATAATGCCCTGGGCCGCCAATCCGGGATTGGCCTGAAAATACGGGTTCGCCTGCAGAAACGCCGCCACGTTGGGATCGGGCGCGCCGTTGTCGGCTTGGGAAAAGTTGCCCTGCAGTTCCAGCGGCGTGAACGTCGGCGTTTGGCTTTGCAGCTCCTGGTCGGTCTGCCGCTGCCCCTGGTAACCAATGAAGAAAAACAGCTTGTTGGCGCCATGGACGATGCCGGGAATAGTGATGGGCCCGCCGATCGTGCCGCCGAACTGGTTCCGTTTCAATTGGTCCCGCGGCAGCCCATCCAGGTTGCGGAAAAAATCGTTGGCGTTCAGGTCGCCGTTGCGCACATAGTCGTAGGCGCTGCCGTGCACGGTGTTCGTGCCCTGCTTGACCGCCTCCACGATCACGCCCGCGGCGTTGCGCCCGTATTTCGCCGTGTAGTCGCTGGTCAGCAGCCGGAACTCGCCCACCGTGTCGGGGTTGGGATTGAACACGACATTATTGGCCAGCAGGTCGTTGTTCATGCTGCCGTCAAGAATGTAGGTGATCGAATCCGGCCGCCCACCCGCCACGCTGATCCCGCCCACCGCCGGGTTGGCCGTCACCACTCCGGGTTGCAGTTGCGCCAAATCCAGCGTGTTGCGCCCGTTCAGCGGTAGGTCCTGGATCGCGGCTCCGGTCACCGTCGCGCCGATGGTGGCGTTGCGCGTCTGCAGTTGCGAGACTTCCGCCTCCACCGTCACCGACTGCGCCATCGATCCCAGCGGCAGCGTGATGGTGAAGTGCAGCGTCTGGTCAATCTGCAATGCTTGCGCCTGCGTGGTGACTTTCTGAAACCCCGCACGGGTCACAGTCACCGTGTAGCTGCCGATGGCCAGATTGTGAACCTCAAAATGCCCATTGCTTCCGGTTTTTCCCAGGCTCACCACGCCGGTGTTGGTGTTGGTGACCAGCACGGTCGCCGCCGGAACCGCCGCCTTCTGCGGATCAACGACCGTCCCCATCACCACCCCTGTCGCCTCCTGCGCCGGCGCCGGCGTGACGGACGTCAGGATCAGACCTAAACTTGCCCCCACAATCCACACAAACCGCATGTATCGCATAACCTTGACCTCCAGATTTTTCCCGTAGTCCACACTTGGGCAGATTCTGCGACAAAATGACACTATTGTCAATACGATCGGGCCTGCCGCCTACGCGCGTTCCCGCGGACGCCGCGCCGGCCGCATGCGCACCAGGTAAAGAATCACTCCAGCGGCGGCGATGATTCCGGCGTAGCGCAGTTGCACGACCGAATTGGTGCGCGAAAACAGCACGTAGATGAATCCTGCGATCGCTACCAACGCCGGCACCGGATACCAGCGCATGTGGAACGGCCGCACCAGCTCCGGCCGTCGCGCCCGCAGCACCAGCAACCCGATCGCCTGCAGCAGAAACTGCAGCGCAATCCGGATCACCACCAGCGCCGCAATCACCTCCGCCAGCGTGAAGCAGCAAAACAGCGCCGCCACGCCGCCGATCCACAGCAGCGAAACGTGCGGGAACTGCCCCTTGGGGTGCAGCTTGGCAAAGCTCTTGAAGTAGTTGCCGTCGAGCGCCGCCGCGTACGGCACCCGCGAATAGCCCAGCATCAGCGCGAACACCGACGCGAATGCCGTCCAGATGATCAGCGCCGTGATGATGCCGCCCGCCCAGCCGCCGTACAGCCGCTGCATGAACTCCGACATGACGTAGTTCTGGGTCAGCCCGTGCGTGATCTCCTGCCAGGGCATCACGCCGATCACGCCAATGTTCATCACGATATAAATCATCGCCACCAGCACCACCGACCAGAGGATGGCACGGGGGATGTTCTTTTCCGGCTGCTCCACCTCCCCGCCCAGGAACCCGACGTTGTAGTAGCCCCAGTAATCGTAGGTGGCGATCAGCATGGCCGAGCCCAGCCCCAGGAAAAAGCTGCCACCGAACTTGAACGCGTCCGGCGGAAATGTGAACGCCAGTCGGGCATGGAAATGCGTCAGCGCGGCGAAGATCACCCACGCCACCGTGGCCAGCACGCCCACCCACAGGTATTGCGAAATCCTGTCCACATTCCCTACGCGCCGGTACGCCAGCCACAGCGCCAGCAGGCACACGCCAACGGCTACCGCCGTCGCCCCGCTGAGGGAAATGCCGGCCGCCAGGGATCCCTGCGTGAACAGCGGGTGCGTCAGGGAAGGGAACAGGAAGCTGGAATACAGCGCCAGCCCGATGCAGCCGCTGGCGATCGAAAGCGGCGCGCTGAAGCTCAACTGCCAGACGAATAAAAACGACAGCAGCCGTCCCCGGCGCGGCCCGTAGCACTCATGCAGATAGCGGTACGAGCCGCCCGCCTCGGGAAACGTCGCGCCCAGCTCGGCCCAAATCAGCCCGTCACACAGCGCGAAAATGCCGCCCAGGATCCAGCCCAGCATCGCCTGCGGCCCGCCCATGGCAGCCAGGATCAGTGGCAGCGTGATGAACGGTCCTACCCCGATCATGTTGATCATGTTCAGGGCGATGCCGCCGCGCAGACCCAGTCCGCGCACCAGATGCGGAGCACTCTGCCGGCGCGGCTGCGTGGCCATAAGCTGCCAGCATAACCCAGCCGCTGGCTACCCGCGGTGGGAGGTCAGACTGCTCAGTTGACGCTTGCGGCCGCCTTCGAATATTTCGGCGCTGTGACGTAGCCGGTAACGGTGTTCTTGTCCATCGAGTACACCACCAGCTCGTTCAGCGCGTGATCGCTGCCCACCAGGAACTGCACCGGCTCGTCCAGATATTTGTTCTTCTTCTGGATACGGGTGTCGTTCACGTACACGTCCACGTTGTACTTGCCGTGCTTGGGATCCACCTTGCGCAGCCGCAGCCACAGCGCTCCCACCCGCACCGGCTTTTTCGCGTGCTTGTTCAGCTTAAACTGGAAATAGGCGCGCTCTCCCTCCTTCTCCAGCATCGTCAGCTGATCTCGCGTGGTGGCGATCAACCCGCTCTGGATGCCCAGATCGCCGATGGTGGATTTCAGTTGCGCCTTGGTGGCTTCCAGCTCGGCATGGGTGTCGGCGATGGCTTTGCTGTTGGTGGTGACGTTGCCCTTGACGCCGGTAATCTGCCCGTTGATGGCGCCCAGTTGGCTGCCCGTCTTTTGCTTCATCGTGGCGAAGTCTTGCGCCGCCTCCTGCTGCTGCTGGGCCAGCGACTGCGTTTGTTGGCGCGTGGAAGCCAACTGCGCCTGGGTCTGGGAAAGCCGCTTCTGCGCATTGTTGGCGGTGGCTGCCAACTGCTCCAGCTCAGCCGAGCTGACGTGCAGCCTGGCGCCGAGGCCGTGCAGTTCGGCGGCTTGCGCAGCCGTTTCCTGCTGCATCGCCGCCAGTTGACTCAGCAGCCCTTGCGTTTGCTGCCGCACCCAGAAAAAACCGCCCACGGCGACAACGATGATGGCCGCCAACAGCCACCATCCCGCTGCTTTGCTGGTCGCAGGCCTTGGCGGCGGTGGATTCTTGTCTTCTTCAAACATGGTTATACTCTCCCTCAGTTGACAACGCACCCTGATCTTTGCCCAGCATACGTCAATTCCGTTGTTCGCGGGGGCGGTGCCGCCCCGCCTACTCGCCCGCCGCCGGCGAGGGCAGCAGGCTCCGCCGCGGGTGCCCCAGAAAGGCCCTCACCGAAGCCTGCAAACGATCCATATAGAGGTACACCACCGGAGTGGTAAACAACGTCAGCGCCTGACTGAGCATCAACCCGCCGACGATGGTGATGCCCAGCGGCTGGCGCAGCTCGGCTCCCGTGCCTCCGCCCACCGCCAGCGGCAGCGCACCCAGCATCGCCGCCAGCGTGGTCATCATGATCGGCCGGAAGCGCAGCAGCGCCGCCTTGTGTATCGCCTCCAGCGGCGCCAGCCCCTCTACGCGTTCTGCGTGCAGCGCGAAGTCGATCATCATGATCGCGTTCTTCTTCACGATCCCGATCAGCAGGATGATGCCGATCAGCGCCATGAAGTTGAGATCGCTCCGGAAATACATCAGCGCCAGCAGCGCTCCCACCGCCGCCGAGGGCAGCGTGGACAAAATGGTGATGGGATGGATGTAGCTTTCGTACAGCATCCCCAGCACGATATAGACCGCGATCAGCGCAAACGCGATCAACAGGGGCTCGGAGCGCAGCGAGGATTGAAACGCCTGCGCGGTACCCTGAAAACCGCCTCGCACGTCGGAGGGCATGCCGATCTGGCTTTCCGCCTGGTTGATGGCGTTGACCGCGTCCCCCAGCGCCGCACCCGGTGCGAGATTGAACGAGAGCGTAATCGCCGGCAACTGGCCCTGGTGGTTCACCGACAGCGTCAGTTCGCTGGGCGCGTAATGCGCGAACGCGCTCACCGGCACCAGGCCGCCGCCTACGGAAGCAACATAAACGTCCTGCAATCCCTCCGGATTGTCCTGATAGGAAGGGTTCACGGAGAGAACTACGAAATATTGGTTGATGCCTTTGTAGATGGTCGAGACCTCGCGCTGTCCGAAGGCATCGTTGAGCGTGGCGTCTATGGCCTGCATGGAGACTCCCAGGCGGCTGGCGGCGTCGCGGTCAATCGCCAGGGAAGCCTGCAGGCCATGGGTTTGCTGGTCGCTGTTGACGTCGCGCAACTCGGGCAGGGTGCGCAGCTGGTTCATCAGCAGCGGCGCCCAGTGGTCGAGGTCGTTCAGGTTCGCCGACTCCAGCGTGTATTGATACTGCGCGCTGCTGAAGCGTCCGCCCACGGAAACGTCCTGGATGGACTGCAGGAACAACCGCGCTCCCGGCACCACGCTGGTGGCGCGCCGCAGGCGCGCGATCACCTGGTCGGCGCTGAGCTTGCGCACTCCGATGGGCTTGAGCTGAATATTCAGCCGGGCGGTGTTGGTGGCGCTGCCGCCGGTATAGGCAGTCATGGTGTCCACGGCCGGATCCTTGCGCACAATGGTGACGAACTGGTCCAGCTTGGTGCGCATCGCGGCGAACGACAAAGCCTGGTCGCCGACGATGCTGCCGCTCAGCCGTCCGGTGTCTTGCTGCGGGAAAAAGCCCTTGGGGATGATCCAGAACAGCCATCCGGTCAGCGCCACCGTGGCCAGCAGCAGGCACAGCACCAGCGCCTGGTGGCGCAGCACCCAGCGCAGACCGTGATCGTAGTCGCGCTTCATGATCTCGAAGCCGGACTCGAACAGCCGGTACAGCCAGCCGTGCTGGCCGCTTTCATGCCGCAAAAAGCGCGAGCACAGCATGGGCGTGGTGCTGAGCGAGATCACGAGCGAGAGCGCGATGGCCACGCTTAACGACACCGCAAATTCCCGGAACAGACGCCCGATGATTCCGCCCATCAGCAGGATCGGCGTGAACACCGCAATCAGCGAGGTGCTCATGGACAGCACCGTGAAGCCCATCTCTCGCGCCCCCAGCAGCGAGGCCGCCATGGGCTGCATGCCCTGCTCGATGTGGCGCGCGATGTTCTCAATCACCACAATGGCGTCGTCGACCACGAAGCCGGTCGCGATCGTCAGTGCCATCAGCGAGAGATTGTCGATGCTGTAATGCAGCAGGTACATCACCCCGAACGTGCCGACCAGCGAAAGCGGCACCGCGACGGAAGGGATGGCGGTCGAGCGCCAGTCGCGCAGGAAGGCGAACACCACCAGCACCACCAGCAGGATGGCTACCAGCAGCGTCCCCTCGACGTCGCGGATGGAGGCGCGGATGGTGGGCGAGCGGTCCTGGGAAATGATCAGGTGCATGGTGGGTGGAATCGAGGCGCGCAGCGCCGGCAGCGCCGCCCGCACGCCGTCCACCGCCGCCAGAATGTTGGCGCCGGGCTGGCGGAACACCGCCACCGTGATCGCCGGTTCGCCATTGGCGCTGCCCGCGTTGCGGTAGTCGCTGGTGCCCTCATACACGTGCGCCACGTCGCTCAGCCGCACCGGCGCGCCGTTGCGCCACGCCACCAGCAGCGGCTGGTACTCGTCGGCTTCCAGCAGTTGGTCGTTGTCGTTGATCTCGCTCGCCTGCGCGCCGTTCTCGAATCGTCCCTTGGGGAGGTTGGCGTTGGCGTTGTTGAGCACGGCGCGCACCTGCTCCAGGCTGATGCCGTAGCTGTTGAGCTTTTGCAGGTTGACCTCGACCCGCACCGCCGGCTGGCCGCTGCCGTAAACGAACACCTGTCCGATGCCGGGAACCTGCGCGATTTTCTGCGCCACGATCGAGTCCGCGGCGTCGTACACCTGGGCCGGAGGCACGGTGGTCGAGCTCATCGCCAGGTTCAGGATGGGGGCATCGGCGGGATTGATCTTGCGCCAATGCGGGTGGGTGGGCATGTTGGCGGGCAATTGGCCCTGGGCGGCGTCAATGGCCGCCTGCACGTCGCGTCCGGCGGCGTTGATGTCGCGGTTGAGTGCGAACTGCAAAACCACGTTGGCCGAGCCCAGCGAGCTGGTCGAGGTCATCTGCGTCAGTCCGGCAATGCGCCCGAACTGCCGCTCCAGGGGCGTGGCCACCGCCGAGGCCATGGTCGCCGGACTGGCGCCGGGCAGGCTGGCGAAGACCATGATGGTGGGAAAATCAATCTCCGGTAGCGGCGCGATCGGCAACTGCCGGTAGGCGGCGATGCCGGCCAGCAACAGCGCCGCCGTCAGCAGCGAGGTCGCCACCGGGCGGCGGATAAATGGGGCCGACATGCTGTGGATGCCCAGGTCCATGTCCGTCCCTTATTCGGCCGGCGCGGGATCGGCTCCCGGCGTCGCCGTGGCCGCGCGGCGCAGCTTGTGGCTGAGCCAGTCAAAGGCCAGGTAAACCACCGGCGTGGTATACAGCGTCAGCACCTGGCTGAGCAACAATCCGCCCACGATGGCGATGCCCAGCGGCCGCCGCAGTTCCGAGCCCGTTCCCCGGCCCAGAGCCAGCGGGATGCCGCCCATCATCGCCGCCAGCGTGGTCATCAAAATCGGCCGGAAGCGCAGCAGGCAGGCCTCGCGGATCGCCTGGAGCGGCGGCTGGTGCTCCTTGCGCTCTGCCTCCAGCGCAAAGTCAATCATCAAAATGGCGTTCTTCTGCACGATCCCGATGAGCAGAATCAGCCCGATCAGCGCGATGATGCTGAACTCGATGTGGAACAGCATCAGCGCCAGCAGCGCGCCCACGCCCGCCGACGGCAGCGTGGACAGAATGGTGATGGGGTGAATGTAGCTTTCATACAGCACCCCCAGCACGATATAGACGCAGATCAGGGCCGCGAGAATCAGGATGGGCTCGTTCGCCAGCGAATTGATGAACGCCGCCGCCGTGCCCTGAAAGCTGGGCTGCACGCTGGGCGGCATCCCGATCAGCTGCTCGGCGCGTTCAATGGCCTGCACGGCGTCGCCCAGCGAGGCTCCCGGGGCTAGGTTGAACGATAGCGTCACCACCGGGAATTGCCCCTGGTGATTGATGGTCAGCGGCGCGCTCTCGGTGCGCACGGTGGTGAACGCGCTCAGCGGAACTTCGCTGCCGGCCGAGGTGGAAACCCCGCTCAGCGTGGCGGTGCCCGAGACGGTTCCCGCCGCCACCGAGCCGATGGCGCCGGCCCCGCCGCCGCCGCTCGCGCCGGCATCCACGTAGATTTCCTTCAGCGACTGCGGGTCGAGCTGGTATTTCGGATCCACTTCCAGAATGACGTGGTACTGGTTCTGCTGGGTGAAGATGGTCGAGACCTGGCGCTGGCCGAACGCGTCGTAGAGCGTGTTGTCCACCGTGGAGGGGATCAGCCCCAGCTGCGAGGCGCGATCGCGGTTGATGGTGACCATGGTCTGCAGGCCGTTGTCCTGCCGGTCGCTGGCGACGTCGCGCAGCGCGGGCATGGCGCGCATGCGCGCCACCAGTTTCGGCACCCAGGTGTCCAGCTCGGCGGCGTTGGCGTCCTCCAGGCTGTATTGAAATTCGGTGCGGCTGATCCGGTCCTCGACGCTCAAATCCTGCACCGGCTGCAGGTAGAGCTGGATTCCCGGCACTTTCGCCACTTCCGGCTCCAGCCGCCGGATGATCTGGCTGGCTGTCGCGGTGCGCTCTCCCGAACCGCTGCCGATCGGCTTCAGGTTGATCTGCAAGCGGCCGTCGTTGAGGGTGGTATTGGTGCCGTCAATGCCGATAAACGAGGACAGGCTGGCCACCGCCGGATCCTGCAGGATGATTTTCGCCAGCGCCTGCTGGCGCTGCTTCATGGCCGCGAAACTGACGTTCTGCGGCCCTTCGGAAATGCCCAGGATCTCGCCCGTGTCCTGCACCGGGAAAAATCCCTTGGGAATGATCACGTACAAATAAATGGTCAGCGCCAGCGTCCCGACCGTGACCACCAGGGTGGCGATCTGGTGGTTGAGAATCACGTCCAGCGTGCGCCGGTAAAAACCCGCCAGCCCCTGGAAGCAGCGCTCGGAGGCGCGGTAAAGCCGGCTCCTGCCCGCTCCCGCCTGCTGGCGCAGCAGCCGCCCGCACATCATCGGTGTCAGCGTCAGCGATACGAACGCCGACATCACGATCGTCACCGTCAGCGTCAGCGCGAATTCACGGAACAGCCGCCCCACCACGTCGCCCATGAACAGCAGCGGGATCAGGACCGCGATCAGCGAAAAGGTGATCGAGATGATGGTGAAGCCGATCTGCTCGCTGCCCCGCAGCGCCGCCTGCAGCGGCGCCATGCCCTCCTCGATGAAGCGGCTGATGTTCTCGATCATGACAATGGCATCGTCCACCACGAATCCGGTGGAAATGGTCAGTGCCATCAGCGAGAGGTTGTCGAGCGAAAATCCCAGCAGGTACATGAAGGCGAACGTGCCCACCAGCGACAGCGGCACTGCGATGGAGGGAATGATGGTCGCCGATACGCTGCGCAGAAAAACGAAGATGACGAACACCACCAGCAGCACCGTCAGGATGAGCTCGAACTGCACATCAGCCACCGAGGCGCGGATGGTGGTGGTGCGGTCGGTGAGAATGCTGACCTGTACGGCGCTGGGCAACGAGGCTTCCAGGCGCGGCAGCAGTGCCTTCACCTCGTCCACCACCCCGATGATGTTGGCGCCCGGCTGGCGCTGAATGTTCATCACGACTGCCGGCTGCGTATTGGCCCACGCCGCCTGGTCCACGTTCTCGGCGCCGTCCACCACGGTTGCCACATCCTTCAGCCGCACCGGATTGCCGTTGCGATAGGCCACGATCAACGGCCGGTAGTCGGCGCTGGTGGTGAGCTGATCGTTGTCGCCGATGGTGTAGGCCTGGTGGGCGCCGTCGAAAAACCCCTTGGCTTGGTCCACGTTGGCCTGGCTCAGCGCGGTGCGCAGATCCTCCAGGCTCATGCCATAGCTCGCCAGCTCGCTGGGGTTGGCCTGTACCCGCACCGCCGGCCGCTGCCCGCCGGAAATGCTGACCAGACCGACGCCGCTGAGCTGGGAAATTTTCTGCGACATCATGGTGTCGGCGTAGTCTTCCACCTGCGACAGCGGCTGCGAGTTGCTGGTCAGGGCGATGGTGAGAATGGGGGCGTCGGCCGGGTTGCTTTTGCTGTAAATGGGAGGGTTGGGCAGATTGGGCGGCAGGAATGTTCCGGCGCCGTTGATGGCGGCCTGCACTTCCTGTTCGGCCACGTCAATGTTCAGGTCGAGGACGAACTCCAGGGTGATGATCGAGCTGCCGTAGGAGCTGATTGAAGTCATCTGCTTCAGGCCCGGGATCTCGCCCAATTGGCGCTCCAGCGGCGCCGTCACCGATGAGGTCATCACGTCCGGGCTGGCGCCCGGCAGGAATGTCTGCACCTGCATGGTGGGATAGTCCACCTCCGGCAACGCCGAAACTGGAAGTTGCTTGTAGGCGGCAAAGCCGGCCAGCAGGACGGCCGCCATCAGCAGGCTGGTGGCAATCGGCCGCAGGATGAAGGGTCGCGATGGGTTCACAGCCCCTCCTAATGCGGCCGGGTCGCAGCGGCCGGAGCCGGCGTATGCGCGGAGGGGCGCGCCCCGGCTACCGGAGGCGCCGCTGCTCCCAGCGCTTCGGCGGTCAGCGGCGCCGCCAGCGGCTGCACGCGCGCCCGCACACGCGAACCATCCTGCAAACGGTCGGCTCCGTCCACCACCACCTCGGCGCCCGGCTCCAGACCGGAGGCCAGGCCCACCTCGTTGCCCTCGGTGATTTTCTCCGTGACCGGCTGCACGTGCACGCTCGCGTCGGTGATCACGAACACGTACGATCCGTTGGGGCCGCGCTGGATCGCCGCCGGCGGCACCACCGTCAGCCCCGCATCGGTGCCTACCCGCATGCGGGCGTTCACGAACTGGCTGGGAAACAGCTGGTTGTCGGCATTATCAAAAAGCGCTTTGCAGCGGAAAGTCCCCGTGGTGGGATCAATGGCGTCGTCAATGGTTTCCAGCCGCCCCGCGGCGAGCTGTTTGGTGTTGGTGTTGTCGAACACATCCACTTCGGGATGCTGCCCGGCGAGCAGCAGCGGATAGACCAGCCGCAAATCCTCCTGCGGCAGGTTGAACAACACCGCGATCGGTTGCACCTGGGTGATCACCGCCAGACTGGTTGCCGCACCCGCCTGCACCACGTTGCCCGGGTCCACCATCCGCAAGCCGATGCGCCCGGCGATGGGGGCGGTGATATGGCTGTAGGTGACGTTGAGCTGGGCGGCCTTGATGGTCGCCTGATCGGCGGCCATCGCGCCCTTGTACTCGTTCACCAGCGCCAGTTGCGAATCCACCTGCTGCTTGGCAATGATGCTTTGCTGGTAGAGCGAGAGATAGCGCTGGTAGTCGAGTTCGTCGTCGTGGTAGAGCGCGGTATCGTGGGCGAGCTGGCCCTGCGCCTGCGCCAGCGCCGCCTGATAGGGGCGCGGGTCAATGTCGAACAGAGCCTGGCCGGGGCGTACGAACTGACCCTCGCGGAAATAGACCTGCTCGATTTCACCGCTGACCAAGGGATGGACCGTCACCGTGAAGTTGGGCGTGACGTTGCCAATGCCGCGCAAATACACCGGCACGCTGCGTTGCGCTGCGGTGACCGCGACCACCGGCACGGCCGCACCGGCGGGCGCGCGGTTGGCGCCGCCACGGCCTGCACCCGCCGCCTGCGGGGGCGGCAGGGCCACCTGCCGGTAACGGTAACCGCCGTAGCCTGCTGCCAGCAGGATCAGCAGCCCAATCCAGCCGCGTTTGCGGCGGCGGGGCGGGCTCGGGGGTTGGGCAGCTGCTTCCATACGGGTGACCGGGAAAGGTCCCGCATGGGACCTACAACGTCCCCAGCCCCCGCCAGGTTACACCGCCTTTCGCACCGAATATATATGCCCCGGGCCCTGCCACCAGCAGAACGTCGCTCGCCCGAGTTCTGGTTCGGGGCGGAGGGTTAGTGGCCGGCCGGCTTTTTAGCCGGTTTGGCGCCGGCGTTCAGGCTCCGATAGTTCATGGCCGCGTTCAGCACCAGCGAGAACTCTCCGCCGGTTTCGTTGCGGCGGAAGGGGTTGGCGGCGAACAGCACGATGTGGCCCTGACCGTACTGCGACTGCACCACCATGGGGGTGTTGGCGATCTGCTGGGCGCCGGTGAGCAGGCCGCTGAGCAGCACGTCTGGTGCTTTGGGCGCCAGACGCACGATCACGCGCGGCGGAGGTCCGGCGGGTGCGGCACCGAAGAAGCGGTTGCGCGGGCTTTGTTTTTCAGCTTGCTTGAGCGTCAGCGTGCCCAGCGACTCTTTCAGCAGCACGGCATTGGAGGGGCGTGCCTGGATCACGTCGGGCACGGTGGTGCTGCCGATGCCGCTGGCGCGGCCCGGCTGGCCGCCGCGGCCGCCAAAGCCGCCAAAGCCGCCGCCACGGCCCACGGAAAGCAGCAATCCCTGGGAGTAGTAGACGTCGAGATTGGGACTATAGCCGTAAGCGATGGGGCTGCCGAGATCGGAGACTTCGGCGTGGGCCACAATGCCGGGCGCGTCCAAGCCGCGCGGCTGGCGTGTGCTCACCTGCGGGGTAAGGCCGGTTTCGGTAGCCAGCACCATGTCCGATCCGACGGCGATCAGCAGTCCGCCCTGCTGGACGAAATTGGCGATGTGCTGCAATCCGCTCAAGCCCAAGCCGCCGCGAATGTCGGGCGTTGAGTCCAGCCCCGGGGGCGCCAGATCAGGCATGTCAGGCGTGTTCTCCCAGGGAATCGGATGCTTGCCGCTGACGCCGTTCAGCAAGCTGGCGAGCGAGCGATCGTTGGGCGGCAGGATAATCACGTCGTAGCGCGAGCGCAGGTCGGGCGTGACCTTGAGCTTGTTGAGCGCGACGTAATCGTAGGGGATCTTCATCTCGTCGAACGAGACCCGGAACCAGCCGTCGT
The DNA here is from genome assembly GCA_050747745.1 of Terriglobales bacterium. GTDB lineage: Bacteria > Acidobacteriota > Terriglobia > Terriglobales > SCQP01 > SCQP01. The sequence continues at coordinate 16,796 of JBOGKM010000019.1, forward strand.
TGGTGGTGTTTTCCCAGTTGTGGACGATGGCAATCCGCGCCGGCAGCAAGGCGTGCATCGGGACGTGGGGCGCCGAAGCCAGGCCCACGGCCTCAACCCCAGCGGCTTCGGCGGCGGCGTTGAGCGCCCCCGCACTGGTGTTTTCGATGATCACCGTGCCGGTGTTAAATTTGCGCCCGGCGGCTTCAAAGCTTTTTTCCGTGACCTGCATCGGCGTGGAAGCCATGTGGTAGCGGAAGATGGCGATGTTGGGATCGGAGTTGGCATTGATGGCGAACACGCTGCCGGAGCCATGCGCGCCGCCCGGCGCCAGTACCTTGTCCTTGACCAGCACCATCGGGACCTGCAGCACGCTGGGGTTGTCGATCTTTACGGTTTCCACATCGCCCAGCGCGCCCATGGTCCATCCGGTGTCGTCATAATTCCTCGGCGAGGCGGGCGAGTAGTACTCCTGGTTCAGCAGGGCGTCGCCTTCCCGGCTGTAGGGCTGATCCATGCGAATCACATAGCTGCCCGCCGGGAAATGCCATTTCTTGGTTTTGCCCAGGCTGCCGGGAATGATGCCCTCGGCGCTGAAGCCGCGCGTGGCGCGCGAGACCTCCACTTTCTGCCGTTGCAGGATCTGCAGCAGCCGCGCCTGCAAGCCCAGCCGCGGGTCGTTGGCGGGCAACACATAGGCCGCCGGGCCCTCGGTGGTGGCCTTCTGCACCGAATGCAGGCTCATCAGGTAAAAGTCGCGCAGAAAGTGCGCGTGGTTTGTGGCGACGTTGCTCATGCCGTAGAGCACGCCGCTTTCCTGCATGTTGATGTTGTCGCGCGCCGACCAGTAAACCTCGGGCAGCGGCGGATTGGGGCGGTACCATATGCGGCTGGTCTGGCTCGGGTTGAGCTTCACCAGCCCGCTGTCGGCGCCATTCACGCTCTGGGTTTCGTAGAAGCGGCCGATGGAGTTGTGCATCCAGGCGGCATCCAGCATGTAGTTGGGCGCCCAGCCGTCGAAAAATCCGTGCGTCCAGGCGCCGATCACGCCCTGTTCTTTAAGGTGGTCGAGATCGTAGTACGCCATCGAGGTCCAGTCGTTGATCTCGATCGGATCCAGGAACGGGTTGTAGGGCCCGGTCCCGCTCATGATGTACAGGTACGGAACCGACTCGTGCAGATCATGCATCACCGTCGGATGCCACACCACAAACGTGTTCATCACGATCTGCGACAGCCGCAGCGCCAGCGTCAGCCCGTCACGGTTATCGTCGTGGGAAACGTAATGGCCCCACCAGATCAGGCCGGGCATGGCCTGATGGGGATGTGCCTTGTGATGCATGTACAACTCGACGTCGCGGTCGCGGCCGTCCACTTGCGTCGCCGGGGTGATCAGCACGATCTCGTGCTGGCGGATGTTCTGGTAAAACGGCGAGGGGTCGGTGGCGACGCGGTAGGCCAGTTCCATCAGCATTTCCGGCGAGCCGGTTTCGGTGGAGTGGATGCTGCCCAGCGCCCAGTAGATGGGCTTGCCTTGGGCGATGAGGGCGTCCGCGGCGGAGGGGCTGAGGCCGCGCGGATCGGCAAGCTTGGCGGTAATGTCCTGCCAACGAGCCAGGTTGGCGATGGTGGAGGCGCTGGAAATGACCACCAGTTGCGTCTCGCGCCCCTCCTCGCTCTTGCCGATGTTGTATACCTTCACCCGCGGACTCTGGGAGGCCAGGTGAGCCATGTAGGCCTCGATCTTCTCGATGCGGTCGAGCACGTTGGGCGCGCCTACGATGTGGCCGAGGAACTTGTCAGGTGGATCCACGCACGAGTCCACGGTCAGGTGGTTGGTGAGTGAGGTGTCGAACTGCTTCAGCGTGGTGTCTTTCAGGATCTGGGCCGTGTAGCTCGCGTCCGGGCTTGTGGAGCATTGCTGCTGGGCAGCCAAGGGCAGGGCCAAGGCCGTGAGTCCGGCCAGACAGGACAGTAACGTGCGCAGGCGCATGCGAAAATCCCCCCGCAAGGTTATAGCAGAGTTGGGCGCCCCGGCGCCAGCGTGAAATCACACGCCGCTAGCATTATGACGTGCTTGGAATGTCCCGACGGTCTCTAGAATACGATCCCCAACTTGAGGCTGAGCGAGCGCGGAGAGGCGAAGTGCGTACGGCTGAAGGTGGTGATGGGAGAGTCCAGCGCCGCGGCGGTGTCATCCGTGGAGCCGTCGCCAATCACGATCATCGCCACGCCGGCGGTGTCGGCCTGGTCGAAAACGCTTGCTGCCGTACGAACCATCAGGCTCGCCCGGTTGTAGGTTGCGGTGACGAAAGCCGACACGCAGCGGATCTGAATCGGACCCGGCCCGCGCGGCATCGCGGAGGCCACCTTCGTGACTGCGCGCTACTGTATACTCCCTGGGTGGTGGTGGAGTGCAGAGCGTAAAGGAATATCAGATCAGGCCCCTCGATACGTCCCCCGGGGGACTGCGCGAGATCTCGGATCTTTTCGCCCGCGGTCAACGCGACCTCCCAGGCCGCCAGGCATCTCTCGATTGGCAATACAACCAGAATCCTGCGGGGCTAGCGCTCGGGTTCAATGCCTATTCCCAGGGCTTGTTGGTCGCTCATTATGCCGCCATTCCCATCAAGGCGAGGCTGTTCGGCAAAGTATGCGCGGGCATTTTGTCGATCAATACGCGCACGGACCCCGCCCACCAGCGCCAAGGCTTATTCTACCGGCTGGCGGAGCTGACCTACGCACAAGCACGCGAGGCGAACTGCGAGTTCGTCATCGGCGTGGCGAACCAAAACAGCGTCCACGGATTTACGAAGAAGTTAGGTTTCCAATTAGTTGGACTGCTGGAGACGCGGTTCGTTGCGCACCCCGTCGCGATTCCGGAAACAGGCCGTGATTTTGCGGTTGTCTGGGATAGGCCAGCGGTCGCTTGGCGGCTGAGTAATCCTGGCAGGAAATATTATTATCACCGCAGTTCCCGAGGCAGGGGCTTGCTCTTGGGCCGATCCGGGCATTTTTCGGTGCTGGTGGGCACGGTGGATGCGAGCGCGGTCCCGGTCGGGATCGCAGAGCGGCCGCGATCCTTCAATCCTTTCCTTCTGTGGATCGGTACCAATGGCGCCGCAACTTGGAAACACTCCTTCTCGATGACCGTGCCGCAGGCGCTGAAACCCGTGCCGCTAAACTTGATCTTTCGCGACTTGAGGGAGAATCGCAAGCTGAGTCTGGAGGGAACCTGGTTTTGGGCCATGGATTTCGATGCCTACTGAGGTCAGTGAACATAGACTGAGCCGCATTCGCAGCCGGACCGAGTACTGGCTGCGGCGGCTTTTCGTCGAGACCACTTGGGGAGTGGGTCTGGCGGATGCGCCGATTGAAAGTTTTCTCGATACAAGCAGTCCGCCGCGGCTGCGGTATTGGCGCGGGCTGACGCGCACCGACCGCTTTTGCGCCGATCCCTTCGGACAAGTTACCGGACGAACCCTGACCATGCTCTGTGAGGATTTCGGCCACACCAGGGCCAAACGCGGGGTGATTTCCGCTGTGGTGATTGATCTCCAGGGCCAGGAGCCGACTCCGTCGCAGGTGCGCCCGGTTTTGGACGATGGCTCGCATATGTCTTTCCCGTTCCTGGTCTGTGACGGGGGAACTTGGTATTGCATGCCGGAAACTTCGGCGCGCGGATGCATATCGCTCTATAAAGCGGTTGAATTTCCTTTCCGGTGGGACGAGGGCCAAGTCATTATCCAGAATTTCAGCGGACTTGATTCCGCAGCCGCGCGGTTCAAGGGACGCTGGTGGCTGTTCAGCACTGACGCTTGCGCTCCCGGCCCGCCCAACCTTTGTGTTTGGCACGCCGATACGCTGCAAGGGCCATGGACCCCCCATGCCCGCAATCCTGTCAAGGCGGACGCGAGCTCGTGCCGCGGCGCCGGAACCCCGTTTATTTTTGATGGGGCACTCTACCGGCCCTCCCAGGATTGCTCCGATGGTTACGGCAGGAGGGTCAACATTAATCGCCTGGTGAGGCTCTCAGGCGATGAGTTTGCGGAAGAAACGGTGGCCACGGTGCACTCCCCGCGCGATGCCGGTTTCCCGGACGGTATCCATACGCTAAGCTCGGCTGGCCCCTACACTCTGATTGACGGAAGGCGGGACGATTTAGACCTCAGTAAGCCTTTGCGCCGCTTCCTGCGCCACTTTCGCGCATGACGGCGGCTCTGCGCTCCCCTCGGGCCCGGCCTGAGTTGATTAGCTGCCGAAAAAACGGAGCTTGCGGCCCGGCCCTCTGCTAGCGTGGGTACATGGAGCATTACGATGTGATCATTGTCGGCAGCGGAGCTGGCGGCGGTACCCTGGCCCACCGCCTGGCGCCAAGCGGTAAGCGCATCCTGCTGCTGGAACGCGGCGGGTACTTGAAGCGGGAGAAGCAGAACTGGGACGCGCGGGCGGTGTTCGCCGAGGCTCGCTACCGCGCACCTGAGGAATGGCTGGACAAGGACGGCAAGGTCTTTCACCCTGGCATTCAATATTACGTCGGCGGCAACACCAAGGTGTATGGCGCGGCGCTGTTCCGCTTCCGCCCGCAGGATTTTGGCCAGGTGCGCCATTATGACGGCATCTCGCCCGCCTGGCCGCTGGATTACAACGACTTTGAACCTTATTACAGCCGCGCCGAGCAGCTTTTCCACGTCCACGGCCAGCACGGCGCCGATCCCATCGAAGGGCCGGCCAGCGCACCCTATCCGCATCCGCCGGTGCAGCACGAGCCGCGCATTCAGGAGCTGGCGGACGATCTCGCCCGCGCGGGCCTGCATCCGTTTCCGCTGCCCCTGGGGATTCTGCTGGACCAGGATGAGAACGGCCAGCCGGTCTACAACAGCGCCTGCGTCCGTTGCCCGGCATTCGACGGTTTCCCCTGCCTGGTGCGGGGCAAAGCCGATGCCGAGGTGCTGTGCGTGGTGCCAGCGCTGCAGCATGCCAACGTCACCTTGCTCACCGGCGCCTATGTCGAGCGGCTGGAGACCAGTCCCGGCGGAGGCAGCGTTTCCAAGGTGGTGGTGCAACGCGACGGCGCCCGGGAAGAATATGCGGCCGACATCATCGTCGTATCCTGCGGCGCTATCAATTCGGCGGCGCTGCTGCTGCGCTCGGCCAATGACCGGCATCCGGACGGACTGGCCAATGGCTCGGGCGTGGTGGGGCGGCATTATATGCGCCACAACTGCGCCGCCTACATGGCGCTGTCGCGCAACCCCAATCCCACCATTTTTCAGAAAACGCTGGGGCTGAACGATTTCTACTTCAAGGCCGAGAACTGGGACTATCCGCTGGGCCAGATTCAGATGCTGGGCAAATCCGACGGCGAAATGCTGCGCGCGGAAGCGCCCTCGTGGGCGGTTCTCAAGCCCGAGTTTACGCTCGACTACATGGCCGAGCACGCGGTGGACTTCTGGCTGCAATCCGAGGATCTGCCGCGCCCGGAAAACCGGGTCACGCTGGAGCCTAACGGGCAAATCCGGCTGACGCTGCACGAGAACAATCTGGAGGCGCACCAGCGGTTGCGCGAGAAACTGCGCTCGATTTTCGGCAAGCTTGGTTTGCACGATCATCTCATGCCACGGCGTCTGTATCTCGACAAGGAGATTCCCATCGGCGGCACCGCGCACCAGGCGGGCACGGTGCGCTTCGGAACCGATCCGAAAACGTCGGCGCTGGACCTCAACTGCAAAGCCCACGAGCTCGACAATCTCTACGTCGTCGACGCCAGCTTCTTTGTCTCGATCGCGGCGGTGAATCCCGCGCTGACCATTATCGCCAACGCGCTACGCGTGGGCGATCACCTGCTCGAGCGCCTGGGCGTGCGCGCGTGAGCGTGTGGCAGCCGTCGATCTACGCGGCCGCGCTGAGCCTGACGCTGCTCAGCCTGTCGCGCCAACTTGCCGGCGCCCGCGCCCCGGCTCCGCTGCGGGGCGGCGGCTAGGCTGAGGCATGTGGCTGCCCACCACCTACGCGGCCGCCTTGGGCCTTATGCTGCTCAGCATGGCGGCGTGGGGGAGCTGGGACAACACTCAGAAGCTCGCGCGCTGGCGCTTCGAGCTGTTTTACTGGGACTACATGTGGGGCATCGTGGCCGCGGCGGTGCTGCTTGGCCTGGCGCTGGGAAATTTGCATACCTTGGCGGCCGCCAGCGGGCGCGCGCTGGCGTGGGCGTTTTTCGGCGGGGTGGTGTGGAACTTGGGCAACCTGCTGCTGGTTGCGGCGATTTCAATCGCGGGCATGGCGGTGGCCTTTCCGGTGGGATCCGGGCTGGCGCTGGTGATTGGCGGGGTGCTGAACTATTTCATCGAGCCGGCCGGCAGCCCGGTCTGGCTGTTTGGCGGCATCGCGCTGGTGTGCGGAGCGATTGCCGCCGATGCGTTCGCCTACCGCGCCCTGGAGCGCCAGCGCGGCCACGCGGGCGGAGGCGGCGGCAAGGGCGTGGTCTTGAGCCTGATCTGCGGGGTGGTGCTGGGGTTGTTCTATCCGCTGGTCGCCAAGGCCATGAAGGGTCCCGGGGCGCTGGGGCCCTACGCGGTGCTGCTGGTGTTTGTGCTGGGTGCGCTGGCCTCGAACTTCTGCTTTAACGGCTGGATGATGCGGCATCCGGTGAACGGCAAGCCGGTGGGCTGGCATGACTACGGCCAGGGCCGGGCCGGGACGCATGCCTGGGGTGTCATGGGCGGGCTGATCTGGGGTGTGGGGACCATGGCCAGCTATGTCGCCGCCTCGGTGCCGCTGGTGGGGCCGGCGGCTTCGTTTTCCATGGCACAAGGGAATACGCTGATTTCGGCGTTGTGGGGGGTGGTGGTGTGGAAGGAATTCCGGGGCGGCGGCACGGCGGTCGGGCGCTGGCTGACGCTGATGTTCGCGCTGTTCGTCCTCGGGCTGATTGCCATCGCCCTGGCGCCGTTACGGGGCACCCGGTGGTAGCATAACCGCATGCTGGCCACAAAAATCGAGCAAAAGGGCAGTGTGTTCTATTTCGTCGCTTACCCGGCCGCGAGCCTGCTGGAGCGGGTCCATTTTAGCAGCCGTTTTTACGGCGACCACGGCGAGACGCTCGCCGGCGACGAGGCGGGCGGCGAGGGCGACGAGGTCGCGCGCTTCATCGCCGGCGTGGAGCGAAAAGACGAATCGTTTCAGCGCGAACTCAAGCGCTCCAAGGTCAAGCAGATCGTCAACTTCTACCAAACCGCCGAGTCGCAGCCCCCGATCCCGGGCACCGTGCTGCTGTTCACACCCGAGCAACTCCGCTATAGCAGTGCCGGCGAGCTGAGCGGACCGAGGGAAAAATTTCTGATTATTGATGGCCAGCACCGCTTGGCCGCACTGCATTTCTACCTGCAGCACCATCGGGAAGAAGCCGCGAGCCTGCGCGTGCCGTGCATGATTTTTGACGGCCGCAGCAAAGATTTCGCGGTCGAGATGTTCGTGACCATCAACTCGACCGCGACGCGCATCAACAAAAGCCACATGGTGGACTTGTACGAGCGCGTTTCCTGGACCACGCCCGAGCAGCGCTTCGCCGCGCGCGTGGCGGAAAAGCTCTACAGCGAAGCCGACAGCCCGCTGCGCTACCGCATCAACCGCCTGGGCGGGCGCAGCAAACAGGTGAAATGGATTTTGCAGGCCGAACTGTTCAACGAGCTGCACCGCTGGACCAAGGCCCCGGAGAGCTGGCAGGCGGGTGAGCGCGGGGCAGACGGCCGGGCCTATGCGCTGGTGCGCGATTTTCTGCAGGCGGCGCGGTCGGTGTGGGGCGAAGCCTGGGGCAGCGAACGCCACGAAGTCACCAAACCGGTGACCCTCAAGGCCATGCTGCGCGTCTGCGGAACGCTCGCCGCCGAGGAGCGTGCGCGCACGCTCAACAATGGCGAGCGCGAGCGCCGCTGGGAGGCGCGGCTGCGGCCGTGGAGCGAGCTGGCGCGCGACTTCCGCAGCGATGGCTTCTACGAGCGCTTTCCCGCCAAGGGACAAGTCGAGCGCGTGGGCCGGGTCGAGCGCCGCCTCGCCGACGCCATCGGCCTCGCGGCCGCGTCGCGCGCTGCCCGGGCGGGGAAGTAACTACAGTTTGCGAGCGATGGACTTGGCCTGCGTGAACAGCAGCAGGTAGTCCGGGCCGCCGGCCTTGGAATCGGTTCCGGACATGTTGAACCCGCCGAACGGGTGCGCGCCTACCATGGCGCCGGTGCACTTGCGATTGAAATAGAGATTGCCGACGTGGAACTCATGCGCGGCTTTCTCCAGCTTCTTGGGGTCGCGGGCGTAGACGGCGCCGGTTAATCCGTATTCGGTGTTGTTGGCGATCGCCAGGCCATCGTCAAAGCTTTTGCACTTGATCACGGCCAGCACGGGTGCAAAAATCTCCTCCTGCGCCAGGCGCGCCGTGGGCGCTACGTCGGCGACGACGGTCGGCTCAATGAAGTAGCCGGCGGCATCGCCGCGCCGGCCACCCGCCACCAGGCGGCCTTCCTTTTTCCCGATCTCGATGTAGTTGAGCGTGTTCTTCAGCGAGCGTTCGTTGATCACCGGGCCCATGTAGTTGCCGCTGTCGCCGGCATCGCCCACCTTGATGGTCTTCGTGCGCTGGGCCAATTTGGCCACGAACTCGTCGTAAATTTTTTCATGTACGATGGCGCGCGAGCAGGCCGAGCATTTCTGGCCTTGGTAGCCAAAGGCGGAAACGGCTACGCCCTCGACGGCGGCGTTCACGTCGGCGTCCTCGTCCACGAGGATCGAGTCCTTGCCGCCCATTTCCAACACCGTGCGCTTGATCCATTTCTGCCCGGGTTTGGTTTCCGCCGCCTTGCGGTTGATTTCCAGACCGACTGCCTTGGAGCCAGTAAAGGCGATGAAGCGGACGCGCGCATCGGTGACCAGCGCGTCACCCACGGTCGAGCCGCCACCGGTTATAAAATTCACCACGCCGGAAGGCAAGCCCGCCTCTTCCAGCACCTCCATCAGCTTGGCGGCGATGGTGGGCGAATCGCTGGAAGGCTTCAGGATGACCGTATTGCCGGCGACGACCGCGGCCGCGGTCATGCCGCAGGTGATGGCCATGGGGAAATTCCAGGGCGGAATCACCGCCCCCACACCCAGCGGGATATAGAACAACTCGTCTTTTTCGCCGGGCAATTGGTGCACCAGCTGGGGCGCGGACAGCTTCAATTGCTGCCGGCCGTAATACTCGAGGAAATCAATCGCCTCGCTGATGTCGGCATCGGCCTCGGGAAAGGTCTTGCCCACCTCCAGCGTCAGCCAGGCGGAATAGTAGGGCTTGCGCCGGCGCATGATTTCCGCCGCGCGCAGCAGAATTTCGACGCGCTTTTCCGGCTTGCTCAGGCGCCAACACTCGAACATCAGCGCGGCATTGGCGGTGGCGTCGCCGGCGGCCTCGACGGTGTTCTCCTGGTGAATGCCCACCACCTCGCGGCAGTTGGAAGGATTATAAGAGCTGAATTTTTTGGCGCTCCGCACCCGCTTGTCGCCGATGCGATTGTCGTATTCGCGCCCTAGCTCGGCGCGCGCCTCGGTCAGGCCCTTTTGGTAAAGCTCGCGCACTTCGGCCTTGGTGAAATCGGCCAGCGGCTGATTGTGGAACTCGGGGAGGTGCGCCAGGTCGACGGCGGCTGGGGTGGCGGTGTCTGCGGTAGCCATACATCCATTATAAAAGCAGCCGTCCGCTAACATCTTCGCCTAACCTGCCGCCCCGCACCGGCCGATAAGCGAAGTGGAGGGCCATGCAGCTTTCCAGCGAGCAGCAGGCAATCGTGTCCGCCGTGGGGGCCCGGCTGCAGGTCATTGCCTGCGCGGGTTCGGGCAAGACCGAAGCTCTGGCGCAGCGCGTAGCGCGGCTCTTGCGCGAAGACGCCGAGCCCTGCTCGATCCTTGCGTTCACTTTTACCAACCGTGCGGCGGAAAGCTTGAAACGCCGCATTGGCGACCGCGCCGCCGAAATTGCCGGCGCCGAACTCACCCGCCGGCTGGGACCGCTCTATGTCGGCACCATTCACGGCTACTGCTTTCGCATCCTGCAACAGCATTGCGGCTGTGAGAACTTCGATCTCCTTGACGAACACCGTCTGGCGGCCTTACTCAGCCGCGAGGAGCGGCGGCTCGATCTGCGGCAGCGTTTGGGCGCGAGCCGGCACTGGGAAGCGATTAAGGATTTTCTGTTCAACGCGGCGGTGGTGGAAAACGAGATGCTCGACCCGGCTGCGCTCCCGGCGCCGTTCGGCGATTGCTACCGCGACTACCTCGAGATGCTGCAGCGCTATCGCTTCTTGACCTTCGGCCAGGTAATCTGCCGCGCAGTGCGGGAGCTGCGCGATCCCATTGTTCTGGAAAAGGTCCGGTCTGGCCTGCGACACCTGATCGTGGATGAATATCAGGACGTGAATCCAGCGCAGGAGCAGCTCATCCAACTCCTGGCCGCGCCGCCGGTCAGCCTGTGCGTGGTGGGTGACGATGATCAGGCCATCTACCAGTGGCGCGGCAGCGAGGTTGCCAATATTGTCGGGTTTCAGCAGCGCCATACGGGCGTGATCACCAAGCCCTTGTCCCACAACCGGCGCTCCACGCCGGAAATCATTGCCTGTGCCGGCGGGGTTTCGGAAACGATCGCCGGCCGCTTGCCGAAGCAGATGCGCCCCACGCGGGACGGCGGCGGGCACGTGCCGCAACTTTGGAAGGCAGCGACCGCGGCCGAAGAAGCTGCGGCCATCGCCGAACACATCGAGCGTCTGCGCGGCGCCGGCTTCCGCTACCGGGATATCGCCATCCTGCTGCGCTCGGTTACCACGTCCGGGCCGGCGATCACGGCTGCCCTTGAGGAGCGTGGGATACCTTACGCCTGTGCCGGGCGGACCGGCTTGTTCTTGCAGTCCGAGGCGGATTTGCTGGGTCAGGTCTACGCCTGGCTTTCGGGAAATGCATGGAGGACGGAACGCTTCGGCAGTCAGTTCCGGCCGGTGGACCTTGCCGCAATGGTGGAAGCGCTCGCGCGCCGTTTCGGAGTCGCAGCGCCTGAACGCAAGCCGTTGCGCGCGTATCTGGAGCAATGGCGAGGCGATGCCGCCAATGAGCGTGTCACCGCCAATCTGGTGGGCGATTATTACCGGCTACTGGCCCTGCTGGGCGTCGACAGTTGGGACTTGAACCAGTCCAAGTCAGCCGCGCGCATGGGCACGCTGGCGCGTTTTTCCGCGCTGTTGGCTGATTTCGAATCAGTCAAACGGCGCGCGCGCACAGTCCTCGAAAACGGCGCGGAGGTCCATCGCGGCGGCCAGCCGGGCGGGAAATGGTTTTATCGCCAACTGTTCAACTACCTTCAGTATTACGCGCAGGGTGCTTACCAGGATTTTGAGGGCGAACGGGATCCGCTTGCCGACGCCGTGGATGTGACCACAGTACATCAGGCCAAAGGCTTGGAATGGCCAGTTGTCTTCGTGCCCTGCCTGACGGATCGCCGATTCCCATCCAGCATGAGTGGACGCCCGCCGGCGCGTTGGCTGCTCGCCGCGGATCTCGTGCCGGAGGACCTCCGCGCGCGCTATTGCGGCAGCGAGAATGACGAGCGCCGATTGTTCTATGTCGCCTTGACGCGCGCCCAGGACGCGCTTTATCTTTCCGCCTTCGAGCGCACCAGCGCCCGGCACGCGCCGTCCTCGCGCTTTCTTTCCGACGTCGCCGGCGCTGCCGGTTCCCCCCCGCTGCAGCTGCCACCCGTCGGCGCCGCCGATTCTGCTGCCCGGCCCGAGCTGGCCGTTTCCTACTCCGATCTCGCGCGTTATCAGGAATGCCCTTACAGCTACCGCTTGCGCTCCGCGCTCGGCTTTCAGCCGCAACTGGCACAGGAGCTAGGCTACGGCCGCGCCGTCCACAACCTCCTGCGCCGCGTGGCCGAACAGATGCGGCAGAGTGGCCAAGCTCCGCTGCCGGGGCAAGTGCACGCCCTCGTCGAGCAGGAGTTTTACCTTCCGTATGCCAACCGCCCCGCTTACGATCAGCTCAAGCGGGCGGCCACCACGCTGGTTGCTTCCTACTTGCGCGACCACGGCGAGGATTTGCGCCGCGTTTGGGAGACCGAGCGTCCCTTCGAACTCCGCCTTCCGCAGGGTGTCATCAGCGGCCGAGCCGACGTCATCCTCGATAGCGAAGGCGGGACTCCAGGCGCGCTCGCGCTGATGGACTACAAGACCACGGATGCGGACCCGGCGCTGGATGCGGCCTACGCCTTTCAGTTGGCCATCTACGCTGCCGCAGCCCGGGACGAGGGCCTCGACGTGCGCGCCGCCTACTTGCACCATCTCGATGCGAAGCGGGGCGAGCGCACCTCCATCCCGGTTGGCGGCGCACAACTGGTAAAGGCAAGAGACAAGGCCGGAACGCTCCTGCGCGATCTGGGCCAAAGGAAATTTCCGCCCGCGCCGGAGAAAAAGCGCTGTGGCCGTTGCGATGTCCAGCTCGTGTGCCGCGCCGCCGCCGGCTAAGTTCCGGCTTGCGCTTGCAAATGCGCGGGCGGACGGAACAACGTGCGCACAAGATTATAGGCGAACAGCACGAAACCGATTCCCTCCAGGCCGGCCGAGGGCGGCAGCCAGCTCCAGGCGCCGTGCCACCAGCCGGGATAAGCGAGCAGTTCGCCGACCACGCGCAGCACGCAGCCGATTTCCAGCAGCAGGAGGGAAAGGAACATGAGCGTGGGGCTGTAGAGCAGTTTCATGCCGCTGAAGGCGGGCAGGACGCGCTGGCCGATGGTCAGCACCATGGTGGCAATGAAGCCTACCGTGAAGGCATGCCGCGCCGCGCCGCTGATGCCGGTATTGGCGGGATAGAAGGCGGCCCAAAGTCCCAGCGCCGCCGCGATCGCCAGCCAGGCGTAGGCGAAGCGGAAAAACCAGGGAAAGCTGGGATGCACGCCCTGCGTTTTTGCCTTGCCCACCGCCGGGCGGAACAGGTGCAAGCCGGAAGCGGCCACGCCCGCCGCCGCGGCCTGCAACAACGCCGCCGGAATCCACCAGGCCACCAGGATCGAGATGGCGCCGGCGCCGAGCAGCGGCGCCAGCGTGCGCGGCACCCAGCCGGCGGCGGGGCGCAGGCCGGCAAACACCGGCAGCCAGCGAGTCGAGAAACCAAATACGAACGGCGCCAGGAAAGCCCAGGTCATCAGCTCGACCATGCGTCGGTCCCAGGCGGGCGGAAACGCCGCCGAGGCGCCCCATCCGCCGGCGTGAACGGTAACGGCGAAGTTGACGATCAGCGTCAGCCCGAAGCCGAGCGCGCCGGTGAGCACCAGCAGCACCCAGCCGGGCAGCGGTTCGCGGGGCTTGCCCGGTTCACTGCGATGGGCGCGAAAAACGATCGCCTGGAAAATGCCAAACGCCCCCAGCTCCAGCGCCGCCGAAAGCGGCAGCAACAGGCGCCAGTGCCAAACGTATATGCCCGCGTACCAGCGCAGGCCGACGCCACAGATCCACAGCGCCCAGCACGTCCAGGCAGCGGCAAAGTTCACTCGGGTGTGGTGGCGGCGGGTGAGCGAATGCAGCCCGATGCCCAAAATGAAGCTGCCCACCCAGCCGAACAGCATCACATGGCCGTGGGTCTGCAACCAGACGGTGAGGTCGGCCGTGGGCGTCTGTTCCATGCTGATCGCCAGCAGGTTGCCCACGCCCAAAAAGCCGCCCGGGCCGAGGAGAAAAGCCAGCCCGGTCAAAATGAAGACCGTCAGCAGCCGGGACATGCGCCGCTCGTAGCGGCGCATTGCTTCATAGGCGGCGTCAAGGTTTGCTGCTGATACCAAATGCCAGTGCCCGGGGGAACAGGATGTTGTTTTCCAAATGCACGTGCTGGCGGAGATCGGCTTCAAACTCGGCCAGCGCCCGGTAGAGGCTGCGGTAGGTGGCGCAGACATCCGGCGGCGGCGTGTAGTCACCGCTCGCTTTGCGGATCTCGGCCAGGTCGCGTCCCGAGTGGTCGTGCTCGATCATCATCATCTTAACTGGAGCGGCGAGGCTGGCGCTGGCGCCGCCGGTGGAGGCACGGGCGATAGCGGGGAACAGGATCAGCTCCTCTTTGGCCATATGCTGCGCCATCTCGCTGGCCATGGCGGCAAAGGTGTGGCGCACCTGCTGCAGCTCGGGATGGCGGGCGCCGTGGGCCGCGATGCACTTTTCCATCCACTGCTCGATGCGCGGCGTTTCCGTGCGCACGTAATGGTGATGACGCTCCACTATATAGGTCATCAGGCTCTGTACTGGCTCCGCGCGCCAGTGCAGGTCAGGAGCCGCGGCTTTGGGATTTTGGCCTTGGTCCGCGAGCGCGCGCAGTACCGTCTTGAGTCCGATGCCTTTTTCCAGGCAGGCTGCTTCCAGGCTCTTCTTGCCACCACAGCAGAAGTCGATACCCAATTTTTCGAACACCCGCGCCGCGCCCGGCGTCTCAATCGCCAATTCGCCCACGCTCTGGGTCGCCACGATCGTTGCCATGCTTACACCCTCCGCCTCCAGCGTGCACCGCTGCGCCGGCGCGCGGTATGACTTCGGTCACAGCCAAGGACGTCCAGGAGCGGGCACGGGGCCCACAGGGCCTCGGTGCCGTCCTCGCGCGGGCGCCACTGACGCCCATCGCCTCGGGCCCTGCCGCCACTCGCAGGGCCCGAAATGAGTGCCCGGCGCCGGCATGCGGCAGTATAGCCTCAGAGTTCGCTTTCGGCTTCGCGCCGCAGCGCCTCCGCATCGAGCAATTCGATCTCGCGCGGCTTGAGGTGCACCATGCCTTCGCTCTGAAAGCGGCTGAGGTTGCGCGACACCACCTCGCGCACCGTGCCCAGCGCCAGCGCCAGATCCTGATGCGTGGCGGCGAGCTTGCGGCTGGCTCCCGCCTGCTCGAGCAGCAGATGCGCCAGCCGCTGGCGCACGCCGCCAAACGTCACCGCCTCCAGCAGCGCGACTAAAATCCGCAGACGCCGGCCGAACACGGCCAGCGCCGCCAGCGCCACTTGCGGATGTTCGGTGCAGACGCGGAGGAATTGCTGGCGGTCCAAAAACAGCGCCTCGACATCGCTTTCGGCGCGCACCGAGGCGGGATACGGCCCGCCATCCACCAGGGGCACTTCGGCCACGGTGGCGGGAGCGCGCTCGCGGTGCAGCATCAGCTCGCGTCCGGAGGCGGAAAGCTTGAAGACGCGAACCGTCCCCTGCGTAATGACGAATACGCCGGCGCAGTGCTCGCCCTCCTGAAACAGCACCTCGCCGGGGGCGTAACGATGCGGAGCTGCCCGCTGCGCCAGCGCAGCCAGCGGTGCATCCTCGAGTTCGGCAAACAGGGGAATGCGGCGCAGCAGTTGCACGCGGGCCGTCGTGGCAGCAGGGACCGGCATCGACCCATTCTAGAGCAGACTAAGCCGGCTCGAGCGCGGGCGCGCGCGACCAGCGGGCATAGAAGCCGCCGCTGGCCGCCAGCGCGTCCGGCGCGCCCTGCTCCAGCAGGTGGCCGCGGTCGAGGACGAAGATGCGGTCGCAGGGAGGCAGGCTGGCGAGGCGGTGGGAAATGAGGATGACGGTGCGGCCGGCGAGGAGGCTGCCGAGCGCGGTGTTGAGAGCCGCTTCCCGTTCCGGGTCCAGGTGCGCGGCGGCTTCGTCGAGGATCAGGATGCTGGGGTTGCGCAGCAGCGCGCGCGCGATCGCCAGCCGCTGGCGCTCGCCGCCCGACAGGCGCGTGCCGCCCTCGCCCAGCCGCGTGTCCAGACCCTGGGGCAGCCGGCGGACGAAGCTGGCGGCTTGGGCGGCGACCAGTGCCTGCCACAGATGCGGCCGCGAAGGCAGCGTGCGGCGCTCGAGGCCGTAAAGGAGGTTTTCGGAGACGGTGCCTTCCAGCAGCAGCGGCTCCTGCAGCACCACGGCGATCTGGCGGCGCAGTTGCGAAAGCGCCAACTGGCGCAGGCCGCGGCCGTCCACGCGAATGTCGCCGCTGACAGGCTCGTGGAAACGCAGCAGCAAGTCCACCAGCGTGGTTTTGCCGCCGCCGCTGGGGCCGACGAGAGCGATGTGTTCGCCCGCGGCGATGTGGAAGCTCACGTCGGTCAGTGCCGGCCCTTCGGCGCCGGCGTGGCGGAAGCTGACGTGCTCGAAGTCGATGTCGCCTGCGAAGCGGGAAGCCGGTAGCGGGCCCGGAAGCGCCCCTTTCTGCGCCGGCTGCTCCTCCAGGAAATCCAGGACTGCCGCCGCGGCTACCCACTCGCGCGCGATGGTGCTGTAGGTGCCCGCAAGACCAGCGAGAGGGCCATACAGCAGCGCCGCGTAACTGGTGGCGGCGATCCAGGTGCCGGTGCTAATTTGGCCCGCGAGCACCAACCAGAAGCCGTAGCCCGCCACCCCCATGCGCCCGGCCAGCGCCAAGGCATTTTTCAGATGTCCATAACCCTCGTCCAGCCACACCAGCCGCCACAGACTGCGGAAAATATCCCCCGCACGCTGGCGGTAGGTGGTGATTTCGCCCGCCTCGCCGCCCAGCGATTGGACCGTCTTGATGCCGTGTAGCACTTCGGTGACGCGGCCATAGAGCCGGCTCCAACCGGTTTGCACCGTTTCTTCGTGCGCCACCAGGCGGCGCGCGCCCGCAAGCGTCGCCCAGACGAAAAACGGCATCGGTGCCAAACCCACCCACGCCAGCCGCGGCGACAAGCGCCAGAGCAGCAGCATCATCATCGCCAGCGTGATGAGGTTGGGAACCAGGGTTTGCAGTAGATCGTTGGTCAACTGGCCGAGCGCCGCCACGCCCCGATCCACGCGCGTAAGCATGTAGCCGGCGCCGCTTTGCTGATGGAAGCTCAGCGGCCGGTCGTAGAGCTGGCGCAGCAGTTCCGAGGAGAGCTCGAAGCTGGTCGCAAATCGCACGCGATTGACTGCCAGCGTCTGCGCCGTCTGCAATACCCGCTGCGCCAAAAGCGCTGCGCCCAGCAAAATCAGAGCGGTCAGCCCCGGACGCCAGGCATGGCGATCGGCGTGCGCCACGGCGGCGACCAGCAGATCGGTGAGGTATTTCAGGAACAGCGGCTCGATGGCGCCGAGCGCAGCCACAGCCGCGCCCAACAGCAGCGCGACGCCCATCCAGCGCCGATGACCTCGGGCTGGCTGGAGGAGCGCCTGCAGCCGGGAGCGCTGCCGGGCGGCTGGAAAATTGGAGGACAAAGGCTGCACGTCGGACCGGACGCTTGCTGCGATTGTGACGGTTCCAGCCCGGTAGGGCCATCGGGGATTTCCCCGTCCGCGGCCATGAGGACACGCGCTGAGCGCCTGGCGAAAAAATACGCCCAAGCGGCGGACGAGAAACTCATCGTGCGGACGCTGAACGCCTTCGCCGGCCAGATCCAGGCCGCGCATGCCAAGCTATAGCGGCTCAAAAAATGTCGTGGCCAGTCGAGGGGTATCGGTAATTGGCAGCCGCCGAGACCACCCCGACGGCGATGTACGCCACCGCGACCCAGCGCTCCCAGCGGTGGTGTCCGGTGCGGTGGAACAGGTAACTGAGCGCGACCGCGGCCGTGGCGGTGGAAATCTCGGTCGCTGCAAATGCGGCCCGGTCGTCCACCAGTGAGTTGGTCAGCAGCCATTCGTCCTTGCCGCGGTCGCGGAAGTAGCGGGTGCTGGAATAGTCCAGCACTTGCACCGCGGCAATGCCCAGAAACATGGGCGTGTTCCGCCGGTTCCAGAAAAACGAATGCGGCTCGGGCACCTGCGGCGCGCCCCAGCGGGCTGCGGCGCCGGCCGCCAGCACGCCGCCGATGGCGCCATAGGTGAGGCCGGCGCGCCATTCGTGGGCGCGGCGCGCGTAGGCGGGCTCGGCGGAAAAGTTGAGCGCTTGCGTGCCCACCACCGCGCCGGCGGCTGCGCCCGCCAGGGCCGCGAAAAGGATTTTTTTGGCGAGCCGCGGCGGAGCCTGGTGCGGCGCTTGCGCTAGTGCGCCGGTGCAAAGGCCCAACAGCAGCACCATCGCGGCGAGCTTCATGCGGCCAGTAAAACCTCGCCCTGGCGCTCCAACACGCGCGCTTCGATCAGCGTGCCGGGCGGCGCCGCATGCGCGAGGCGGAGGCGCGCGTAATTGTCGCTGAGTGCTTCGCCCCGGCCCAGGACGATGGCCGGCAGCGTATGGCCGACCAGCGTGTCCAGAAATGCCGCGCGCTTGGCGGCGCCCAGCCGCCGCAGTTCCACCACGCGCGCCGCGGTGACGGCAGACGGCACCGGGCGCCAGGCGCCGGTGGCCAACTGGCGCGCGGCCTCCGTCCCCGGGCGCGGAGAAAATGGGAACACGTGCAGATAGGCCAAGGGCAGATGGGATATGAGATCGCAGGTGTGAGCGAACTCCACTTCGCTTTCATCGGGAAAGCCCGCCATCACGTCGGTGCCGATGGCTACGCCAGGCACGCGCGCCGCCAGCGCCTCCGCCCGCCCGGCGTAATCGCGAGCGCGGTAGCGGCGCCGCATCCGCCGCAGGACCGCATCGCTGCCGCTCTGCAGGGGCAAGTGCGCGTGGCGGGCGAAGCGGCCGGGATGGGCGGCCATCGCGGCGGTCAGCGCCGCGCTCCAATCCATCGGTTCGACCGAGCTCAGGCGCAGCCGCCGCAGCCGGGTCTGTTGCAGCAGTGCGTGGACTAAATCCTGCAGCCCCAGCCCGGCATCCAGATCCCGTCCCCATTGGCCCAAATTGATCCCGGAAACTACCAGCTCGCCATGGCCGGCCGCCGCCAACGCCTCCACCTCGGCCAGTACCAGGCCCAGCGCCCGCGAGCGGTTGGGGCCGCGGACTTGCGGAATAATGCAAAAGCTGCAGGCGCGGCCGCAGCCTTCCTGCACCTTGAGCACCGGACGGGTGCGCTCGCCGCGTTCGGGCTCGATCTGGGCCAGGCTGGCTAGCTTGGGCGGCTGCGGCTGGATGCGCGCGAGGCCGGCGGCTAGGCGTTCGCCTAGTTCCCGCTGGGCGGCGTGGCCGGCCACCACGGCGACGCCTGCGAGCGCGGCGATTTCCGCCGGAGCGCGCTCGGCATAGCAGCCGGTCACCGCGATCCGCGTCTCCGGACGTTGGCGATGCAGCTTGCGGATGGCGCGCCGCGCCTCGGCATCGGCAGCCCCGGTCACGGTACAGGTGTTGAACACCACCCAGTCGGCCGCGGCCTCGGGCGCGGGCTGCAGGCCGGAGCACCGCAGGGCCGAGGCCAGCGCGACGCCGTCGGCCTGGTTGGCGCGGCAGCCGAAGTTACGCACGTGAAAGCTCGCCGCCATGGTTCCATTGTAGAGGCACCGCCGTGCCTGGGCCGGACGCCGGCTGTGCCCGCGGCGCCTCCCGCGGTGGGGGCGGGGCTTGACAGCGCGCCCGGGATGTATAATTATTCTTTAAATGAATAATTATTCCAAGGCGCGGGTGGCGATCGCCGGCGCCAGCGGCTACGCCGGGCGCGAGTTGCAGCGCCTGCTCGCCCGGCACGGGGGCGCGGCGGTGGTGGCGGCGCAGGATTCGTCGGCGGGAGTGGAGACGCTGGCGGCGGCGAACGCGGAGCTGGTCTTCCTGGCCACCCCCGCCGAGGTCTCGGCCGCCTGGGTGCCGGTGCTGCAGGCGCTGCCGGCGCCGCCGCGCATCGTGGATTTAAGCGCAGCCTTCCGTTTCGATGAGCGCGCCGTGTACGGCTGGCCGGAGCGCAACGCCGGCGCGATCCGCGGGGCGGCGCTGGTGGCCAACCCCGGCTGCTATGCCACCGCGGTAAATTTGGCGCTGGGTCCGCTGCTGCGCGCCGGCGCGATCGCGCCGGAGGAGATCATCTGCGACGCCAAAAGCGGCGCCAGCGGGGCCGGGCGCGGGCTGCGCCCGGATCTGCACTTTTGCGAACTGGAGGGGAACTGCAAAGCCTACAGCGTCTACGCGCACGGGCACGCGCCCGAAATCGCCCGCCATGCCGGCCTCGACGCCGCCAGCTTTACCTTCACGCCGCACCTGCTGCCCACGGCACGCGGCATTCTGGCGACCCATTATGTGCGCTGCCGCGGCGGCGACCTGGAGCCGGCCTACCGCCAGGCATACCAGAGCCAGCCCTTCGTGCGGCTGCGCGGCGCGGAGCTGCCCGAACTGCACGACGTGGTACACACCAATTTCTGCGACATCGGCTGGCGGATACGCGGGGATCGCCAGCAGGCAGTCATCGTGAGCTGTCTGGACAACCTGGTGAAGGGCGCGGCCGGCCAGGCGCTGCAGAACGCGAACCTGATGATGGGGTGGGAGGAAACGGAGGGGTTGGTATGAGGCGCGCCGGAATTGCCCCAGCGGCGCCGGGGCTGAGCGACCCCGGTGTCGCGGGCGGGTTGGAGGGAGCGGGCGGCCTTGCGAGCCGCGAGGAGCGGCGAGTGAGGCCGGGTGCCCGCGATCCATGGATGATGGGGTGGGAGGAAACGGAGGGGTTGGTATGACGACGGTGGTGAAATTGGGCGGGAGCGTTCTTGAGCCGTGGCCGGCGCCGGAAATGCTGGCGGCGCTGGTGCGCCTGGCGCGGGGCGGGGAAGTAGCCGTTGTGCACGGCGGCGGCAAAGCGCTGACCGCGCTGCTGCATCGGTTAGGCCTCGGCAGCGAATTTCGCAAGGGCTTGCGGGTCACCGATGCTGCCACGCTGGACGCGGCAGTGATGGCGCTGGCGGGCACGGTAAATACTCGTCTCGTGGCCGCGCTCAACGCCGCGGGCGTGTGCGCGGTAGGTTTGACCGGCGCCGATGCTGTCGCCGTGCAAGCCGAGCGGCAAGCGGAGCTGGGCGCGGTCGGCGTGATTACCGCCGCCGCCGCCCGGCTCTGGCGCACGCTGCTCGATGCCGGCTACACGCCGGTGCTGGCCTCGCTGGCGGTGGCGCCGCACTCGGCGGACCTGCTGAACGTGAACGCCGATCAATTTGCCGCCGCGGTGGCGGCGGCGCTGGGTGCCGAGCGGCTGATTTTTTGCACCGATGTCGAGGGCGTGCTCGACGGCAGCGGCGCGCCGCTGCATGCGGCGACGCTCGACGAGTTGCGCGCGCTGGCGGCGGCGGGGGCGCTGCGGGGCGGCATGCTGCCCAAGGCGGCTGCCTGCGCGGCGGCGCTGGAGGCGGGCGTGGCGGAGGTGGCGATCATCGGCCCGCGCGCGGCGGCGAGTTTGGATGCCGGGGTGCTGGCGGGCACGGAGGTGCGGCGGTGACCGCGCCTGCAACTGCGCCCCCGCCGGCGCCGGTGTCTTGGCCGCGCGGCTTCCAATTTGCCGCCGGGCATTGCGGCGTGAAGCGCAAAACGCCTGATTTGATGCTGGTTCGCATGGATCCGCCCGCCGCCGCCGCTGCCATGTTCACCACCAATCGCTTGCAGGCGCCGCCGGTGCAGTTGTCGCGAGCGCACCTGGCGGCGGCCAGGGGGCGCGTGCGCGCGCTGGTGGTCAACAGCGGCAATGCCAACTGCGCCACCGGGCCGCAGGGCAGGCGCGCCGCGCAAGCCACGGCGCGGCTGGCGGCACGGCTGCTGCGCTGTCCGCCCGAGCAGGTGCTGGTCGCCTCCACCGGCGTGATTGGCCAGCCGCTACCAGTGGAAAAGATCCTGGAAGCGCTGCCGCGGTGGCTGGAGAAAGACGATTCCCCGCTCGCCGCCGCGCATGCCATCCGCACCACCGACACCTGCGCCAAGCTGGCGGGCGCCAGCTTCCGCGATGGCGGCCGCAGCTACCGAGTGGCCGGCATGGCCAAGGGGTCGGGCATGATCCACCCGCGCATGGCGACCATGTTCGGATTTCTATTCACCGACGCTCCGCTCACCCCGGCCGCGTGCGCGTGCGCGCTGCGTGCGGCGGCCGAGGTCTCGTTCCATCGCATCAGCGTGGATGGCGACACCTCGACCAACGATATGGCGGCGCTGTTCGCCAGTGGCACCGGCCGCCCGCTAACGCCATCGGGCGCAGAAAAGTTTCGAGCGGCGCTAATTAAGGTCGCGCAATCCCTGGCCCGTCAGATCGTGCTCGATGGCGAAGGCGCCCGCCACTTTGTCACGCTCGAAGTCAGCGGCGCGCGCTCGTTCGCCGATGCCGATCGCGCCGCGCGTGCGCTCGCCCACTCGCCGCTGGTGAAAACCGCCCTGGCCGGCGCCGACGCCAACTGGGGACGGGTGCTGTCGGCGGCCGCCTGCTGCGGCGTGCCCTTCGATCCGGCCCACGCCTCGATCTGGTTCTCGGGCCTGCCCGTTTACCAGCGCGGCCGGGCGCTGCCGTTCGACGAGCACGAGGCCAAACTTCGCCTCGAGCGCCGCGAGGTTGCCGTGCGCTTGCATCTCGCCGCCGGCCGCGCCCGCGCCTGGATGTGGACGTGTGACTTGACGGAGGGGTATGTACGCATCAACGGGGCGTACAGGACTTGAGGGGTTTACGGCTTACGGTTCACAGTTTACGGTTTGGGGTTTGCGGACCGGGGCGGTGCCGCTTGGCGCGCGCTTATGGCAGGCTTCTGTCCTCGCCGGTGCGCGCCGGCCAGAACTTGCGGCCAACCAGCGCCAGGCCGAGCAGGCCGGTGGCCAGCAGCAGTAGCGGGACCGGCTCCGGCGTTACCGTGACCGCCGTCAGGCTCACGTCGGTTACACCCACGTTCAGGTTGCCCTGGTCATTCGCCTGGGCGAATTGGAGCTGGTATGTATCGCCTGGGGTCAGATTGGTCAGTTCATAGTTGTACCCGACCCAGCCGTGGCTGCCGGTCTCGGAGTTGGCGAATGGCGCGCCCTGGACAATGCTGTCCACTACCCCGGGAGCTACGAACGATTCTGTGAGCGCCTTCGCGGCGCCGGCCAGGATCGAAACGAAGACGCACTGGTTCGGATCGTTTGGAACTAAGGTGGTCAGGGTATCCCCGCAATTCGTCACGGCGCCCCAGTTGTTGATGAACATGTTGAAACTGAGATCCAGGCGCGTCGCTCCGTCGGGAACGGTGAACGACTGCGTGAGCGCGTTGCTCGCCGGAAGGTACTCGTCGGCCAGAGCGTAGTAGTTTGCGCCGCTCGGATCAGTACCGGGCAGGGGTTTGTTGCTGAGAGCGGCCGTGGCTGTGGTCCCGGCGACCACGGACCACGATCCGCATGCGCCGCACCCGTTATTCGCGTCTGTTACGGTCCAGCCAGTCAGGTCACCGCTGGCGAAGCTGCCGTTTTGGATCAACTGCAGGGGACTGGCCGCGGCGGCGAGCGGAAACGCGACGGTGAGCGCCAGAGCGATGAACCAACTGCGGGCAGAGATTTTCATAGTGGCTCCTGCAAGCGCAAAGTTCGAAAAATTTTTCGCATAGTTTTCCTCCGGGGTCCTCGCCTGTCAGGTCCAGGGCGTGCAGGGCTCGCCCTTTTCCTGCAACCCAATGGCCAGCCGGCGCCGGCTTGACTGCTGGTGGGGGACTTTGTATGCCCCGTATAGGAAAAAGGCCAGTCGGCTATTTGTCTGAGTTTACAGCCAGGCAGGTTTTCGGTGTGCAAACTTTTGCATATTTACGGAAGTAGAGGTCCCCGCCAATGGGTGACCGCGTCTTGGCCAAATTCGGGTAACATTGGGGCAATGGCGCGGCCGGTCGTCCCCGACAAACTCTATTTCAAAATCGGTGAGGTGGCGCGCTTGGCGGGCGTCGAGCCCTACGTGCTGCGGTTTTGGGAAAGCGAGTTTCCGGCCCTCAAGCCCGGTAAAAGCAACAAAGGGCAGCGCCTCTACCGCCGCCGCGAGGTCGAACTGGCGCTGCAGATCAAATCGCTGCTGCACGAGCAGGGCTTTACCATTGCCGGCGCGCGCAAGAAATTGAAAACCGAGCACGAGGGCACGCGGGCGCAGGCGGCGCTGCCGCTGGCGCGCGACCGCGAGCTGCTGCAAACCGTGCGCAGCGAGCTGGCCGCCATCTCCGCCCTGCTCGAACGCCGCCTGCCGGGCTGAGGAGGCAGCTTCGCTTCCCGGCAAGCCCGCCCCGCTGGGGCAACGCGGGCGGGGAACGGGCGCCCGCTCTCGGGGTGCCTGCAAGTTGCCGCGACTAGCGCGCGGCGGCTCGTTTCTTCCACGCTATGCCCAGCAGCAACAATCCGCCGCCCAGCAACCAGAAGGTTGCCGGCTCGGGCGTCGGCTGCAGATTGTAGCCAATTGCATCCAGTGCCACCACCTCGGGCGAATTCAGGTTCAGCCGCGGCCCCACGCAGGCTGGGCTGGCCACATAGGGGCAGGGGGTGAGAAACGCGTCCTGCACTTTCGGGGTGACGCCATCGGGCAGCGGATTGCTTTGCCAGTCGCCCCAGTCTCCGCCATCATTCTGGTTATCAAACTGCGCCAGGTCGGTCGTGCCGTCGAGTGAAAAATAGGCCGCGCCCGTATTGCCAGCTCCGCCGTTGGCGTAGTAGCTCAGCTGGCCGGAACCGTTGTAACGGAACAGATCCTCAGGCAGTGCGTCGCCGTGGTACAGGTCCCCGCCTGCGCCCGATGCCAGGCCCAGCACCTCGTCAATCTCGTGCTCGGCCGCGGTTTCCAGGTCATAGCAATAGTAAATCGTTGGGTCGCAACCGCCTGTGGTCGTGGCCGGCAAATTCAACTGAATCGTGTTGACGTTCGTCGGCGGAGGCGTCAGCCCCAGCGCCTCCAAATTCTCCCCCTTGACGTTGATGAACCCATCGCTCGTGGGCGGAGCGGACGGCAAATTTGCCAGCGCCGTCACGTCGGTTGCGTCGCCGCTCGAGTGGCTGGCCAGCGCGGCGGCAAAAGTCGAGTAGGGAATATTCGCGTAGTACCAGTTGCTGTAGCCGATGTAGTTTTCGTTCTGTAGGGTTGTCGACATCAAATCGAAGTTGATGTCCACGGTCATGTTGTTGCTGAAGGCGTTCTCGTAGAAGCTGATTGCATTGTTGACGGCCGCTTGCTCGGCGGTGGTGAAGTTCGAATCAAATGTCGGGACGATCACCAGCCCGTCCGCGCGGGCGCTGATGGCCCCGCCCAAAGCGCAAGCCAGTACCATCGCCGCCGCGGCGGCAGCGTGAGCGAACTTTCCGTTCATGCGGATATTTATTGCAAATGATGGACCACTCCTGCCCTCCGGGTTTTCCTTACTGTGGCTGCGATGTTGCGATTCCCGGATTTCGCGCGATGCGCAAATCTTTGCACATTTCGGCCCTCCCGCAGGCCACCGACTGCCACCCGCCTGGCGCGTGATAGACTGGGCCTACCCCCTCATCTCCTGCCTCCATCACCGGTTCGGGACGTAGCGCAGCCCGGTAGCGCACTTGCTTGGGGTGCAAGGGGTCGCGAGTTCAAATCTCGCCGTCCCGACCAATCTTTTCAACAACTCACAGAAGGCCGGCTCTACGCCAACAACGGGGGGGCCAGTACCCGAGACCAGTTCATCCACATAATACCTTGACCCGCCAGCGGTAGTTTTCGAAGTTGCGAAAGCCGAAGGCCTGACGGCTGATCAGTTCCATTTT
>JBOGKM010000020.1:0-1349 GCA_050747745.1 Terriglobales bacterium
TGTTGGCAACAAATAGAACTGTCCGGTTTTGTAACACATGAATTGTCCGCTTGGGTAGTGGCTGTTTCCGGGGCGGCGAAGCGGATTCACGCGGCCACCGGGACAGCTTGGGCCGTGATGAGTTGCCCGTCGGGCTGATAGCGTGCCAGTCGTCTGGGTCCATGCCAGAGAGAGAGCGTGCCGTCGAGATGGCGCAGCACCTTGACCTTGGCTTTCACATAATGGTGCCGGTGGGTATCGGCCGGAATCTGCAAGACCCGGTGGTCGAACTCGACGCAGTTGTCGCGGCTGACCGTGCGCTCAAAGCGCTCGCACAGATAGTCGTTGAGGTCTTGGCCTGTTCGCCACGGCACGAAGGCGGAACCGGCCTGTTCCGCCGCGACAGCGAATTCGACGTTGAAAGCCGGGCGATACACCTCGGCCAGATAGCGATTCGCCGCGGCCATCGTGGTAATCCCGGCGAGCGCCAACTCCTTGGGCAGCCGGCCCTGGTGGGTCGCAAAGGCCCGTTCCGAGCGCCCCCGCGCCTCGGGCGAGTAGGCGGCGATCATCTCGATGCCGAGCCGCGCCAGGGCCTGACCGAACTGGGTAAGGTTGGTTTTATCCACCTTGCCACCCGCCTCGGGCGTCAGCCAATAGTGGCTGCCCCGATCGCTGTAGAAGCTGCAAAACAGGCCATGGCGCCTGATCACCTCGGCCACGCCGCGCAAGCTGCTCGCCGTGCCTTCCTGTTCGACGAAGAACATCGAGTAAGGCTCTGAAGTCGCATCGTCCATCGTCACGATGAGATCCCACGTCTTGCCTGGTGCCCACTCATGGGTCGAGCCGTCCTGGTGGATCAGCATTCCCGGCAGCGGCGCCCGCGCCCGGCGTTTGCGGTGCTGCCCGCGGCCCGGCGCCTTCTGGACCAATCCCCGTTTCTGCAGCGTCGTCTTGACCCAGGTGTAGCTGCGCGTGCCCTCGTGGCGGCGCCGGTAAAAGCTGTGAAAATGCTTCACGTTCCAGCCGTCATAGCGCTCCTGGTAGAGCGCTTCCAGGCGCAGCACTTCATCCACCGGTGCCCGGCGCGCCGACACCTGCGACAGTCGCTTGTCAATCAACCCGTCCAGACCCTCCTCTTCATAGCGATCGATATAACGTCGGAACGTCCGTTCGTGCACCCCGAGCAGCTGGGCCGCCTCGGCCTGCGTCAGCCGTTTGCCGCGCCAGCCCGTTAAGGCCTCTTCAAATCGCATCTGCCGCGTCTCCTGTAGCCATGCTGTCCGTCTCATCGCGCACCTCCTTCAGGTGCGTATGAAAACCGGACAGATCACGTGTTACAACTGCGGACAGAATATGTGTTCCTAACA
>JBOGKM010000021.1:0-2077 GCA_050747745.1 Terriglobales bacterium
CTAGGAGTGTGTCGGGGATAGATTCTCTTTGTTGTTAATTTTGGTATGGAAGCGGTCGAGTCGTTTTACGATGCGGCTATGGGCAAGAGCTTTCTCGCTGACGATGTGAACCAGTCGTTGCTTTTCCCGCCGTCGCTGCACGACTGGCTTCCTGAGCGGCACCTGGCGCGGTTTGTTGTGGATGTGGTTTCAGCGCTGGACCTGAGTGCGATCTACGCCTCTTATGAGGCCGGAGATGGTCGCGGGATGTCTGCGTATGCGCCCGCAATGATGGTGCGTGTGCTTCTTTACGGCTACGCGACGGGGGTTTACAGTTCGCGCAAGATCGAGGGGCGGACCTATGAGGATGTGGCGTTCCGCTATCTGTCAGCGGACGCGCACCCGGACCACGACACGATAGCGGAGTTTCGCAAACGTCATCTGGAGGCGCTGGCGGGGCTGTTTACGCAGGCCTTGCTGCTGTGCGCCAAGGCTGGGTTGGTGAAGCTGGGCCATGTGTCGATCGACGGGAGCAAGATCAAGGCCGCCGCCAGCAAGCACAAGGCGATGAGTTATGCGCGGATGGGCGAGGCCGAGGCGCGGCTGAAGCAGGAAATCGAAGCGCTGCTCAAGCAGGCTGAGGCAACCGACGCGACCGAGGACGCGCAGTACGGCAAGGGCCGGCGTGGGGATGAGTTGCCGGAGGAGTTGGCGCGGAGAGAGAGCCGGCTGAAGAAGATCCAGCAGGCCAAGGCGGAACTGGAGCAGGAAGCGCGGGAGAAGGCCGAGCAGGCGCGGGTCGAAGCCGAAGCCAAGTTGGCGGCGCGGCGGGAGCAGGAGGAGCGGACCGGCAAGAAGATGGGTGGCCGCGAGCCCCAGGTTCCGGACCCGGAGCAGGCCCAGCCGGAAGCCAAGGCACAACGCAACTTCACCGATCCTGAGAGCCGCATCATGCCCGATGGGGCCAACAAAGGCAGTTTTCTGCAGGGCTACAACGCCCAGGCCGCAGTGGACGCCACCGCGCAGGTAATCGTGGCCGCGGAGGTCACGCAGCAGACCACCGACAATCATCAACTGCTGCCGATGTTAGATCAGGTCAAGGACAACCTGGGCCGCAAACCGCAAGCAGCCAGCGCCGATGCAGGCTACTGGAGCGAGGCCAACGCGACCGATCAAAGCGTCGCGGGAATCGACTTACATATCGCCACGGGCAGAGACAAGCACGCAGAAACGGCAGCACCGGCCACCGCATCGCCGCCGGAAGGAGCCACGGTCAAGGAAGCGATGCAAAACAAACTGCGCAGCCAATCCGGCCGGGCGGTGTACAAGATGCGCAAGGCGATCGTAGAGCCGGTGTTCGGGCAGATCAAAGAGCAAAGGGGCTTCCGGCGGTTCAGCCTGCGCGGCCTGGAGAATGTTCGCCGCGAGTGGAAGCTGGTCTGCCTCACCCACAACCTGCTGAAGCTGTTCGGCTCGGGATGGACCCCGCAAGCGGCCTGAAAACCCGGCCCAGGAACACGGTCGGTTCCAGCCAGCCCGCAGAACCAGATCAAAAACCTGCCTACAAGCAGTTCGCTCCACCGACCCGCACGCTACCGCAACAGCAAAACTATTATCCCCGACACACTCCTAGACGCGCAGCTCCCGCCGCGCCGTCTCCGCCACCCGTCCCAGGTCCGCCGTCGTCAGCACCCTGATCTGGTGCTCCTCCATGGTCTCCACGCCGAAGCGGTACATCTCCAGCCGCTCCGGCTCCTCGCCGCTCGCGCCCGATCCGGACATGCCCGATCCGGACATGCCCAATCCGGAGTTGTCCCATCCGGACACGCCCATTTGCGCCACCGGCTCGATCACCGCGGTCAGCTCCAGCGTGGCCTTCTCCACGCGCTCGACACCAATCCGCAATGCGGCGGCCGAGAATGCCAGCACCTTGGCCATCTCCACCCCCGGCTCCAGACTCACCGCGTGAAACATGCGGATCAATCCATTTGGCCTGTACCCCGCGTCGATCTTCAGAGGGTCGCCGGGCCGCGTATACTCCGAGGCCGCGATTCTCTTGCGCATCAGCTCCCACACGCCGGCGTGCTCGAACTCCCTC
>JBOGKM010000022.1:0-24240 GCA_050747745.1 Terriglobales bacterium
CGGTGATGCCGGTCGCCCGGACGGTGTGATTGCCGATCTTCGTTTTGATCTTTGCGCCCTTCGCCCTGCGCTGGATCATCCGATAAGCGTCCTGTTGCCACATCGCAGTTTTGGTGAGGTTGCCGCCTCTTCCGCCCGTGACCGTCCGAAAGAGGGGTTTGTCTTCGTCTTACCTCTGAAACAAAAGACTTATAGGGTTGTGGTGTCAAGCGTATAATTCCCTCACCAGTCCCTTGACGGGCCGTCCGTATCACCAGGACATGATTCAGAAGCGCCACCTTAAGCGGGCCGCAATCCGGGCCGGCATCGGCGACGGTGTCGGCTGGCACACGTTTCGCCATACCTATCGTTCATGGCTGGACGAGACTGGCGCACCCATGAAGGTTCAACAGGAACTGATGCGCCACGCTTCGATCCAGACCACGATGAACGTGTACGGGCAGGCGATGACGGAGAGCAAACGGAGCGCGAACAGCAAGGTGGTGGAGATCGTGCTGGGGCCGAAAAAACTGGTCGGAAGCACCGCCTGAAAACGCTTTCAGGCGCGTTCCTCTTGGGGATTTTCCTTAATGGGGGTTTTTGGGGGTTTGCAGGAGAGGCTCGAAATCCCGCAAGTGCTTGATGGTCTTGGTTGCGGGGGCTGGATTTGAACCAGCGACCTTTGGGTTATGAGCCCAACGAGCTACCGGACTGCTCCACCCCGCAGTTGCATAGTAGCACAGGCGCGGCGGTCGGATCGGTTCTGCTAGCCTGAGACAATGGCAACCGCGCCGGCGACGGCTCTGGGCATCCGCGACTACGGCCTCATCGCCGATGGCCTCACCTGTGCACTTATCGGTCACGACGGCAGTATCGGTTGGCTATGCGCGCCGCGCTTTGACAGCGGCTCGCTGTTTGCGGCGCTGCTGGATCCCGATCGTGCCGGGCAACTGCGGTGGGCGCCCGCCGGGACGGCGGGCGGCAGCGGCGCGGAGCAGCACTACCGCACCGGAACCAATATTCTCGTGACAGAAATTGCCGGCCAGGTGCGGATCACCGACTGGATGCCGGCGCGCTTCGACGGCGGCTCGGCGGCTGGGTTCGGCAACGGCGCCCTGTGTCGCTGCGCCGAGGCGATCGGCGGGGAAATCGAACTGGAGCTGGTGTGCCAGCCGCGTCCCGAGTATGGCGCCGAGGGTGTGGAATGGCAGCAGCAGAAAGCTTCGCGCTGGCAGGGCGGAGCTTCGCTGCCGCTGTGGGCCGAGGCGTCGTTTCCGCTGTCGCGCGCCGAGGGGGCATTGCGCGGTCGGGTGCGCCTGCGCCCGGGCGAAGCCGCCTGGTTCGTGCTCGCCTGGGGCGAAGCGCCCGCCGAGCTGGACACGGCGCGGGTGCGCGGCTCGCTCGATGCCACGACGCGGTTATGGGAAGCCTGGTCGGCCAGGGCACAGTACCAAGGACCGTACCGCGACGCGGTCGTCCGCAGCGCCCTGGCGCTGAAAGCGCTGATTTACGCGCCTTCGGGCGCCATGGTGGCGGCGGCTACCGCCAGCCTGCCGGAAGCGATCGGCGGGCCGCGCAACTGGGACTATCGCTACTGCTGGCCGCGCGACGCCACCTTCGCGCTCTATGGCCTGTCGCTGCTGGGATACCACGACGAAGCCGGACGCTTTCTGGAGTTTCTCACCCGCATTTGCGATCAAAATCCGCCGCCGCTGCAGGTCTGCTACCGCGTGGATGGCGGTACGGAAGTGGCCGAACGCGAGCTGGAGCAACTGCGCGGTTACCGCGACTCGCGCCCGGTGCGGATCGGCAACGCCGCCGCGGCGCAGCATCAGCTCGACATTTATGGCGAGGTCATGGATGCCGCCTACACCTACGCGAAGTGGCGCAATGGAATCGACGCCGGGCAGTGGAAGGCGCTGGCGCGGCTGGTGGACTACGCGGCCGCACATTGGCGTGATCCCGACGAAAGCATTTGGGAAGTGCGCGGCGGCCCGCGCCAATTCACCTACTCGAAAGTCTTGTGCTGGGTGGCGCTGGATCGCGGCATCAAGATTGCCCAGCGCCACCACCTGCCTGCTGCGCTGGCGGATTGGGAGCGCACGCGCGAGACCATCCGTGCCGAGGTCCTGCAGCGCGGCTACAACCAGAACATCCACGCCTTCACGCAGAAGCTGGATGGCGACAAGCTCGACTCCAGCCTGTTGCTGCTGCCGCTGCTGCGCTTCTGTTCGCCGCATGAGCCGCGCATGGAGGCGACCATCCGCCGCATCCAGGAGCGTCTGACGTCGGACTCCCTCGTTGCCCGCTATGAAAACACCGATGAGGACGGCGTAGGCGGCCCGGAAGGCGCGTTTTCCATCTGCACCTACTGGCTGGTGGATTGCCTCACGCTGCTCGGGCGCAGCGATGAGTCCCGCCAACTGTTCGAGCGCATGCGCGGCTACGCCAGCCCGGTCGGCCTGTTTTCCGAGGAAGTAGATCCCGGCAGCGGCCACCTACTGGGCAACTATCCCCAGGCGTTCACCCATATGGCGCTGCTCAATAGCGCCCACAACCTGCTTCTGTATCCCGGCGGCGTCAAGTGAGGGGCGATGCGGGCTGGACGGTCGTGGGCACCGGCCGGGTGGGTACGGCGCTCGCACGCTGGCTGGCGCAGACCGGGGCTGCGCCGCTGGCGTGCATCCGCCATGCCGGGCTGGCGAGTTGGCTGGCGCGGCTGCCGCAGCAAGCTCCGGCGGGTGTGTTGCTGGCCGTGCCCGATGATGCCCTGCCGGAGCTGGCGCGCCGCCTGGCGGCAGCGCACCGCGACTGGCGGGGCTGGTGCGTGCTCCATACCAGCGGAACCCGGCCGGCAGCGGTGCTGGCGCCCCTGGCACGGCGCGGTGCAGCCACGGCATCGCTGCATCCGATGATGACCTTCGCGGGCCGAGCGGTGTCGCCGACAGGAGTCATCTTTAGCATCGAGGGCAGCGCGAAGGCCTGTCAGGCCGCCCGGCGCCTGGTGCGCCGGTGGGGTGGTCAGAGCCTGCCGCTGGCGCCGGCGGCCAAGGCGAGCTACCATCTCGCCGCCACGCTGGTAGGCCCGGGAACGGTGGTGAATATGGCCGCCGCCGAAGCGCTGCTGCGCCGCAGCGGCTTTGCGGGGGCCAGGCTCGGGCTGGCGCGCGCGGGCTTGCTGCGCTTGCTGCAGGCCACGACTGCCAATCTTGCATCGGGACCGGAGGCGGCCTGGACCGGAGCTTGGGCGCGCGGCGATCGCACCACGCTGGCCCTGCACCGCCGCCAGCTCCCCAACCGCCCTCTCCGTCATCTATATGACGGTCTGGCAGGTGCGGCGAGCTGCTACCTGCCTACGTCAACTGTTAGTCGCGCTAGAGAAAATTAGACCACGCCGGCTTCGTTGCGGAATTCGCTTGCAAGCAGGCGCCGAACCCCGCTACTATGCCACCGCGGATGCCTGTCGCCGTTTCCAGTCCTCGTGTCGGCTTTTCCAACCGGGTCGCGCCTGGACGCCTGCCGCGCATCTGCGTTTCGATCCAGGCGGCCACCATAGCCGAACTGCTGGCGCAGGCCGAACGCGCCGCGCGCGAGGTCAGCTTCATCGAGCTACGCCTGGATGCCGTAAAGCTGCTGTCCACCTTGCAGGCGCCGCTGCGCGAGTTCCTGCGCTCGCTGCCGCAGACGCTGGTGATCGCCACCTGCCGGAAGCAGGCGTACGGGGGAGGGTTCAAAGGCTCGGCCGAGGCGGAGTGGGGCGTGCTGCGCCATGCCGCCCTGGCCGGCTGCGTCGCCATTGATATCGAGTTGCAGAGCGCCGAGCGGCTGGCGGCTGCGGCCCTGCAGGAAATCCGGCAGCACACCAAACTGATCGTTTCCTACCACGATTTCAAAACCACGCCCGCGCTGGGGCCGTTATGGAAGCGTCTACAGGACATTCCCGCTGATATTTACAAGCTGGTGACCACGGCCAGCACTTGGCGTCAGAACGTGGAGATGTTGCGCTTCGTAGAGGCGCACAATAGCGAGCATCCGCTGGTGGGTTTCTGCATGGGCGACATGGGCCTGCTCAGCCGCGTGCTCAGCTTGCGTGCCGGCGCGGCGTTTACCTTCGCCGCCCTCGATGCGGAGGCGGCCACCGCGCCGGGCCAGCCCACGCTGCAACAGTTGCAGTTCTATCGCGCCGAGGAGCTCAGCCGCGCCACCGCCGTCTACGGCATTTTGGGCTACCCGCTGGAACATTCGCTTTCGCCGCGCATGCATGCCGCCGCTTACCGCCGCCTAGGCATGAATGCCATCTATCTGCCGCTTCTCAGCCGCAAACCAGGCGAGGTGCTGGATCTTGCCGGCGAGGTGCCGCTGCAAGGTCTCAGTATCACCCATCCTTTCAAAAGCGCCATGCTGGAGCATCTGGAGCGAGTGGATCCGCTGGGGACCGCAGTGGGAGCGGTCAACACGGTGGTCCGCAGCCAGGGGAAGTTTTACGGCTACAACACCGATGTGGCTGGCATTGTCGAGCCGCTGAGCCAAGCGCTGCCGTTGCGTGGGGCACGGATCCTGGTCGTGGGTGCGGGCGGGGCGGCTCGTGCCGCCGTGTTCGGGTTGCGCAGCCAGGGCGCGCAGGTGTTTATCTTTAACCGTACCCGCGCCCGCGGCGTGGCGCTGGCCAAGGCCGCCAAAGCCAAGCCGGTCAGCCGCGGGGAGCTGAAGACGATGAACTTTCAGGCCATCGTGCACGCCACCCCGGTGGGGCAGTATCCTAATGAAGGAGAGTCGCTGCTGGCGCGGGAAGAAATCCGTGCTGCGGTGGTGTTTGATCTGGTGTACAACCCCCGCGAGACCGAGCTGCTGCGCCGCGCCCAGGCGGCGGGTGCGCAGACGATCAGCGGAGTCGAGATGCTGGTGATCCAGGGCGCGCGCCAATTCGAATTGTGGACGGGCAAACCGGCGCCTGTGGACGCCATGCGCGGAGAGGTGCTGGCCGCGCTCGCCGCCCGCGATCAATAGCAACGTGGAAGCTGCCCTGGTTTTTATCGCGCTGGTGCTGGTGGTCGCAGCTACACAACTGCGCATGAAGCGCCATTACGGACGCCTGCAAGGCACAGCGCTGGCGCGTGATATCGGCATTGCCATCGCGGCTCTGGTCATCCTCATCGAAGGCTCGCGCTTCTGGGTGGATTGGGACTGGTGGCGCGGCCTGGGCCAACTGCCGACCTTCTGGCAGTACCTGCGCATCCGCTGGCTGCCGCAAACCGCCGCCGCGGTGGCGGCTGCGGTGGTGCTGATGGTGGTGTTTGCGCTGGCCCGGCATCACTGCCGCACGGCGCTGGCGCGCACCAGCTTGTTTGGCATCATCGGCTATCCGGTCTCCGCGCTGCTGGGGATACTGACCTCGGTCAACCTCATCAATCCCTGGACGATCGCCCTGTTCCTGGGGGCGCAACCTGCCGGCGCCTACACCGATCCGGTCTTCCACAAAGACCTCACCTTTTACATGTTCCGGCTGCCGTTCTACGAGATGCTCTTCTCCTGGATCGCCACGCTGGCGGTGCTGGGCGTGCTCATCGCCGCCATCACCTCCATCGCCGGCTCTTCAGCCGAGCGCATGCAGGAGATGCGGGCGCGGGTGATGGCGCAGATGGAGGGCCGGGGATTTGCCGGCTCCAGCTCCGAAGTCCGCCCCGCGCCCCCGGTTTCGATCGGCAATCTGGTGCGCGCCGGCGCGGTGGTGCTGCTGATCATCTTCGCCATTTCCCAGTTTTTCGCGCGCTACTCGCTGCTGTATTCCTCGCACGGATTTCTGACGGGCGCCGATTTTGTCGATGTGAGCTGGGGCATACCGCTGCTGTGGATTCAGATCGTGGGCGCGCTCGGGCTGGCGGCGCTGATTTTGCTGGTGCGCCGCCCAGCGCCGGGTTTGGCGCAGCGACATTTCGGCCAACCCCGGCCCAGCGCCTGGGATGAGGCGGTGGCTCCCTGGGTGCCGCGCAACACGCCGCGCTGGCTGCCGGGAACGGTCATTCTGGTGTTTCTCGGCCTGGCGATCGTACCTTCGATCGTGCGCGCGGCGGTGGCGAAGTTCTACGTCGCGCCCAACGAGCTGGCTTTGGAGACTCCCTACATTCACGATCACATCCACGCCACCCGCATGGCCTATAACCTCGAGCAGACCGCGCACGAGGAGGCATTCACGCCGACCCAGTCGCCCACCCTGGATTTGACCCAATACCCGGATACGGCCAACAACATCCGCCTATGGGATCAAGGTCCATTCCAGGAGGACGCCAACCAGCTGCAGGCCTTGCGTCCCTACTACGATTTCCCCGACGTGGATGTAGACCGCTATGATATTGATGGCCATGTCCGCCAGGTGCTGATCGCCGCCCGCGCACTCGATACGAGCCGCCTGCCCGATTCGGCCCAGACCTGGGTCAATTTGCGCCTGCAGTATACCCACGGTTATGGCGCTGTCGCCGCGCTGGTGAACACCTCGACCCCGGAAGGCGAGCCGGTCATGATCCTCAAGGATGCGCCGCCCACGGGACCTTTCCGGGATTTCCAGATCACCCGTTCCGGCCTCTATTTCGCCGAGGACACCACGGTGCCCGTCTACGTCGACACCACACAACCGGAATTCGACTATCCCAAGGGCGATGACAACGCCTACACCACCTATTCCGGCAGCGCCGGCGTGGTGCTGTCCAATTCGATGCTGCGTCTAGCCGCCGCCATTCAGCAGAACGACATCAACGTCATCCTTACCCACTACTTCACGGCGCGCACGCGTCTCCTGTTGCACCGCCAGGTCCTGGACCGGGTGGAAACCATTGCGCCGTTCCTGACTTACGATTCCAATCCCTACTTGGTGATTGACAGCCGCGGCCATCTGTTCTGGATGATCGACGCTTATACCACCTCGCAGCTCCATCCCTATTCCGAGCCCATCCAGATCGGCGATCAGGAAGTCAACTATATCCGCAACAGCGTCAAGATCACCATTGATGCGTACAACGGCACCGTTCACTTCTACGTGTTCGACAATAAGGATCCGGTGCTGCGCGCCTATCGCAACGTGTTCCCGCACCTGTTCCTGCCGCGCTCGGCCATGCCCAAGGATCTGCTGGCGCACATCCGTTATCCACGGGCGCTGTTTGAGGCGCAGGCGCAGATTGCCCGCCTCTATCACATGCGCGATCCTCAGGTCTTCTATAACAAGGAAGATCAGTGGGACATCGCCAAGCAGGTGGTTTCGCAGGAGTTGAGCGAGCCAACCCGTCCTTATTATGTGATGCTGCAGTTGCCCGGCGATTCCAAAGCCGAGTTCGTGCTGCTGGTGCCCTTTACCAGCCACAGCCGCGACAACCTCATCGCCTGGGTGGCGGCGCGCTGCGATCCGGCTCACTATGGCCAGTTGATCTTTTACCGTCTGCCCAAGAATCAGTTGATCTACGGGCCGCTGCAGATCCAAAGCCGCGTGGACCAGAATCGCAATATCAGCAAGGACCTGAGCTTGTGGAATCAGCAAGGCAGCCGCGTGATCCGCACCGCGACGCTGGTACTGCCGGTGGGTGGCACGTTTGTCTACGTTGACCCGATCTATATCCAGGCGCCGCAGGCGCAGCTTCCCGAGCTCAAGAAAATGGTGCTGGCCGTGGGCAATCGTCTCGTCTACAGCAACGATCTGCCCAACGCGATTGCCACGCTGGCCCAGCCGCCCAGTGATCAGGACACCGCCGCTTCCGATCTCAACCCGGCCGCCGCCCCACCCGTACTGAGTTCGGCCGGCACGCAGGCGACCGGTCCGCCGGCTGTTGTCGCATCCTCGGCGCCGGCGCTGCCGCGCGCGGTGCTTGAAACCGTGCAGGCGCACTTGAACCGTTATCAGCAACTCACCGCCCAGGGCAAATTCGCCGAGGCTGGCGCGGAGCTGCAGGCGGCGCAACAGGCGCTGAAAAAGGCGCTGGGCGGCAGCCCGCAGCAGCGACGCTAACGCGCACTGTCACATTCGCATCACGCACTCGGGTCCGTCGG
This sequence comes from Terriglobales bacterium, assembly GCA_050747745.1. Lineage (GTDB taxonomy): Bacteria > Acidobacteriota > Terriglobia > Terriglobales > SCQP01 > SCQP01. Next base: position 8,011 of record JBOGKM010000022.1, read on the forward strand.
TGGCGGCGCGGTTCACCAGCGGGCGAACGGGGTACATCTCCAGTTCTGGCGGGCGCTGGAGGAGGGCGAGCAGTTGCTCGGGTCGCTGTAGGCCGGGATCGAGCCAGGCGGCGTAGTCGCCGGGTGGCGGGATGGCGGGCATGCGGTCGTGCAGCGGGGCGAGCTGGCGCGTGGGCGCGCGGGTAATGATGGTGCAGCTAGCGTTTTCCCACAGGCCGGCAAAGGCGAATAGGCCATCGCCGGGCTGGCGGACGAACCAAGGCTGTTTGCCCTTGCCCACTGCTTTCCATTCGTAGAAGCCATCGGCGGGAATCAGGCAGCGGCGGAAGCGAAAGGCTTCGCGGAAGGCGGGCTTGGCGGCGAGGGTTTCCGCGCGCGCGTTGAACAGCGCCGGCGTCGGCTGCCGGTCTTTAGCCCAGTGCGGAATCAAGCCCCAGCGTTGCAGCACCAGCTGGCGCTGGCCGGTTGCGGGATCGAGGCGGATGACAGGTATCGCCTGGGTCGGGGCGATGTTGTAGCGCGGCGGAGGCAAGGCGGCGGCGAGCGCCTGATCCAGCTCGAAATGTTGGGCCAGCGCGTTGCCATCGGACCGCAGGGTGAAGCGTCCGCACATGTGTCCTCTAGTCTAGCGAAACTCCCGCGCAGGGGCAGCAGGCAAGGCCGCGGCCGGGGTTGGCGCCAGCGGCGCAAGCGATTCGGCCAGCACGTGGATTACGCCGCGCTGGCGCTGCAGGCGGCCGTGGATGCGCAGGTGCGCCGCGGCATTGATAGGTCGCGGGCCCCCGGCTTCACTCGGCACGCTGGGGCGCACCTCGCAAAGCCGCCCGCTCCTCCCGTCCGCGGTTTCGCTGCGCCGTGGGCCCCCATGCCCCGGTTCCGCAATGCCCAGGACGGCTGGGCGGAAGCGCTCGTAGACCCGCGGCCAGATGATGATGTTGCAGATTCCGGTTTCATCTTCGAGCGATAAAAACACCACCCCCTTGGCATTTTCCGGCCGCTGGCGCGCGATTACCGCGCCGGCGACCGCGACCGGCTGATTGTGCCGGAGCTTCGATAGATCCGCCGCGGTGACGTAACCTTCAGCTTGCAGCCGCGCGCGCTCGAACGCCAGCGGATGCGGACCGAGCGTCAGGCCGCTGGTGGCAAAGTCGGCGTGCATGCGGGCGCGGGCGTCCATTTCGGGCAGCGGGCTGGGCGCGTCCGGCTCCAGCCGGGGATCGTCCAGCCCGGCGTAGAGCGCGCCCGGCGCCTTCTGCGCGGCTTCGATCTGCCACAGGGCTTCGCGCCGGGTGGCGCCGAAGCTGGCGCAGGCGCCGAGTTCGGCCAGCGTGCGCGCCTCCAGCGGATTCAGTCCCACGCGGCGGCACAAATCTTCCCATGAGGCGAACTTTCGCTGCTGCCGTTCGGACACGAGTTGCCGCCCCACGCTGGCGCGCAGCCCCCTCACGTAGCGCAGACCCAGGCGCACCGCCCGCCCGGCACGGCCTTTTGGGTGGGGCCCGGTTGTGCAGTTCCAATCCGAGGCCGCGACCGACACCGGCAGCACCAGCACGCCGTGCCGTTGCGCATCGCGCACCAGCGTGGCGGGATGATAAAACCCCATGGGCTGGTGGTTGAGCAGCGCCGCCAGGAACTCCTCGGGAAAGTACTGCTTGAGGTAAGCGCTGGCATAGACCAGCAGCGCGAAGCTGGCGGCGTGGGATTCGGGGAAACCGTAGAGCGCGAACGAAGTGATGGAGCGGATGATTTCATCGGCGGCGGCGGCGCCGATGCCGCGCGCGCTCATGCCGGTTCGCAGTTGCCGCTCGATTTCCGCCATGCGCTGCTGGCTGCGCTTGAACCCCATGGCGCGGCGCAGCTCCTCGGCCTGGCCGCCGGTAAATCCCGCCACCACCATGGCCATTTTCAACAATTGTTCCTGGAACAGCGGCACGCCCAGCGTGCGGCGCAGAACCGGCTCCAGCAGCGGATGCGGCATCCGCACCGGCTCCGCACCCGCGCGCCGCCGCAGGTACGGGTTCACCAGATCGCCGGTGATCGGTCCGGGGCGGATGATGGCGACCTCGATCACCAAGTCGTAGAAGCGCGTGGGGCGCAGGCGCGGCAGCGTGGCCATCTGCGCGCGCGACTCGACCTGAAACACACCCACCGTATCCGCGGCGCGCAGGCTGCGGTAAACGGCGGGATCCTCGGGCGGGAGCCAGTCCAAATCCGCCGTTTCCGGCCGCCCGGTCGCGCGCGGCAGGCGTTGGCGCGCACAGGCGAGGGTGTCCTGCAGCACCGCCATCATGCCCAGCCCGAGCAGATCCACCTTGATCAGCCCCAGCGCGGCGCAATCCTCCTTGTCCCACTGGATGACCACGCGCTTGGGCATCGCCGCCGGCTGCAGCGGGACGATCTCGTTCAATGGCCCGGCGCACAACACCATGCCGCCGGAATGCTGGCCGAGATGGCGGGGCAGATCCTGCATGGCCTGACAGACATAGAGGAAGCGCAGGATTTGTGGATGTGCCGGATCGAATCCCGCCTGCCGCAGCCCCGCCGCCACGGCCGGGGCGATATCGGCCTCGGCGGGCGGAAAGCGCTTCTGCGCGCCCCGCTGCCGCAGCGTTTCCTGCCAGCTCGGCAAATCCCGCAGCTCGCCCGCCGCGCTCAGCACCTGTGCCAGCCGCGCCTGCATGGCTTGGGGAAAATCCAGCACCTTGGCCGCCTCGCGCGCCGCCGAACGCGGGCGATACGTAATCACATTCGCCGTCATGGCCGCCCCCTCGCCGTAGCGCCCGTACACGTACTGAATCACCTGTTCACGCAATGCGCCCGAGGGCAGATCCAGATCAATATCGGGCCACTCGCCCCGCTCTGCGGACAAGAAGCGCTCGAACAGCAGTTCCATGCCGATCGGATCCACGGCGGTGATGCCCAGGCTGTAGCAGACGGCGCTGTTGGCGGCCGAGCCGCGCCCTTGCGCCAGAATGCCGTGCGCACGGCAGTAGTCCATGATGCTGTCCAGAATCAGGAAGTAGCCGGCCAGCTGGAGCTTGCCGATCACCTCCAGCTCGTGTTCGAGTTGCAGCTTCACCCGGGCCCGCAGCGTGCCGTAGCGGCGCCGTGCGCCCGTCCAGGTGCGCTCGCGCAGCCAGGACTGCGGAGTGTGTCCCGCGGGCACGGGCGGCTGCGGGAACTCGTAACCCAGCTCATCGAGCGTGAAGGTGCAGCGGCGGGCGATTTCGGCGCTGTGCGCCAGCGCCGCGGGCAGATCGCGGAAGCGGCGCTCCATCTCGGCGGGCGCGGCCAGAAAGCGTTGGGCGTTGGGCGCCAGCAGGCGCCCGGCCTGCTCCAGCCGGGTGTGGTGGCGCAGGCAGGTGAACACGTCCAGCACCGGGCGCGCGGCCGGGGTGGCGTAGCGCACGCCGTTGCTGGCCACCAGCGGCAGCCGCAGGCTGCGGGCGAGGGCGATGGCCGTCTGGTTGCGCTCCTCCTGCGCGCGCAGATAATGGCGCTGCAGCTCGACGTAGAGGTTGCCCGCGCCCAGCGCCGCTGCCAGCTCTTCCAGCTTGGGTCGGGCGGCGGAGGTGCCGCCGCGCGCCAGCGCCTGCGCCAGCGGACCCTCCTCATCCCCGCTGAGCGCGATCACCTCCGTCAGCTCCGCCAGTTCCTGATAGCGGAGCTTACCCGTGCCTGGCTTTTCCGCGCGCAGATGCAGGCGCGACAGCAGCCGGCACAGGCTGCGGTAGCCGGCGCGACTGCAGGCCAGTACCGGCAGCCGCGCTCCATCCTCGAGAAGGATTTCCGCGCCCAGCAGCGGCTTCACGCCCGCGCGGCGGCAGGCGAGATGGAAGCGCGGTGCGCCGTAGAGGCCGTCGGCGTCGAGCAGCCCCAGCGTGCCCATTTGCAGCGCCGCCGCGCGCTCGGCCAGCTCCTCGGGCAGGGAAGCGCCGCGCAAAAAGCTGAAGGCGCTGGCGGCGTGCAGTTCGACAAACACCGCGCCTCCTTAGTCGTATTCGCCCAGCAGAAACCAGCGCCGCGCGCGCCGGTCATGGCGCAGGCGGCTGCGCTCGCCGGAGGCGAACTCGACCTCCCACTCGTCGTGGCTCCAGGCGGCTTCGCTCCACCAGGCGCCCGAGCTGCGCCATGGCCCCCACGCCTGCCGCACTCGCCGCGCGTGCAGCTTCGGCCCGGTGCATACCGCGCCCACCGGATTGAATCCATCGCCCTGCACCGGCAACCGTTTTAGCTGCAGCCGGATTTCCAGCGCCGGCCGGTGTACCCGCAGCACTGGCAACCGGCAACTGGCAACCGGCAATTTTTTCCCCTGCTCTTCCGGTTGGAACGGCGCCATCACGAACAGATCCTCACGATGCAAGTCCCGCAGCCGCGGCGATCCGCAGCGCCACCCCTCGGGATCGCCCAGCAGCACGCGCAGCTGGCCCAGCAGCCTTTCGCGGTTTTCCTCCTCCACCGCCGCATCGCCGAACAAGCCCGCCTGCAGATGCCGCGGCCGCAACAGCCGCAACTCGAGCACGGCGGCGGCAATCAGCGCCGGCGGCGGCTGCAGGGCCAGCGCCGTTTCCAACTGACGCAGGCAGCGCCGCGCATCGCGGTGCGGCAGCGGCGGCGCGTAGCGCCACGACCAGTTCCGTTTCTCCGTCAGCTCCAGCTTCAGTTCGCATACCGCCAGCGCCCGGTCGTGGCGTTCCCACGCGGCCGCCTGCTGGCGCAAGCTTTGTTCCAGCCAGGGCAACAGCGGCACATATCCCTCCAGGGCCGGCTCGAAGGCTTGCTGGCAGCGCGCCGGTTCGAGCGACGGCGGCGGCGGCAACAGCAGGCCCTGATCCTGGCCGCGCGCCCAATGCCGACAGTGTAATCCCGCCCGCCCCAGACGCTCCGTCAGCGCGCGCCGCGGCAGCGCCGCCACCTCGCCCAGCGTGCGCAGCCCCCAGCGCCGGAATAAATCCACACAGGCCGCAATCTCCGCCATGCCGTCCGCTAGCACGATCAGCATCTCCAGCGGCAGCGGCGCCAGCACCGGAGCTGCCTCCGGCGCCAGCATCGGCGCCAGGCTTGCCTGTGCTCCCAGCAGCGCTGCCGTGCGCGACGGTCCCACACCCAGCCGCGCTTCCAGGCCTTCGGCCTGCAGTCGCGCCGCCAACCGGCGGGCGATTTCCGGCGCGGGTCCGAGACAGCTTTCCATGCCGCGCAGATCCACCAGCCAGCGTTCCGGCGGCAGCGCGTGGCAGCGGTCGGAAATGGTTTCCAACTCGGCTTCCAGCGCCGTCCGCAGCCGCGCCTCGGCCGCCGACGAGCGCGCCACCACGGCACAGCCGGGCGCGCGCAGCCGCGCCTGCGCCAGACTGCTTCCGGCGCTGATGCCCAGCCGCCGCGCCGCGGGCGAGGCGGCCAGCACTTCCGGCTGCCACTCCGCGGATGCAACCACCATCCTTTCTTCGGCGTTTCCGCGCAGCGCCTGCCAGCTCAGGTGCGGCAGCCAGAGGGCCAGAAAATACCTGCTCATGCCGCGTCCTCAATACCCGCCAGCCGCGTCGGTACGCGCTCGGGAGCTTTGGGCGCGCCGAGCACCAGGCGCGCGCAGCCCCGGCTCAGCGGCGTGCGCACCAGCAGCAGCAGCGCCGTGCTGCCGCCGTGCTCGAGCCCGCGCAGCAGCCGGAACCAGGCCGAGCGCGGTATCCGGCCCAGTTCGGCCAACGGCCAGTCCAGAAAATCCGCCACCACCAGTTCCACCGCGTGGCTCTGGATCACCAGGTTCAGGATTTCATTCCAGCGGCTCAGCCCTTCCAGCCCGCGCAGCCCGGCATGCCCGCGCAGCCACAGCAGCCGCTCAAGTGCGATGCCCGCCCGCTCGGCCGAAGCCGGATCCAGCTGATCGTGGGGATCCGCCCACGCGATCCGCCCCGCGGTGATTGCCGCCAGACGCAGTGCGCCCGCACTCACGCCGCTGCCGGCGCTGCCCGCCAGCTCGGTAATGGCTCCGCGCGCCGGGCCATGCGCCCAAGCCGCCAGCGCCGCTTCCTCCGGTGGCATCTGCGCCCCTGCCTGCGGCAGGGTTGCGCCCCAGCCGCGCGCCCGCAAGCTCGCTTCCAACTGTTCCCGCAATGTCATGCTGCCGCCTTCTACTTCCATCTTCGCTTTTTCTTCGCTACAACGCCCATGCTAGATCCGCCCCTTCCGCCTGTCAAATCGCGGCAACTTGACGGCGCCCTGAGCGCCGGCTGACGTCCGTTGCCGGGGAGCGACGCCCGGCCAGCGGGAGGGCGGCTCCAGCAAGAGGTGGCCGTGCCACTTGGATCCCGTATGATCGAAGTTTGGCGCCTGCATGCATCCTGAAACGGACCTGAGCCTGGTATCCATTGAAGCGGCAAGGGCGCGCATTGCCGGGCGCGTGCGGCGCACGCCGCTGGCGGCCAACGCCACGCTCAGCCGCGAGCTGGGCTGCGCGGTCTATCTCAAGCTGGAGCTGCTGCAAAAAACCGGTTCGTTCAAGGTGCGCGGCGCTTTCAATAAGATGCTGCCGCTCGCGTCCGGCAGCCAGGTGGTGGCGGTCAGCGGCGGCAATCACGCCCAGGCGGTGGCCTATGCGGCGGGCGAGCTGGGCATGCGTGCCCGCATCTTCATGCCGCAGTCCACGGCCGCCAATTACGTCACCGCCACGCGCGGCTACGGCGCCGAAGTGCGGCTCACGGCCAATATCGAGGAGGCGTTTGCCGGCGCCGAAGCTGCCGTTACCGAAGGCTGGACCATGGTGCATCCGTTCGACGATGAGGCGGTGATGGCGGGGCAGGGAACCGTGGGGCTGGAAGTGCTCGAAGATCTGCCTGAGCTCAGCGATGTGATCGTCAGCATCGGCGGTGGCGGATTGGCCACGGGCGTGGCCGCGGCGGTCAAGGCGCGGCGGCCGCAGGCGCGGGTCTGGGGCGTAGAAACTGAAGGCGCCGATGCCATGACGCAGGCGCTGGCCGCCGGACATCCGGTGCGCTTGCCCGCGATTACCTCGATCGCCAAGACGCTGGGCGCGCCCGCCGTCAGCGCGCGCACGCTGCGGGCGGCGCAGCGCTGGCTGGAAAGCGTAACCGTGGTGAGCGATGCGGAAGCGCTGGCGGCGCTGCAGTTTCTGCTCGAACGCGCCAAGCTGCTCACCGAACCGGCGGCCGCCTGTACGCTGGCGGCGGCGCGGCGGCTGGCGCCGCGGTTTACGCCTTCCAATCGCGTGGTGCTGATCCTGTGCGGAGGCAACGCCGCGCTGGCGGATCTGTGCGCGTGGACGCGCGGCGGCTAGAGCAGAATCACAGTAGCCGTAGCCCGGGCGGCGGGAAGAGGCGTGCGGCCTTTCTTGGGGAAAGGCCGCCTTCCGGCGGACCCCACGCGTGCTACAACTCCTGTAATTCTGCTCTGGCCAAGCTAGCCGCGCGCTGCGGTGGCGCGCAGACTGCGGTACCAGGCTACGGTTTTCGCCAGCCCATCGGCGAAATTCTCCTGCGGTTCATAGCCCAGCCACTCGCGCGCGCGGCTGATGTCGGCGAGCGAGTGTTTGACGTCGCCGGCGCGCGGCGGCCCGTAGGTGACCGGACCCTGGTAGTTCAGCATCGGCCGCAGCAATGCGATCACTTGGTTCAGCGTGATGCGTGACCCGGTGGCGACATTCATCATGCGGCCGGCCACCTGCGCGGCGGGTGCTGAGGCGGCCAGCTGGTTGGCCGCCACCACGTTGTCGATGTAGGTGAAATCGCGGCTCTGTTCGCCGTCGCCATGCACCTGCGGCGCGGCGCCGTCAAGCATGGCGTTGATGAATTTCGCCAGTACTGCGGCGTAGGCGCTTTGGGCATCCTGGTAGGGGCCAAACACGTTGAAATAGCGCAGGCTCACCGTGGTCATTCCGTAAGCGGCATGAAAGGCGGCCAGGTAGTGCTCGCCCGCCAGCTTGGCGGCCGCATAGGGCGACAGCGGACCGGGCAGAAAATCCTCGCGCTTGGGCAGAGTGGGGCTATTGCCGTAGGCGGAGGAGGAGGCGGCGTAAATCACCCGTTCCACGCCTGCTGCCCGCGCCGCCACCAGCAGATGCAGGGTAGCATCTACGTTGGCGCGATTGCTGGCGGCTGGATCCGACACCGAGCGTGGAACGCTGGGAATGGCCGCCTCATGGAAAATGACCCCGATGTCCCGGCAGACCGCTCGTGCGCACTCGGGCTCGGCCAAATCGCCTTCGACAAAGTCCAAACCGCTGCAACGCTCCAGGTTTTCCCGCTTGCCGGTGGCAAAGTTGTCAACCCCGCGCACCTGCTCCCCGCGCGCCAGCAGCGCGCTCGCCAGCGCCGAGCCGATAAAGCCGGCCACACCCGTCACGAGATAGATCCGAGACATTGGCAGTTCCCGCAGTTTGGTCCCCGGCGGCTCAGTCATTCTAGCACGGGAACAAAAGGTTCGACGGTATGCAACCGGCTGCACATTGCTGCCGCAGTGGTGGCGCTAAGTTCTTGTTTATCAACATTGTGAATTGGTATGCAAAATGCTGCACAAGGTTTGGAGCTACACCCAAAACCTATGCGCCTAACCAAAACCTTCGTCATCGCCGCGGCCGCCTTGGCGCTGCCGTTGTTCGCCTTGGCTAACCCGCTCGATGTGACGGTGCAGTTCACCGCCAACACCGGCACCCTGGGCGGCCCAACTTCGGGCATGAACCCCAATGTTTACTACTACCCCTACCAAATGAGCGTCAACGGCAACTCTGTGACCGTCGCCTGCGACGACTACTACGACGAGGTCTACACCAGCGAGAGCTGGAGCGCCATCGAGAATACGCTCACGCTGGTGAACGGCACCAACGTCCTCAGTGGCGGCAAGTATATGCCCGGCGGCGTCGGCACGAATCCGGCCGAACCGTCCAACGATAGCACCTACTACAATCCGAAGGGCCTCAGCTCCGCGCAGGCGACGCTGCAATACGAGGAAGCCGCCTGGCTGTATGAGCAATTCCAGCCCGTGCCGCCGAATCCCAAGCAGGATTCACAAAACGAAGCGATCAGCTATGCCATTTGGGATCTGTTCGATCCCAGCGCGCCCACAGAGGGCGGCGCGGCCAGCAACGGCGCGAATTCTTCGGCCTACTGGCTGGGGGCGCTTCCCGGCGATTCAGCACTGAACAGCATGGATTTCAGCAATATCGTCATCTACACGCCCGATACCAGCGCCACGCTGACGCAAAACGATTTCACCAAATACAGCGCTTATCCGCAGGAAATGATCGGCGAGGTTCCCGAGCCGGCCAGCTTTTACCTGCTGCTCACGGGGCTGCTGGGTCTGGGCGGTTTGGCTTGGTGGCAACTGCGGCACGCCACCGGCTTCGAGCAGGCTTGACACTGGCGCACTAGCCCCCTAATGTAGCAAACATGGGTGGGGCACCATCAGCGCGCACGCGTAAAGGCGGGACGGGCGGCAGGCAGACGCCCCATCGTGAAAGCGCAGGCGAGGATCTCGCAGTATTCGGTCCCGGTACTTGGGGTGGCAGCGGCACGGCTCTCAGCCGTAGCCCTGCCACTCCCCCTTTGGCGGCGTTTTTGACCGCTGCACACGAGCTGCGCGCCCCGCTGGCTTGGCTGCTAGGCGAAGTCGAATCGTTGCGGGCGCAAACCAGCGGCCCGCTCACGCCCGAGCAACTGACCATCACCCGCCAGATTGCCGATACGTGCGTGCGCATGCAGCGCATTGTGGAAGACTGTTTTGCTTACGGTCGGCTGGAAAATGGAGAAATGTCCTTTCATGCCGATTTGGCCGACGTGAACGCGCTGATGCAGGAGCTGGCGGGCGTTTGGGCGCCGGCGTTTGAAAAAAAGGGCGTACGGCTCAAGGCTCGAGCCAAGGGCAAGCTCCAACCCTTCGCCTGCGACCCGCACAAGCTACTGCGCGTGATCTCGATCCTGCTGGAGAACGCTCTTAAGTTCACGCCCCGCGGGGGCGAAACCGAGCTTACCTGGCAGCCGTGTATCTGGGCCCGGAACGAGCCGCGCGCGGACGATATCGGCCGTCGCCTGGCCAATGCTGCCTATTTCAGCGTCCACGATACTGGGCCGGGCATTGTTCCGGAGAACCAGTTGGAGATTTTTGAACCCTTCGTCAGCCTCGGCCGCGGCGACGCCGATTTGGGCGTGGGCGTTGGACCTGGCCAGAGCAGCTTCCGCCGCCGCAAGGATGATTCGGCTCCGGGTTTGGGCCTTGGCCTGGGTTTGGCCGTCGCCCGCCGTCTGGTGCAATGGCATGGCGGCAAGATTTGGGTGGAAAGCAGCGGCAGGCAGGGCAGTACTTTCGCGGTCATGCTGCCGCTGCACCCCTGATTCCTCCTAGACTCGTTTCCGGCACGTTCGTGTATACTGCCTTCTTACAGTGAGAAGGGGCTGCCGGAATGGGAAATCGGGTCCTGATTGTCGATGATGAACCCGAAGCGCTCAATTATCTGATCGCTGGCCTGGAGGCCAATCACTGCGAGGTCGAGGTCGCCCGTCATGGACTGGCCGCGCTGCAGCGCGTGCAGCGCAATCCGCTGCCGGATCTCATCCTGCTCGACATGGTCATGCCCGGCATGGGCGGGCTGGAGGCGCTCGAGCGGCTGCGCCAGATCCATAGCGGCCTGAAGATCGTGATGGTGTCCAACGTCAACGACACCCGCAAGGCGGTGCTGGCAGCGCAGTTGGGCGCCTCCGACTACCTGACCAAGCCGCTGCGCACGGTGGAGCTGACTTCGCTGCTGCGGCTGACGCCGCTGGCGGAAGCTGAACCGACGACGGTGGTTCCCGACGTCGAGCGCATCGGCGACCGCATGTGCGTGCTGGCGGGTCCGGCCATGCAGCGGGCCTACCAACAGGTGCTGCAGGTGGCGGGCTTGAACGTCCCGGTATTGTTGCTGGGAGAAAGCGGCACCGGCAAGGAGGTGCTCGCTCACCTGGTGCACCATCGCTCGCCCCAGGCGGCGCACCCGTTCATCAAGGTCAACTGCGCGGCGCTGCCCGGCGATCTGCTGGAAAGCGAGCTATTCGGCTATGAGGCGGGCGCATTTACCGGGGCCGTGCGCGCCAAGCCGGGAAAGTTTGAGCTCGCCCGCGGCGGCACGATTTTCCTGGATGAAATTGGAGAAATGCCCGCCGCGCTGCAAGCCAAGCTATTGCACGTGCTGCAGGACGGCAGCTACACCCGCCTGGGCGCCACGCGCGCTTCGGTCACCGATGCGCGCATCATCAGCGCCACCAATTTGGAGCTGCAGGACGCGATGGCGGCGCAGAAATTTCGTAGCGATCTCTATTACCGGCTAAGCGGGTTTACCATCGAGTTGCCGCCGCTGCGGCAGCGGCGTGAAGAAATTCCGGTGCTGCTGCGCCATTTCATGACGCGCTTCGCCGGCACCTTCGTCCGCCCTTCGCTTCCATTTTCCGACGAGCTGCTGCAGGTGTGTCTCGCCTACGAATGGCCAGGGAACCTGCGCGAAATGGAAAATTTCGTGAAGCGCTACCTGATTCTCGCGGACGAGACCATGGTCCTGGAGGAGATGCAGCGCAAGGTCACCGCCGCCGCAGCCGAATTCGCCAAGCGGGCCGTGGCCCCGGTGGCCGCCGCGGCGGCGGCAGGCGCCCCGGCGGGCGAAACCCGGGACTTGAAATCGCTGGTGCGCGGACTGAAGGGCGAAGCGGAAGCGGAAGTCATCGCCGAGGTGCTGGCCCAAGCGCGCGGTGTGCGCAAGGAGGCGGCGCGCATGCTCAACATCAGCTACAAGTCGCTGTTGCACAAAATGCGGCGCTACGGCCTGGACAATCGCCATCCGGGCGCGCCCGCCGCGAAATAGTTCGAGGCAGAAAAAGGGCCAAGGCTGACGCCTTGGCCTTTAGTGCTTCTGCTCGGCTTGGGTTTGCGCTTTACGCTTTGTGACCGAAGCCAAAGGGCTGGCGGCGCAGCACAACCGCGAGGCCCAGCAGGCCGGTGCCCAGCAGGGCGAGAGTGGCCGGCTCCGGGGTGGTGTTGATTGAACCGGCCACGCCGTAAGTGGCGCCTGTTCCTGGTGCGAATACCTGCTCCAGGCCCAAGGCAAAATCGGTGGTGGCGCCGACAGAAGCGACGGCCTCACCGGACGCCAGACTGGTGAAGGGACCAAGCGTGCTGAGTACGTTGGAATTCAGGTATGAGTATTCGGTGAACGACGCGCTGCCGCTTTCGCTGGTGACGGCTGCGGTCGTTACGAAGCCGGAAGCGTTGTTGGCATAGGGGCCGCCGGTGATCCACAAATAGAGATCGCTGGTGCACGTGCCGCAGCTCGCCGTTGTGGTTGCCTGGAGCAGGGGGTTATCCGGGGCAAACGAAGAACCGGTGGTCGAAACCACGCTCCACCCGCTCGCCGTCCCGCTGAACACCACCGAGTCGCCGGCTCCAGGCGTCGTAGCCAGGTAGGTAATTGGACCGGTCAGGGAAGTGCTGTAGCCGATAGAGACCGGAACCGGGCCGGCCAGTGCCAGCGCTGGCATCAGGCTAATGCCTGCCGCCAGCGCCATAATGAGGGGAAGTCTTTTCATAAGCATACCTTTTGAGGCCTTTCTCCAAACGGTCGGTAATGCCAGCTCTAGGACACTGAGCAATACTCAAGCTCTATACCGCAATCTGGGTGCCAAAGCTTTCCTATTCGCGGTAACGGAACGATATGCAATGTTTTCTTCAGGTTGGCCGTCACCAGCCGGCAGTACGAGGTGCCAGTGAGCAATCGGTTGTACGTCCCCGGCCCGTGGGTGAACCTTTGCTTCCCTGCGGAGGGAAGGGAGGGTGTGGGTCGTGGTGGAGGCTGGTGGCCCAAATCGCGGTCAGCTGGCAGGAAGGCCGGCAGATGCGACTCGCTGGCGCGCGGATTGAAGGGCGAAGCGGAAGCGGAAGTCATCGCCGAGGTGCTGGCCCAAGCGCGGGGCGAGCGCAAGGAGGCGGCGCGCATGCTCAACATCAGCTACAAGTCGCTGTTGCACAAAATGCGGCGCTGCGGCCTCGACAACCGCTATTCAGGCGCGCCGCCCGCCGCATCATAAGCGGGCAAGAAAAAAGGACCAAGGCTGACGCCCTGGCCCTCTTTTCTCTTGCTCGCAGAGTAGTAATTGTGGTTTTTAGACTTGCCGTCCGAACAGGAACGAGCGCCGGCGCAGCCCGAATGCCAGCAGCAGCAATCCGGTGCCCAGCAACGCCAGCGTCGCCGGCTCTGGAGTGGTGTTGATTGAACCGGCAACGCCGTAAGTGGCGCTGGCGCCTGGTTTGAATACCTGCTCCAGGCCTAAGGCAAACGGAGCGGTGGCGCCGACAGAAGCGACGGCATCACCGGACGCCACACTGGTGAAGGGACCAAGCGTGCTGAGTAGGCCACTGTCGGAATTCAGGTAGGAGTATTCGGTGAACGCGCCGCCGCTTTCGCTGGTGACGGCTGCGGTCGTTACGAAGCCGGCAGCGTTGTTGGCGTAGTTGTCGCCGGTGATCCACAGATAGAGATCGCTGGTGCACGTGCCGCAGCTCGCCGTTGTGGTTGCCTGGAGCAGGGGGTTACTTGGGGCAAACGAAGAACCGGTGGTCGAAACCACGTTCCACCCGTTCACCGTCCCGTTGAACACCACTGAGTCGCCGGCTCCGGGCGTCGTAGCCAAGTTGGTAACTGGGCCGGTCAGGGAAGTGCTATAGCCGATTGAGAGGGTTATCGAGCCAGCCAGTGCCAGCGCGGGCATCAGGCTGATGCCTGCCGCCAATGCCATAATCAGGGGAACTCTTTTCATAAGTGACGCCTCCATGCAGTCCTTCCGATACCGCCGGATCCGGGTTCCCGCACGGTACGTACCCAGGTAGCTGCAATCCCGATGCCAAAGCCGTTCAATTTGCAAAGGAAAAAACACCCTCTGTTTTCTTGGGCTTGCATGGCTATCGCCCCAAGGATCCAGACCCTGATGTGCAAACGTTTGCACATTTCGGGCCCGTGGGCAAACCTTAGGTTCCCGCGGGTCAGTTGGGCAGGAAGGCGGGCAGACGGAGGTCGCTGGCGCGGGCCAGCGAAAGCGCGGTGGCGGTGGAGGGTCCGGTCTGGGCGCCATAGGGAATGCTCACGACCACGCGCACGATGGCGCCGTCGCGGCGGTGCTCGCGCATTGCATCCCAAACGAGATAGAATTTGCCCCAATACTCGCTGGCGATGATGCGGCCCTGAGCCTGGTACCAGTACAGCACGATGTCGCGCGCGCCGGAGTTTTCGACCACGTAGCGGTTGACCAGCGCTGGCTTGCCATCGGGGGCGTTCATGCCCAGCGGGATGCGGTCGTTGGTGACCGGTTCCCAGCCCGCGCCGGGGAGGCAGTTTTTGGGCGAGTGCATGGCATCGCCGGCGCTCTGGTTGCGGTAGTAGGCGACGAACAACTGCGCCTGCGCGCCCGCCAGCGGGCCGCCCTGCATGCGATAGTCGCGCAGCAGATAATCGCTGGCCTTGAGCACGCTCATGGTTTCCGCATCGAGTTGCTCGGTGTTGGCGAGCATCCAAGATCCGCCCGCCGGCGCCGCCAGCTGGGCGGGAAATTCCGCCAGCGGCAGTCGGTGCGGCATGATGGGCGGCTGCGCCAGCCAGGTGCGGGCGCCGAAGGTGGCCACCAGAATCAACGTGACGAGCAGCAGCTTTTGCTTCATGCCGCACCCTTCGGCGGGTGCCGCCGCCCGCGCTGCAACAGCGCCGCTTCGAACAGGAGCAGGCCGAAGGCCAGCACGAAAATCACCCAGCCGGAAAACTCATGAAAAAATCCGGTGGCGTACTCCTGGCCCACGTACTGGCCGAGCAAGCCTGTGGCAGCGATGCGGATGGCGTTGGCGACGATCGCGATCGGGACCGCGCTCAGCACGAAGAGGGTTTTGCCCCAGCGCCGCAGCGGCAGAAAATAGGCCACCATCAAAGCCAGTGCGAGCAGGCTGAACAGCGAGCGGATGCCGCTGCAGGCCTCGGCCACGTCGAGCGCGCGGAAGGGCAACTGCAAG
This sequence comes from Terriglobales bacterium, assembly GCA_050747745.1. Lineage (GTDB taxonomy): Bacteria > Acidobacteriota > Terriglobia > Terriglobales > SCQP01 > SCQP01. Next base: position 23,035 of record JBOGKM010000022.1, read on the forward strand.
ATGTTGCCGGAGCGGAACACGGGCACGCCGCAAAAATTCAGCAGCGCCGCCGCCCAGCGCGAAGCGATCAACTGGAGGGGAAAGGCAATCTCGTTGAAGATGATGGCGGGCAGTGGAATGGCCACCAGCGCCAGCAGAAACTCGAAGCTCACCACCTTCAGGTGCGCCCAGCCCCAGAGCAGCATGATGATGCCGGCGGCGAGGAACAGGAACGAAGTGGCTTGCAGGAAGCGCTCCGCGCCCAGCACGCCCAGCAGATACTGCGCCTGCGAGTAAACCACCAGCACCAGCCCCAGGCGGGAGGGACGGCGCGGGAGCCTGGCGAGCCGGTCGCGCTCCTGCCAGAGGAAGAAGGCGATGGCGAACGGGATCAGAAAGCCGTGTGAGTAGTTGGGGTTGGTGCTCCAGTCCTGCACCAGCTTGACGGCCGTGCCGGCGTACACCAGCACCAGTGCGGCCAGCAAATACCAGCCCTCGCGCCACAGCCTCTCGCTCCACCCCCGCTTTCGAGCGGGGAGGGTCTCAACTGCCGTTGGAACCGTTGCCGCCATGGAATCGAAATGCCGGACCGCAGACCGGCTACTCTGCATTGTATATCGGCGCAGGCCCACCTAAAGTTCTGCCAGCACGTTGGCTGCCAAAATCTCCCGCTGCAGTTTCCGGGTTTTTCCCGATTGCCTCAGGTATCGGATTGGGATCCGGGATGGACCGCCGCCTCGGGCACTACGCCATCTCGTCACTGAGATGAAAAGCTTAGGCGCTCTAGAAACCTGCAGCAATTGGACGATTCCACCGCATCTGCGTGAGCGACCCCCTCTAATCAAGTTTCTTTGCCCAGCCGATAACCGTGACCGTGGTACGGGAGAACCACATGAGAGATTCGTCCAAACTTACAGGCTTTCACGCATCTCTGCGCGCCACCGCCCTGGGTGCCGTAGTCCTGTCCATCGGCTTTGCCTTTGGCTGTGGGGGCGGCAACCCCACCGGCAACGGCAGCGCCGCCGCCAAGCAGGCCGCCGCACCCAGCCTTGCCGCCGTCAGCCCCAGTTCGGCGCCGGCGGGAGGCGGGACCACGGTGGCCGTTACCGGCACTTCGCTCGCCCAGGGCGACGGCATCAGCTTCGGCAGCACGCCGGCGCCGAACGTGGTCTTCATTCCCGCCTCCAGCACGGATGCCGCCTCGCTCGTTGCGGTCTCGCCGGCCGG
>JBOGKM010000023.1:0-1259 GCA_050747745.1 Terriglobales bacterium
GCCAGTTGGTGGTGATTGGCTTCTTCTGGGGGGTGGCTGATGTTCGTAGGGTCGGGGTCATGGATATCAGTACGGTGGTCTTGCATGCTGATGATGGTGATCGCGAACCCGGAGTGATCGTGCCGGCGATCGCGCAGGCGGTGAACGGCGCGTTTGCCTCGGCGGAGGATTTCCGGAACTCGGCCGGGTCGCCGTTTTACCCGGATTTCTACACCCGTCACGGGAATGAGAACCACCGGCAGGTGGCGTCGGTGGTGGCCGCGCTGGAGGGCGCGGAGCATGCGTTCGTGGCGGCGAGCGGGATGGGCGCGGTCACCACGGCGGTGCTCAGCCTGGTGGGGGCCGGCGACCATGTCGTCGCTCAGCGCAGTCATTACGCAGGGGTGGCGAACCTGCTGCGCAATGTGCTGCCGAGGTTCGGAGTCGGCTGCACGGAGGTGGACCAGACCTATCCCGGCGCGTTCGAGGCGGCGATGCGCCCCAACACCCGGCTGATGATGCTGGAGACGCCCACCAACCCGCGGCTGGAGGTGACTGACCTGGCGGCGGTGGCCGCGATCGCACGAGCCCGCGGCGTGATCACGATCGTGGATAACACCTTCGCCACGCCGGTCAACCAGCAGCCGCTGGCGCTGGGCGTGGACCTGTCCTGGCACAGCGCCACCAAGTACCTGGGCGGACACGCCGACCTGCTGGCCGGCGTGGTCGCCGGGCCGCGGGACCTGATCGAGGCGATGTGGGATACCCAGCTCATCGTCGGGTCGATCCTGGCGCCCTACAACGCGTGGCTGCTGCTGCGCGGGCTGCGCACCCTGAGCCTGCGGGTCGAGCGGCACAACGGCAATGCCCTGGCCCTGGCCCTGGCCCTGGCCCAGCATCCGCGCGTGACGCACGTGTACTACCCCGGGCTGGAAACCTCCCCCAGCCACCAGGTCGCCCGCAAGCAGATGTCCGGATACGGCGGGCTGCTGTCCTTCGAGCTCGACGGCGGCCACGACGCCGCCGACCAGTTCCTCACCAGCCTCACCCTGGTCAAGCGCGCACCCAGCCTCGGCGCGGTCTACTCCCTCGCCTGCCAGCCCGAAGCCTACTGGGGCAGCCACCAGCTCACCCAGGAAGACCTCGGCGCCGCCAGCATCTCCCCCGGCCTCATCCGCTTCGCCACCGGCATCGAGCACCCCGACGACCTCATCCACGACGTCCTCACCGCCATCAAAAACATCAAGACCACCACCCCCGCCCACACATGACAACCAGCC
>JBOGKM010000024.1:0-1194 GCA_050747745.1 Terriglobales bacterium
GGGGAAGCGACTGTGTTGGGAGTCAAGGGTTTGCGGGGCATAGGGGGCTCCACTGAGTACGATGTTTAAGGATGGCATTAAGGGTAAGAAGCAGCTTGCGCATGGCGGCGGTGAGGGCGACCTTGGCGGGCTTGCCGGCGCGCAGGCGGCGATAAAAGGCGGCGATCGCGGGGTTGTAGCGCACGGCCGCCAGGGTCGCCATATAAAGCGCAGTGCGCACGTCCGGGCGTCCGCCAAAGATCATGCTGCGGCCGCGCCAGGCTCCGCTCTGGTGGTCGAAGGGCGCGACTCCGGCCAGGGCGGCGATCTCGCGCCGGTTGAGCCGGCCCAGTTCGGGCAGCCGCGCGATCAGCGTCGCGCACGCCACCGGCCCCACGCCCGGCACGGTGCGCAACAACTTGCTGTCGCGGCTGAGTTGCGCCGACTCGGCCAGCTGGCGTTCAATCGCGTGGTCGATGGCGGCCAGTTCCCGCTCGAGCGCGCGGATGGTGCGGTCGAGGCTCTTGCGGATCGGCCGGGGCGCCTGATGGCGCCGATTCTTTTCCGCCGTCAGCATCGCCACCAACTGGCGGCGGCGCCCCACCAGCGCCTTAAGCTCCTCGTCCGCAGGCGGCGCGGTGGGCTCCGGGCGCATCTTGGCCGCGAACTGGGCCAAGCCGCGCGCGTCGAGCCGGTCGGTCTTGGCCAGTTGCCGGTTGGCTTGGGCGAAGTGATAAGTGTCGCGCGGATTGACCCGCGCCGCCGGGATGCCCGCCTCCCACAGCGCGATCCAAGCCTGCTGCTCGTAGCCGCCCGAGGCCTCCAGCACCACCAGCGCGGGCGCGGCCGCGCCCAACCGACTGACCAACTCGGCCACTCCCGCTTCATCGTTATCCAGCGTGAAGCCCGCGCCCGTGCTCAACGCCACTTCGAGTTGGCGCTTGCCGACATCGATTCCCACCCACACTTCCTGCCGCTCCATGGTTGCCACCTCCGCGTTTGCCGGCCCGCGTCCCGCCTTGCGCGATCCGGGCTCGCTTGCGCGGCCCCAGCGACTGTTCGGACTCCCGGCCGGTATGGTTACGGCGCGGCGATCCTGCTTCCCCGCGATCTGCCGCTTTGGCGATCCAGGGGCCTCCGATCTGCCGCCCCGCTCCCAATTCTGCTGCCCAACCCCCATCTTCGGCAACATACAAGGGGGTCAGGGGGTTAGGT
>JBOGKM010000025.1:0-11329 GCA_050747745.1 Terriglobales bacterium
CCCATCCACCGCCTTTGGGCCGCGCGGACTGATCCTGCGCTGCCATCCGCGCACTCTGCCAACCAGCGCACCCAGATCGGTGCCTCAATGGCGTTCCTGAAAATCGCCACATACGCCACGGACTGCTAGATCTAAAAAGTGACCGCGCCAATGGTAGGTTAGAGGTCCTCGGCATGCTTCCTGGCGATTTCCCGCAGCGGCTTCGGGAGGCGATCAATGCCGCCGCCACGATGCCAGGGTGGAAGAAGAAGCTCCTTCTGCGGTTTGTCCCCTAGCTCCAAGCCTTGTCAAACTGACCCACTTCCCGGAAGCCTGTGACCTCTAGCCGCGGAGCGGAGGTTTCTGCTATGCTCCCGGCCATGAGGCACTCTGTTTATGTTTCTGTTGTGGCTGCCGGGCTGGTGGCTGCTGCCGTCGCGCTTGCGCCCGGCGCTCGGGGTCAGGCGCCGGGCACCAGCGCGAAACACGCACTCACCATCGCCGACGTGATGGCCTTTAAGGAAATCGGCGGCGAGGCGCTGTCGCGCGACGGCGCCTGGTTCGCCTGGCGGGCCACGCCGATGGAGGGTAACGGCTACGTAGTCTTCCGGCAGACGCAGGGCGCCAAGCAATGGCGCTTCGGGGTGGGCGAGCAGCCGCCGCCGGCGGGCTATGGCCGGTATACTCCGCCGGGCGAGCCGGCGCTCAGCAGCGACGGCAAGTGGGGGGCATTTATTGCCGATCCCACCCACGCGGAAAGCCGGCGGCTGCGGCGGAAACACCAGGCGATCGAAACGCACGCCGGACTGGTGGATTTGGCCACGGGCAAGATGGTCGAGTTTGCACGGGTGCGGAGTTTCAAGTTTTCCGGCGACAACCCGGACTGGATCGCGCTGGAAAAGTACGGGCCGGAGGAGCCGGCAGCCAGAAGAGGCAGCAAGCTCAAGCCGGAGGATACGCCCGAGTCCGATCCCAAGGGTTACGACGTCATCCTGCGGCAGCTGTCGACCGGCGCCGAATTCAACCTGGGCCACGTGGGCGAATTTGCCTTTGACCGGCAGGGCCGCTACCTGGCCTACACCGTCAGCGCCCCGGACCGCAGCGGCAATGGCGTCATGCTGCGCGAACTGGCGACCGGGGCCACGCGCGCGCTGGACAGCGACAACCATGCCGTATACCGCCAGCTTGCCTGGAACCACGCCGGCACGGCGCTGGCGGTGCTGAAAGGCAGCAACGACAGGCAATCGCTCGACTATCGCTATACCCTGCTCGGATTCACGGGAATTGGCGCGGGTGCGGCGCCGATGCGGGCCACCTTCGATCCCGCAGCCGATGCGAGCTTTCCGGCCCACATGTCCATCAGCCCGGATCGCGCGGCGGAGTGGAGCGAGGCGGGCGACGCCATTTTCTTCGGCATCCGCGAGCTGCGCCCCGTTCCCGGCAAAAAAGCGGATGCCGATGCCGCCGACAGCGTGGATTTGATTATCTGGAACTACCAGGACCCGCGGCTGCAGAGCGAGCAGATCAAGGAGGAGGGCCGCGACCGCAACTACAGCTACCTGGCCGAGTACCGCCTCGCCGGGCGCCGGTTCATCCGGCTGGCGGACGACACGGTGCGCATGGAAACCATCGCGCCGCACGGCCGCTATGCCATCGGCCTGGGCAACCGGCCGTATGAGCTCGAAGGCCATCTCGACGGACAGACCTATGACGACATCTACGTGACCGACCTGGCGACCGGCGAGCGCAGGCCGGCGGTGAAGAAGGCGCGCTGGCGGGAGGAGGTTGCGCCCGACGGAGTGCACTTCGCGTTTTTCCGCGACGGCAATTATTGGGTCTACAACATGGCCACGGGCGCGAGCCGGAATGTCACCGCAAACGTGCCCACGACGTTCGTCAATACCGAGGATGACCACAACCTCGACCGCCCGCCGATTCGCCAGGTGGGGTGGTCGCGCGACAGCAGGGATCTGATCCTGTCGGACAATTGGGATTTGTGGAAGGTGCCGATTCACGGCGGCACGGCGGTGAACCTGACCGTGGATGGCAAGCGCGACGGCATCCGCTACCGGCGGCCGGAGAACTTCGCGCTCGCCTACGACTCGACGAAGCGCGGGTTCGACCTCACCAAGCCGATCTATCTCGATGCTTACGGGGAGTGGACGAAAAAGGACGGCATTGCGGTGATCGAGCCGGGGCAGCCGGGCGCCCGGCGGTTGATGTTTGATGAGGCTTTCTACAGCCGCCTGGTGAAGGCGCAGGATGCGCCGGTGTACGTGTATACGCGGGAGACGTTCAAGACCCCGCCGGATTTCTACCTTGCAGGTCCAACGATGGCGCCGGAAGTGAAGCTGAGCGATTTCGCCGCGCAGATGAAGCCGTTCCTATGGTCGAGCGGGACCATCCTGGTGAATTATCTGGGCTACAAGGGCGACCATTTGCAGGGCGCGCTGCATTTGCCGCCGAACTACGTGAAGGGCGAGGAAGTGCCGATGGTGGTGGAGTTTTACGAGAAGATGTCACAGAACGCCTACCAATTCATCCGGCCCACCGCCAACGGCTTCAGCATTCCGCTTTACAACAGCAACGGCTATGCCGTGTTCGATCCCGACATCAGCTACAAGGTCAACGATCCCGGCATATCGTCGGCGGGGTGCCTGATCCATGCCGTGAAGGCGGCGATTGCGACGGGCGTGCCCGATCCCAAGCACATCGGCATCCACGGGCATTCCTGGGGCGGATACCAGACGGCGTTTGTCGTTACCCAGACGCACCTTTTCGCCGCCGCGATGGCGGGCGCACCACTGACCGACATGATCAGCATGTACGGCATCATTTACAAGAACACGGGCGTGACCAACGGCCAGATTTTCGAGGCCTCGCAAGGGCGCTTCAGCGGCCCGCCATGGGAGCTGTGGCAGGCTTATACGCGCAACAGCCCGGTGGCAGACGTCGCCAACGTGACCACGCCGCTGCTGATGCTCTCCGACTACGACGACGGCGCGGTGGACTTCACCCAGGGGATGGAGTATTTCAACGCGCTGCGGCGGATGCACAAGCCGGTGGTGCTGCTCGACTATCCCAGCCAGAACCATTCGCTATCCAAACGCGCGGACCAGAAGGACTACACCGTCCGCATGATGCAGTTTTTCGATCATTACCTCAAGGGCGCGCCCATGCCCGGCTGGTACGCCAAAGGCGTGAGCGCGCTGCACATGGAAGCGTACATGCGCAACTTCCAGGAGAAACTGCCCCAGGTGAAGGCGCCGGCGGAGATCGCGGCTCCCGCGGCTGCGGGCGGCGGCTACTGAGAATCCAACAGGTTGCGCGGGAGCGGAGGGCGCGGATTCAGGAACGGATTCACCGCCGTGGTGCCGCGCCAGCGGAATCCGTGCTGGAGATCGTCGGACAGGAGCAGTTCGCAGCCAGCATCCGCCGCGGCGTCAAGAATCGCTGCATCCCAGACGCTGAGGCGATTCTGCGCGATTTCATCAACGCAACCGTGGGATCCCCCAAACTGAGTGAAGTCACGCATCGTCCCGCAAAGAGTCTGATGCGGATGCTCGGGCCGCGCGGTAATCCCCAAGCGCGGAATCTGTTTGGGGTCGTGAGGTATTTACAGGAGGCCGAAGGGGTAAGGTTCGAGGTCCGCCCAACGCGCGCTGGCTTGCGACCTAAGCGGCGGTCCTTCCGCCATGATGAACCTGTTAGGGCAGGCGTTGGAAGCTGATTTCGGCCCACGAATGGCACACGGATGATTGATCTGGACGAACTTGCGAGACTACGTTTTGGGATGAGCGAGGTGCCCGAGATAGGTGGTCAACCGGGGGCCTACGAGGAAAAGTGGGGGCAGTGGTTTCTGGAGCGTTCCTTTTTCCGCGATTTCGTTTATCGGAACCCGCGCGGGCAGAAAAAGGGCCAAGAACTCGCCGACGCTGTTGTGTTGTTCGATGATGTCGTTCTCGTGATCCAGATCAAGGCGCAGTGCGGTAGCCACGACCCCACGTCATGGGCTACGGAAAAACTACGCGAAGCATTCAAGCAGCTCTGCAAGACGTACACCAGCCTTGTTGATGGGCGCGTCAAAAAGCTGAAGAATGATTTCTATGGAGAAATTGAATTCGATCCAAAGCCCTATCCGAACCGGATCGGGCTGATAATTCTCGCTCACGAGTCAGCGCCCTATGTCGCTGCGCAGCTGGTACCAGAAATCCTCGGCGCCGGATTCCCTATTCACATCTTTTCGCTGAGTGATTTCGCGATGGTTGCTTCAAGGTTTGACACAGCCGGAGACCTAATCACGTTTCTTGAAATGCGAGGCGATGTGGCGGGAAAGGAAGTTCTCTCGGTTCAAGACGAGGTGGGAAATATCGAACGAATAATCCCCCATATCGAAAGCGTGCTCGCCGCCCGCATGTCGCCAACTTCGCCAGAAGTGATGCAGAAGACGGTTAAGGCCTTCGAGGAAATCGCGTCGGGCAAAGTTCTGCAATCGACCGATTGGCACTACGGACTCACGATTGACGATATGATCGCCCGTGTTCACGACTTCGATCCTGAGTGGGCCTGGAACAAAGGGCGGAACAAGGCCCCCGTAGGCATGGAAGTCGCAAGATTTCTAGGCTGGCTCACGCGGGAAAGGCGAATTAGGCTTGGTAAGAGGATTATTTCGGCACATGAAGCTGCGAAAGATGGGGAGCTCCATTGCTTCGCACATGTGCAGCCTTCGCGCGGTACTGTGTTCGTTTACCTAGCAACGTCTCAGAGCCGCCCAGATCGTGTTAAGACTCTCGACTTCCTTGTTGCTTATGCTCATATGAAATACGCCGAGAAAGTCGGCGTCCGACAGTGCCTGGGCGTTGCGACCGAACCCATTGGCAGCGGCCGATCATACGACTTCGTAGTGAGGCGAGCAGCCCCGCCGCGAGCGCTGCTTGAACAGTTAAAGACGTCTAAGGATCCATTCTCTGCGGAAGTGCCACTGTAGTTGGGATCGGATATAGACGGGGGAACGAGCGAGCCCAGGACTCGAGGCCGGCGCCGGGGCGGGCGGCGCGGACCTGCTCGCGGAGTTGCTCGGCGTAGACGCTGTGCGGGGTGCGCTGGTTCATCTCTTCAGCGAAGGCGCCGATTTCCTCCGCCAGCTCACGGTCGGCCTGGCGGCGCAGCAGGTTGCGGAGCGGGGTGGCTACTCGCACCTTAGAACCTCCAGAGGATCGGCGCGGCTGGCGCGGACGGCGGGCACGAGCGAAGCGGCGAAGGCGACGGCGGCAAGCAGCACCGTGGCGGCGATGAAGGTCAGCGGATCAAGGCCGGAGACGCCGACCAGGAAGGCGCCGGCCAGCTTGCCGATCGCGGCGGCGGCGAGCAGACCGGCGACGACGCCCGGCCCGATCATCCAGCCCGCCTGGCGCAGGATCGCGGCCAGCACCTGGCGCGGGCGCGCGCCCAGCGCCATGCGGATGCCGAGTTCATGGGTGCGCTGCGCGGCGGCGTAGGCGACCACGCCGTAGACGCCGATCAGCGCGAGGAACAGTCCGAGCAGGCCAAGGGCGGTCGCCAGGCGCGCGGCCAGGCTCAACAGGAACAGACCGGTGAGGCCGTTGATGGCGGCCGGCAGGGATTGCACCACGCCCAGAGGGACTTCAGGCGCGATGCGCTGCAGGAGCTGCTCGACTTCCGGCGCCGGGGTCGAAATGTCTGCCGTGGTGCGGACTTCGAGAATCTGGCGGGGCTGGTAATCCTGCGCCAGCGCGAAATAGATTTGCGGTTGGGTGCCGCTGGAGAAGGTGAAGTTGTAGCGGACGTTGCCGGCCACGCCGACGACGGTGGTGGGAGTGTTGTCGTTGGTTCCAAGCACGAGGCGGCGGCCGAGCGGACTCTGGCCGGGCCAGAGTTGGCGCGCCAGGCTGGCGCTGATGACCGCGATGCTGGTGGAGCGGGCGGCGTCGCCGGGGGTGATGCCGCGGCCGCGCAGCAGAGGGATGCCCAGGGTGGCGAAGTAATCGGGTGAGACGGCATTGAGCGTGGTGTCGCGCACGCGGCTCTTGTTGCTCCGTGGATGGACCGGGCCCCCGAAGCTGTCCAACCCGAAGGGGTAATCCTGCGCGAGGCTGGCACTGGCGATGCCCGGCAACGAGCGCACCTGAGCCAGAACACGCGTGAAGACCAGCTTGCCTTGCCGTTCGGTGAGGTTGGCGCCAGTGGAATCAAGCTCGAAGTTCCAGACACGGGCGGGCTGGAAGACGAGGGGACGGGTTTGTGCGTGGTCCAGGCTGCGAAGGAACAAGCCGCCGACGATGAGCAGCATCAGCGAGGCGGAGACCTGGGCGGTAACCAGGGTGGCGCGCAGGCGCTGGCGGCGATGGCCGGCGCCGGCAGCTTCCGGGCCGCGCAGCGATTGGTTGGCATCGGCGGAGGCGGCGCGCCAGGCTGGCAGAATACCCGCCACCAGCGCCATGACGAGGGCCATGGCGCAGCCGAAGGCGAACACGTGCCAGTCGAAGCTGAAATCGAGCAAGAGGGGAAGGTTGGTTTGCGGCGGCAGGCTGCTCAAGGCGCTGCTGGCGGCCATGCCCAACAACGTGCCCAGGGCTGCGCCGAACGCCGCCAGCACCAAGGTCTCGAGAAACACCTGGCGCGCCAGGCGGCCGCGGCCCGCGCCGAGAGCGGCGCGCACCGCCATTTCGCGCTGGCGCGTTTGCGCGCGCGCCAGCAGTACGCCCATGATGTTGGCGGCAGCGAGCAGCAGCACCAGTCCGGACAGCGCCAGGAACAGGGCCAGAACCGGAGTCAGGGGATTGGCGCCGCCCTGGTTGCTCATGAGGCCAGTGGCCATCGGCCAGAGGTGGATCACCAGGCCTTTGTCGGCCTTGGGGTGCTCCATGGCCACGTGCCTGGCGAAGAGCGCGAGCGCGGCTCCGGCGCCGGCGGCGGTGACGCCTGGACGCAGACGGACGATGGGAATGCCCACTGACGGGAAAACGGAGGCGTCGCCGGGGGGCGCCAGCCCAGCCGGCACGTACACCTGCATGTCGAGCAGTTTGAAAAACCCATGAAAACCCTTTGGCGCCACGCCCACGATCGTCACTGCCCTGCCTTCGGCCTGGGCGGGCGTGCCGATCACCGCCGGGTTGGCATGGAAACGGGAGCGCCAGTAATCGTAGCTGAGCACCATGGCGGGCGCGTCGTTGCGCGTAAAGAAATGTCCGAGGGCGGGACGAAGGCCCATCAACGTAAAAAAGTTGCCGCTGACGAAGCTGGAATAGGTCAGGCGCGCTCGTCCCCGGAGGGTTACGCCGATTGTGCTGATGGAGGCGCTGGTGACGGCGCTGAAGGCGCTGTGCGTGCTCGCGGCGAGTTGTCGCAAATCGGTCCGCGTGAGCGGCGGAGCGTTGGTGTAGGGCGGGATGCTCAACTGCAGCATCTGCAACTGGTCCGGATGCGCGACCGGCAGCCTGCGGAACACCAGCGCGTTGACCATGCTGAAAACCACGGTGTTGGCGCCTACGCCCAGTGCGAACACCAGCACGCAAGCCAGCGTCAGGGCGGGGGTCTTGCGCAGCATGCGCCCGGCATAACGGAGGTCGCGAGCCCAGGATTCGAGACCGGCGCCGGGGCGGGCGGCGCGGACCTGCTCGCGGAGTTGCTCGGCGTAGACGCTGTGCGGGGTGCGCTGGTTCATCTCGTCGGCGAAAGCGTTGATCTCGGCGCTGAGGTCGCGATCGGCCTGGCGGCGGCGCAGCAGGTTGCGGAGCAGGGCGGCTACTCGCACTTTAGAACCTCCAGCGGGTTGGCTTGGCCGGCGCGGAGCGCGGGGAGGAGCGAAGCCGCGAAGGCGACGGCGGCGAGCAGCACCGTGGCGGCGATGAAGGTCAGCGGATCGAGGCCGGAGACGCCCACCAGGAACGCGCCGGCGAGCTTGCCGATGGCCGCGGCGGCGAGCAGACCGATGAGGATGCCGACGCCGACGGTTAGGGCGGCGCTGCGCAGCAGCGCCGTCAGCACCTGGCGGGGCTGGGCGCCCAGCGCCATGCGGATGCCGATTTCGTGCGTGCGTTGCGCGGCCGAATAGGCGACCACGCCGTAGATGCCGATGAGGGCGAGGAACAGGCCGAGCAAGCCCATGGTGGTCGCCAAGCGCGCGCCCAGGTTGAACAGGAACAGACCGTTGAGGCCGTTGACGGCGGCAGGCATGGACTGAACCACGCCCACGGGGACCTGGGGCGCGATGCGCTGGAGCAGTTGCTCGACCGCGGGCACCGGCGTCGCGCCGGGCGCGGTGCGGACCTGAAGCACCTGGCGGGGCAGATAGTTCTGGGTCAGCGGCTGGTAGACCTCCGGGCCGGCGGGGCCGGAAAAGCTGAGCGCGGCGTTGCCGGCGACGCCGATGACCGTGGCGGAATCCTTGGAGCCGGAACCCAGCACAATACGGCGGCCCAGCGGATTCTGGCCGGGCCAGAGGGAGCGCGCCAGGCGAGCACTGATGACGGCGACGGCTGGGGATTGGGCCGTATCGGTGGCTGCAATGGCGCGGCCCTGGAGGAGGGCGATGGCCATGGTGGTGAAATAGCCGGGCGAGACGTAATTGAGGGTGGAGGAGGGGCTGGGGTTGGCCTTTCCCGCGGCATGCACGGTGTCAAAGCTTTTATCAAAGCCGAACGGGTAGGTCATGGCGAGGCTGGCGCTGTGCACTCCCGGCAAAGCGCGCACGGCGGGCAGGAACTGGGCGTAGAATTGCTTGCCCTGGGCGCTGGTATAGTCGGCGCCGCTGACGTTGATCTCGAAATTCCAGACGCCGGAGGGCGCAAAACCGAGCGGGCGATGCTGGGCGTGCGCCAGGCTGCGCACGAACAGGCCGCCGACGATGAGCAGCATGAGGGAGCCGGCGACCTGGGCGGCTACGAGCGCGGAGCGCAGGCGCTGGCGGCGCCGGCCGGAACTTCCGGCTTCGGGGCCGCGCAAGGTCTGATTGGGATCGGTGGAGGCGGCGCGCCAGGCGGGCAAAATTCCCGCGACCAGCGCCATCACCAGTGCCATGGCGAAGCCGAAGCCGAACACGCGCCAGTCGAAGCCGAAATCGAGCACGATAGGCAGGCCGACGTTGGGCGGCGAGGCGCCGAGCGTCCTGCTGGCGGCCATGCCCAGCAGCATGCCCACGATGCCGCCGCAGAAGGCCAGCACCAGCGCCTCCAGGAAGACCTGGCGCGCCAGGCGGTGGCGGCCGGCCCCCAGCGCCGAGCGCAGCGCCATTTCGCGCTCGCGGGTGCGGGCGCGCGCCAGCAGCACGCCCATGATGTTGGCCGCGGCGAGCAAAAGGACCAGCGCGGCGAGGGTGAGGAAGAGCGCGGAAATGATCGCGAAGGGATTGCTGCCGCCCTGGCTGCTGATCATGCCGTCGCCCATCGGCCACATCTGGATGGCGAGATTTTTATCGAGCTTGGGATGCGCGGCGGCGAGGGAGTGGGCGAACGTGGCGAGCTCGGCCCGCGCGGCCGCAGGCGCCACACCTGGCCGCAGGCGGACGACGGGAACCCCGTAGAAGGGCATGATGCCGGCGCTGCCTTTGGGCGCCAGATCCACGGGCACGAACACCTGGGTATCCATCACGCTGACGATGCCGTGAAATCCGCGCGGCGCGATCCCCAGGATGGTGACCGGGCGGCCTTCGGCGACGGCCTCGGAACCGACGACGGCGGGATTGGCGTGGAAGCGCGAATGCCAGTAGTCGTAGCTGAGCACCACGGCGGGTGCGTCATCGCGGCTGAAGAACTGGCCAAGGGCAGGACGCACGCCCATGACGCCAAAGAAATTTCCAGCGACAAAGCTGCCAAACGCGATGCGCGAGCGGCCGTGGACGGACAGGCCGATGTCGTCTATGGAGGCGCTGGTGACGGCGCTGAAGGCGCGGGTGCCGGTGCGCGCCAGGGTGCGCAGATCCAGCGGCGTGAGGGCCGTGCCGGCGTCGGCGCCGTTCTGGGTGAAGCTGAGCATGTGCAACTGCTGCGGCTGATAGACCGGGAGCCGGCGGAACACCAGCGCGTTGACCATGCTGAAGATCACCGTGACCGCTCCGACACCGACGGCGAATGTGAGGATGCAGGCCAGCGTGAGGGCGGGGGCCTTGCGCAGCATGCGCCCGGCATAACGCAGATCGCGGGCCCAGGACTCGAGGCCGGCGCCCGGGCGCGCGGCCCGCACCTGCTCCCGCACCTGCTCGGCGTAAACGCTGTGCGGGGTGCGCTGGTTCATCTCGTCGGCGAAAGCGCCGATTTCCTGATCGAGTTCACGATCGGCGGCGCGGCGGTGGAGCAGGTTGCGGAGCAGGGTGGTTACTCGCATCTTAGAACCTCCAGCGGATCGGCGCGGCTGGCGCGCACCGCGGGCGCCAGCGAGGCGGCGAAGGCGACTGCGGCAAGCAGCACCGTGGCGGCGATGAAGGTCAGCGGATCGAGGCCGGAGACGCCGAACAGGAACGCGCCGGCCAGCTTGCCGATGGCGGCGGCGGCGAGCAGACCGGCGACGACGCCCGGCCCGACCATCCAGCCCGCCTGGCGCAGGATCGCGGCCAGCACTTGGCGCGGGCGCGCGCCCAGCGCCATGCGAATGCCGATTTCGCGCGTGCGCTGGGCGGCGGCGTAGGCGACGACGCCGTAGACCCCGATCACCGCCAGGAACAGGCCCAGCAGGCCGAGGGCAGTGGCCAGATGCGCGCCGAGGCGGAATATCCAGAGGCCATTGAAGCCGTTGACTGCGGCCGGCATGGATTGCACCACACCCAGCGGCACGTTCGGTGCAATTTGTTGCAGCAGACGTTCGACTTCGGGCACGGGCGTCGCCAGATCCGCGGTGGTGCGCACCTGGAGGACCTGGCGGGGGATGTAGTCCTGCGCCAGCGTGAAATAGACCTGCTGGGGATCCGGGTCGGCGGAATGGTCGAGCACATTTCCGGACACGCCGACGACCGTAGCCGGAGGGTTGGTTCCGAGTACCAGCTGGCGGCTGAGAGGATTTTGACCCGGCCACAGCGACTGCGCCAGGCTGGCGCTGACGACGGCAACGCTGCGGGAATTGGCGGTGTCGCCGGCATTGAAGGCCCGGCCCTGCAGTAGCGGAATGTCCATGGTGGCAAAATAGCCAGGTGAAACCGCGTTGCGATTGGGGTAGAGCGGCTGGGCTTTGCTCCCGGCGGCGCGGACGGGGCCGGAATAGCGGCTGAATCCGACTTTCAATTACCCACAAGTTCGGCCGGCCGGTACAGGCGCGGGTTGGCAATCTGGATGCCGCCTCAGCATAATCACTCCCGGCGGCGCGGAGCGGTTGCTGAACTTGCGGTATGGAGACGACCCTT
>JBOGKM010000026.1:0-2176 GCA_050747745.1 Terriglobales bacterium
CCAGCGCCTCCTTGTTGCGCTTGACCTCCCCGACGTACAGCTCCTCGACCTCCTCGCCCTGCACATACCTCTGCAGCCGCCCGCGCAACTCCTCGAGCGTGCCCACCACCGTCGCCAGCCGATACTCCAGCGCCTCCCGACCCACCTGCAGCGTGTAGGCAATGTCCCCAAGGTCCTCTTCCCCAAAGCCGCTCAGCGCACGCAGCAGCCGCCCGGTCTGCTCGCGCACCCGCTCCTCGCTCTTGCCCGACAGCACCACCACCTGCGGCACACCACCCGCCTGCGGCACACCATCGCCCTGCCGCCCGCCACCCTCCTGCCGGTACTCCGCTACGATCAAATGCGCATTCGCCCCACCGGCCCCAAAGGAGGAAATCCCCGCTACCCGATCCACCTCGCAACCGCCCACCAGAGGCCGCCGCCACTCCTGCAGCGTGCGCTGCACCACAAAGGGCGTGCGCTCAAAATCAATGTGCGGATTGAGCACCTCGCTGTGCAGACTCGGCACCAGCAGCCCGTGCTTCATCTGCAGCAGCACCTTCGTCAGCGCCGCAATCCCCGCCGCACTCTCACAGTGCCCAATGTTCGACTTCACCGACCCAATCGCACAGCACCCTCCCTCCGCCCCACTGCCCTGCCCAAACGCCTGCGCAAGACCCGCAATCTCAATCGGATCGCCCAGCGCCGTCCCCGTCCCGTGCGCCTCGATGTAGCTGATCTGCCGCGCACTCAGCCCACTCTCCCTCAGCGCCCGATCTATCACCTGCGCCTGACCCTGCGGACTGGGCACCGTGTACCCGTTCGTGCGCCCCCCGTGGTTGATCGCACTCGCCTTGATCACCCCGTAAATGTGGTCCCCTTCCTCCTGCGCACGCCGCAACGGCTTCAACAACACCGCCCCAACGCCCTCGCCGGGAACATACCCGTCACCGCCTTCGCCAAAACTGCGGCACAGCCCCTCGCTGGAGACAAACTGCCCCTGCGACAGCAGCAAATACTTGTTCGGATGAATCGAAACATTCACCCCGCCGGCAATCGCCGCTACGCACTCCCCGCGCCTGAGGCTCTCGCACGCCAGGTGAATCGCCGTCAGCGAGCTCGAGCACATCGTGTCCACCGCCAGGCTCGGACCGCTGAAGTCGTGGTAGTACGACACCCGGTTCGCTATCGAGGCCGCATATCCTCCCACCGCCAGCGACCGGCCCTGCGCCTGCGCCTGCGCTGCGTACAGCTGGTACTCCTCGTACATCACCCCCACAAATACCCCAACATCCCGCCGCCCTGCTTGCACGCCCTCAACGCCCCCCACGCTCTCGCGCGTGTGCCCCGCGTCCTCCAGCGTCTCGTACACGCACTGCAGAAACAGCCGCTCCTGCGGGTCCATGTACTGCGCTTCCCGCGGGGAGATGTTGAAAAACAGCGCATCAAACTCCTCCACCCCCTCGATGAACCCTCCCCACTTGCTGTAACACTTGCCCACAGCCCCCTTCTTCCCAAAGTACCGGCTGTGATCCCAGCGCTGCGCCGGAATCTCCGTAATGCAGTCCTTCCCGCTCCTCAGGTTCTCCCAAAACTCCTCCAGCGTCCGCGCCTGCGGATACCGCCCGCTGATCCCAACGATCGCAATGTCAAGCGCCCCTCCACCCTCTCTGCGACCGCCTCCTACACCCTCCACCGATCGCGCAGGCCGCAGCGCCACCCGGCTTCGGCCCAACGCTCGGGCGCCACCGCTCGCCCTCTCTCCCTCCGGCACCGACTCTCCAACCTCACGCCACTTCGGCTGCAACAGCGCCTGCAGGCGCTCGCGGTGAGCGCTCATGAAATAAGCCACCAGCGCCCGAACGCTGCGCTGCTCGAACAGCAGCGTCTTCGGCAAGCGACCAAAGACCCGCTCCAGGTCGCCCACCATCCGCAACGCCAGCACCGAATCGACTCCGTACTTCTCCAGCGCTGCATCCACCTCGACCTTCTCCACCGCCAGCTTCAACGTGCGCGCCAGCTGCCTCTTCAAATAGCCGGTCGCCGCCTCCAGCAGCCTCTCCTCCCCGGAACCACTCCCCTCCAGGGCTCGCGTCTCCCTCGCCCCTTCAGCCTCCTTCGCCGAAACCTCCACTGCTCTCCCCATATCTACCGGCGCCGGCGATTCACCGGGCGTACCGGACTCACTGGGTAGCGC
>JBOGKM010000027.1:0-1792 GCA_050747745.1 Terriglobales bacterium
TTCCCACCCGCTAGACTGAAGATCGGGTAGGCCCAACAGAATCTCGGATTCGGTCAAATTGTTCTCCCAAGACTGTTTTACCAGTCCCGGGTTCCCGGCCTACCCCCGTTATTGATCAAGAGCCAAACAAAGTGCCCGCCGCGCACGGTTTCGCACCTACGATTTCGGTAGCGCCCTGGTAGTACGGATTGGCAAACTTGCCACGCCGCCCGCACCCATCCGCTCTGCTCCAGCCGGTGCAGCGCCGGATTTGGGAACCGTGCTTTCGCCGCGTTTTTTCCCCGAGGCCCTCCTTTTCCTACTGGTGCGGTGAAACTGCACCCGCCGGCGGGGCGGGGCGGAACTGGTAGCCGTTGCGGGTGCGGATGCGGTCGTGCTTGAACTGTTCGCCCACCAGGCGGACGTGGATGGTGCGCCAGCCGTCGTTGGGGTTGGGCTTGGGATAGTAGCTGAGAAAATAAAGATGCTGCAGGTCATCGCGGATGATGGCGAACGCGGTGCGCTCATTCTGCCAGCGTCGCGCGAAAAACGCCTCGCCGCCGGTATCCGAGCTCAGCCGCCGCATGGCCGCCGCAAACACCGGATTTTCGCGCGCATGCCGCGTACTGACCACGTAAATCGGTATGCCCTCCGACTGCGCCAGCTCGCTCACATCGCTGGGCGGCACCAGGCTTGAGTTGTCCGGCCCGTTGGAAAATACCACAACCACTTTCCGCCCCGCCACATGCCGGGCGTCGCGCAGCGTCAGCAGCAGCGCATCGTACAACGCAGCTTGATCGCCATTCACCGTCGTCCGCACGCCCCGCACCAGCGCCGGGCGGCTGAAGGTGAGCAGCGTCTGCCGTGACAAGTTGCGGCTGTAGGAGTAAAAGGCGACGCGGTCGGCGCGCGCCAGCGAGCGGATGAACCCGACGATCGCATCCTGCGCATGCACAAACCCCAGTCCCTGATACATGTAATTGCTGGTATCCATCAGGACATAAATGCTGGCGCCCGCGGCGGTGACGGGCCGGGCATCGGTGCGCGGCGGCGCCTCCGGAGCGCGGTCAGTTGCCGCTGCGTCTGCGGGCGCGGCCGCGGGCGCGGGCGCGGCCGCGGCCAGCGTCAGTGGCACCCCGTTGCCTTCCTGAAAGCTGGCGATGGATTCCGCAATCCCGTCCTCGGTGATGGCAAAATCCGCCGGCTTCAGGCCGGTGACGTAGCGCCCATGGCGGTCCGTGACCGCGATGTTGAGCCCGACAACATTTACTTCCGCCCGAAACACCAGCGGCCCCTGGGGTGCCGCCTGCGCCCGCGCGCACGGCAGGAAAATCCAGAGGGTGGCGGCGAGCAGGGCGGCGATGGGGCGCAGGTGGGTCATGCTAGCGTCCCACCGCCGCGGCGCGTGCGCCAAAGTGCGCCGGCGCCGGGATCCCGGCGAGTTTGCCCGCCAGAAATTCGCGTCCGGTGGCGCGCAACGCACGCAGCAGCGCCGGCCAGTCGTCGAGGTTCGAAGCAGAAATATTTTCCACCATGCGTTCGGTGAGTTGCGGAATAAGCAGATTCAGCGCCACGGGCGGGTAGTCCATCTGCCACGCCAGCCGCGCCCAGTACAGGTTGTTGGAATCCCAGCTTTCCCCCAGCAGTTGGCTGGAATAATCGAGCATCGGCGGCAGCGGCGGCTCGTCCGGCAGCGCCAGATCATAGCCGTGGCCGAGCACCGGCTGCGGGACGCCGAAGTCGCGCGCGATGCGCGCCGGCGCGGCTGCGACGGGATCGCGCGCCGCCAGCGCCGCCAGCGCCGCCCCAGCCC
>JBOGKM010000028.1:0-36088 GCA_050747745.1 Terriglobales bacterium
CTATCAGCCCGCTCGCGCGAGCGCGCCCGCGGGCGCCGCCCGCAGCGCGCCCGTGCCCGACGGCCGCCGCCCCATGCATCCCACCCGCCCTGGTTTCGGGCGCGACGCCCTGCCGCGCGGCCTTCACCACGCCCGGCGCGAACCGCGGCACAAGGAAGGCGCGCAGAAATTTCAGCCAGTGACACGCGCCGCCGCGCCCGTCGCCACCGCCTCCCACATCACCATCAGCGAGGGCCTGACCGTCAAAGACTTGTCCGAACGCCTGGGTCTGCGCGCCAAGGATGTAATCCGCAAACTCCTGGATCGCGGTCTCATGGTTACCGTCAACCAGTCGCTGGATACGGAAATCGCCACCCAGATCGCACGCGACTTTGGCGCCACCGCCGAGACCGTCAGTTTCGAGCAGGAGGCGCTGGCCGCGGCCGAACCCGAGCTGGCCGAAGCTGCTTCCGTTTCCGCCACGCTGGTGCCGCGCGCTCCAGTGGTCACCATCATGGGCCACGTGGATCACGGCAAGACTTCGCTGCTCGATGCAATTCGTTCCACCAGCGTCGCCAGCGGCGAAGCCGGTGGCATCACTCAGCACATCGGCGCCTACAAGGTCGAGGTGCGCGATCCGCAATCCCCCGCCTTTGGCCGCCAAGTGGTGTTCATTGATACGCCTGGCCACGCGGCGTTTACGCGTATGCGCGCCCGCGGCGCCAAGGTCACCGACATCGTCGTGCTGGTAGTGGCCGCCGACGACGGTGTGATGCCGCAAACCCTTGAAGCCATCGACCACGCCCGCGCCGCCAATGTGCCCATCGTGGTGGCGGTGAACAAGATTGACAAACCCGATGCCCAGCCTGACCGCGTGAAAAAGCAACTCGGCGACCGCGGCCTACTGGCCGAGGACTGGGGCGGCAGCACGGTCACCGTGAACGTCAGCGCCAAGGCCAAAACCAACCTCAACCTGTTGTTGGAAATGATTCTGCTGGTCGGCGATCTGCTGGAACTCAAGGCCGATCCGGAACGCCCGGCGCAGGGGGTGGTGCTGGAGGCGCAACTGGACCGCGGACGCGGTGCCGTGGCGCGCGTGTTGGTGCAGAATGGACACCTACGCGCCGGCGATACCCTTATCGCGGGCGCGGTCATGGGCCGCGTCCGTGCCATGTTCGACGACCGCGGCCAGCCGCTGGAGGAAGCCGGCCCGTCCACTCCGGCTGAGGTGCTCGGCTTGGACGGGCTGCCGGAAGCGGGCGAGAGCTGGCTGGTAGTTAACGACCGCTACAAAGCCAAACAAATCGTGCTGTTCCGGGAAGAGAAGGCGCGCGAGGCCGCCTTGGCGCGCTCGGCGCGGCTCAATCTGGAGGCGCTCAGCCAGCAGTTGGCCCGTGGCGACGCCAAGGAGCTTAACCTCATCCTCAAGGCCGACGTGCAGGGATCGGAAGAAGTATTGGTCGATACGCTCAACAAGCTCTCCACTGGCAAGGTCAAGGTGCGCGTCATCCATTCCGGCGTCGGCGCCATCACCGAATCCGACATCCTGCTGGCCTCGGCCTCCCGCGCCGTGGTTATCGGCTTCAACGTCCGGCCCGAGCGTAAGGCGGTGGATCTGGCCGAGCAGGAAAGCGTGGATATCCGCCTGCACTCGATCATCTACGAGATCACCGGCGAAATCCAGAAGGCCATGCACGGACTGCTTGAGCCCACCTTCAAGGAAACCGTGCTCGGCCGTGCCGAAGTGCAGAAGACCTTCCGCATCCCCAAAATCGGCACGATCGCCGGCTGCCTGGTGCGCGAGGGCAAGCTGGTGCGCGACGCCCAGGCGCGCGTCATCCGCGATGGCGTGGTGGTCTACACCAGCAAATTGCAGTCCTTGCGCCGCTTCAAGGAAGATGCCGGCGAAGTCCGCGCCGACACCGAGTGCGGCGCCTCCATTGCCAACTTCAACGACCTCAAGCAGGGAGACGTGCTCGAGGCCTTTACTGTAGAAAAGGTCGCGCCGCTGCTGAGCTGACAAGCGGCGCCGGCGCCATGCCGGTGGGAGTAGTTCAACTCGAAATCGTATTGCCGCAAGCGGTCTCGCTCAAAGACCGGCGGCAACTGGTGCGCAGCCTCAAGGACCAGTTACGCCGGCAATTCAACATCTCCATCGCCGAGCTGGACCAGCCCGCCGGGCTGTGCCAGCGTGCCTCCATCGGCATCGCTGCCATCGCCGCCGAAGATGGTTACCTGCTGGGCCTGCTGAACCAGGCCGCGGCGGCGGCCGAGCGCATCCTGGCGGGCCAGGATGTACGCACCTCCACCGCCGAAATCATTGCCTGAGGCCTATGCCGCACCGCCCCGAGCGTTTGGCCGAAATGATCCGTGACGAGCTCACCGAACTGCTCGAAGGCGAACTTGCCGATCCGCGCATCGGTCTCGTCGAAGTTGCCCGTGTCGAAGTCGACTCGCCCACGCGGCTGGTGCACGTCGCCTTCACCATTGCCGGCGAGCCCCAGGAACAGGGTCGCACCATGGCTGGCCTTATGGCCGCCCGTGGGTTTTTGCGCGCTGAAATCGGCCGCCGTCTGCAGTTGCACCGCATGCCCGAGCTACGCTTCGAACTCGATCGCTCGCAAGAGTCCACCGCTCGCATTGACGATCTGCTGACACGAGCACACAAACGCCAAGCGGCACGCCTGCGCCGGCAACAGAAATCCGAGGAGGACTAATCATGTCCGAGGTCACCATCACGGTGCGCCGTTACGGTTCTTTGAAAGTTGAGGGCCCGTTCCGGCTGATCGATTCCGAAGGCAACGACATTCCCATACCCCAGGACAAGCCCGCCATCGCTTTGTGCCGCTGCGGCCAGTCGCAGCGTAAGCCCTTTTGCGACAGCAGCCATAAGTTGTGCCACTTTGATGGTACCGAGGCCCACATTCGCGAGCGCGAGGCCCAAGCAGCCTCGAAAGGCACTGGCAACTAATGGCTTTATTGTTTTCTGAATTCTGCCAAAATATTTTTCCGTTTTTCGCAAAGCTGCGCTAAGCTTGATTTATCCACACACTTGACCGTGCCCCCTTAAACGGGGGCCACGACTTCTGCCGGAAGGCTCTAATGAGCCTTCCGGCTTTTTTTGCAAGCCTCGCGGCTACAATGAAGGCATGAAATTGCCGGAAACCTTCCATGCCCCGCTCAGCCAGGTGGATGGCGATGTGGCGGCGGCGATTGCGGCCGAAACCCGCCGGCAGCACGATCACCTCGAGCTCATTGCTTCGGAAAACTTCGTCAGTGAAGCGGTGCTGGAAGCCACCGGCTCGGTGTTCACCAATAAGTACGCCGAAGGCTATCCCGGCAAACGCTACTATGGCGGCTGCGAGAATGCCGACCGCGTCGAGGAGCTGGCACGCCAGCGCGCCTGCGCCCTTTTCGGCGCCGAATACGCCAATGTGCAGCCGCATTCGGGCTCGCAGGCTAACCAGGAGGCTTACGCGGCGGTGATGCAACCCGGCGAGACGCTGATGGGACTGAATCTGGCCCATGGCGGGCATCTCACCCACGGCCATCCGCTCAGTTTTTCGGGCAAAACTTACAAAATCGCCGCCTATGGCGTCAGCCCCGAAACTGAAACCATTGATTACGATGCCCTGGCCGAGGCGGCGCGCGCCGCGCGCCCCAAGCTGATCATCGGCGGCGGCAGCGCCTATCCGCGCATCATTGATTTCGCCCGCATGCGCGCCATTGCCGACGCAGTCGGCGCGCTCTATCTGGTGGACATGGCGCATTTCGCCGGCTTGGTCGCCGGCGGCGTGCATCCCAATCCCGTGCCCCACGCCCATCTGGTGACCACCACCACCCACAAGACGCTGCGCGGCCCGCGTGGCGGAGTGATTCTGGGCATGGCCGCCTTCGGCCCGGCGGTGGATAAATCGGTGTTTCCAGGTTCGCAGGGCGGACCCTTGGTGCATGTGATCGCCGCCAAAGCCGTGTGCCTGCATGAGGCCATGCAGCCCCAATTCCGCTCCTACGCTGCTCAGGTCATCGCCAACGCCAAGGCTCTGGCGGCGCAACTGCAGCAGGAGGGTTTCCGGATCGTTTCCGGCGGCACCGACACCCATCTCATGCTGGTGGACGTATTCAGCCAGGGCATGCGCGGCAAGGATGCCGAAAACGCGTTGCACGCCGCCAATATCACCGTCAATAAGAATGCCATTCCCTTTGATCCCCACCCACCGTTCAATCCCAGCGGCATCCGCCTGGGCACGCCCGCACTCACCACGCGCGGCATGGGCGAAGATGAAATGCGGCAGATCGGCCGCTGGATTGCTCAGGTGCTGCAACACCGCCAGGAGCCGGACGTGATCGCCAGGGTACAAAGCCAGGTGCTGCAACTCGCCGACGCCTTCCCCCTTTATCCTGCCCGCCGCGAACCTGCTCTGACGCGTTAGAGAGCAATATCCGCCTTGCAACGCGCGGCCTTTTCGGGCATCTCATAAACAGAAAGACCAAGGAGGCACTATGGAGCGGATAGGCAACCGCTTGATTGTGTTCGGCTGCCTGTTGGTGGGCGCCAGCTTGATGTGGGCGCAAAACGCCAATCCCCGGCAGTCCCAGACCCAGGCGCTCGATCAGAGTATCCAGTCCTTTTTGCGGCAGCAATTTGCCAAAAAGAAACCGCTGGCCGATGTGCAGGTGAGCGTGGACGATCGCGTGGTCACACTCACTGGCTCGGTCTCCGATCTGCGCGCCAAAATGAACGCCGACCAGAATGCCCGCCAGGTGCAATCGGTGGATGGTGTGGTCAATCGCATTGCGGTTCATACCGAAACCGTGCCCGACCAGCAGCTCAAGCGCGAAATCGCCAATCGTCTTCTGTACGATCGTATGGGAATGGGACAGACGTTTAATTCCCTTACCTTGAAAGTCCATAACGGCATCGTGACCGTCGGCGGCAACGTGATTGACTACCCCTCCCGTGACTCCGCCGTGGATATCATCGTTGCGACCAAAGGCGTCAAAGGCGTGCTGGACAAGATTCAGGTCGATCCCGTCTCGCCCATGGACGATCAGATCCGTCTGGCGGCGGCGCGCGCCATCTACAGGAATCCGCAGTTCACCCGCTATGCCATCGATCCGGCTCATCCCATCCGCATTGTGGTCAAAAACGGGCGTGTAACCCTGGATGGAGTGGTGGACTCGAACGTGGATAAGTCGATGGCGGGCAGTCTCGTGCGCTCGCTGCCCGGCGTGTTCGCGGTCACCAACAATCTGGTGGTTGCCTCGGGAGGCTAGGCTTGGCTGTGCGGCAGTTCGCCGAAAAACTCCGCCAGCGTGCGGATACCGTGATGGAAATTTGCGATGGAAAATTTTTCGTTCGGACTGTGCAGCCCGTCGTCGGGAAGGCCGAATCCCATCATCACGATCGGCGCTTTCAACTCTGTCGCGAACAGCGCCACGATGGGCACCGATCCTCCTGAGCGCACGAACACCGGCGCGACATGAAACACGCGCTCCAGCGCAGCCACCGCGGCGCGGATATATCGGTTTTGCGGGTCAATCACTACCGGCACGGCGGCATTGAGCAGCTTGACGCTACAGCGATAGGCGGGCGGCGTCAGCGCCTGCACGGCCGCGGCAAACTGTTCGAAAATTTCCCCCGGCCTCTGGTCCGGCACCAGCCGCATGCTGATCTTGGCGCCCGCGCGTGCGGGAATTACGGTCTTTGACCCCGGCCCCGTGAAGCCTCCTGGCATACCATGCAGATCCAGCGTCGGACGTGACCAGGTGCGCTCCAGCACGCTGAAGCCGGCCTCGCCCACCAGCATCGGCGCTCCCAGCTCTTGTTCCCGATACGCCTGCTCATCAAACGGCAGGCGCCGCCAAGCGGTCAATTCTTCCGCGCTGGGCGGACGGACGCGATCGTAAAATCCCGGCACGAGAATTTTACCTTCCGGGCTTTTCAGGCCGGCAATGACCCGTGCCAGCCCTTCAAACGGGTTGGGAGCGACGCCTCCATAAAGTCCGGAGTGCAAGTCGCGGCTTGGACCGCTAATTTCCACTTCGGTATACACCATGCCCCGCAATCCCACATCTAGCGAGGGCAGCGTGGACGAGTACATCGCCGTATCACAAACCACCACGCAATCGCAGGCCAGCTCGCCCTGGTGATGACGGACATAAGTCTCGATCGCTTCCCCGCCCACCTCTTCCTCGCCTTCAATCAGGAACTTTACGTTGACCGGCAGGCTGCCGCTGCCCTGCATCCAAGCCTGCACCGCCATGAGTTGGGCATAGACCTGGCCTTTGTCGTCGGCCGCGCCGCGCGCGTAAAGATTACCGTTGCGTACCGTGGGCTCAAACGGCGGCGATATCCACTCCGGCAGCGGATCGGGCGGCTGGACGTCGTAATGGCCATACAACAGCACCGTCGGCGCGCCGGGAGCATGCAACCAGTCAGCATAGAGCAAGGGCGCGCCCTGGGGATGGCCGGCAGGCAACACGCGCTGCACGTGTTCCAGTCCCATGGCGCGCATGCGCTCCGCCAGAAATTCCAGTGCGCGTTCCATGTCGGGCCGGTACTCGGGCAGGGTGCTGACGCTCGGAATGCGCAGCAGCCCGATCAGTTCGGTCAGGAAGCGGTCGGCGTTTGCGCGCAGGTAGGTGTCGAGGGAGGCGGGGAGCGAGCTCATAGGCCAGAAGGGATCACAGGTTCGCCATGAGTATACCCTGTATGCTGATTGCGGCACATCCCGACGATGAGGCTATTGGCGCTATGGGCTACACCTTGGCAACTGGCGCGGCAGCCCGAATTGTGTTTCTCACCGATGGTGCGCCGGCGGCGCGATTTCGCCCGCCGCAATTCACCGTCCGGAGACAATATCGGCGCCTTCGGAAAGCGGAAGCGCGCTTGGCCTGGCGCGGGTTTGCACACGTGAGGCTCGGGTTCGCGCCCTTCCCCGATCAGGCGCTGGCGTTGCATCTGGACGCTGCCGCCGCCTGGCTGGAGCGCCAAATTGCACCCGCGATGCCCGAGCTTGTTCTCGCCCCCGCCTTTGAGGGCGGACACCCGGATCATGACGCCGCCAACGTTCTTGCCGCCGTCATCGCCCGCCCGCTTGGGATCCCGGTCTGGGAGTACGCCCTCTACACCGCCCGCGACGGCGCTATCCTGCGGCAGTGTTTCCCCGATGCGCCGCAATGGACGCGCCAGCTCAGCCCAGCCCTGGCGCTCGCCAAACAACGCGCCCTCGGTGCCTATGTTTCGCAGCGCGGCACCCTCGCCGCTTTCGACTGCGCTCGGGAGGCGTTGCGGCCGCTGCCCGCTTATGATTACAGCCGTCCGCCCGGCCGCGGCCCGACCGTGTACGAGATGTGGGGCTGGCCCTGGCGCGCCGCAGGCCTGGCCCGGCGCTTCGCTGCTTTCCTGGCCAGCAGGCAAATGCAATGCGCCTGCTGATGGTAACCTACCCGCTTACGCCGGTGACGCCCACCGCCTGTGGCGGCACCGAGCAAGTCGCCTTTCAGCTGCTGCGTGCCTGGTCGCGGCGAAGCGATTTTTCCCTCACCTGGATTGGCGCCGCCGGCAGTTGGCCCCTGGCCGGCGTCGACTTCCTCTCCTGGGATGAGCTGCTCGAACGCGGCGGCCAGGCGCCGCCCGGCCACGGCCCACTTTCGCCGGCAGGCTTGGAGCTTTTGCGGCAGCGCTGGAGCGCCGCCTTGGCTCGGTTCCAGCAAAATCGCCGCTGGGACTTGCTTCATGATCAGGGCGCGCTGGGCGTCAGGCTCAAATCCGCCGGCGCCCCGCTGCTGCGCACTCTGCACCTGGCGCGCCCGCTCTATCCGGATTCTACGTTTCAGTCCCCCGGCCGCGAGTTCCATCTCCAGTGTGTCAGCCGCACCCAGTATCAGCTCTACGGCGAGCGCGCCTGTTGCGGCTGGATCGGCAACGGCATCGATCTCAGTCAGTTCCCTGCCCGCTCGCGTGCGCCCGGCCCCGGCGCGCCGCTCGTATTCCTGGGCCGCATCTGCCCGGAAAAGGCGCCGCATGAGGCCATTGCGGTGGCGCGCGCCGCTCGCCGCCGCTTGTGGATCGTGGGCGCGGTGGCGCCTTTCCCCAGTCACCAGGAATATTTCCACCGCCTCATCGCGCCTGCGCTCGATGGCGACATCGCCTGGCTGCCGCCGCCTTCCCTGGCCGACAAACGTACCCTGCTGGCGGAAGCTGCCGCGGTTCTGATCCCCTCCCGCATTGCCGAAACCAGCTCGCTGGTGGCCATGGAGGCGGCTGCCAGCGGCGTGCCGGTGCTGGCCACCCCTAGCGGCGCGTTGCCGGAGATCGTCGCCGACGGGGAAAGCGGCTGGCTGGGCAGCAGCGCCGATTTCCCGGCATTTCTCCAGCGCCTTGACGCCATTGATGCTCGCGCCTGCCGGCGGCGCGCGCAACGTCTGTTTTCCGCCGATCTCATGGTTGCCGCCTACGCCGCCCTCTACCGGCGGCTGGTTGGCTAACATTAACGTCATGGCAAGCTGCTCTGAGGCTGGAGTCCGCGTCGTGCTGGTGCGCGTGCGCAATCCGCTCAATATCGGCGCCGCCGCGCGCGCCATGGCCAATTTCGGCCTGCCCGAGCTGGTCCTCGTTCAACCCTACGGTGAGGCCTGGAAAACCGCCCGTTCGGCGCGCGCCGGTGCCGCGGTGCTGCACAACGCGCGCGTGGTGGCCTCGCTGCCGGAAGCTCTCGAGGGCTGTCTGAGCGCCATCGCCACCACCGCCGGCACGGGGCGCGATCCCGAGTTGGCGCTGGAAACCTGGCCGCAAGTGGCCTCCGAACTTGGCGCCGCTCCCGTCGCGCTGGTGTTCGGATCGGAAAAAACTGGCTTGAACGTCGATGACATCAGCTTCTGTAACCGTTTGGCGCGCATTCCCACGACCGCCGCCGCCCCTTCCATGAATCTCGGGCAAGCCGTCGCCGTATGCGCCTATGAACTGCTGCGCTGCCGCACGCCCCCTTCTCCGGCGCCCGCAGTCCATCCCGCCCCCATCGCCGCATCCGAGCGCGAACGCCTCCTGGCCGCCTGGTTGCCCCTGCTCGAGCGGCTCAGCGCAGTGCGCCCCGGCCACCGCGCCAGCCAAACTCGCATTTTGCGCCAAATGCTCGTCCGCTGGCGCTGCAATGCTGCTGACGCGCGACGCCTGCTCGGTCTGGCGCGCCAGATCCGGCATCATTTCGAGGGTCGCATCCCGAGCTAACCTTTGCCGCCCGCCCGCGTCCATACCGAGTGGATGACAACGGCTGAGCCTACGGCGGTTGCGTCGGCGGCTTCGCCCCTGGAGGGCGATGGCTTCCGCAACGTGGTCGAGACCTACGGTCAGCGCCTGTACGCCCTGGCTTACCGCATGACCGGCAACGCCCATGATGCAGAGGATCTGGTGCAGGAAAGCTTTTTGCGCGCTTACCGTCATCGCCGCCACTTCCAGGGCCGGTCGAGTTTGTGTACCTGGCTGTACCGCATTTGCACCAACGCCGCGCTCGATCACCTGCGCTCGCGCAAGCACGCCGGCTCGGCGCAACCCGAAATTGAAGCCTGTGTCAGCCCCGGCGCCTCACCCGAGCGCTTGCTGCTGAGCCGCGAGCTGTGCCTGCGGCTGCGCGCCGCAATGGCCAGTCTGAGCGCCCGCGAGCGGGCGGCATTTATCCTGCGTCACTACGAAGGCCAGTCCCTGGAGAACATTGGTGCCATCCTCGGCCTGCGCACCGCAGCCACCAAAAACACTGTCTTCCGCGCCGTACGCAAGCTCCGCACGGCGCTGGCCAGCCAGCGGGGAGCCGCATGAAACACCTGCACGAGAAACAACTGGCCGACTGCGCGCTCGGATATGGCGCGCTGCCTTGGCAGCAGCACTTGCAAGATTGCGCCCCCTGCCGCGAGCGGCTCCAGGATTGGCGGCAATTCCTCGCCGCCTGTGACGCTCTGGAAGCGCCCCAGCTCGATGGCGATCGCCTCTGGCGCCGGATCGAAGGCGTGCGTGCATCGCCGCCGCCGCGGTGCCGCCTCGCCATCTGGATTTGGGCGCCCATGGCCGCGTGCCTGCTGTTGGCCGGGACGTTCTGGATGGTGCGACCCAGCCGCAGCCCCACGCCCGCAATGCCGCCCGCCGCCGCTGTCCTCGCACGCCCCTCGCCTCTGCTGCGTCTGGCCGTGGCGCGGCATCTCGAGTGCAGCCAGGCGTTGCTGATCGAGCTGGCGCACGCGCCCGCCGGGACCGGCCAGCCAGTCGATTTGACCGTGGAAAAATCCAGCGCCCGCGACTTGCTCGCCGCCAATCGCCTCTACCGTCAGAGCGCCCGCCGCTCCGGCGATGCCGCCCTGGCCCGCGTGCTGGGTGCACTCGAACCGGCGCTGATTGAGATCGCTCACAGCCCCAGGCAAGTTTCCACCGCGGGCTGGCGCCAATTGCAGGACCGCATTGCCGCCAGCAATTTGCTGTTCAAGGTGCGCGTAGTGGACCAAAACCTGCGCACCGAAAATGGAGCCTTATGAAACTCAATTTCGGCATTCCTGGCACCGTGCTGGCGCTGACGTTGGCCGTAGGTCTAGCCGCGCAGAGCAGTCCAGCCACCCCAAGCTTGCAACAGGCGCAAAAGTCGCTGACTGACGCCCAAGCCAGGCTCGCTCGCGCCCAAAGGGTCTATCAGCGGGCGCTGGTGGCCATCAACAGCGCGCGCTGGAAGACCGCCTCACGTGAAATGGCCGACGCGCAGAGCAGCTTGCAACGCTTGCAGAGCCGCAAGGCCGATGGCGCCCTTTACTGGCTGGCCTACGCCGAGGCACAGCAGGGGCAGAGGCTGGGCTCGCTGCAACAGTTGAAACGCCTGCTGCGGCGCCAGTCGAGCACCTGGGACCCGGACGCCCGCGCCCTCCAGTTGCAGTTGCGCATGCAGCTCGGCCAGCCGGTCTCCCCCCAGGCGCAACCCGGCGACGATCTCAAGCTGCTGGCGCTCAATGGCCTCATGAACACCGATCCCTCCCAGGCGCTGCCCCTGCTGGAACAGGTGCTGAACGGACACAGCGATGCCACGGTCAAAGATCGGGCCCTGTTCGTGCTGGCGCAAAATCAGTCGCCGGCAGCCACGGCCGAGCTCGAGCGTGTCGCCGCCGCCAGTCCCGACCCGCGGTTGCAGGCCGCAGCCGCGCGCGATCTCGTCCTCAGTGGGGACGACGTCACCCGCCTGCTTCCCCTGGCGCAAACTCATCCCCGGCTGCGCCTGGCACTGATCCACGCCCTCACCGTGGGCAGCTCGCCCAGGGCGTCCGCGGCGCTGCTCGCACTCTACCCTGGCGCCTCCGACCGCGCTGCCAGCGTGGCGGTAATCAATTCCCTGTTCGACCGCAATGACGCTCCGGCGCTGGTGCATCTGGCCCGTCAGGAACGCGATCCGCAGCTCCAGCTCGAGCTGGTGCGGGCTCTAGCGCAAATGAACTCTCCCGTTGCGACCGCCTACCTGATGGAGATTTTGAAACAGTAGCCGGCCTAGCGCGTTAGAAACCGCGTCGTGCCCGGTGGCGTCAGCTCGATTTGCTCCACGTCCAGCATTGGCGATCCCGCGCTGCCGGCGCGGTGGCCGCGCACCGTGACCCAGAGATCGTCGGGCTTGTGCGAGGCGCGCACCTCGGCAATCACGCGCTTGCGGCCGCTCGCATCGAAGACGAGAAAATCCCCGCGGGCATCCACTACGCCGATCGCCGCGGCTTTCTGGGCGCATTTCAGCAGGCAAGCGCTCGGATGCACGGCCATTTTGTTGCGGTAAGCGGCTAGGCAGTGCGAGTCGATCAGCCACCCGGAAGTCGTGATCGCCCCGGCGCGCACCCGCAACAACCCCACGGCCACAATAATGATCACCACCACCGCAATCCATGCCGGCCCGCTGCCCCGCCCCAGCCCCACCAGCCAGCTCCAGGCGCCGGCCTTGGCCAGCGCCGCTCGCGCCGGCGGGCTGGCAGCGGCCGGATGCAACGGCGGCGCCAGCGGTTCGTCCAGTCCCGCCGCTAGCGCCTGCCGCAGCCGCTCCTGCACGCCTTCGCTTGGGGCGAACGTCGCTTCCGCTCCCAACAACCGCACCGTCGTGCCGAGGCTGGTCAGCAGCGCGTGGCAGCAGGCGCAGCTTTCCACGTGCGCCCTCGCATCGGCGCTGACAGCCCCCTCGAGTTCCCCATCCAGGTACTCTGAGCTCCATTCCGCAAACTGCTGGCAACTGATGGTCATGGTTTACTCCGCCGGCGCATCACACCGGCCAGTCGTTCGCGTAGCTGCAGCCGCGCCCGCAATAGGCGGGTTTTGACATTGGCGATGGACAAGCCCATCAACTCCGCGGTTTCCTGCGTCGATAGCAATTGCACGTCCCGCAATACCACCACCTCGCGATAGCCCGATGGCAGTCCCTGCAGCGCTTGATGCAGCAGCTTTTCAGTCTCCGCCCGCCCCAACTGCTGCTCGGGATTTTCCCGCCATTCCGTCACCTCCCGCGGCAGGCGTCCTTCCTCGGTCACATGCGGTTCGTCAAGTGATTCCCACAAACTGCCATGGTTACTGCGCAACCGCATGCGCGCGGTGTTGAGCACAATTTGCGTTAGCCAGGTCTGGAACTTGGCCTCCCCGCGAAATTGCCCCAAATGCTCGAAGGCGCGTAAGAACGTTTCCTGGACGACTTCTTCCGCGTCCGCCGCATTGCCCGTGATCGCCAGCGCGGTCCGGTACATCCGCGCCCCGTATCGCGCCACCAGCACATCGAAGGCCTGGCGGTCGCCCGCGCACGTCTGCCGGACCAGCTCCCAATCTTGATCGGTTGCAGCCACCGGCTCGGCCATGCACCATCCTAGTACGATGCCGTGCTCCGGGTGCGGTTACAAATGTAGTGCAGGCTCGATTGTGCCCCTGCACTCGCCCCACCCCAGCCGCTGCCCGTCCGCAGTCCGGCACCACGCCTTCAGCGTAATATCGTCCCCATCCTGCAGAAATGTCCGGCTTTCACCGTCCGGCATGGAAATGGGCTCGCGCCCGGCGCTGGTCAGCTCCAGCAGGCAGCCGCGTGCCCCAGGCTCCGGGCCGGAAACCGTGCCCGTTCCCAACAGGTCACCCGGCCGCAAATTGCACCCGTTGCAGCTGTGGTGAGTGATCATTTGGCCCAGGGTCCAGTACAGGGTTGCTAGGTTGCTTTGGCTGAGCCGCACTGGTCCTGCCCCGGCCGCGCACATGGCTGCGGTGGCCAGCCATACCTCAAGTGTTACGTTAACCGCCCCATGCTCCCGGTCGGCGGCCCCGTCCAGGTAGGGCAGTACCTCCGGATCGCCGGGCGCACGTGCCGCCCGAGCCTGCCGGAATGGCATCAGCGCCTCCATCGGAATGATCCACGGCGAGATCGAAGTGGCAAAATTCTTGCCCAGAAATGGCCCCAGCGGCTGATATTCCCACCGCTGTATATCGCGTGCCGACCAGTCGTTGAGCAGGCACAGACCCAGGATATGATCCTCCGCCTGTGCCAAAGGTATGGGAGTGCCTAAACGATTGGCTTTACCGATGAACGCCCCTACCTCCAGCTCATAATCGAGCTGGCGGCATGGCCCAAAATCCGGCGCAGCGCCGCCAGCACCCGGCCGCTGTCCATTGGGCCGCCGTATCGGTTCACCGCTCACCACGATCGAGGAACTCCGCCCGTGGTAGCCAACCGGCATGTATTTGTAGTTGGGCATCAGCGGGTTGTCGGGGCGAAACAGCCGCCCAACGTTGGTGGCGTGGTGGATGGAGGCATAAAAATCCGTATAGTCGCCGATGGCGGCTGGCAGCCGCATGCGCGCCTGAGCCTGCGGCACCAACGTGCGCTGCGTGCGCTCGCCTTCCCCCGCATCGCCGAGCATCCCCTGCACCCGCTCGCGCAGCCCATGTGCCGGGGCCGCACCCAGCTCCATGAGTGCATTCAACCGTGGTTGCACACACGCCTCGCGCACCGCCTGCGGCAGCGTCGCCAGCAGCCCGGCCTCAGTCGCCGCGTTCAGGTCCAAAATTTGGTCCCCGATGGCGCAGCCGATATGTTCGGCTCCGCCGGGCAGCGTGAATGCGCCGTAGGGAAGGTTCTCCAGCGGGAAATCGGTTTCGACGCTATTGGCCGACTCCAGCCAGCAAACCCGGCCGCTCATGCCCGGCAGTGCGCGTCGAAGGCCTGGGTTAGAATCTGCGCAATTTCCGGCGCCGTGCGGCCCTCAATCTGACTGCGCTCCAGCATGAACACCAACTTCCCATCCTTGAGCAGTCCCATCGAGGGCGACGAGGGTCCAAAACCGCTGAAATAGCCGCGCGCTCGCTCAGTGGCCGCCGTGTCCGCTCCGGCAAACACGGTAATCGCCCGGTCTGGTCGCGTCCGGTGTTGCAGTGCCAGCGCCAGCCCCGGCCGCGCCTTCCCTGCCGCGCAACCGCACACCGAGTTCACCACCACCAGCGTCGTGCCCGGCTTGGCCGCCTCGGTATCCACTTCTGGCGGCGTGCGCGTCTCCACCACGCCCAGACGTGTCAACTCCTCCCGCATCGGAGCAACCATCACTTCCGGATACACCATCGCTAGCCCTCCTTCTTTGGCTAATGGGGATTCAGGAAATACAGCAGCCATCCACCCGCGATGGCGCCGCCCACAAACCACGCAAATGCCAGCAGCCCGTACCGCACCTGCTCGCGTACGCCCTCACGCATGGTGATGCCGAACACGATCGAACAGAACAGCGCAAATAGCACCACAGCGGTCAGATGAGAAACGTGCATGGTGCTATTTCTTCCTTCCCAGCATCAGATCGCGCGCGTCCGCCGCCGCCAATAGGTTCAGCAGCCCGCCCGCGATCAGCAATTTCGAGCCGTAGTCGCCCATCACCGTATACGCATTGCCGCCACCCGCACCCGCCCCCTGGGTAATGAAATAAAGAATGCCGTTGCAGATGTCGCCAATCCAACCCAATATATCCAACAGATTCCCAGTGCTGAATCCATAGATGCGCCCCTGCATCGCCAAACCCAGACCGAACATGCCCAACACGCAAATCAGCACCAGCACGCCGCGTACCCAGTGGCGGCCCAGAAAATACCCCAAGCCCGGGAACAGCCACCCCAACACCACCACCCACCAGCCGTTGCCAACGGGCACGGCGGTGGGCTGAGTTTTGGACTTGAGCGCGCTCGGCATCGTTAAAAGTGCAACATTTTCATATTCTCACGATTCCCCGCTGGATTGCTCCAGCCGCGGCCACGCCACCGCTCAAATCTTCACGATTTCCCGCTGAATCGGCCCGGTCACCTCGACTGCGTGATCGGCGTTCACATACAGGTTCACTTCCGTCCGCACTCCAAACGGCTGCCCCTGAGGACAGTAAATGCCCGGTTCGATGGTAAATGCAGTATCCGGTAGAATCCCGCGCACGTCGTGGGTTTCGTAGTCGTCCATGTTGGCGCCGCTGGCGTGTACCTCGCGCCCCAGCGAATGGCCCGTCCGGTGGACGAAATATTCCCCCAATCCCGCCGCCTCAATCACCGCGCGCACCTCCTGGTCCACTTCAAAGCCCCGCAACCAGTGGCCACCTGCCATCGCCTCCTGTACCCGGCGCACGCCCGCATCCCGCGCCGCAGCGGCAATGGCGAACGTTCTGGTGAACTCGACCGGCACTTTGTTTTCTCCCGGTCGCAGGCAGTAGCCCATCCAGGTAACGTCGTAATAGGCGCTGCCGGCCTGATCGGTTCGCCCCCAAACATCCAGTAGCAGCAGATCGCCCGCCTGAATCCGCGCCGAACCTGTCGCCGCCGCTAAATAGTGCGGATCCCCGGCATGCGCGTTTACTGCTACTATCGGCGGCTCACCTGCCGCCAGTCCAGCCCCCACCATCCGCTGCTCCATCCACTGTTGCAGGCCGTACTCATCCATCGGCCGGCCGCGATCGAGCGCCTGCCGCACCTCGGCAAACGCTGCCTGGATGGCCGCATCGATCACCTTGCCGGCGGCACGATGGCCGGCCAGCATTTCCGCCGTCCAGCCCGCGTCAAAGCGCGCGATCAGATCGGCCGCGCTCACCAATTGCACTCCCAGCGCCCGGATTTGCTCGCACGTTCCCCCATCCGCCAGTGACACCGCCGGCAACATGCAGCCGGGCGAGTATTGCATCGCCACCTTCGGATTTGCCGGCAGAAGCGCCAGCAGATGCCGCAGTCCCGCCTCCAGTTCTCCCCAACGCGCGTAGCGTTCGCATTCCCCCGGCAGCGCCTCCAGCGCGCCCGCCTCGATGCGGTGTACCAGCTTGCGCGGCTCGCCTTCGACCGGGATCAGGTAATACCACCGCCGGCTGGCCAACATCGCCGGCAGCCCGAGTATCCGATACCCTATCGCGTCGCGCTGGTGATGGTCGTAGAACAGCCAGCCGTCGACGCGCTCGGCGCGCAAAGCAGCTTGAATCGCTTGCAAGTCCATACAACCAGGGTAACGGCTCCGCCGGCTCAGGGCGGATGTGGTAGGCTAATACATAACACATAAGTCCCCTCCATGGCGCGCCAGGCCGCCAGCAGCGACGACAGGAACGGCTGCAGGCCGAGATCCCCCGCCGGCCGCCGATCTTCGCCCTGCCGCGGAAGGCTGCCGGGGCCAGCAATAGACAAGCCGAATCGAACAGCCGCTCCTGCACCATCTTGGTCGGCAATAGCTCAAAGCGCCGCGCATAGGATGCATTGCGGAATTCCTCGAACACCCGGGCATTCCGTTCTCGACTTCGTAGGCCGCGTTGGCGATCTTGTGCCAAGTCATGGGCGCCAGATTGTCAAAACCCAGCTCCTGGCAATCCTCCTGAATCAAGGCATGCAGCGGCACCGCCGAATGCGTCCGCCATTTCTCCGCCGCGACAGGCAGACATCGCCCGCCACGCAGATCAACCGCCCGCCTGGAACCAGCGCGCCGCGGCAGCGCGCCCACTGCTGCCAGGAACGGCTCGTCGCCGGCAATTGCGCCCATCTGCCCCCTCGACGGCCGGTACTGTTTTAGCCTCCCGTACGGCGTCGAGGTAAGCACCAAATGTACGCTCTCCGCGGCCAGCTATGCCGCCACGCGCGCGTCCGCGCGATGCAGCCGATGTTCGGCGGGCAGGCTCGCCGCTGCCTACTGCAGCAACAGCTCGGGGTTCTTGGCAATGCGGGGCAGGTCCCGCTGCGGGTCGCTAATTAGCCCTATTTCGCGCGGAACCATCTCGGCTCGACTCACGCCTGCTAACTTAGCAGTACCCCTAGCCACCCGCCCTATAATGTAGGGCATCGTGGCCTCAGGCGAAGCACCGGCAAGCCCGCGCTACCGCATCCTGGGCAAGCTGGGAGGCGGCGGCATGGGCGTGGTCTTCCAGGCTGAAGACACCACCCTCGGCCGCTTTGTCGCGCTCAAATTTCTGCCCGAGCATCTGGCCCATGATCCGCGTGCGGTCGAGCGCCTGCGCCGCGAAGCCCGCGCCGCCAGCGCCCTCGACCACCCCAACATCTGTACTGTGCACGACATCCTCGTCCAGGATGGCCAGCTCGCTATCGCCATGCAGCTTCTCGAGGGCGCGACGCTCAAGGCCAAACTCGCCTCCGATGCGCCGCTGCCCGCAGAAGCGGTCCTCGATCTCGCCATCCAGATCGCCGACGCCCTCGCCGCCGCCCACGCCAAGGGCATCAACCATCGCGACCTCAAGCCCGCCAACATTTTCATCACGCGCAGCGGCGTAGCCAAGGTGCTGGACTTCGGCCTCGCTAAAGTGGAAACGGTCGTCGACCCGGAAGCACCAACCAAGGACGCCGCAAGCGATCTGACCGCGCCCGGCGCGATGCTGGGCACGGTCGCCTACATGAGCCCCGAGCAGGCGCGGGGCGAGCCGCTCGACGCCCGCACTGATTTGTTCAGCTTTGGCGCGGTACTCTACGAAATGGCCACCGGACGGCTACCGTTTGCAGGTGCAACCTCGCTCGCCATTTACGGCGCCATCCTGCATCAGGCGCCCATTCCGCCCACGCAGCGGCACCCGCAGCTTCCGCCCGAACTCGCCCGCATCATAGAACGCGCTCTGGAAAAAGACAAAGCGATGCGCTACCAAAGCGCTGCCGATATGGAAGTGGATCTCAAGCGCCTCCAGCGTGACATCGATTCCACCCACAGCCATTCCGCCATTGCCGCACCTCCGCCGGCGTCGTCGCTGCGGTGGTGATTGCCGCGGCTCTGGTATTCTTCTTTGCCCACCTCACCCCCGCCCTGACCAGCAAGGATTCCATCCTCGTCACTGCCTTCACCAACACCACCGGCAACGCCGCCTTCAATGGCACCTTGCGCACCGCCCTCGAGGTCAGTCTGGAGCAGTCGCCCTATTTCAACGTGGTTTCCGGACAGCAGATCGCCCACGCGCTGGCGCTAATGGAGCAGCCCGCCAA
The DNA here is from genome assembly GCA_050747745.1 of Terriglobales bacterium. Taxonomy (GTDB): domain Bacteria; phylum Acidobacteriota; class Terriglobia; order Terriglobales; family SCQP01; genus SCQP01. Next base: position 18,431 of record JBOGKM010000028.1, read on the forward strand.
CGCGATCGTCACCGCCGGCATCGGCCAGCAGATCTGCCAGCGCAACCAGATCAAGGCCCTCTTGCATCCCTCCATCGCTAGCCTCGGCAGCCAGTACGTAATCACGCTCCAGGCGCTCGATGCCGCCAGCGGTGCAACGCTCGCCGAAACTCAGGCTACGACCGATTCACCCTCCACGGTCCTGGCCGCGCTCGATGCCGCCAGCACCCGCTTGCGCCGCAAGCTGGGCGAATCGCTGGCCTCGATCCACGAATTCAACCAACCGCTGGCAGAAGCCACCACCTCCTCGCTCCCGGCGTTGCAGGCCTACACCCTCGCCGAACAGCAGTGGGCCGCGGGCAACAATCCCGCCGCGATCCTCGCTGCCCAACACGCCCTCGCCCTCGATCCCAACTTCGCCATGGCCTGGCGCCTCGCGGCCGCGGCTGAGGGCAATCTCAACAACATCGAGGCCTCGATCCAGGACGGCGCCAAGGCGTTCAGTCTGCGCTATCGTGCCAGCGAGCGCGAGCGCATGCAGATCACCGCCATGTATTACCTGCTCATCCAGCGGTACAGCAAGTCCGTCCGGGCCTATCAGACCCTGACTCAAACCTACCCGCGGGATTTCCTCGCCTGGGCCGATCTCGCCGATGCTTATTCCGAACTCGGCCAGTTCCCTCAATGGCTGCAGGCCGCCCTGTAATCCCTGCGCCTCAACCCCGAAAACTTTGTGGCCTACGGCAACGCCGCCCACGCCTACGAGACGCTCGGTCGTCTGGACGAAGCCAAAGCCATTCTCAATGCCGCCCTCGCGCATCACACCGGCGGCTTCGAGGTTCACGAATACCTGGCCACGCTCGCCTGGCGCCAGGGCGATACCGCCGAGCAGGCGAGGCAAACAGCGCTGGCCTCGGCCGCGCCCCAGGGCCGGCTCGACATGCTTGGCGATGAAGCCGAAATTGCCGCCGCCTACGGCCAGCTCACACGTGCGCGCAGCCTCGGCGCCCAGGCTCTCGTCCTCGCGCAGCAGCTCGGCGAAGGCAAGACCATCGCGGTGAACAACGAGGAGCTGGAGGGCCTCGCCGCAGCCCTGTTTGGCCAGTCCGCTCTGGCGCGCCAAGCCGCCGCCGCACTCGCCGCTTCCACCCGACCCATGGCGCTGGCCTATGCTGCCGAAATCGACGCCCGCATCGGCGATACCACCGCCGCCTCTACGCTCATGTCCAAGACCGTTCACCAGATGCCCGGCTCCGTCTGGATGCGCTACGTATACCCGTCCATCATCTCCGCCATCGGAGCAATTCGCGCCGGCCATGACGCCCAGGCCGTTGCCGCCATGGTCGCCGCCGCGCCTTACGACGGTGCCGTCGCCGACTCGCTTTACCAGCGCGGCGCCGCTTACCTTGCCGCCGGTAATGGCGCTGCTGCCGCCCCCGCCTTCCAACACCTGCTGCAGTTGCGCGGGGTCAGCTTCAATGCCGTCGGCATCGGCGGAGCGGAATTCATGCCCCTCGCCCAGCTCGGTCTCGCCCGTGCCTACGCCCTCCAACGTCAAACTGCCCCTGCTCGCACTGCCTACCAGGATTTCTTCGCTTCCTGGCAGAACGCCGATCCTAACCTGCCTGTGCTCCAGCAAGCCCGCTCCGAATACGCCCGCCTGCCGCGGTAGGCGACCCTGGCCAGCACGGCACAAGTGGCTCGTAATAACAACAGGAAAGTCAACGACTTAGAGCCTAAAAGCGAAGCAAAATCCACGCTTTTTAAATGCGCGCGCCAAACAGCGCCGTGCCCAGCCGCACGACGGTCGCACCTTCCTCGACTGCAACCGCATAGTCGTGCGACATCCCCATGGAAATCTCCCAGCGCTCCGGCGCCGCAGGCAGCTCACGGCGAATGCGCCCGGCAAGCGCAGTCAGCTCCCGGAAGTACGGCCGGCTATCTTCGGGATTTTCCGCCGCGGGCGGCACTGCCATCACCCCCTCCAGCCGCAACTGTCGCAGCTCCCCAACCCGCCTCGCCAGCTCCGGCGCCAACGCCGGCGCCACGCCGTGCTTTTGCCCTTCCACCGCCAGGTTGATCTCGATCATGACACGCAACGGTTGCGCGGCTAGGCCGTTCAACCGCCGGGCCAGTTCCAGTGAATCCACCGCCTCGATGACATCGAAGCATGCAATCGCCCGTGCCGCCTTGTTCCTTTGCAGTCCGCCAATCAGGTGCCACTCGATCTCCAGATCCGCCAGTGCGTCCTTTTTGTCCTCGCGCTCCTGTACCCGGTTCTCCCCAAAATGCCGCATGCCTGCCGCATAAGCCTCGTGTATGCGCTCCGGCCTGACCGTCTTGCTGGCCGCCAGCAGCGTGACTGCACTCGGGTCGCGTCCGGCACGCGCGCACGCCGCCGCGATTTCCTCCCGCGCGCGAGCAACCGCCTCCGCGATGCCAGGTTCCATAAGCTCATTGAACTACAATTCTGAGTGTGCGCCCACCCGCGTTCATTACCTTGGAAGGTCTCGATGGCAGCGGCAAGAGCACCCAGCTCGATCTGCTGGCCGCGCATCTGCGCCAGCAGGGCGGCGCGCCGGTGACGGTGACGCGCGAGCCTGGTGGCACGGCTCTGGGCGAGCGTATCCGCACGCTGGTGCTGGAAACCGAACCTTCAGTCGGTGCCGAGCTGGCCCTCATGTGCGCTTCGCGCGCGCAAAGCGCCGAGGAAATCATCCGGCCGGCGCTCGCCGCCGGCCACTGGGTGCTCTGCGATCGCTTTCACGATGCGACCGAAGCCTACCAGGGCGGCGGCCGCGGCTGGGATCGCGCCGCCATCGCCACCATGCACCGCATTCTCTGCGGCAACCTGCAGCCCAACCTGACCCTGATCCTGGATCTCGATCCCGAGGTCGCGCTGGCGCGCGCCCGCAGCCTCAGCGCCGCCTCGCGCTTCGAGCGCGAGGACGCGGAATTCTTCGCCCGCGTAGCCACCGCCTATCGCGCCCTCGCCGCGCGCGAATCCCGCCGCTGCCGCCTCATCGGCGCGCATGGCAGCCGTGAGGAGGTGGCGGCGCGCATCCGCGCCGTCGTCGATGATGTGGCATGACTTCATCGGCAACGCCGCCGCCGTGGACGAGCTGCGCACGCTCGCCGCTTCCGCCCGCGGCCGGCGGCCGCAACGCACGCTGCTGCTCGCCGGCCCCGATGGCAGCGGCAAAACCACGCTGGCGTTGAACCTGGGCCGGGCGCTCAATTGCCAATCCCCGCCCGAAGCCGGCGCCATCTGCGGCGCCTGCGGGTCTTGCCGCCAGGCCGCTACGCCCGGTCAGCTCGCCGAGCTCGTTGCCGCCGCCGAAGCCCACCGCGCCGCGGAGGTAAAAACTGCCGCGCGCCAGCAGGCGCCGCTGCGCGTCGAACTGCATCCGGCGGTCTTCCTGTTTCCACCCGACGGCGATTTTTTGACCATGGCGCAAGCGCGGGCAATCATTCATCAGACTCATCTGACCCCTGATGCCGGCCATTGCTGGACGCTGATCGTGCCCGAGTTCGACCGCGCCCGTTGGGCGACCCAGTCGGTGCTCCTTAAGACCCTGGAGGAGCCTCCGCCGGGCGTGTTGATCATTCTATTGGCTGCCAATCCGTTGGCGCTGCTGCCCACGGTGCGCTCGCGCGTGCAAATGGTCCGTCTGGCCCCGGTTCCCATTCCTGAACTGGTCGCGGCACTGCAGCAGCGCGGCCTGGATGCGGAACAAGCCGCACTGGCGGCCCACCTGGCTCAGGGTTGCCCGGGCCGCGCGCTGGGTTTGGATCTCGCCGCCTACCGCCAGTTGCGCACCGAAGCGCTGGAGTTGCTGCAGGCTGGCTTGCAGGGCGGCCCCGCCGAGGTTCTGCTGCGCCGCAGTGAGTCCACCCGAGCCAGCAAAGAAAAATTTGAATCGCTGCTCGAAATTCTCTATAGTGTCTTGCAAGATATCATTTATCTCCAATCGGAATTCGCCAGCGGGGTGGGAAATGTGGATTGCCTCCCCGCGCTCAGGGAGTTGGCCCAACACATGTCACCGTCTAGTCTGCCAGGCGTGATTGAACGATTGGGCCATATCCAGGTGGCCGCGCAGCGCAACAGCTTTCGCCCGCTGGCACTGGCAAGCTGGGCGCTGGAGTTGTCACAGCCTGCATGCTGAGCCGGCGCGGGAATTCCGGACGGGGACTGGGGAAACCTCACTATGGCCTTACTCAATGAAACCGCCGCCCGCCGCAGCCCAGAATCCGAACTGATCAGTAACCGCAAGCTCATCCGCCCCTCCCTGGCCGAAGTGCGCGACCAACTAGCCCGCGCCGCCAGTTCCGCTCCCGCCGCCGCCGCACATGCGCCCGCCCCGCCGCGCTTGCCCAAAAAGCCAGTGCCGCCGGAGCAGACCAACGCCGAATGTTTTTACTTCCTCAAGCAAATGCAGGCCAAAACCGAAATGGTGCTGGTGCTGCGGGACGGCGAGCAAATCCGCGGCTTGATCGAGTGGTACGACCGCCACTGCATCAAGGTGCATCGCACCGGCGAGCCTAACCTGCTGATCTACAAAGCCATTATCAAGTACATGTACAAGGCCGAGGACGAAGGCCGCCAATAGCGCTTGAATCGATCGGCGGACGCTATAATGGGCAGATCTGTTTCTGTGCCTGCCTCTGTCCCTGTGCCCACGATTCCACCACAACACCAGCCGCAACCGCTGCGGCGCGGAGTGGCGTTGCTGCCTTCCCTGTTCACGGTGGCGAATCTGGGCATGGGCTGGTATGCCATCCAGCAGTCTTTACTGGCGCTACAGTCGGCCGCACCCGCGGGGCTGCTGGACACAGCTGCTAAAGCCATCGGCTGGGCCATTTTGCTGGACGGACTGGACGGACGCATCGCGCGCATGGCCAACGCCACCAGCGCCTTCGGCCGCGAGTTCGATTCCCTCGCCGATGTCATCAGCTTCGGCGTCGCGCCAGCCATTTTGGCCTACATCTGGGGCTTGCGCTTTCTGGCTGTTTCGCACCCGGCGCTGGTCGGCCTGAACCGCGCTGGCCAGATTATCGTCTTCCTGTTCGTGGTGGCGGGCGCGGCGCGCCTGGCGCGCTTCAACATCGATACCGACGTCACCGGCCCGGTACGACCCTCGAATCCGGGCAAGCCGGGCAAGCGTTACTTCGTTGGCATGCCCATTCCGGCGGCAGCGGGCACGATCGCCGCGATCGTGCATTTCTTCGCGTCTCCAGCCTTCGTGTTCACTGCCGTCAACCGCTACGCCTTCCTGGCGGGACTATGGCTGGCCTTGGTGCTGGCGCTGGATTGGCTTATGGTCAGCACCTGGCGTTTTTACAGCTTCAAAGATATCGACCTCGGTCGCAGGCATCCCTACGTATTCATGGTGATTATCGCGGCGCTGTTTGCCGGAATCTGGTACTACTCGGAAGTGGTGCTGCTGGGCCTGGCGGTAGTGTACCTGGGAACAGCCGTATTCTGGCGCGCTACGCACTATCTGCATCAGCGGCGCCGGCAGGCGTAGAACCCATGCCGCCCTATCGCATCGCCATTCAAGGCGCCCCCACGCTGCTCGGCAAGGAATTGCATGCCGCGCTGGAGGAACGCCATTTCCCTGCCCTGCCACCCACGCTGCTGGATGCGCCCGGCGGCACTCCTACGGCCGATGCCGCCCCACTCCAGCGCCGCCTCGCCCGCTTCGATGAGGAAGCGGTCGTGCTGGTTCCCTGCACGTCCGCGGCGCTGGCCGGCGTGGACGCGATCTTTCTGGCTGGCACCGCAGCGGAAGCCGAAGCCGTAGCCGCCATGGCGCCATCCCGCGCCGTTGTGGTGGATCTCAGCAACGGGCTGGCGGAACGCGAGCAATTCGCGCTGGCGGGCCTCGAGCCTCGCCTCGCGGAGGGAACCCCCGGCGCCGTGGTCGCGCATCCGGCGGCGCAGATGCTGGCGCATGTTCTCGACCGGCTGCAAGCGGCGGGGCTCTTGCATACCCTGTCGGCCACCGTGTTCGAGCCGGTCAGCCAGCGCGGTTGGGACGGCATCGAGGAGCTGCAACAACAGAGCGCGCGGTTGCTGGCCCTGCAAACCTTGCCCGAAGATGTTTTCGGCTGCCAGATCGCCTTCAACCTGCGTTTGCGTCTGGGCGCTGGGGCCAGGCCGCCCCTGGGCGCGTTGCGGCGCCGCATCGAGGCCGAAACCGCTCGCCTGCACCCCGGTCCCGCCCCGGCCCTGCAGCTGATCCAGGCGCCGGTTTTTCATGCCTGCCTCCTTTCTCTTTACGTGCGCTTCGCACCCGAAGTGGAGCAAGAGGCACTGTTGCAGGCGATGAGCAGTCCCTGGCTGAGGCCGGCTGCAGAGTTCCCGGACGTGATGAGCGTGGCCGGTACCGACGCCATCGCGCTCGGCCCGTTGCGTGCCGATGCGGCCGGAGGGTGGTGGCTGTGGGCGGGCGTGGATAATCTCCGCCGTACTGCCTTCAGCGCCGTGGACGCCGCCCTGGCGCTGCTGGCCCACAAGGTGCGCGCATGATGCGCACCCCTGCCGGCGCCATGCTGTTGGCCGCTGCCGCCCTGCTCGCCGCCGGGTGCGGCTATCATGTCGCCGGCCGCGGCGCGCTGCCGGCCGATGCGCGCGTGCTCGCGGTCCTGCCCTTTGCCAACCATACCGACCAGCCACGCCTGTCGCAGCAGATCAGCGCCGCCGTGGCGCGGGAGTTCGAGCAGCGCGCCCACTACCGCATACAACCGGAGCTGGCGGGCAGTGATGCCGCCGTGCACGGGGACCTGCGCAGCGTCACCCTCAGCCCCATTACCTTCGATGCCGCCAGCGGCCGAGCCACTTCCGTCGAGGTGGTGATTCACCTCCAGGCCTGGGTGACGGCCGAGCCTTCGGGCCGGCAACTGTTCCGCGACAACGACATGGTCTTTCACGAACAGTACCAGATCAGCACCCGCCAACAGGATTTCTTCGAGGAAGACTCCACCGCCTTTACCCGCCTGAGTCAGGAAGTGGCGCAGACGCTGGTAGCGGATATCCTGGAGGCGTTTTGAGCGCCCGCTTCGAGCTCGACCCGCTGCGGCCGGTCTACACCCTCGTCGGCGATGAGAGCTACGTGCGCGATCGTTTCCGGCGTGAGCTGCGCGCGCGGGTGCCCTCCAGCACGCTCGAGTTGGGCTGGATCGAAGCCGACCTGGGCGAATCCCCGCTGGAGGCGATTCTGGACGGCGCCCGCTGCCCCTCGCTGATGACACCGCTGCAGGTCTACTGGCTCTGCTCGGCACGCGATCTGTTCAGCCGCGGCGGCGGCGCTGCGGAAGATGCCGCGCCGGCCGGCAAGAAACGGCACGGCAATTTCCCGGCGAACCTGCTGGCCTTCGCCGCCCGGGCGGAAGCGCCATCGGCGGTGCTGGTCTTTGTCGCTGACCACATTCATATCCCGGCCGAACGCGCCCGCATCTCACTCGACGACAGATCGCGCCTGCAGCGCCTCGAAGCTACCCTGGGCGCGGCCGGGCCGCTGCTCTGGTGCGCGCGGCCGAGCGAGACGCAGGCGGCGACGCTGGCACAGCAGATGGCGCTCGAACTCGGCTGCCAGCTTGATCCCGCGTTGGCGCGCCTGCTGAGCGGGCGCTGCGCCGCCAACCTGGCCTCCATGCAGCGCGAAATCGAAAAGCTGGCCCTATACACCGGCGCCGGCCCCATTGCTGGCGAAGCTTTCGCGGCGCTGGCCTGCGGTGGCGCCGCCGCTTCCGCCTACGATTTGGCGCAGCGCATCGCGCGCCAGGACCGCGCGGGCGCGCTTCTGGCTTTGGCGCACTGGTGGCGCGAGGAGGGCGAAGCCGGCGCCATCGGCCTCGTCTTCCAGCTCAGCCGCGCCTTCGCCATGGCGCTGATCTGCCGCGAGGAATCTGTGCGCGACCGCGGCGCCCTCTACCGCCTGCTGCCCGAAGGCCTGCGTCCCCCCGGCTTCGCCGCCGATGATGTGCTCGCCCTCGCCCAACACATGAACGCACCGGCGCTGCGGCGTACCCTTCCGAGACTGCACCGCGCCGATGTCGAACTGCGCTCCTCGCCGCCTTCGGTGCCGCTGGTGCTCGAACGCGCGGTTATGGATTTGTGCGCCTAGACGCGGCCGGCTCCAGCCGCAAACTGTGGACCGCGTCCATCGCCACCGCCTGCGCGGAGAACCACAGCGGCAGCCCGCGTCCGGCAAGATAGGCGGAAAACTGGTCGCGGTAATGCCGGTTGAACGGCAGCCCGGATTCGCCCGCCACTAGCGTCAGCGTGGACTGGTCCCAATCGGCCGGATCGGCGATGAAACGCATGCTCGGGCCCAGCTCGACTTTATCTCCCAGCGACGGATTGCGCGCCTGCTTGATCGTCAGTGGACTGCCGTCGATTTCCACCGGCCCCAGGTCAGCCCAGCCGCGCGCGAACGGCACCTGGGAAAACACCGGATGCAGCAGGCTTAGCCTTTGATCGTGGCCCCAATGCGCCGTCCCCGGTCGCAGCGTGATGCGCTGCACGACCTGTGACAAGCAGTGCAGCAACAGCGCGTTCCAATCCGCATACCCATGCGGCAGCCACTGCGGCGGCTGCTGCCGCACCAGCCACTGCTCGAATACCGGAGCCTCGCTCCACTTGTAGTCCCGCGCCTGCGCAGCACCCACCTTGGCCGCCAGCACTTCCTGCAACAGCTCCTGACGCGTGAAGTAGGCCAGCGTGGGAGCGGCGCTTTCATGATTCATGGCGCCGCGGAAGCCGCGCAACAGATTGACCGCCTGACGCAGCCGCGGACTCAGCCCGCCGCCGCCGGTTTCGGCCGCGCGTCCGGCGGCGACCAGCGCAGCGGCGAAGTCCCGGTCCTGCTCGGAAACCGCATCGGTTTGCACGCTGCCCAGCGCCGCTGGCGTCCACCGCTCCCGCGCCTGCAACAGCGCGTAGATGCGGCGGGTGCGGTTGGGTGCGTCCCAGTCGGTCGAGATGACGTAGCGGTAGCCATTGGGCGTAATCCTCCCGTTGGCGGTGGCCAGTATTCCGCTGCTGGGATCGAGCGCACGCGGGAGCCGCGAAAATGGAATCCAGCCCTGCCACTCGTAGCCGGCCTGATCGCCGGGCACGGGTACCGAACCCTCAAAACCCCTCCGCACCGGCACCCAGCCGGCGAGTTGGTAGCCAATGTGGCCGGCGCGATCGGCATACACAAAGTTCTGCGCCGGGCCGGCGAAGCCCGCCAGCGCCTGCTCAAACTCCTGCCAGTTCTGGGCCTCGTCGATTTCCAGGAACACATGCATTTCCCGCAGTGCGCCCGGCGCGTACATGCTCCACGCCAGCGCCAGCGGCCCGCCCGCATCGTGCGCGATGATGGGCCCGTGCGGCGTGACCGCGATGTCGAGCCTGACCGCAGCCTGGTTCTTCACCCGGATGACTTCGTGCCAATGGCGCAGCTTAATCCACCCGGTGGGCGTCAGCACATTGCCCTTGCCGTCCAGCTTGGCGCGGTACAGATCTTGCACGTCCGCATCCCCATTGGTAACACCCCAGGCAATTTGGTCATTGTGCCCGATAACGATTCCCGGCACGCCCGCAATGGCCACCCCGGCCACATGCAGTTGCGGCGAGCGCAACGAGGCCGTCCACCACAGGCCCGGGATCTGGAACTCCAGGTGGGGGTCGTTGGCCAGCAGCGGCAGCCCGGTCGAGCTGCGCCATCCCGCCAGCACCCAATTGTTACTCCCGCCCCGCTGTTGCGATCTCTGCGAGGGCGCCACAAACACCTGCAACGGCGGCCGCATTCGGTTCTGCGATGCCGGCAACAGTTGCGCCGGTGCCTGCGGCGGCGGTGCGCCCGGCGGCACATCCCAGGGCGACTGGTCGGGAAACAACTCCGCGCCCAGTATCGGTCCCAGCTTGGCAAGGAACGTCTCGCGAATGAGCTTGTCTTTGTAGTCCGACGCCAGCGTCTGGTACATGTAGGCCGCCACCGCCAGCGTGTCGGAGGGCTGCCACGCCTGCGGGCGATAGTGCAGCAGTTGAAACGACAGCGGCAAATGATTCTGCCTGCGGCCGATGTAGTCGTTCACACCCTCCGCAAACGCCTCCAGCAGCGCGGCCTCGCCCGGCTCCAGATGTCGTGCATTCCTCCGCGCCATGCGCCCCAGGCCGAGCTCCCGGTTTTGCTTGTCTAACGGCAGCGCCTCCGGACCAAAAATGGCCGCCAGGCGGCCCTCCGCCAGCCGCCGCATCAGATCCATCTGCCACAGCCGGTCCTGTGCCATGGCGAAGCCCTGCGCCAGAAACAGATCGTGGATCGAGGCGGCCTGGATGTGGGCAATGCCCCACCGATCCCGCACAATCGTGGCGGGCGCCTGCAGGCCCGCCAGCGCCAGCCGGCCGTCAAGCTGGGGCTGGACGCCGCGGACGTAAACATACAAAAAGCCCAGCATCGCTGCTGCCAGCAGCACCAGCGCGGCAATCACTTCTCCGAGCAGGCGCCAGCCGCGGTGGCGCGGCGGAGCGGAAAGGGCGGCAGTGGTAGGCACGGCGGACATTATCGCAATTCCCAGGCGTTACCGGTCTGTTGATTTCTGAGAAAATTAAAACACACCCCATGATTCAGACGCTTTTTGGCCCTCCTCCCAAGCCCACCATTTTCGAGCGCGTCAGTGAAAAAGTTGCCGGTGCGGTTGAAAAATCCCGCGAGAGCCTGGTGGCTCAGGTCGGCGATCTGTTTCAGGGTAAGACCGAAGTCAGCCCGGAACTGCTGCGCCAGCTCGAATCCGCGCTCATCCAGGCGGACCTGGGCGCGCGCAGCGCGGCCGAAATCGTGACCCGCGTGCGGCAGCAGTTCGAGCAGCGGCGCAACAAAGGCGCCGCGGTTTCGCCGGAAATGGTACGGGCGGCCATCAAAACGGAACTGGTCACGATTTTCGACCACACCGCCCGCCGCCCCGCCGAATCCGACGACGGCGGTCCCTTCGTTGTCCTTCTGGTGGGCGTGAACGGCGCCGGCAAAACCACTTCCATCGGCAAATTGGCGCAGCGCTACAAGAACGAAGGCTTCAGTTCGCTCATCTGCGCCGGCGACACCTTCCGCGCCGCCGCGGGCGAACAGATCGCCGTGTGGGCTCAACGCGCCGGCGTCGAAATCGTGCAGCAAAAGCCAGGCGCCGATCCCTCCGCGGTGCTGTTCGACGCCCTCCAGGCCGCCAAGGCGCGTGCCGTGAACTATGTGCTCGTGGATACCGCCGGGCGGCTGCACACCAAAACCAACCTCATGCAGGAGCTGGCCAAAATGCACCGCACCGCCGGTCGTCTGGTGCCCGGCGCGCCCCACGAGACCTTATTGGTGCTGGACGCGACCACCGGTCAGAACGGTTTACAGCAAGCCCGCCAGTTCACCCAGGCGGGCGCCCTCACCGGCCTGATCGTCACCAAACTGGACGGTACCGCTCGCGGCGGCATCGTGGTGGCCATCGCACGCGAACTGGGCGTGCCGGTGCGCTACCTCGGCGTGGGCGAACGCGCCGAGGATCTGGTCCCCTTCGAAGCCGGCCAGTTCGTGGATGCCCTGCTCGGAAACTAGCTCGCGCGCAGCAGCAGCAGCCGCAATTCGGTCATCTCCTCCATGCTGCTGCGCAGGCCTTCGCGCCCAAAGCCGCTGGCTTTCACACCCCCGTAGGGCATGGGATCCATGCGCCAACTGGAAACTTCGTTGAGCGCCACCGCACCCACCTCCAGCACCTCGAACGCCCGCCACGCGAGATTGATATCCCGCGTAAACACGCCCGCCTGCAGACCATAACGGCTGGCGTTGGATTCCTCGAGTGCTTCCTCGAAGCGTTGGTAGGAACGCAGCAGCAACACCGGAGCGAAAGCTTCCTCTTTCCATATGGCGGCGTCCGGAGGCACGTTCTCCAGCACCGTGGGCCAGACTAGGGCGCCGTCCTGCTTCATGCCGCACGCAGCGGCCGCACCCGCCGCTACCGCATCCTGCATCCATGCGAAGGCGCGCGCGGCGGCTTCGGCGTTAATCATGGGCCCAACGTCGGTTTCCGGATCGCGCGGATCGCCCACCCGCAACCGGCGGATGCGCTCCAGCAGGCGCGTGCGCAGCGCGGCGTAAACGTCCTGCTGCGCCAGAACGCGCTGCACGGAAATGCAGCTTTGGCCGGCATAAGAAAAGGCGCCAGCCACCAGGCGCTCGGCCGCCAGATCGAGATCAGCATCGCTGTGGACGACGTTGGCGGCGTTGCCGCCCAGCTCCAGCACCACTTTTTTGTGTGCGGCGCGCGCCTTTAATTTCCAGCCCACCGCCGCACTGCCGGTGAACGAGACCATCGCCACCCGGCCGTCCTCGCACAGCCGCAATGCCGGTTCGGCGCCGCCCGAAAGCACGTTCACCGCCCCCGGCGGCAGTTCCAGTCCCAACGCCATCTCGCCCACCCGCAAGGCGCACAGCGGTGCGCGCGGCGAAGCTTTGATGATTATGGGATTGCCGCTGGCAATCGCCGGCGCCAGCTTGTGCAGCACCAGGTTGAGCGGAAAATTGAAGGGCGTGATGCCGGCAATCACGCCGACGGGAAAGCGGCGCGAAATCGCCCAGCGCCCTTCCCCGCCCGCTGCCACATCCAGCGGCTCGACCGCCCCGCCGATGCGCAGCGCCTCCTCCGCCGCCGTGCGCAGGGTGAGCAGCGCGCGCCGCACCTCGACCTGCGCCGCCTTTACCGGCTTGCCTGCCTCCGCTACCATAAGCCTCACCAGCTCGTCCTGGTTGGTGCGTACCGCCGTTTCCAGCTCACCCAGCGCCTGCGCGCGCTTCCAGGCGGGCAGCGCCGCCATCGCTGCCCGTGCCCCCGCCGCCGCTTCCAGCGCGCGCTCCACTTCCAGGCCGGTTGCGTCGCCGCAGCGGCCCGCCTCGCCGCCATCGTAGGGCGAGCATACGGTGAGTTCCTGCTCGGGCGCGGCCAGCGCCCCCCCGATCACCAAAGGATATAAACGCCCCATGCCTCAACTATAGGCGTTGGGAATGTATGTGGCAGATGGCCACCGCCAGCGCGTCGCTGGCATCGAGCGAATCGGGCGGCGCCGCCAGGTGCAACAGCTCACACACCATGCGCTGCACCTGCTGCTTTTCCGCGCGTCCGTAGCCGGTAAGCGCGCTTTTGATCGCCAGCGGCGTGTACTCGGCTACTGCCAGCCCCTGCGCCGCCGCCGCCTGCATCACCACCCCCCGCACGTGGCCCAGTTTGAGCGCCGAGCGCACGTTTTTGGCATAGAACACGTCCTCAATGGCTACGCACGCAGGCTGGTGCTGCACCATAAGATCGGTCAGCCCCAGGTGAATGTGATGCAACCGCAGCGCAAAACTCTCGCCCTGCAGCCGCAGCGTGCCCGAGGCGAGAGCGCGGTGGTGGCGCCCGTCGCTTGCGATCACCCCGTACCCGGTCGCTTCGCTGCCGCAATCCACGCCCAGCACGCGCATGCGGAATTATACTGTCTCTGCACTCGCAACGCGCTGCAGCGCGTAGGAGCTGATATGCGGAGTCTTTGCCTGTTGGCGGCATCTCTGGCGCTGGCGGCCGCGCCGTTGGGCGCACAAAAGCTCTTCGTGACTACCACCAGCTTGGTGAATGTGGCCTTCTCGGCGCACACCGCCCTGGGCGGACTTGTGACCGGACTCCAGGCCGGCGATCTGAGCGTAACCGAAAACGGCGTTCCGCAAACCATCGCCTTCTTTTCCCCCGCGCCGCAAATGCCGCTTACGCTGGGCATCATCCTCGACATGAGCGGCAGCCAGCATGATTCGCTCAAGCAGCACCGCTACGATTTGGAGCGCTTCCTGGGCCATTTGCTCACGCCCGACGACCACGCCTTTCTAGTCGGGTTTGCCGACCACATCCGCCTCCTCAGCGACTACACCTCTTACTCGCCCTCGCTTCTTTGGGCGCTGGATCATTACCGCTCGCGCTACGCCTACCCGCTATTGGGACCGCTGTCGGGGCCGAATGCGGATCGCGATGGCGGCACGGCTCTTTATGACGCCATTGATTACGCGATCACGGAAAAAATGGCCCGCCAGCCCGGCCGCCGCGCGCTGCTCGTGTTCAGCGATGGCGAGGACAACTCGAGCGCGCACGACGAGCAGGATGCCGTCACCGCCGCCGAAAACAACGACACCACCATCTTCACCGTCCGCTACACCGAAGATCACAAATGGGACTCCAGCGACGTGCAAGGCATGGAGGTCATGAACCATCTCGCCTCGGCCACCGGCGGACGGGCCGTGGATGCCCGCCGCGTTCAACCGGCTGTTTATCTCGCCGCCATCGCGGGCGAGCTGCGCGCCAGCTACGACCTGGCCTATTATCCCCACGGCGATTCCGCACCCGGCTATCGCCGTATCCTGATCCGCTGCCATCGCCCGGGCGTCATCATTTCCGCCCGCGCCGGTTACACTCCGCACTCACCGGACTAGATCCGCTGCAACAGGGCCGCGAGCAGTGCCGTGCGCGGCGCCAGCGCGGGTATGAGAATGTGCTCCTGATCGGTGTGGGCGCCTCCTCCGGCCATGCCTAAGCCGTCCAGGGTGGGAACGCCCAGGGCGGCGGCAAAGCTGCCATCCGAGCCGCCGCCCGTTCCCGTCGAATCCAGCTCAAGCCCTAGTTCCCTGCCCAGCTCCCGGGCCTCGCTTGCCAGCGCCAGGCTGGCGGGCGTGGGTTCCATGGGCGGGCGGTTCAGACCGCCTTCCACCTGCAGGCGCACGCGTTCATCGTCCGGCTGCAGCGACCGCAGCCGTCGGTCGAAGTCCTCCAGTTCGGCCGCGGTCCAGGCGCGCGCTTCGATGTGGGCCTCGGCCTGCGCGGCGACGACGTTCAGGCGCGTGCCGCCGGCAATGAGGCCGGGATTGATGCTCAATCCACGTCGCGCATCGCTCCAGTGCGCGATCTCCGCTACCCGCGCCGCCAGCTCGACGATAGCGCTCGCGCCCTGCTCGAAATCCACCCCCGCGTGCGCGGCGCGGCCCTGGGCCACCACCCGGTAGACCGCAATTCCCTTGCGCGCCACCTTGAGCTTGCCCTCCTCGCCCGCGCCCGGCTCCAACACCAGTGCCGCTCCGGCGGCGCCCGCCCCTGCTTCGGTCAGCGCCCGCGAGTGCGTACTGCCGATTTCTTCATCGAACGCCAGCAGCGCATGCAGCGGCCGGCGCGGTCGCGCCCCGGCCGCCGCCAGCGCCCGCAGCGCATACAGCAGCTGGACCACCCCGCCTTTCATGTCGTACACACCCGGCCCCCACAACCGCTGCCCATCGCTGCGCACCGGCATGCGTGTCAGTACGCCCGTGGCGAACACCGTGTCCAGGTGCCCCAACACCAACACCGGCGCCGCCGCCGGGTCCGCGCCGGGAGCGCGCAGTTCCAGAGCAGCTTCGTGCTCCTGTGCGCTGCAACCGGCGGCGGTGAAGGCTGCCGCGACCGTCCGGGCGAACGCCTGCACCCGCGCCGGCTCGGTCGAGGGAGTTTCCATCCTGGCCCAATCACACAGGCAGGCCAGCATTTCCGGCTGGCGCTCAGCCAGCCAGGCGAGCAAAGAAGCAGGCGTGGACACAACCGCCATTGTAAAATGACTGAGGTTGTGCCGCGCCATGACTGAAGCCACCCAAACCCCCCTGCGTTTCGCCCTGCCGATGGGTATTCCGGAGATCGAGCGCCTGCTGCCGCACCGCTTTCCTTTTCTGCTGCTGGATCGCATCGTCGCCTTCGAGCCGCGCAAACGGATTGTTGCCCTGAAAAACGTCACCGCCAACGAGCCGTTCTTTCAGGGCCATTTCCCCGGCAAGCCGATTATGCCGGGCGTGCTGGTGCTGGAAGCGATGGCGCAGGCGGGCGCGCTCATGATCCTTCACGAGGATCATGAGCCCGGCCAGCACCTGATCTATTTCACCGGCATTGACGGGGCGCGCTTCCGTCAGCCCGTCGTCCCCGGCGACCAATTGCGGCTGGAAGTGGAAGTGCTGCGCTTCCGTTCCACCGCCGGCCGCATGCAGGGCCGCGCCTTTGTGGGCGAAAAGTTGGCGGCCGAAGGCCTGCTGAGCTGCGCCGTGCTGCCGCGTCAGGGCGCCGAAGCGTCGCAACCCGCCCTGCCGCAGGTTGAGGCATGATTTCACCGCTGGCGGTGGTGGACACGGCCGCGCGCGTACCCGAGTCCTGCTTTGTCGGACCCGGATGTGTGCTTGGCGCCGGCGTCGAGTTGGGCGAAAACTGCCGCCTGGAGGCGCACGTGGTGATGCAGGGTATCTGCCGCCTGGGCGCCAATAATCACGTCTTTCCCTTCACCACCCTCGGCCTGCCGCCGCAGGACCTGACCTACAAGAACGAGCCGACCCGGCTGGAAATAGGCGAAAATAACGTCATCCGCGAGTTTTGCAGCCTGCATCGCGGCACCCTCAAAGGCGGTGGCGTGACGCGCATGGGCAGCCACAATCTGCTCATGGCCTACTGTCACATTGCCCACGATTGCCAGTTGGGCTCGCATATCGTCATGGCCAATTGTTCGACCCTGGGCGGACACGTCCATGTCGGCGACCACGCTGGCCTGGGAGCCTTTTCGCCCATTCATCCCTTCGTGCACGTCGGCCCCTATGCTTACTTGGGCGGCGGTACGATCACCACTCAGGATGTGATGCCGTTTGCCATCACCAGCTCCGAACGCGAAAACCACGCTTTTGGCGCGAACAAGATCGGGCTGAAGCGCAAAGGCTTCACGCCGCAGCGCATCGCGGCGCTGGAGCAGGCTTTCCGGCTGCTGCTCCACTCCGCCCTCAACACTACCCAGGCGCTGGCGCGCATCCGCGCCGAATGCTGGAACCAGGATACGGCGGTGCTGGCCGAATTCATCGAGACCAGCCGCCGCGGGGTGATCAAGTAGTGGCCGCTGACAAATACGGGCTGATCGCGGGCAATGGCCGTTTCCCGTTTCTCTTGCTGGAGGCGGCGCGCGGACGCGGCCTCGAGATGGTCGTGGCCGCGATCAAGGAGGAAACCGAACCCTCCATCGCCGCCCAGGCAGCCGAGGTCCACTGGCTTGGCCTGGGGCAGTTAGGCAAGCTCATTCAGATCTTTCATTCGGCGGGCGTGCGGCGGGCGGTCATGGCGGGCCAGGTAAAGCATAAACAGATTTTTTCGCACCTGCGTCCCGATTGGAAAATGGCCATGCTGCTGGCCTCGCTGGCCACGCGCAACACCGATTCCCTGCTGGGGGGGGTGGCGCGCGTCTTGGAAGATTCCGGCATTACGCTGGAGAGCTCAACCCAGTTTCTGCAACCCCTGCTAGCGACTCAAGGTCCGATGACGGCGCGGGACGCCGACGCGCGTGAGCGCGCCGATCTGGAGTACGGCTTCTCGGTCGCGCGGCACCTGGCCGCCATGGACATCGGCCAAGCGGTGGCCATCGCCGAGTGCGCCTGCGTCGCCGCGGAGGCGATGGAAGGCACCGACGCCATGATCGCGCGCTCCGCCACGCTCGCTGGCGGCCGTCCGCTGACCATCGTGAAAGTCGCCAAGCCGAAACAGGATCTGCGCTTCGATGTGCCGGTGGTAGGCCCCGGCACCATCGCCGCCATGCGCGCTGCGGGCGCGACCGCGCTCGGGGTGGAGAGTGGCATTACGCTCCTGTTG
>JBOGKM010000029.1:0-96023 GCA_050747745.1 Terriglobales bacterium
GCGCTTGACGGCGGGCGCCTGCAGCGCGCCGCCGCGGCCGGCGGGACGGTCGGGCTGGCAGACGACGGCAATGACTTTCGTCACGGGACCGCGCGCCAGCGCCTGCAGGGTGGGAACGGCGAAGTCGGGCGTGCCCAGAAAAACTATGCGCACGCAGCTATGATACTTCCCGGATCAGGCGGGGAAGCGCCGGGCGATGCGCGCCTGGAGGTCGGCGGCGGCGGCAACGCGGTTGGGGGCGTTGCGGATGGGACGGCCGACGACGATATAGTCGGCCCCCGCCTCGAACGCCTGCTCGAGGTCAACGGTGCGCTTCTGGTCGTCCGTGTTCTCGACGGGCCGGATGCCGGGCACCACGACCAGGAAATTCTCTCCCAGGGTGCTGCGGAGTTTCGCCGCTTCCCTCCCGGAGGAGATCACGCCATCGCATCCGATCGCCAGCATGCGCCGGGCGCGCGAGAGGACTAATTCGTCGACGTTGACCTGGAACCCCATCGCCTCCAGATCGCCCTGATCCAGGCTGGTCAGCACGGTCACCGCGAGAATCTTCAGATCTGCGCGGCTGGATCCCGCCCGATCGCGGCCCTCGAGGGCCGCTCGGATCATCTCCTCCTGGGCGTGCACGGTGGCGAAGTAGGCGCCGCTTCCCACGACTTTGGCGACCGCGGCCTTGACCGTCTCCGGCACGTCGAAGAACTTGATGTCGGCAAAGGCTTTCTTTTCCCGGTCGCGCAGGTAGTCGAAAAGCTTCCAAAACTCCCGATCGAAGGCCAATCCGAGGCCGATCTTATAAAATGCGACGGTGTCTCCCAGCTCGTCGACCAGCGCCTTGGCGGCGGCGACATCCTCGACGTCGAGCGCGACGATTAGCCGCTCTCGTGCAGGGATCGCTTTTGCGGGGAGAGGCATTCGGCGTAGAAGCCGCGGGGGTTGCGGTGGGGCCGCGGGAGGTTTCAGGATAGCAGGACCAACAGCCGGGGTCATCTCCCCCGGGCGCCGGCATCGCTCGCGCCTGCGCGGATTGCCGTAGACTAGAGGCATGGCGCGCATCGTTCATTGCGT
Source organism: Terriglobales bacterium (assembly GCA_050747745.1). Lineage (GTDB taxonomy): Bacteria > Acidobacteriota > Terriglobia > Terriglobales > SCQP01 > SCQP01. Next base: position 1,063 of record JBOGKM010000029.1, read on the forward strand.
GAAACTGCAGAGGGATTTGCCCGGGCTGGAGGAACCGCCCTGGCCGGGCGAGCTGGGCCAGCGGATCTATGAGGGTGTATCGGCGGAGGCGTGGAACATGTGGAAAGAACACGCGAAAATGCTGATGAACGAGTACCGGCTGGCGCCTTGGACGCCGGAGGCGCAAAAGCTGATCCAGGCGCAACTGGAGCAGTTTTTCTTTGGCGAAGGCGCAGCGCTGCCGCCCGGCTTCGTGCCCGTCCCGCAGCGAGCGAAGTAAGTTCAGGCAACCGGTAACACTTCGCGCATGTGGATGTCCAATTGCGCGGAAGCTTGGCGCAGCGCCTGCTCCACCGTTTTCGGCGTGACCGAGCGCGCGAAGATGAAGCCAAGATAACAGCTGCCTTCGGGTAAGGCTTGCAGCGGCTCGCCCAATTTAGCCGTAATCTCAACGGCTTCGATGCCAGCGATCTTGCGGGCTTGGTCCACCCCACCCACCTCTTCCAACACGCCCGTTTTCGGAATCGGAATCATCATTACCCCGGAGGCTTGATTTTCGCGCTGCCAGGACACAACCGGCTCGCCGATGGCAGCGCGCAACAGCAGCTCTTCCAGGGAAATCAGCCGTCCATCCGGGCCCGTGGACGACGCGCGGCGGAAGCGCAGCGCCCGGCCGCAGAGGCCGCCGATCGAGCGCGGCGCGATCTCCAGTACGTAGGCGGTATCGCCGTCGAGGCGGATTTCGGCGTGGATCGGTCCGGGCCCCAGCCCGGCCGCGCGGGCGGCGGCTTCGACCATGTCCCAAATCAGCGCCCGCTGCTCGGAGGGCAAGCTCGAGGGCGTCAGGTAAATCGTCTCTTCGAAATACGGGCCCTCGAGCGCGTCGGGCTTGTCGAACAGGGCGAAGCGGTTCAGCTCGCCGGTCGACATCCAGCCCTCGAGCGCGCACTCGGTGCCGGGAATGTAGCCTTCGACCAGAATCCAATCCGCGCCCGGATCCTTCCATTGCCGGATGGCGGGCGCGGCCAAAAGCTGACGAATACGCTGAAACGACGATACAAACGATGTGCCGTCGTTGGCGCGGATCACGCCGCGGCTGCCGGAGAGAATCGCCGGCTTGAGCACGCAGGGGAATTTCACCGCCGCCGCGGCGGCGGAAGGATCGTGGTCGGTTTTGAATTTCTGCACCCAGGGCGCGGGCAGGCCGGCAGATGCCAAAGCTTCGCGAAAAGCCACTTTGTCGTGGCAGAGCGCGGCCGCATCCGGGGAATGAAAGGGAAGCTTGAGGCCGGCCGCGAGCTGGGCGGCCATGACCGCAGCGCGATCGCCGGAGGTGACGATGCCGGCAAACGGACCTTGGGACCGCAACAGGTCGAGCGCGCCCTTGACCTCATGGAAACGAATCGGAACGGCCTGATCGCGCCAGGGATCGGCGAGTTGAGGGCAGCGATCGCTGGCCAGAACCAGTTCGATGCCCAGCGATTGGGCGGCGGCGCGAAAACTGCCGGTTTGATAGCCGGTGGTGGTTGCTACCAGCAGCACTCGGCGGGGAGCAGGCATACCACCAAGCTAGCACTGTTGCGGGCCGGCAAAATCCGCTGTTGACACAACGGCGATCTATGCATAGGATTGATGAGTATGAGGCACAAAGCTGATTCCGATCTGCTTCCCGGCACGCTGGACATGCTCATTCTGGACACGCTGCAGCGTGGGTCGCTGCACGGCTACGGCATCGCACGGCGGATCCAACAGCGATCGGACGAGGTGCTGCGGGTGGAAGAAGGCTCGCTCTATCCGGCGCTGCAGCGGCTGCTGCTGAACGGCTGGGTGACGGCGGAATGGAGGCTGAGCGAGACCAAGCGGCGCGCGCGCTACTACAGGCTCACGCCCGCCGGGCGCAAGCAACTGGGGCTGGAGGTGAGCGCGTTCGAGCGCATGGTGGCGGCCGTGAGCCGGGTGATGCGGCCGGCGTAGGCGGCATGAAGCTGCTGCGCCGCATCCGGTTTCTGCTGCACCGGCGCGAGCTGGATCGCGAGCTGGCGGAGGAGCTGCGCGTGCACCAGGAAATGCGCGCGGAAGAGGGTCTGGGCAAGCGCGGCTTGGGCAGCGAGCTCGGGGTGCGGGAGCGCGCGCGGGAAGCCTGGGGGTGGATGTGGCTGGACCGCAGCGAGCAGGACATTCGCATCGCCTTGCGGCAGATGCGGCGCGGGCCGGGCATGGCGGCGCTGGCGATCGGGATACTGGCGCTGGGCATCGGCGCGAACACGGCGCTGTTCAGCGTGATGGAGGCCACGCTGCTGCACCCGTTGCCCTACGCCGGCGCGGAGCGGATCGTCGCCTTTTTCGGGCCCTCGCCCATGCGCCTTTTAGACGCGGGTACGCCCAGAATGCGAGGCGCGCCGCGGAATTGGCCGCAGCATCTGCGCACGCTGGCGCAGGTGGCCGGTTATCATCGCGGAAACGTCAACCTAGCCGGCGGACGCCGGCCCCTGGTGGTCCCAGCAGCGGAGGTGAATGGGCCGATGTTCGCGCTGCTGGGTATCCTGCCGCAGGGCCGGCCATTTGGCGAGTCTGACCATCACCAGGCGTGGGCGCAGGTGGCGATCGTGAGCCAGGAACTGGCCGCGCGCTGGGGCGGCGCAAAGGCGGCGCTGGGCCGGACCGTCCGGGTGGACGGGCACGCGATGAAGATCATCGGCGTGATGCCTGCGGTGTTCACGTTTCCGAGAAAGACACAGCTCTGGCTGCCGATGGTGTGGCCGTGGACGCCCGACAACGATCTGACCGTAACCAACTCTTTCGGCCTCGTGAATGTCGCACGGCTGCGGCCGGGCGCGACGCTGGAGCAGGCACGGCAGGAGCTGATTGCCGTTTCCGTGCGCCAGTACGCGGGCCATGGCATGACGGCGAAGCAGGCGGCCGAAAACACCGCAATCAAGCCGTTGGCCGATTGGTTCGCCGGCGATGCCGGCGCCATGCTGTGGATGCTGCTGGGCGCGGTGGGGGTGGTGCTGCTGATTGCCTGCGCCGATGTGGCGAACCTGCAGCTCAGCCGCGCGGTGGCGCGGCAGAGGGAAATTGCCGTGCGCGCGGCGCTGGGCGCGAGCCGCGCGCGGCTGCTGCGCCAGAACCTGACCGAAAGCATGGTGCTGGCCGTCTTCGGCGGCGCCGCAGGCTTGGCGATTGCCTGGGTCTCGCTGCCGGCGCTGAATGCGCTCATCCCCGCCTCGCTGGTGCGTCTGGCGCCGCTGGCGCTGGATGGCCGCGTGCTGGGGTTTACCGCCGCGGCGGTCCTGCTCAGCGGCTGCATCTTCGGCCTTTTCCCTTCACTGCACGCCTTTGGCGCCAGCTTCCGCGTCTCCGGCGAAAAACCATGGTTGCGGCGCGCCCGCGCTGCGCTGGCAGTTTCAGAAGTCACGCTGGCGCTGCTGTTGCTGGCCGGCGCCGGGCTGCTGCTGGTCAGCTTTGCGCGCCTGTCGGCGGTGAGTCCCGGCTTCCAGCCCGAGCATTTGCTGACCGCGCGCTTCGATCTGGGTGAGCCGCGCTATAGGACGATAGGCGCCGAAGCCCGCTTCTACCAGCAGGTGCGGGAGCGGGTGGCAGCGCTGCCAGGGGTTGCTGGTGCTGCGATCGGCAGCACACTGCCCTCGTACGACCATGGCTTGATCGCGTTTTCGGTGCAGCTCAAGGGGAAGAAGGCGTCGGAGGGGGGCTTCGCGCTCTACAGCAACATCAGTCCGAATTATTTCCAGGTCATGCGCATTCCGCTGCTGGCCGGGCGCACCTTCACCGCCGCCGACCGGCATGGCTCGCCGCGCGTGGCCGTGGTCAACCAGGCCGCCGCACAAGCCTATTGGCACGGCGTGGATCCGATTGGCAAGGAGTTGACCTTCGCGGGCGGAGCCAGCCCGCAGTGGATGCGGGTGGTAGGGATAGTGGGAAACACTGCAATGTCGCTGGACCAGCCACCCATGCCCGGCGTTTACCTGCCCATGGCGCAGGCCAGCGCCGCGGCGGCGTTTTTGGTCGTCCGGGTGAGCGGACCCGTGGCGGGCATGAATGCCGCCATCCGGCGGACGGTGGCGCGGGTGGATCCCAACGAACCGGTGAGCGATTTCGCGACCGGTAACGAGCGCCTGGCGGCCTCGATCGCCGCACCGCATTTTCGCACGCTGCTGCTGGGGATATTTGCGGCGCTGGCGCTGCTGCTGGCCGGAGGCGGAATTTACGCCGTGATGGCGAACTGGGCGGCGAGGCGCACGGGGGAGATCGGGATCCGCATGGCGCTGGGCGCGGAACCGGGTGCGGTGCTGTGGCTGGTGTTGGGCGAGGGGCTGCGCCTGGTGGCGCTGGGCCTCGCCATCGGATTGGCAGGCGCGTTCGCGTTGGGGCGGGTGCTGGAGCATTTTCTGTTTCATACCGGCGCGCATGATTTCGGCGCGCTGGCCGGCGCGGTGGCGCTGACGGGGCTGCTCGGAGTTCTGGCTTGCGCGCTGCCGGCGTGGCAGGCGGCGCGGCTTGATCCCCTCCTGGCGCTGCGCAAGGAGGAATGATCATGCGACTGTTCCGGCGTCTGGGGTTTCTGCTGCACCAGCGGGAGCTGGCGGAGGAGATGCGTGTGCACGAGGAAATGCGGCGTGCGGACGGCCTCGATGCCCGCGGTTTCGGCAACGACCTGTTGCTGCGGGAGCAAAGCCGCGAGGCGTGGGGATGGATGTGGCTGTCGGCGCTCGCCCGCGATCTGCGTTTTGCCTTACGCACGCTGCGGCGCTCGCCCGGGTTCGCCGCGGTCGCGATGCTGTCGCTGGCGATCGGCATCGGCGCCAACACGGCGGCCTTCAGTCTCGGCGATGCACTGTACCAGCATCCTTTGCCGGTGCCGCAGCCGCAGCGGCTGTTCACGGTTTATTGGTCGGCGCATCGCTGGCGGCCGCATGCGAGTCACTCCAGCTCCGTCTACCACGCCGGACACGGCCGCATGATCAATTCGGTTTTCCCACTGTCGTTGTGGCAGCAGTGGCGAAGCCGGGCTGGTGGGTTAGCCGGGCTGGCGGGATTCCAGCGCAAGCGTGACTTGGACGTGGGCACCGGCTCCGGCGCCGCCGAGGAAGTTACTGGACTGATGGTGAGCGGCAACTTTGACCGCGTACTGGGGCTGAAGGCCGCACTCGGCCGCGGCATCACCGCGGCGGACAACCAAGCAAACGCGCCGCTGGCAGTGGAAATCAGCTATGCCTTGTGGCAGTCGCGCTTCGGCGGCCAGCCCAGCGTGCTCGGCCGCGCCATCAGCATCAACGGCCTGCCCGCCGCCGTGGTGGGCGTCAGCCAGCGCGACTTCACCGGCCTGGCGCCGATGGCACACCCGGCGGTGCTGCTGCCACTGAGCGCGGCAAGCGGGCCGCTGGGCTCGCGCCTGTATGACAACAAACCGGACGCGAAAGCCTGGTGGGTGGAAGTCATCGGACGGCGGCGGGCGGGCGTAACGCCGGCAGAGGTTCACGCCGCCTACAGCGCGATTTTCGCCCCCGCCGCCGCCGCGGTCTCCCAGAGCGCGACCGTGGGCAAGGAACAGCCACAGCTCCTGGTGGAATCGGCTGCGCACGGCGTGAACCTCAACGCGCGTAGCCTGGCGCCCATGCTACTGCTGCTGCGCTGCTTCGCCGGGCTGGTGCTGCTGATCGCGCTGGTGAACCTCGCCAACCTGCTGCTGGCGCGCACCGCCGCGCGCCGGAGCGAGCTGGCGGTGCGCACGGCGATCGGCGCTGGACGCGGCGCCATCGTGTGGCAGCTCGCGACCGAGGGGTTGGTGCTGGGCATTCTGGGTGGAATCGTGGCCCTACCGCTGGCGCTGGGAGTGCAGAGTTGGATCGAGGGGGTGATGCCGCGGCAACTGCAGCTTTCACTGGACCTCGACGGGCGCGTGCTTGTGCTTACCGCGCTGGTCGCGGTGGGCGCGGGATTGGTGCTGGGCTTCGCCGCTGCCTGGCGCGCCCAGCACGAGCTGCAGACAGGATTGAAACAGGCGGCGGGCGCGGGCGCGCACCGGCGCGTCGCCAAAACGCTGCTGGGCGCGCAGGTGGCGCTCTGCCTGGCGGTGCTGGCGGGCGCGGGACTGCTGCTGCGCACGCTGCACAATTTCCAATCCGCCCCCGTTGGCTTTGATGGGCGGCACATCACGACCTTCGCCGCCGCCCCCGGCAACGATGGCTACAGCGGCGTGCGCCTGGGCACGTATTACACCAGCTTCCTCGCGCGGTTGCGGGCGCTGCCGGGCATCGCCGGCGCCAGCACGATCACCAATCTGCCCGGCACCGACAACAGCGACGGAGGCAACACGGCACTCACGTCCGAACTCATCAGTGCAAACGAGAACACATTTTTCGACACAATCTCCCCCGGCTTTTTCGCGCTCTATCGCATCCGTCTGCTCGCCGGCCGCGATTTCTCCCCCAGCGACAACGCCTCGTCGCTCCCCGTGGCCATCATCAACCGGAAACTGGCGCAACGGTTTAGCGGCAATCCTGTCGGCCGGAAGCTCTACGAGCCACCCAATGGTTCGGGCGCTCCGATTGCGCTCACCGTCGTAGGCGTGGCCGCCAATGCGGCCTACGCCGGTATAACCCAAGGCGCCGTGCCGGTTCTGTACACGCCGCTGGCGCAGAGCCTGGCGCAGACGCCGAATACCGATTTTGTGCTGCAAAGCCGGCTGAGCCTGTCGGCGCTGGGGCCGGAGATTCACCGCATCGCCGCGGCAGTCGGTCCCAGCGTTCCGGTGACGGGGATCCAGACGCAGCGGGAGGCGATGGCGTACGACTACCTGCCGCAACGCATCCTGGCGGGCGTGAGCTTGGTGCTGGGCGCAGTGGTGCTGCTGCTGGCGGCGATCGGGCTGTACGGACTGCTGGCGTTCGCGCTGGTGCAGCGCACGCGCGAAATCGGCATCCGCATGGCGCTGGGTGCGAGCGGCGCGAGCGTGGCGCGACTGCTCGTGCGCGATCTGCTGCTGGTGGTGGGCATCGGGATCGCATGCGGGTTGGGGCTGGCGCTCGCCCTTGGGCAATTGCTCGCCAGCCTGATGTACCACCTCAGCCCGCACGACCCGGCGACGCTGGCCGCGGCGGCGGTGTTTCTGGCGGTGGTCGTGGCGCTGGCCGCGGCCGTCCCGGCGCGGCGTGCCATGCGGCTCGATCCGGCGCTCACCTTGCGCCAGGAGTAGACCCAACGGACCCTGCAACCATAGTTTCGTGAGGCGCTCGGGATCCGCTTCGCGGCGCCGCAACCCACCCGGCTACCCAGCTGCGAACCGTCGGGGTCGAGTTGGGTGCGACCTAAGCCGCTGCCTTGGCGCGAGGAGAAGCGGCGACTCGAGAGCGCGGGCAAAAGCCATAATCTAAGGGCTTCCCATGGCGCTGGCGCCCGGAATTCGCCTCGGTCCCTACGAAATCACCGCCGCGCTCGGCGCCGGCGGCATGGGCGAGGTCTACCGCGCCCGCGATCCGCGGCTGGGCCGCGAGGTCGCCATCAAGATTTTGCCGGCAGCGATGGCGCAGGACGCTCGGGCGCTGCAGCGCATGGAGCAGGAAGCGCGCAGTGTCGCCGCGCTCAATCATCCCAATCTGCTGAGCGTGTACGACGTTGGCCGCACCGACGATGGCCGGCCGTATCTGGTGACCGAGCTGCTCGAAGGCGAATCGCTGCGCGCCCGCCTGCGCTCCGGCGCGCTGGGCACGCGCAAAACCGTGGACTTGGGCGTGCAGATCGCGCGCGGCCTGGCCGCGGCGCACGACAAGGGCATCGTCCATCGCGATCTCAAGCCGGAAAACATTTTTCTCACCAACGATGGCCGCGCCAAGATTCTCGATTTCGGCCTGGCCAAGCTTGCGGCGGTTGTCTCTGGCGAAGAAGTCACCGCTGCCGGGCCGGCCGCGGCGGCGACCGCACCCGGCATGGTGCTGGGCACGATCGGTTACATGGCGCCGGAGCAGGTGCGCGGCCAGGCGGCGGACGCGCGCAGCGATATTTTCAGCCTGGGCGCGGTGCTGTATGAAATGCTTGCCGGCCGCCGCGCCTTTCGTGGTGATTCGGCAGCCGACACCATGAGCGCCATCCTCAAAGAGGAGCCAGACGAAATCTCCGCACCCGCGAGCGGCGCCGCCGTGCCGCCGGGGCTGGAACGGCTGGTCCGGCATTGTCTGGAAAAAGAGCCGCGGCAGCGCTTCCAATCGCCTGATGACGTCGCTTACCAGTTGGGCGAGTTCAGCCTCGGCTCCAACGCCACTTCGGGCGGCCTTGCCACCATGGCTGGTCCTGCGCGCCGGCGCTGGCTCTGGCCCGCCATCACCGCCGCCGCGGTCATCGCTGCCGTGGCCATCACCTGGTTCGCCCGCGGCGGGAGCAGCACGGTTTCGCTACAAACCGAGCGGCTCACGTACCAGAACGGGCCCGTCGACGGCGCGGCGTTTCTGCCCGGCGATCAGGCCTTTATCATCAGCGCGCAGTTCGGCGGCGCCAGCCAGGATGAACTCTACACCGGCCAGATCGGCACGCCCGGCCTCGAGCCGTTGGGCGTGAGTGGCGAAGTGGTCGCCTCGGTTTCGAAATCCGGCGAGATCCTGCTGCTGCAACAGGGCCCGCATTACCGCAATGGCGGCGCCGGCACTCTTTCGGAGATGCCGCGTACCGGCGGCGCGCCGCGTCCGCTGTTGGACCATATCGCGGCTGCCTGCTGGAATCCTGCAGGCACGGCGTATGCCATCGTGCGCCAGGATCCAGCCACGGGCGGTGAAACGCTGGAATATCCGCCCGGCCATGCGTTGGCCGCGACTTCGGGTTGGTTCGACTACCCGCGCTTTTCCCTGGATGGCCGCAACATCGCGCTACTCGACCACCCCGAGCCGGTTGATAACCTCGGCTACGTAGCCGTGGTGAGCCTAGGCGGGCACCTGCGGCGGCTTACCGCCATCTACAACCCGGCCTATAGCCTGGCTTGGGCGCCCTCGGGCCGCGAGCTTTGGTTCACGGGTCACCCCAACGCCGGCGCCGCCACCAGCAGCCTCAGCGTGTTCGCGGTCGCGCTCTCCGGCGCCGTCCACCCGCTGCTTTCGCCCGTGGTCCCTGAGTCCAGCCTCGAGGACGTCGCCGCCGACGGTGCGGTGCTGCTGAACGGAGAAAATTTCCGTGTCTCCGTGCGCGCCTTCACACCCTCTGCGCCCCAGGGCCGCGATCTCACTGTGTTGTCTTTTGCGGCGCTGGGCCAGCTTTCTCCGGGCGGCCGTGAAGCGCTGGTCGGCGACTTCATGATCACGCCCGGCTATGCGACCTATCTCCGCTCCACTGCTGGCGGCGCACCCGTCCGGCTGGGCCCAGGCGCGCCGATGGCGCTCTCACCTGATGGCCAGTGGGCGCTCAGCCTGGTTCCCACCAAGCTCCCTCAGCTCGAGCTGCTGCCCACGGGCGCGGGAGCAGCCCGCCGGCTTACCCATGCCCAAGTCGATTTTTCGGCGGCACGCTTTCTGCCCGGCGGCCGCGGCATCGTCGCGGTTGGTGCCGCGCCGGGCCAACCGCCGCGTACCTACCTGGTCAGCCTCAGCGGCCAGGTTGCCGCGCTAACCCCGGAGGGCGTGGTCGGCGATCTCCCCACGCCCGATGGCAACCACGTGCTGGTGCAGGATGCCCAGAACCGCTGGTTTCTGTTTCCGCTCGCCGGCGGCGCGCCGATGCCGGTGGCGCAGCTCACCAGTGCCGATCAGCCGCTGCGCTTCGGCGTGCGCGCGGGTCAGCTCTTCGTTGCCGACAAGGGAGCGAGCGGGTACGGCATTGTCAGCCTGAACCTTCGGACCGGCCAGCGGACGCTGCTGCACACGCTCGCCGCAACAGGTTACGTGTCCTTTCACACCCCCGAGATCGCCATCTCCCGCGACGGCGCGACCTACGCCTACGTCTATAAGCAAGAAGCAGGAACGGTGTATTTGGTTCGCGGCCTGCACTGACTCTCATCCAGCTACGCGAGCAAACTGCTCGCCGGTGGGCTCGGCTCAACAGAACCAGGGCTCGTCAAGATAGGGAACGGTCGCGCGCGGCATCGCCTGCGGCGGCCGGCGCACACCGCCCGCCAGCGCGCAAATCTCGGCAAACGTCTCCACGCGCGGGCGCCGCATCTTCGCCGCGCGGGCGACCGCCTGCTGCACCTGCGCGCACAGCTCGTCGGCTTCGGGCTCGAGCGCGCGCCAGCGGAAGCTGAGCGCGGAGTCGTCGAACTCGCCCAGCCACTGCGCCGCGTCCGGCAGCTCCAGCATCCGCGAGCCGCGCGGCACCAGCAGACGGATGCCCCACTGCACCGGCGCGATCTGCTCCTCCAGACCGAGCTCGGCCGCCGTTTCCAGCATGGCGCGGAAGCTGGAGCGCGTGGTCCAGGGGGTGAAGACGACAAAGGTGGGGTTCAGAGGCAGGCCGAGCGCGCGCGTGAGCTCGAGCGCACGGGAAAAATCTGCCGCCGTGTGGCCCTTTTCCAGCCGTGCCAGCACGGCATCCTCAAACGATTCCACCGCGGTGGTGATGAGCACGCAACCGGCCTGCTGGAGCCGAGGCAGCAGGGCCGCATGGCGCAGCAGGTGCTCGATCTTGATGGTCACATCGAAGCTGAGGGCGGGAAACTCGCGGTGCAGCGCCTCGGCAATGCGGACCGCGTGGGTGGGGCCATTGAAAAAATCAGGGTCGCCAAAGGTGATGTGTTCGGCGCCGCCGGTGGCCTGCTGGCGGATGTCGGCGAGCACGATCTCCGGCGCGACGATCCTGAACTGGCCGTTATAGATGGGCACGATGGGGCAATGGCGGCAGCGGTGCTTGCACCCGCGCGAGGATTCGGTGTAGCCGGTGCGCCGGCGCGAGCCGTCCGGCAAGTGCAGATGCGCGTACTCCTCGAGCGGCGGCAGGCTGGCGCGATCGGGCCGGAGGAATTGCAGGCGCGGAATTGGGCCGTCCGTTTCCTCGCCGCCCGCCAGGTCGGCCTCGAACTCCGGCCCCAACACCGTGTCCACACCCGCGGTGCGCAGCAGGTCGGCGTTGATGGGCGCGTACAGTCCGAACGCAATCAGCCGTGCCCGCGGCGCGGCGGCGCGCAGTCGCGGCAGCAGTTCCAACGCGAGGCGCGTAGCTGTGTGCATCGGCAAATACAGTCCGACCAGATCGGCCGCAGCGAGCGCGTGGTTGTCGAGTTCGTGCCGCGAAACATCGGTGCACGCCGCCTGCCAGCCGGCGCGCTGCAGCCACGCCGCCGCCGAGGCAAGCCCGAACGGCTGCCGTCCCATCTCGTAAGTGCCGATCAGCAGCGCCCGCATACGCCCATTTTAATGGACGAGCGGCGACCAGCCCGGGCCAACCGCTGCCATTCGTAGCTTCGAGGTTCGGAACGTTTGAGTTATGCCATCCTGAAATTGTTCAGGAGGATTCCATGCGGGTAGCGATTATCACCGGGGCGGCGCAGGGCATTGGCCGCAAAACCGCCGAGGTGCTGGCCGAGCGCGGCTATGCTCTGGCACTGGTCGATCTGAAAGGTTCGGCGGCGACAGCGGCGGCGGTGTGCGGGCTGGGCACGCCCGAACCGCCGCTGGATCTGAGCGGCGACGTCGCCGCTCCCAAAACCGCAGCGCAGGTCGCCGCCGCCGTCACCGGCCGCTGGGGTCATTGCGATGTGCTGGTCAACAACGCCGGCATCAGCTTCATCCAGCGCGCCGAAGAACTCGATCCGCAGCGCGCGCGGCGCGTGGTTGAAGTCAACCTGCTCGGGCCCATGCTGTTCTCGCAAGCCTGCGGGCGCATGATGCTCGAAGCGGCGAGCGGCAGCATTATCAACGTGGCCTCGGTCGCTGGGTTGCAGGGCATCGCCGACCGTTCCGTCTACAACGCCACCAAACACGGCCTCATCGGCTACACGCGCACGCTGGCGGCGGAATGGGGCGGGCGCGGTGTGCGCGTCAACGCGGTTTGTCCGGGCTGGGTGAAAACCGAAATGGACGATAGCGCGCAGGCTTCCGGCCTCTACTCCGACGCTGACATCACCGCCCGTGTCCCCATGGGCCGCTTTGCCCTGCCCGAGGATGTCGCGCGCGCCATCGCCTTTCTGGCCGATCCGGCCGAGAGCGGTTTCATCAACGGCGTGGCGCTGCCTGTAGATGGCGGCTGGACCGCCGACGGAAGCTGGCACAATCTGCGTTTGGCTCACCGCTGATGCGGGAGCGGAAGCAGCAGCATGGCGATAAACAGCACGCCTATAACGTAGAGGCCGATTTCTGGGACGAGGCCAATTGCGAGCGGCGCCGGCGCGTCGATCTTCAGTCCAAAGCGGTGCAGCAGGCCGGGTAGTCCTTGCTGCGCGCGCGTCAGGTCGGCTTGCGCCACATGCGTCAGAGCGCGGCTGGCGACGATGGCGTAGGCGCAGGCCGCCAGGCCCGCGATGGCGTCGGCCAGATACACCCAGCGCCAGCGCAGCCCTAGCCAGAGCAGGCTGAGCAGCGCGCACAGCCCGGCCACTATCGCCGCCAGCGGAACCAGCGCTCCCAGCGTGAGCGCGCGCTGCAGCTCCGGCGAAGTTTTGCCGCCCCCGAACAGCCGGGCCAGCGTCTGCGCCTGGCGGACAATATCGCGCAGCGAAGGCTGACCGGGCTTGGGCTGCGCCCTGACGGCGTGTACCGCCTCGGCGCCAAGCTGGCCGACCGTCCACTCACGCGCGGTGACCAGCGGCGCCTGCGCGCGCAGCGCGGGCAGCAGGATTACCGCCAGCACCGCCAGCACGGAAGCAGTCCACCGCAGGGGCCACATAGGCCCTTAGGATAGCCTCACACTGCCCTTTGCTGATTGCGCAGCCTGATTACGTCGCTGCGGGTGCGGTCCAGCACCGCCATGGCTTCCTGCAGCTTGCGCTCGGCATCCTGGCGGCGCTGCACCGAGTAGACATGCCGCGCCAACTCGATTTGCAGCGCCTCAACTTTCCGGTAAGCAGACCGGTAGGCACGTTCCTGAGGTGAATCCAAGCGAAGCTCCAAAATGACTCGGATGCACGCTGTCCCGAATTGGACATCCTAAACTAAAGAAGTGAGCGATCGCATTCGTTTAAGCCTGTGGTTTGAGTCGCAGACTACAGCGCAGATCCTGCCGCGACTGGCCGATGCCGTCGCGGTGTTGCCACAGGAGGCGCAAGTGCGCGGCGTGCGGCAGTTTTCCGTGGTGCCGATAGACTGGAACGAGCCGGCGGTGATCGAGGAACGACCCGAAGCCGGGGTGAGCGCCGAGGAAGCCATCGAAGCGATGCGCGAGTTCATGCATGAGGATTGTGCGGCGGAGATCGAGCTGAGCTGGCTGCTGTGGACCTACAGTGGCGGCAGTTGGCAGCAGGCGCCGCATCAGCTGCGCTTTACTGGCATGGGACCGGCATTCGGCGGCGGCAGCGCACGCGAAGACGGTCAGATCAGCGTGGATTTTGGGCTGGACGAAGCGTTTTTGGCCGATCTGGCGCCGTGGAACCGAGAAACGCGCCAGCATTTGCAGGCCAACATCATCCAACTGCTGGTGTATGCGCACCGGTTGCAGGAGCAGCTTCATCCGGCGGAACGGCGCCTGTGGTCGGACGGGGAAAGCGACTGGACGGCGAAGCTGACGCGGCGGCTGGAGTTGGCGAGTTCGGAAGCAGGCACAGGAGCCGAAAACCTTGTGCAGTAGGGCAACTGCAGTGCTGGCGTGCGTGGCTATTTTGGCCACGTTGGTCGCGGCAGCACGCGGGCAGGATCCGGCCGATAGCGCCGATCGCCCGGCCGGAAACGTCAACGAACTCACCCTGGCAGGACTGCGGCCGGGGCGAAGCACGATTGCGCTGGCGGAGGCGCTCTGGGGGTACAGTTGGCGCCATCCCTCGCGCGACGAAGGTGATCTTTACGTCTGGTGCGACGCGCGCACGCACCTCAAACTCACGCTGGAGGCCAGGCCCGGCGGCCTGATCCGGGTGGTGACCGTAAGCCGCATGCCGCCGGCGCGGCCGCTGGGCGCATGCAGCGCGGTGCTGGATGACAAAGTGGAAACCACCGGCCGCGGCGTGCGGCTGGGGGATACGCCGCGACAGCTCAAGCAGGTCTACGGCAAGCCGTTTTTTAGCGGACCGTCCAGCTGGGATGGGCACGACGTGAACATGATCGTGTTCAATTTTTCCTGGGCGGGCATCCACAAGCCGCAGATTCTGGAGTCGAGCTTCGCGGCGGGCAAACTGGTGAAGATGACCCTCTCGGCCCAGTATTACTGAAGCGTGCGGCCAGTGGCATCCTAACAGCAAGATGCTGCCCACGGGCAACGGCTGGCTGGCGGGGGTGTTTTATTTCTTCGTGGGCATGGGCGCGCCCGGACTGCTGCTGCTGGGAGTGCTCGATTCCAGCTTTTTGGCGCTGCCGTTCGCCAACGATATCGCCGTGATCGTGCTGGTGTCGCTGCACCACGGCCGCCTCCTGCTCTACGTGATCGCGGCGACGGCGGGTTCGCTGGCGGGCTGCTGGATCATGTTCTACATCGGGCGGCAGGGGGGCGAGCGCTTTCTGCGCGCGCACATGTCGGAGCAGCGTTTCCAGCGGCTGCAGGCGGCGATTGGAATGCGCGGTCCGGTGCTGCTGGCGGTTCCGGCGCTGATCCCGCCGCCGTTTCCGTTTACCGCCTTCGTGCTGGGCGCCGGGGCGCTGGAGGTGAAGCGCAGGCCGTTTCTGTCCATGTTGACCGCCATGCGCTTCCTGCGCTTTCTGGCCGAGGGCATTGCCGCGATTTATTTCGGCCGCGGCATCACGCGCTGGCTGAACACGCTGGGATTTCATCGCTTCATCCAGGTTCTGATGGGGCTGGCGATCGTGGCCAGCGCCTACTCGATCTACCGTTTGGTGAAAGCCTCGCGCGCCAAGCCGGTCATCGATCCGCACCGGCTGCTTCACAACGGCATGAAATAAAAGCCGGCGGCCAGAATGGCGTAGACGGCGATCAGTTGCGCGCCCTCGAGCCAGTTGGTTTCGCCATCGGCGGCGATCATACCCACCATTACCGTGGACAGCACCACGGCGGCCACCTCGATGCCGGTGAACACGAGCGACATGGGATGGCCGAACCACAGCGAAATGAACACCAGCGCAGGCGCCAGCAGGAGCGCGATCTGCAGGCTGGAGCCGACGCCGATCGCCATGGCGAGATCCATTTCATTGCGGCGCGCGGCCATGACCGCGACGCCATGCTCGGCGGCGTTGCCGATGAGCGCGAAGATCACCCCGCCCCAGAACAGATCGGTGCCGTGGAAGGCGGCCTGGGCGGTTTGCAGCTCGCGCACCAGCAATTCGCTGAGCACGGCGGTGAGGATGACCGCGATGCTCATCTGCAGCGCGGGACCGCGGCGACGGCCGACCGCGCGCGTGCGTCCACTGACCCGGGCGGCGCGCAACTGGAAATAGAGGCTGAGGCCGTACATGATGATCAGGATGCCGGCGGTCCACAGGCTCAGATTTTCCAGGCTGGGATGCTCGGCGCCCAGCCCGCCGTAAACGGCGAGAGAAAACACGGCGGGCACCACCAGACCGACCGCGGCCAGAAACAACATGGTTGCGTTGCTGGCGGCAACGGTCTTGTTGACCGTCTGGCGCTCAAACTTCAGCCCTCCCAGCAGCATGGAAAATCCCAGCACCAGCAGCAGGTTGGAAATAATGCTCCCGGTGAGCGAGGCCTTGACGACCTCCAGCAGTCCGGCATTCAGCGCCGCCAGGGCCAGGATCAGTTCGCTCGCGTTACCCAGCGTGGATTGCAGCACCCCGGCGGCCAGCGGACCCATGCGGTTCGCCAACTGGTCGGTGGTGGCGCCCAGGACCGCGGCCAGCGGAATCAGACCCAGCGCCGAAAAAATGAATATCCAAAGCGGACTGCCGCCCAGCACATCCAGCACAATCGCAGCCACCACGGCCAGCAGCAGCCAATCCAGTCCAGGCGCGCCGGTGAGCCGGATTTTCTGTGGTTCTGGGCTGGATCCCGAGTTGCGCACGGCAGCATTCACGGTACACTGAAATGAATTTCGAGTGGTAGCCGCCCCCATGGTTTCCCGCTTGCTCACTTTATTTTTGTGCGCTGTCTGCACCGCGGCCCCGGCGGCGGCGCAATTTCCGTTTTTGCACCACGCGGACAGCTCGGGATTTAAAACCTATGGCAAAATCACCTCGTTTTTGCTCAACGTGCCGCTGTCCTCGCCGCCCCTGAGTTCGTTGGCTCAGTTTCCGCTGAATCATTTCACCTACGTGCTCTATCCCACCGCCTCTTCCGGTGCCGAAGGGATGGTGCCGGGCAACACGACCACGGGCGAGCCGCTGCTGATTCCGGTCCAGCGCGGCATCTACGATCACCACGCCGACACGGGCAATCCGCTCGAGTTTCAAGTGATCAAGGATCAGGCGGCTGTGCTGCCCCAAGCCCCCGGCAAGCAAGGCCTGCTAGTCTACACGGTGCTCTACACCGGCGACCGGCTCGCCAATTGCACCGGCGTGGTGCAGTTGCTCGAGATCGAGCGGGGTAAGCTCATCCTTGCCGATCAGTTCAGCTACGACTGCCGCGGCGGCGCCGGCGCGGAGTGGGACGCGCATAAACGCCAGCTCACCATCCGCTCAGCCCGCTACTCATTGGGCGACCAGTCCTGCTGTCCCAGCCGCTATGACAGCGTGGTGTTCAAGCTCGATGGCAGGAGCATAAAAACCGGCGACAAGACCATCGGCGATCAGTAAGCAGCGGCCTCAGCGGCCGTGGTTCCCACGCTCGGCAAAATACTGCCATTTATTGAGATTCGCCGGCACGGCGACCTTGAAAAAGCCGACCATCATTTCATCCGTGGTTTGATCTCCCCAGTAGACGGCCACGTGGGGATCGGGATTGTGGGGATTATCCGCCGAGTTGTCGTACCAGGCCACCGCCTGCAGTTTCGTTCCCGCCGGCAGCGCCAGCGGATGCGCCAGAATGTAGCTGCGCTCCCAGTAGAAGTTGTAGTTGACGCGCAGCAGCGGCACGATCTGCCCGTCGCGCCGGATCAGATCGTATTCGAAGCGCTTACCGCGCAGGTGCATGTGCGGGAAAAAGCTCAACAGCGTAGCCGGGCCGGGCAGCGTGCCCCAGGCCTCGACGCGAAAGTTCTTCACGCCGGGTGGAATCACGAAGCTGCTGTTGGTCAACTGCAGCGTGAGCACGCGCCGCTTGGGAGGCTTGCGGTTGAACACCAGGCCGATACTGCTCTGGTCCACGGCGGCTTGGCCGTTCGTGGTGTAATGCATCTGGAACACCAGGTCTGAACCTGCGGGTATATATTCGCCCAGATCGGACGGATAGCGCGCCGGCGCGCTGCCGGGGGCGTAGACTAACAGGATTTCGCTATCGGTCCACAGCGCCGCCGAGGTGGCCGGGCGGTGCAGCAGCGAGCTGGCGGTGAAGGGCTGATGCAGCGGCGCGCCGCGCAGCCATTTGGATCCGGGCGGACGCACGTAGACCACGGCGTGATGGATATGGGCACGCGCACCAGGCCGGATTTCCGCCATCTGCACCCAGCGGCCATGGCCAAAGCCGGTGGGCACGATCTCGTAGGTGTACGCGACCTGGCCGGCGGCGGGCAGATGTACCGGGATGGGCATGCGGAAAATCGCGTCCGGTTTGGCGATATTCCAGCCTCGGGCCCAGTGCCTCGGTGGCGGCGCCTGGCGCGGATCGCCCGCGGGCGCGCCCGCCGCGGCCCACGCAACCAGGGTGTGAATCTGCGCGGGAGTAAGCGAAGGATTATTGGCCCAATGCCCGATGCCGGGAACGGCAAACCAGGGCGGCATCTGCCGCGTGCTGGTTTTTTGCGCAATCCGGTGAGCGTAGGGTTCGGACTGGGCGTAGGTTTCCAGCGGCATGGGCCCGATTTCTCCGGGACGATGGCAGAGCTGGCAATGCTGCTGGAGGATGGGCAGCACGTCCCTATAAAACGTGGGCGTCTGAGCTGCCGCGAGCACGGCCGCCAGCACCAGCAACAGCGCCAGGCGCATCACTGGACTGCGGGCGGATTGGGCAATTCCAGCGGCTGGTCGAGGCGCACGGCGAGGAATTCGCCCGCCCTAAGCGTGAGGTCCTTCTTGTGCGACAGCAGCACGCCCGCGGTACCCACCGCCGCGCCCGCGATGCCGCCGCGCATCAACCCGCCGTAGCCGCCAAAAATGCCGCCCAGCACCGCGCCGATGGCCGCGCCCTCGCCGGCTTTTTTGCCTTCCTCGGCGCCCTGGCCGTTCACCGTGCCTTCGCTCTGATTCACCTGCTGGGCGCTGTTGCCGACGCCGTTGGTGGTGGCGCTCAGCGAGACCGGAGCTTCGCCGGGCAAAATCAGGGTGTTGTATTGCAGCTGCAGTTGGGCGTGGCCGCTGAGCTTGCCGCCACGCTGCACTTTTTCGACGATGCCGGTGATTTTCGATCCTGCCGGGATCGCCGCCACCGCCCCCACCCAGATCGGCACCGTGGTGGTGAGCGTAAACGCCTGGCCGGCGTAGGCTGTCTTGGTATTCAGTTCGCGATCCAGCCGTGTCTGGATAATCGTGCCCTCCGCCACCAGTATGCCGTTGCCGTACACCCCGCTGGGCAGCGTGGCTGCATCCGCGCCGAGCGGCAGCTGATGGGCGCGGCCGGCCGCCGCCGCGGCGATCGGCGGACGCGCGCCAATCGCAGCGTTGTAGAGGCGATGGTTGTAGCCGTCGTCGTAGCCCAGGCTGAAACCCTGGCGAAAGGAGGATTGATAAGCGCTGCTGCTACCCAGCCCGGAATCATAGCCCACCAGCGCCTGTTGGTATTCGTGGCTGGAGGTGGCATCATAGGCTGCGCCGGAATTGGCCGCCGCCTGGCCAACGTTATATCCTTCGCGGTAGCCATTGGCCTTAGCGCCCGTGGCAGGCGAATCGGCCGCCGCCGCGGGAGCCTCGCGAGGTGTGATCGCGACCGGTACTGGCGGCGCCAGCAGGGCGCGCGTGCGCCCCGCGTAGCCGTCGAAATAGCCGTCGGAAAAACCGGTCTGAAAACGAGTGCGGTAGGTCTGCTCGGAGCCGTAGGCGGCGGTATAACCCGCGGTTCCATCTTCGTACACGGTGTACTTGCGCACGCTGGCGCCCAGCCCGGCGGCTTTATCCTGAACCCCAAGCGGATAGGCCGCGTTATAACCGGCTGCGTAGGCGGGATCAATGTTGCTGTTGACGGGAGCACCGGTGAGCTGCTGCGCGCTCAGCGATAGGCTGAACGCCACCAGCAGCGCCATGATCGGCCCCAGCCAGCCGACAGGGAGCTTGCATCGCCGCACGCGAGTACCTCCTCGAAGCATTGGACGCGCCCGGCGGCATCGAGGTTTCACCCTTACAGGGTAATGTGGCCGCGCCCGGAGCGCCAGCCGGTGTCGGTTGCCGCAGATCGAAGCCCGTGCCCTCCCGCCGCCATAATCAGTCTGTGAACTATCTTAGGCCCATCCGCGGCTGGCGTTGTGGACAGCGCGATTTCGCTCTAGGCGAGCGCACCTGGATCATGGCCATCCTCAATCTCACGTCCGATTCGTTTTACCCCGCCAGCCGCCTCGATCCTTCCGCGCCACAGCCGCTGGAAAGCGCCGCCGGCGCCGCCCTCGAAGCCGGCGCCGATATTCTCGATCTGGGCGCCGAGTCCACCCGTCCCGGCTCGGCGCCGCTGGCTCCGGCTGCCGAGCAGGCGCGCTTGCTGCCCGCCCTGCGATTGTTGCGGCGCCGGTTCCCCCACGCCTTGCTCTCCTCCGATACCCGCCACGCCGCCACCGCCCGCGCGGCGCTCGCTTCGGGTGCCGACATCATCAACGACGTTTCCGGCGGTGCGGATCCCGCCATGCTGCCGCTGCTTTCGGAGAGCGCCTGCGGTATCGTAGTCACGCACTGCCGCGGCGAGTTCGCCACCATGCATAAGCTGCCGCCGCTCGCCGATCCGCTGGCGACGGTGCTGGCCGGCCTGCGCTCGCTCGCCCAGCGCGCCGCCGCCGCCGGCATTGACGGCGAGCGCGTCATCCTGGATCCCGGTTTCGGCTTCGGCAAAAATCTGGACGAAAACTTTCCCCTGCTTGCCGGCCTCGATCATCTGCTCGCGCTCGGCTTTCCGCTGTTGGTGGGCTTTTCGCGCAAATCGTTTCTGCGCCGCGAACGCAGCCAGGGTCCGGAGGCTCGCCTTCCGGCCAGCCTCGCCGCCGCCACCGCCGCCGCGCTGGCCGGCGCGCACATTGTCCGCACGCACGATGTGGCCGCAACGCGCGAGGCGTTGCGCATCACCGGCCACCTGCTGGCCCATGGCCCGCGGGTGCGCCGCGCGCGGCCCGCCGACGTGAACGCGATTACCTCGCTGCTCGACGCCAACACCGCCGCGCACAGCGGCGCCCTCACCGGCTCGTTTCCGCGCGCCCGCGTCGCTTCCTGGGTGGAAAGCTCCATGCCGGTCATGGTGGCCGAGTTGGATGATCAGCTGGCCGGCGTCCTGGTCAGCTCCGACCCGGAAGCGTGGCGTGCGTCGCCCGTAATCGTGGCCATGCTCGCGGCCCACCCCCTCCCTTCTGGCGCCTATCTTTACGGCCCGGTCTGCATTGCCGCCGCCGCGCGCGGCCGCAGCGTGCTGCCCGCGCTCTATGCCGGGCTGCAGCGCCTGCTCCCCGGCCGCGAAGCTATCCTCTTCATTCGCGCCGACAATTCCCGCTCGCTGCGCGTGCACGAAAAATTGGGAATGCATCGCGCCGCCTCATTCCGCTTCGACGGCGCCGAGTTCGCCATCTGGAGCAGCCTGAGGTAAAATGAGGGCGCAGCCCGCCTTTGGAGCGTCAGGACCCCCCGCTCATGCCGGATTCCGTTATTCCGAGACCCGAAAACGCCGCCCTAGGCGAGGACCCTTCCTTCGCCCAGCTTTTAGCCCAGTTTGACAGTGAAAGCGACAGCGCCGGTCCGGCTCGCGGCGAGCGCCGCAGCGGCCACGTGGTGAACTTGCGCGAAGATGTAGCGCTGGTGGATATCGGCGCGAAAGCCGAAGGGGTGCTCCCGCTCGACATTTGGCGCGAGCAGGGACCGGGCACCGAGCTGACACCCGGCGAGGCGATCGAGGTTGTGGTGGAAGGCCGCGACCCGGAAGGCAGCTTCAGACTTAGCCCCTATTCCCCCGACCGCCCGCGCACGCTGGAAGACGCCCGCATAGCGTTCGAGCAACACCGGGTACTGCGCGGCAAGGTCACCGGTGCAGTCAAAGGCGGCCTGACGGTGGATGTGGGTTTGCCCGGCTTTATTCCGCAATCCAAAAGCGGCGTTCGCGATGCCGGCGAGCTGCACAAGCTGGTCGGCCAGGAAGTGTTCTGCCGCATCATCAAGGCGCCTGAGGAAAAGCGCCTGTTGCTCGATCGCCGCAGCCTGCTGGAAGAACAGCAGCGCGCGGCGCAGCGGGAAACACTGGCGCACCTGCAGGAAGGCGACGAACTGACCGCTACGGTCAGCAGCCTGGCCACTTATGGCGCGTTTGTGGATATCGGCGGCGTGGATGCCTTGCTGCACATCTCCGACATGAGCTGGACGCGGCTGAGTGAACCTGGCCAGGTCCTCACCCTCGGTCAGACGCTCACGGTCAAAGTCCTCAAACTCGACCGCGAAAACAAGCGTATCTCGGTTGGCCTCAAGCAGCTCACGCCCGACCCCTGGGCGGGGGTGCCCGAGCGCTATCCGGAAGGTACGCGCGTGCGCGGCCCGGTCACGCGCACCTCCGATTTCGGCGCCTTCGTCGAGATCGAACCCGGCGTCGAAGGCTTGATCCACATCAGCGAAATGTCCTGGTCGCGCCGCGTCCACAAGCCTACCGACGTGGTAAAGGTTGGCGAAACGGTGGAGGCCGCGGTGCTTGGCGTGCACCCCAAGGAGCGCCGGATTTCCCTCGGCCTGAAGCAGGCGCTGGGTGATCCCTGGGCCGATGCCGAAACCAAATACAAACCGGGAACGGTAGTCGAGGGCAAGGTGCGCAACCTGCAGCAGTTCGGCGCATTTTTGGAGATTGCCGGAGGCGTGGACGGCATGGTTCACATCGGTGACATCAGCCCCGAGCGCATCACCCACCCCGACAAGGTACTGAAGCTGGGCGAGGTAGTGCGCGCCCAGGTGCTGGAACTGGACCTCAAGCAACGGCGTCTGCGGCTGGGCATGAAACAGCTCGTCCCCACTCCGTTCGAGGAGTTCGTGAGCACCCACCAGGTGGGCGAGCAGTTAAGCGGGCGCGTGGTCAAGGCATTTCCCGGCCGGGTGCAGCTCGATGAAGGCATCGAGGCGGCATGCCCGTCGGCCCTGGCGCCGCTGCGCGTGATCGAGGAAGGCACGCTGGCGGCCAAGCTGGCCGCGGTCTGGAAACCTGCGCAGGCCGCCGCGCCCCAGCCCGCGCCCTCCGGCGTGACTCTCAAAGCCGGCGAGGTGCGCCATTTCCGCCTCAGCCTGCTCGACGCCGAGCGCCACAAAATCGAAGTCGAGCCCGCCTAATCGGCGAGCGTGGATCTCGGGTTAGTTCCCGCCGCGCCGGAGCTTTTCCAGCTCCGCCATCCGTTCCCGGATGCGCTTTTCCCAGCCCTGCTCGCCGGGCTGGTAGTAGCTCCGGCCGCGCAGGTTTTCCGGCAGGCATTCCATGGCGGCGACCTTGGACTCGAGGTCGTGCGCGTACTGGTAGCCGCGGCCGTAGCCGAGGCCGCGCATCAGCCCGGTGGCTGCGTTGCGCAGGTGCAGCGGCACCGGCTCGGCGCGCGTCGTGTGTACATCCTCGACCACGCGTCCGTAAGCGGCGTAGAGGGCATTCGACTTCGGCGCCAGCGCCATGTAGACGCAGGCCTGCGCCAGCGCCAGCGCCGCCTCCGGCATGCCCAGCGCCTTGACGGCCGCCCGTGCCGCCAGCGCCTGCTCCAGCGCGCGCGGATCCGCCAACCCGATGTCCTCGGACGCCATGCGCACCATCCGCCGGGCCGCGTACATCGGATCTTCGCCGCTTTCCAGCAGACGCGCCAGCCAGTAAAGGCTGGCGTCCGGATCGCTATTGCGGACCGATTTGTGCAGCGCCGAAATGAGATTGAAATGCTGCTCGCCGCCGGCATCATACAGCAGCGTCTTGTGTTGCAGCGTGGCGTCGAGCAGTGCGACGGTGATTTCGATCTGGCTGCTGACATCCGGCTCAGCCCCGGCCGCCGCCGCTTCCAGCAGATTCAACCCTACGCGCGCATCGCCGTTGGCAAACGCCGCTATCCGCCGCAGTTCCGCTTCGCCCACGGCGATCTCCCGCACGCCTGCTCTGCCGGCCAGCACGCCGCGTTCGCGATCGCTCAGCGCCCGGCGCAACAGCGCGGCGATGTCCTCGTCGCTCAGCGCCTCCAGCACGTACACCCGCGCCCGCGACAGCAGCGCCGAGTTCACCTCGAAGCTCGGGTTCTCCGTGGTGGCGCCGATGAGGGTGATCGCGCCGCTTTCGACAAAGGGCAGAAAGGCATCCTGCTGGGCGCGGTTGAAGCGATGAATTTCGTCAATAAAAACGATGGTCCGCTGTCCGGCGTGCTGGGCGCGTTCCGCCGCCGCCATTACCTCCCGGATTTCCTTGATGCCGCTGGTCACGGCGCTGAAGGGCACGAACCGCCGTCGCGTCTGCGCCGCGATGATGCGCGCCAGGGTGGTTTTGCCCACGCCCGGCGGTCCCCACAGCAGAATGGATCCCAACTGGTCGCGTTCGATCTGCAGCCGGAGCGGCATGCCCGGCGCCAGCAGATGCTGCTGGCCCACCAGTTCCTCCAGCCCCTGGGGCCGCATGCGATCGGCCAGCGGCGGGGCGGCCGCGGCCGGCTCCGGAGGTGTTGCAAACAGTGACATGCGCGCTTCGACCCCCGCCTTAGGAGGCACCTGCTTCGGAGGGTAGGTTGGCTCGCCGGTGCGGCCCGGGCGAGCTCCTCGCCATCAATCACTACTACATTATCCTGCCCGGCCTGATCAGTTCGTCAGCTACTGCGCGGGGGCGCGCCGAAGCCGCGCCGCGGTAAATAGCAAAATCGCTCCGGCCATCGCCGCGTTCAGCGACTCCACGCCGCTGGCGATCGGGATCGTCACCGTCGCATCGGCGACGCGCAGCAGCGCCCGCGGCACGCCTGCCGCTTCCTGGCCAATCACCAGGCACACCGGAGCGTCCAGGCCGGCCTGTTCTGGCGCGGTTCCGCCCCGCGTCGCCGTCGCCACCAGCCGCACGCCGCGGGAGCGGCAGGCGGCCATCAGCTCTTCGGCGCTTACCCGCGCCGCCACTGGCAAATGAAACAGCGAACCTGCGCTGGCGCGGACAGCCTTGGGATTGAATGGGCTTACCGTATCCGCCAGCGCCACCACCCCGGTAGCGCCAAAGGCTGCGGCGGCGCGCAGCAGCGTGCCCAAATTGCCCGGATCCTGCAACCCCCCGGCGGCCACAATGAGTGCCCGCTCGCCGAACATCGTATCCATGGATGCTGCGGTCCAGGCCACCAGCGCCGCCACCCCTTGCGGGTGTTCGGCATCCATGGCGGCGGCGAACGGCGCCTCTTCCGTCACCGCAATCACGGCGTATTTGGAAAATTGCGGCAGCAGTTTGGCGCCGTGCTGTTCCAGGCCGCGGCGGCTGAACAGCACTTTTTCGATCCGTGCCCGGCTGCGCAGCGCCTCCCCGATCAGCCGCGGCCCCTCGAGGGCCAGCGCCGTCTCCGGCGGTCCGATGCGAAAGGCCCGGCGGAATTCGCCTAGCAACGCGTGATGACGCCCGATCGGGCTCGCTTCCCTCGGCACCTCCCGAGTGTAGCCGACTATTTAAGCAGACTTATTTTGATTCCAGTCCAACCTTTTGGCCTCGCGCCCCCCGCGAGCTTTCCAGAAGCCCACCCAGCAGAATCAATGACTTGCGAACAAAAACTGTAGATATATAGGACCGCGAAGGCGCCGCCTTATAGGATCAGCATGCAGTCGCCGTAGCTGAGGAACCGGTAGCCGTTTTGGAGGGCATGCCGGTAAGCGTGGCGCACGCGATCCAGGCCGGCCAGGGCGGCGATCATCATCAACAGCGTGGTCTTGGGTGCGTGGAAGTTGGTCAGCAGTCCGTCCAGCGCGCGGAAGCTGTAGCCGGGGTAGATGTAAATACCCGTGGCGCCGCTGCTGGGCGCAAACTGGCTTCCGGCATCGGGCGCAATGGTTTCCAGCACGCGCGCGGCCGTGGTGCCCACGCCGATGATGCGCTTGCCCCGGCTGCGTGCGCGGTTCAACGCCGCCGCCGCCGCCGCGCTCACCGCGTAGCGCTCGTGGTGCATGGGATGCTGCTCGATAGTCTCGCTGGTCACCGGCTGAAACGTGCCCAGCCCGACGTGTAAGCTGATCGTTGTCCATGCCATGCCGCACGCCTTCAGGCGTTCCAGCACGCGCGCGCTGAAGTGGAGACCCGCAGTGGGCGCCGCCGCCGAGCCGGTCGCGCGCGCGTAGATGGTCTGGTAGCGCTCGTGATCCGCGGCCGCGTCCGGACGCCTGATATAGGGCGGCAGCGGCACGTGGCCGTGGATCTCGAGCCAGGCCGCAAGGCTGGGCACGCCGGAAAAGCGCAGCCGCCGCTCGCCGCGCTCACTCCGGCCCACGACCTCGGCGCGCAGCCCGGCGGCAAACGCCAGCTTCGTGCCCGGCGCGAGTTTACCGGCCGGCCGCGTCAGCGCCGTCCATTCCTCTGCCCCCACCTCCTCCAATAGCAGAATCTCGGCCTTGCCGCCGTCGGCGCGCTGGCCCAACAATCGCGCCGGAAACACGCGTGACTCGTTGGCGACTAGCAAGTCACCGGGCGCGAGCAGTTCCGGCAGGTCGCGGAACTGCCGGTCTTCCAGATCTCCGTCCGTACGGCGCAGCACCAGCATGCGCGCCGCATCGCGTTCGGCGGGTGGCTGCTGGGCGATGCGCTCCGGCGGCAACTCGTAATCAAATTCGCTCAACTGCATCCGAGTTCCAGCATAGGCGATAATGTCGCCATGGCGGACGAGCAGGCGCAAGAGATCGCGGCGCGGCAGGACATCTTGAGCATTGGTCGGTTTCTGCACCAGAAAAGCCTGGTGGCCGCCAGCGACGGCAACATCTCCGTGCGCCTGCCCGGTGAACGCATCCTGGCCACGCCCACCTCCATGAGCAAGGGCCTGATGCGGGACGAGGATCTGGTCCTCACCGATCTGGAGGGCCACAAGCTGGCCGGCGCGCGCAACCCCTCCAGCGAAATGGCCATGCACCTGCTCATTTACCGCCTTCGACCGGAGGTCGGCGGCGTCGTGCATGCCCATCCGCCCGCCGCCACCGGCTTCGCCGCGGCCGGCATCCCGCTCAATCAGGCGCTGCTGGCCGAAGTCGTGCTAGCGCTGGGCTGCATTCCGCTCGCCGCCTACGGGACCACGGGTACGCCCGAGCTTTCCGCCACGCTGCGGCCGCTGATTCCGCATTACGATGCCATCCTGATGGCCAATCACGGCGTCGTCACCTACGGCGAGGATGTCTGGAAGGCCTATTTCAAGATGGAAACGGTAGAGCATTTCGCGCGTATCGCCCTGGTGACTCATTTGCTGGGCCGGCAGAACCTGCTCGGCCGCGAGGAAGTGGACAAGCTGATGCAGGCGCGCGAGCGCTACGAAGGCGTCTCCAGCGCCGCCGCAGTTTCGCCCGCGTGTCCGGTCACGCGCGAAGCCGACCCCCAGCCGCTCGCCGGGGCGGCAGCGGCGGCCGGCCCGAATTTTCCCGACGGCAAACGGCGCTGGTAAGCTACAATCGCCCGAGGAGCGGCTATGGCGGACATCAGCGGCGAAGCGTGGGGCATGGTTGAAACCAAGGGGTTGGTGGCGATGATTGAAGCCGCCGACGCCATGGTGAAAGCGGCCAACGTCATTCTGGTCGGTTGGGAGAAAAAAATCGGCGCCGGCTACGTCACCGCCATCGTGCAAGGAGATGTGGCCGCCGTCAAAGCCGCCACCGAAGCGGGAGCGGCGGCGGCGCGACGCATCGGGGAAGTCCTCTCGGTGCATGTGATTCCCCGCCCGGCGGCCGGACTGTCGCGCGCGGTTCCGCTGCAGGGCCTTCCGCCCGGGGCCTGAGCCTGATCGCCCATGCAGCTTGCCCGCGTTATCGGTACCGTGGTGGCCACGCGCAAGGATGCGCGCCTGGAAGGATTCAAACTGCTGGTCGTGCGCCCGCAGACTGCCGCAGGCCAGGACGAGGCCGGTTATGTGGTCGCGGTGGACATGGTGGGCGCGGGCGCGGGCGAGCGCGTGCTCATCGTGCAGGGCAGCTCGGCGCGCATGGCGCGCGACGGGCAGGACAAACCCATTGATGCCGCCATCGTCGGCATCGTGGATACGGTCGAGCTGGTGAGGTAAGCCGTGTTCCTGGCTCGCGTGACCGGAACCGTTGTCGCCACCGTCAAGGATGCCGCCTTGCGCTCCCACAAGCTGCTTGTGGTCCAGCCGCTCGATGCCGCCGCGGGGCCCGTGGGCCGCGAGTTGGTGGCGCTGGACGCGGTCGGCGCAGGCGCGGGTGAAATCGTCTACTGCTGCCGCGGCAAGGAAGCCAGCTTTCCCTGGTTGCCCGCCAGCGTACCCGCCGACGCCGCCATCGTGGGCATTGTGGATCCCGCTGCCAATCGCGACTGGCTGCTGGAGACGGCATCATGATCGTCGGCCGCGTGACCGGCGAAGTGGTCGCCACCCAAAAACACGGCAGTCACCAGGGCCGCAAGCTGCTGCTGGTCGCTCCCGAAACGCTCGACTCCGGAACCCCGTTGCCGGCGCGCGGCACACCCGCCGGCGGCGCCGCCCTCATCGCGCTCGATGCCGTGGGTGCCGGTGTGGGCGAGCGCGTGCTCGTGGTGCTGGATGGCTACGCCGCCATGACCGCGGTCAGCCGCCCCATGTCGCCGATCGATGCCGCCGTGGTCGGCATCCTCGACCGTCTGGATCTGTCCACGCCATGACCGGGCCCGCCGCGCCCATCGTCAACGTCGGCTACCGCTCCACGAATTATTGGCTGATCGGAGATGGCGATCGAAGATTGCTGCTGGATCTCGGCTGGCCCGGCTCCCTGGGCGCGATGCGCGCGGCGCTGCGCCGGGCCGGGGTAGCGCCGCAAGACATCGCCTACGGCTTGGCCACGCACTATCACATGGATCACGCCGGGCTGGGCGAAGAGCTGAAACAGTTCGGCATGCGGCTGTTGGTCGTCGATCTGCAACTCGCGGCGATCCCCGCCATGCGGGCCCACATTAAACCGCAAGATCACTACGTTGAGATTGCGGATGCCGGCAATCTGGTGATTCCTGCTTCCGGCAGCCGGGCGTTGTTGGCGCAGATCGGCCTGGCGGGCGAAATTCTGCCCACGCCGGGCCATAGCGACGACAGCGTATCGTTGCTGTTGGACGACGGATCGGTGTTTACCGGCGATCTGACCCCGCCCGCGATGGCCACCGAAGAGGAGGCGGCCACGGTCGCGGCGAGCTGGCAACTGCTACAGCAGCGCGGGGCACGCCGCTGCTATCCCGCCCACGGTCCAGTGCGTGCGCTGGCGTAGGGTTCCGCGCCGCAGGCGCCGTCTATCGTCGAAAAAACGGCTGCACGTGGCCGTGGCCCCGGGCGTTGAAGGTAATCTGCTCCATGGAATGGTAGATCGTCCCCTGTCCGCTGAACTCGCCCACCCCCAACATAAGGTCGCGGCCATCACTCATCGGCAGCACCACCCAGCGCCCCGAGCTCGGTTCTAGACCACGCGTGTAGGTCAAGAGCCTGACCGAGGATCCGCGCAGAGCGAACAGAAGACCAACTCCGCAATTCAGCAGGTGCGGTTCGCAGCCCGGGCCGGTGATCAGGAAATCGCGGCTGCTGGGCTTATGGAATGAGCCCGTCCAGGCGCTATCGAGCTCAAACGGACCGCTCCAGCTAAACCTTCCCGAGGTCGTGGACTGCCGCGGACACTGCACGCACCCTGTCGGCCGGCCGGCGCGGCTATGAGCACGCTGGTGTCCAGGGCAGATCTGCAGGAGAGTGGCAGTGAGGGTTGCTGTGGCTACAAGCGCCGCAGGCCCCCGGCTCCAGCCGCTCAGCTCGAGGACTTCGCTCCGGCGGTGGCTGCGACGCCGGCACCCTTGCGAATATCTATGCCGCCCTTGAAGAATGCGCCATCTTCGATGCTGATGCGCGCCGCGCTCACGTCGCCGGTGAGCGCGCCCTGCGCCTTGATCTCCACTCGGTCGGCGGCGCTGATGTTCCCGTTCAGTTTGCCCAGAATGACCACCTCGCGGGCGTTCACGCTGGCCTGCACCTGCCCGTTGGCGCCGATGGTCAGCACGTTTTTGGGCAGGTCCACCGAACCTTCGAGCTTGCCGTCCACGAACAAATCCTCGTTGCCGGTGATGGTGCCCTTGAGTTGGATGGTCTTGCTCAAATGCGTGGCCCGGTCGCTGCCGCCGCTGCGCGGGGCAGGAGCGCTGACGCCGGCGGCCACGGGCGTGGCGGGCGGGTTGTTGGGTTGCGGTTTGGCCGGCGGTGCCGGAACCTCGCGTTCATTCTGCTTCCACATGGACAACGGCACACCTCGGGGTTGAAGTCTGCCCCTATTGTACGGATCAATCAGTCCGGCGGCAACAGTGCATTCCCTTAACTCCGCTACTCTCTAGAAGGGCATGCAACCCGAACGGCAATGGCTGGCGTGGGTGCGGCGGCAGGCGCAAGCGGGACCGCAGCGAGCGGAGCTGCGCCTCGGCATTGGCGATGATGCCGCCGTCGTGCGCCCGCGCCGCGGCTGGGAGTTGGTGCTGACCACCGATTTGCTGGCCGAGGGCGTGCACTTTGTGCGCGCCCTCGATCCCGCCGTCACTTGCGGGCGCCGGCTGGCCACGCGTGCCCTGAGCGATTTGGCGGCCATGGGCGCCGAGCCGCTGGCGCTGCTGGTTTCCAGCGCACTCCCGGCCGCTCTGCCGCTGGATTGGGCGCGGGCGCTGTATCGTGGCCTGCTGGCCGCCGCTCGCGAGGCCGGTGCCGTGCTCGCCGGTGGCGATAGCTCGGCTTCCCCGCGCGGCGTCGTGCTGGACGTGGTGGGCGTGGGCCAGGTGCCCTTGGGTCAGGCGCTGCGCCGCTCGGGCGCCCGCGCCGGCGACCGCATCTTCGTGTCCGGCGCCTTGGGCGAGGCTGCCTGGGGACGGGAGCTGGTGCAGGGCTCGCAGCCGGCGCGCACTACCGCCGAGCGCCGTGCCCGCCGCCGCCATCTGCATCCGTGCGCCCGCTGGGAACTGGGCCAGGCGTTGCGCAACCGTGCCGGCGCTTGCCTGGATCTCAGCGATGGCTTGGCCGTGGATCTGCACCATCTCTGCCGCGAAAGCGGTGTCGGTGCGGAAATTGTTGCGGCCGCGCTGCCTGCTCCCGCTGGTCTACAGCGCGCTCTGTACGGCGGGGAGGACTATGAGCTGTTGTTCACCCTCCCGTCCCGCCGCCGTCCGCCCTCCCTGCCCGGCCTGCACGAGATCGGCAGGATTACCTCCGCACGCGCATGCTGGCTGGTGAATGGCGGGCGGCAGCTCCTGAAGCAGCGCGGCTGGCAGCACTGGGCCTGAGCATGCTAATCCCGGGCTCTGACGACGGCGTTTGCGCTCAGTTTATTGCCTGACGTTCACCAGCATGTCGCGGAAATAATTCGCGGCGACGTATTTGGGCACAAAGGGCACCATCACGGTCATGACCTGGTGCGCCTGGGTGATCGGCATCCAGCCGCGCAAGTACGCTTTTGACGAACGAAATACGTAGATCGGCAACCAGCCGCGCCAGTGCTCGGGATTTTCCACGGTCAGCGTGAGCCCCTGCGATCCATGCGCCGTACTGGCCGCCTCCGCCTGCAATTTTAACGTCGGTATCGGATTTTCGCTTGCTGCCGGTTGAAACAGCCAATTCAGGCTGGAGCTGTGGTCCAAATCCAGCGCTGGATTCAGGTGCCGTTCGCTTGCCGCCTGCAGCGCCTGCAGGCTTGGCAGCTGGTGGCGGGCAGTTTGGTTGAACTGCCGCAGCGCCGCCGTGAAATCCGCATCCGGACGAAGCGCGCCGCGGACTCGCATCAATTGACGCAGCGAATAAACTTCATAGGCGGCGCGGGCGGCCAGCGCATTTTCCCCGTTTTGCCGAATCAGGCTGCGCCAGGCGCGCAGAGTCGGCTGGCTGGAGGAAAGGCCGGCGCGGGCAATCTCGTAAAGCAGGCCACCGGCCATGCGCAAGCCATGATCGAGGGGGCCGCTTGCCTTCCACCACTGTCCCGCCATTTGCAGTGCGGGCAGGTAGTCGGCCAGGCCGGGGTCCGCGCTGCCGAGTGAATCCGGACTAAACATCACCAACATGGGGATGGGAGTGCGCAGCGTCGCGTCCGCCCCCTGGGTGACCAAGGTTAGGCCTGGGTAAGCGTAGGGGCCAAAGCGCGTTCCCAGAAAGTTCAAAATATCGATTGCCTTGCTTCCCGCCAGCGCGATGGCGGCGGCTTCCAGCTTGCCCGGCT
This sequence comes from Terriglobales bacterium, assembly GCA_050747745.1. Classification (GTDB taxonomy): domain Bacteria; phylum Acidobacteriota; class Terriglobia; order Terriglobales; family SCQP01; genus SCQP01. The sequence goes on from JBOGKM010000029.1 coordinate 32,646, forward strand.
GGCTCAGTACCCGCAGTTCCACGCTGTGGCCATCGGCCAGCGATAAGTGGCGCTGAGTCAGTGTGCCTTTGCTCACCGCGAAGCCGGCGGCCGGTAACGGCGCGGGCGAGCGCCACACACCCGGGGAACTCGGCGATCCGCTCGCCACCACCTGCCATCCGCGCCCGGCCGTGAGGTGCAGCACGAAACTGGCCGGCGCTCGCGCCGGCACATCCCAGAGCGTGGGATACCAACCCGGCTGCGCGAACCAGGCTTGCGCGGCGTCGCTTTGCGGCGGGCGTCCGTGATAGCGCAGCGCCAGGCGGAGCTGGACGCCGGGCACAGGCGCCCGCGGAAGTTCCAAATACAACCAGCTCGCGTGGCGCGGGCGCAGCAGAGGCACCGGCTGACCCGCCGCGCTCGCGCTCACTACGTTCAGCGCTGCCGCCAGGCGCAGCAGCAGGCCACGGCCGGCCAGGCCGCGCAGCCTCAGCGTGACCCCGGCGTCCAGGTTGTGACCCGACACGGCGATCGACATTTCGTAGCCGCTGACGCGTGCGGACCCCGACGGCGCGGCTTCCACTCGGTACCATTTTCCTTTGCCGTCGCGCACGGAAAGCAACAGCAGCGGCGGGGTTCGCGCGTTGGCCTCCGCCGCGAGCAGGCGTGCGATGGTGGGCCATCCCTGTTTGCGAACTTCATCGGCACGCTCCCGCAGCAATTTCTCCGCTTCCGGGGCCTTGCCGGCCGTAAAGACCGTGCCCGCGCCCAATCGCCGTTCGAATGCTGCCGTGTCAGAAAAGCGAAACACGGCGGCCTTGAATGCCAAGCCGAGACGTGTCGCCGTCGCTGCGGCGGGCAGACTCAGCCGGCCGGAGCCGAGGAACACCGCGGTTGAAATCGCGCCATCTACAGGTGCGGCCAGAGCCATCCGTCCGCGCTCGAGCTGGACGTGCAGTCCGCCCCAGCGGAGTGCGCTCTCATGGATGGCGGTGGTTTGCGTGAGCGGGGGAAACAGCAGGCGTTGATAGCGGGCCGGCAGTGAGGCGCGGGAGGGGGGTTGTCCGGCCGCCGGCAGCAGCAGCAGTCCCGCCGCCGCCAGCCCCACCAGCCGGCGCTGCGCCCTCACTGCTTACTCCTCGCCTGGCGCCGTGACCACGCAGGTGCGGCTGATGAGATCGTGCCAACTCAAGTGTTGGCTGTCGCAGAACATCCAGGCAAAGCCCAGGCCGAGCGCCGCCAGCGAGACCACGCCCGCCCAAGCCCGCAGCCGTCCCGCGGCGGGCGTAAGTGGACCGTCCAGACTGGCAACCCGCAGGCCCAGGCAGCGCATGCCGATGGTGATCCCGCCGGCGCCATAGCCGCACAGCAGCAGGTACAGGGCACCAAGCACTCCAGGCACGGCAGCGGCCGCCGGCAACAACGGGCGCAGTTGCGTCAGGCTAAAAGCCGGACATCCCTGACTGGCCCAGCCCGTCAACGCGAACAGCACGGCGGCGGCGATGACCAGCAATACGTCCACCGCGCCTGCCTGCCAGCGGTCCGCCAGCGGGGCGAGTGCACGCGGTAGCGCGGCCGCGGTAGGCGGCGAGCTGGGCGCCATGGGCAGCGGAAGCGGCAGGCAGCCAGGATTACCGCCATAACGGACCTGCACGGTCGGCTGCCCAAGGGTTGCAGCTTTGGCCTGATCCCTCGCCGCCAGCGGCGCCGGCGTGGCGGGAGCGCGCACCGGATCGGCTAGAATCTCCCGCGGCTGCCGTGCTTCCTGCACAGGCGGGAAGCGCAGCAGGCGGGTGGCGGATCCTGCCGTTCTCCCAGGCGGCTGGCGGGCGCGGTAGGCGTCCACGCGATCCTGGAGCTCGCGCTTCCATTCCGGCAGGGGCGCGATCCGCGCGGGCTCGGCTTCATCCTGGAGGCGGGAGGACATCATTATTCGTTAAGCTACAAGGAATGTCGGCGCGGCAGGCATGGCCCATCTTGATTATCACCGGCATCGCCGCGGCTATCTGCCTTTCGGCGCAATCGCTGCCCTCTTCCGGTTACCAGCCGGATACGCTGCCGCGGTACCCGCAGCAAGCGGCGCGGTCCTCCAACCGCTTGCCTCTGTCCGGGGCGCTGCAGCCGGGCGAGGTGGTGGCCCTCGCTGCCGACCGCATCACCGCCTCGCTGCGACCCGGCGCTGCCGTCTACCACGCCTGGGGCAACGTCCAAGTTACGCTCGACGGTCTTCGCCTCAGCGCCGATGCGATGACCTATAACGCGCAGACGGGCGAAGCTATCGCCACCGGGCATGTCGCGTTCGATAGTGTCAGCGAGCAGACGCATATCGAGGGTACTCGCGCCCGCTACAATTTCCGCACCTCCACCGGCGAATTTGACGACTTCCGCGGGGTAAGCGGCGTTCGGCTGCGCGGCCGTCAACCCACCGCGTTCGCCTCCAATCCCCTCATCTTCACCGGCCGCAAACTGCTGCGGCTCGGTCCGGATGTGTACCGCCTGGAAAACGGCACGGTCACTTCCTGCACGCTGCCCTACCCGAAATGGATCTTCAGCGCTTCCCAGGTCCAGATCGAGCTGGGCAAGGATGCCACGCTGCGCCACGCGGTGTTCCGCCTGTTCGATGTCCCCATCTTCTACGCGCCCTTCCTTACCTATTCCACCACGCGCACCGGCCGCCACAGCGGGGTGCTGGTTCCCATGGTGAGCAAGAGCAACATCAAAGGCTATGTGCTGGGCGATTCCTATTACTGGGCAGCGGCGCGCAACCTCAATTTGACCGCGGGCGCGGAATGGTACAGCGCCCGCGGTTGGGCCGACCACGTCCGTTTGGTCAGCCGCCCGACGCGCAATTCCGACCTGGCGGTGCAACTGGATGGCGTCTTCGACCGCGGCCTCTCCCAGCCGGATGGGGTACGTCTGCGTCAGGGCGGGCAGGAGCTGCATGTGACCGGCGATTATTACGCCGCCGACGGCTTCCGTACCGTGCTCGACGCCGATTATCTATCGTCGTATCTCTACCGCCTCGAATTCCAAAATAGCTATGCGGAGGCGATCAACTCGGAAGCGATTTCCACCGGGTTTTCCGAGAAGCAGTGGCAGGGTCAGGACCTCAGCATCGCTGTTCACCGCTATCAGGATTTTCTCGGAACCACGCCGACCGCCAATCTGTCGCTGGTGCAGTTTCCCAGTCTCGACTGGAGTGCCTATGCCCAGGACTTGACCCGCCAGTTGCCGCTGTATCTTTCCTTCGGCGCCGATGCCGGTCTGCTGGATCGCAGCGAGCCCGGTTTCGCCACCGGCGCCATGTCGCGCCTGAATTTTGCTCCCACGTTGAGCCTGCCAGTGAGCACCGCGCTGGGTACATTTCGCGGCAGTATCGGGGCCGACACCACTTACTATTCCGAACGCCAGCAGCCTTCCGCCCTGCTCCCGGCCACCACCGTCGCCCAACTGCTGACCGGCGGACTTTGGCGCAACGCCCTGGAAGCGGATCTGGAATGGCGTCCGCCCGCCCTGGCCAAAGTCTTTTCGGGGCCAGGCGGTGATCGCATCGAACACGTGTTTGAGCCGCAAATCGGCTACCACTTGGTTGCCGGAGTCAACGATGCGGACCAGGTGATCCGCTTTGACCAGGAGGATATTCTGGCCGATACCAGCGAGATCGAATACGGCTTTACCAACCGCCTGCTGATTGCCAAAGGAGCCAAAGGCAACTCGCGCGAGCTGGCTTCCTGGACGCTGTTGCAGAAGTATTACTTCGACCCGACCTTCGGAGGCGCGCTCCAGCCAGGAGAGCGCAACGTTTTTCTCGCCAACGCGCTGCTGTCACCCTTCGCCGCGCAAGCGCTGCCGCTGGATTTTTCCCCCCTCAGTTCGGTGCTGCGGGTTTCTCCTTTCGCCCGTTTTGACGGCGAGTGGCGGCTCGACTATGACAACCACGATCACCAGATCAGCGATAGCGCCTTTACCGGCGACTTTCATTTCGGCAAGGGATTTTTCTCGGGCAGCGATTATGTACTGCATCCTCCGTCCGGCATTCTCCCCCAGTTTGCCGTGCCAAGTTTCAATCAATTGCGGCTGGGCCTGGGCTATGGCAACGTGCTGCAGCCAGGCTACAGCCTGGCTGGGAATGTGGCCTACGATCTGCACAGCGGTCAGTTGCTCTACACCACCTTCCAGATCAGTCATAACTGGGACTGTTGTGGCTTTTCCATCGCCTATCGCCGTTTCGCTCTGGCCTCGGTGCGGCGCGAGAATCAATTCCTGATCAGCTTCAGCTTGGCCAACGTGGGCACCTTTGGCAACCTGCGCCACCAGAGCCAGCCGTTCTGAGCCGGCTACCGGCTGTGGGCCTTTTTCGTTCGCAGCGCTTGTAGGTAGAGGCGCACATTTTTCTGCTGCTGCGCCAAGGTCACGGCAAAGCGGTGGGAGCCGTTGCCGTCGCTGACGAAGTAGAGATAATCGGTTTCCACGGGGTGCTGGGCGGCTTCGAGGGATGCGCGGCCGGGGTTGGTGATCGGGCCGGGCGGCAACCCTGGGTGCAGGTAGGTGTTGTAGGGCGACTTGCGTTCCAGGTCGGCGCGGTGCAAGCCGCCGGTCCAGGCATGCGCCAGCACCGCCGCGTAAATCACCGTGGGGTCGCATTGCAGCGGCAGGTGGCGCTGCAAGCGATTGTCAAACACGCCCGCAATCAGCGCGCGTTCCGCCGGTACGGCGGTTTCCTTCTGAATCAGCGACGCCAGCGTCACCCAGCGATGCACATCGGCGGGGTGATCGCGCCGCACTTCCTGGCGAAAACGGCCGGTCATCAGTTGGATGATGCCGCTCACCGGCATGTGCGGCGGGATGCGGTAGGTGGCGGGAAACAGGTATCCTTCGAGCGACACCGCCTGGGGATCGAGATCGCGGATCGGAGCCGGATCGGCGGTAGCTGCCACAAAGGCGGCCGCGCTCGCCAAACCTTTTTGCTCGAGCTCGCTGGCAATCTCGAAGCGGTTAAAGCCCTCCGGTATGGTGACGGAGACTGTATACACCAAGCCGCGCGCCAGGGCGTGAAACACCGCCGGCACCGATTCGCCGCCGGCGAACCGGTAGGTGCCGGCCTGCAACCGGCTGTGCGGATGCAGTAGCGCCCATAGGTCAAATCCCACTGCGCTGCCAATCGCGCCCGACTGTTGCAGTTGCCGGGCAATCTGGCCCGTACGGCTGCCGTGAGTAATTGCGATCAGGCGCGGCTGCGACAGCCGCGGTCCCGGCGCCCACAGCCGTGCCAGGGTGACCCCCACCACGACCACGACTACCACGGCCACTAAAATCCAGCTGGCGCGCTTCATGGTTAAATCATTTTACGGTGCCTAGAGCTTTCGCAGGGGCTGCGGAAAGGGATGAATGAGGTAAACTCAAGCCATTGCCTTCCTCTCGACTGTTCTGATGCTTCGGCACAAATCCCAGCTTGGTCATGGCGCCTTGGGGCTGGCTGCGGCGGCGCTGTTGACAGCCGGACTCAGCGGTTGCGGTAGTTCGCCCGCACCAGCAGTGGTCGTCCCGCCGGTTACCGCCAATTTTCTGATGGAGTCCTCTACCGGCGGAACCCTTCCCGAGGGCGTAGTGGATACGCCCTACGCCTATGGCTTTCAAACTAATGTCGGCCAGCCCGGCGTTGACGCCACTGCGCCCGTGGTCTTTCAAGCCGCGTCGGCTCTGCCCCCGGGGCTGACCCTCAGCGATGGCGGCGTTCTGTCCGGGTCGCCTACTCAGCCCGGCGTGTTTTCCGTAGCGATCGAAGCTGTGGATAGTTCCTCGCCGATGCCGCTAGTCGCCGCCTTCACCTACTTGATGGATGTCCGCCTGCCCGGCGTGACTCTTACCCAGGTTGCCCACAGCGACCTGGGGGGGCGCGGCCAGAACGGCGCCGTGCGCGTTGTAACCTCCAGCGCCAGCGGCCTGGCCTACGCCTATGTCGGCACCCTCGGCACGCCCGGTGAATGCCCCGCAACTGGAATCAAAATTGTCAGCCTGAGCACGGTGACCAATCCCCAGGTGGTGGCCACCGCCGGCGGCGTCAGCGGAGCCAGTCAGGCCAATGTGCGCGTTGGCACTGGCCTGACCTCGCCTTACTTTCACAACGGCGGTCGGGGCGACATCATGGCCGTCACCGAGCAGCCCTGCAATCCCGCCAATGGCGCCGCCAACCAGGAGGGGGTCCAGTTTTACGATGTCACCAACCCGGCCAGCCCTCAATTTTTGGGGAGCTGGAGCTCCGGCCTCGATGGCGGGGACGATGTTGCCTTCGTCGAGGTGCCCGGAGCTGCCAATTCCGTCGGTCAGGTGAACCAAAGCCAGGATAAAATCTACGCCTTGGTCGGCGTGCCCGGCTCGGAAACCTCGCCCGCAGGCAACGGCGAAGGCGACCTGCGCGTGCTCGATATCACCAATCCGGCCACGCCGGAACAGATTGGCGACTGGGGCGTATTGAAGGCTACCGACGAACTGTTGCCCAACGTGGTTATGGGCTATGACCCGCGCGTGTTCCTGGCCAGCATCAATCTCTCCAGTGATGGCAAAACTGCCTACCTCGGCTACTGGGACGAGGGCGTGGTCGTACTCAACGTCAGCGATCCCACCCAAATCGCCACCAACAATCCTGCTATCTTCCTCGACCACATCACCTATCCGATTACCTCCATCGCCAGCACGACGGTCCCTGCTGAACCGGAAGGCAACACCCGCGCCGCGCTGCCCATGGATAACGACACCGACCTGCTCATTGCCGATCAGGTCTGCGCCTCGGCGATGTCACCCAATCCCTCCGATCCCAGCCAGCAGGTGGCCACCGATCCCGCAGTCGGTTTGGTTTGCGGTCCACCCGTTCCGCTGACGCTGACCTCGGGCTGGGGTTTCGTCCGCACCTACGCGCTTGGCACACCGGGCACGGCTACGCTGGAGAGCTACTACGCCGACCCGCAGTCCATGTCCGCACCCGCGCCCGACGATGGCATCTACACGGCGCACGCGCTGGCCTGGAATGGCAATACCGCTGATCCTCATGCCTACGTGGCCTGGTATTCAGCCGGGGTGGAGGATCTCGATATTACCTCGATCGCTCCCCCGACGCCGTTGGCTTCCTTCGTCCCCCCCGACACGCCCGATCCCAACGGTAGCAATCCGCTGGTGAACAACCCGCCCAAGGCGCTGGTCGACGGCGTCGCCGCGTACAACGCCAACGGTAATCACTATATCCTCGCCAGCGACATCAACTCCGGACTGTGGATCGTTCAGGAAACCCCAACCAGCCAGCTCACCATTCTGACCACGATCCTGCCCAACGGCAATGTCGGTGTGCCCTACAGCGCCGCTCTGACCAGCGTCAACGGCAGCCTGGGTAATTCCAAAGTCACCTACAGCCTGACCGCGACTTCCGAGCCCATGCCCAGCGGCCTCACCTTGAACAGCGATGGAACCATTACCGGCGTTCCGCTGGCCGCCGGCACCGTGGCCATCGATTTCCAGGCTGACGACGGCGCCGGCACCACCACCGTGCAGCAGATTCAGATGACCATTGATCAAAACTTGGCGATCACCACCTGTGACGGCACCTGCTCGTCCACCTCCAGCGCAATCGCGCCGCAGTTGGGCACCATCGGGGAGGGCTACACCTATACGCTTAGCGGCGTGAACGGCACCGCTCCCTACACCTGGTCGCTTGCCAACGGCAGCCTGCCGCCCGGCTTCAGCCTCGATTCCACCACTGGCGTGATCAGCGGCACGGCCACCAGCAGCGGCACCTACACCGCGACGGTCGAGGCTGCCGACAGCTCGGTTCCGGCTGAGATAGCCACGCTGCCGCTCACGCTGCAAGTCGCAGGTCTCACGCCTCCCTCCACCCCGCCTCCCGATCCCGTGGTGGGGACCAGCTATACCGCCACTGTGACCATGTCCAATGGCCAGGGTCCGTTTATTCCGACGCTGTTCAACGGTACGCTGCCGCCCGGTCTCAGCGTGAGCACGAGCGAGGAAAGCACCCTCGATTGGCAATTCACCGGTACTCCTACACAGGCAGGCACTTACAATTTCACCATCCTGGTGACCGACGCCGACGGCCAGACCGCGGACGTGCCTTACTCCATGACCGTTGAACCGTTCACCATCACGCCGGCCTTCCTGACCACCGGCGTCGAGGGCCGCGGTTATCTGGAGCAGTTGAGCGTTAGCGGCGGCACCTCGCCCTACCAGTTTCAGATGGTGTTGGGGCAGTTGCCTTCCGGGTTGAACATGGACCAGGAGGGCGACATCTATGGCGTGCCCGCTTCCGGCACAGCGGGCACGGACAGTTTCAGTATTGCCGTCACCGACGCGAACGGACTGCGCGTTATCCAGCCGTTCACACTGACCATTTTCAATCCGACTCAATTGGCGATCACCACGGTACAGTTGCCCTCCGGACAGGCAGGACAACAGTACAGCCAAGCCATTACCGCGAATTTCGGTACTGCGCCCTACGTCTTCAGTCTCACCAACGGTTCTCTCCCGCCGGGTGTGACCCTGTCCCCTGCGGGCGAGCTGGCGGGCGTGCCCGCTGCCGCCAGCACCGGTCCGTATTCTTTCACCGTCGAAGTGCGCGATGCCACCGGGGCCACAGCCCAAGGCCACTTCAACTGGATCATCGCGCCGCAAGGTTAGTCGAGGCGCTACCCGATGGCGGGTTGGTCATGGGATGATAGGCTGAAGTGGACAGGTCCGGTTGAGTCGCCGCCCGGAGAGGAAACATGGAGAAACCCTCGCAGAACATTCAGGATTCGTTTCTGAACACCGCGCGCAAGGAAAAGCAGACGGTTACCATTTACCTGCTGAGCGGCGTGAAGCTGAGTGGCCGTATCCGCAGTTTCGACAAATACTGTCTGGTGCTCGAATCGGGCAACCAGGAACAAATGCTCTTCAAGCACGCCATTTCCACGGTGGTGCTGCAGCGCGGTGGCGCGCGCGAGCACAACGAGAAGCATCTCTCGCCGGCCCCGCGAGCGCATGCGGAATCCGCCAGTGCCGCCGCCGTCCCCGGCGAAACCAAGGAGTCCTGAGCCGCGCCTGCTTCACCCCAGGAGCCGGTCTTTTTGGTGGGGGTGGGCTTGACCGGCCGCTCCCAGGCCGGACTGCCCTTCGCGGCTCGCCAGTCTGCGCTGGGTGCGGCCGGATCTGCTGGCCGTGAAAAGACTGAATCGTCGCTCGCGGAACTGCGTGTGCTCGCCGAAAGCGCCGGCGGCCGGGTGGTAGGCAGCGCCTGCCAGCAGCGCACCCACCCCGATGCCGCCACTCTGATTGGCTCCGGCAAAGTTGCCGAACTCGCCGCCGCCGCCGCCGCCGCCGCGGTGGTGATTTTTGATTGCGAGCTTTCACCCACGCAGCAGCGCAATCTCGAGCAGGCTCTCGGCCGCCGCGTCCTGACGCGTACGCAGCTGATTCTCGACATTTTTGCCCGCCGCGCGCGCACCCGCGAAGGGCAACTCCAAGTCGAGCTGGCGCAGCTGGAATACCTGCTGCCGCGGCTCGCCGGGCGCGGCCAGGCGATGTCGCGCCTGGGCGGCGGCATCGGTACTCGCGGTCCCGGCGAAACCCAGCTGGAAAGCGATCGCCGCCGCATTCACCAGCGCATCCGCACCCTCAAGCTGGCGCTGGAACGGGTCCGCCGCCAGCGCGGCCAGCAGCGTGGCCAGCGCGAGAGCGTGCCGCTTGCGACCGTTGCCCTAGTCGGCTACACCAATGCCGGAAAGAGCACCCTGTTCAATCGCCTCACCGGCGCTGGCGTGGTCACCTCCAGCTTCATGTTTGCCACCCTCGACCCCACCCTGCGCAAGCTGCGGCTTCCCTCGCGCCGTACCGTGCTGTTGAGCGACACCGTCGGCTTCGTTCGCGATTTGCCCCACAGCCTCATTAGCGCCTTCCGCGCCACCCTGGAAGAAGTCACCCGCGCCCGCCTGCTGTTGGTGGTCAGCGATGCCTCTTCCCCGGATCGGGAGCAGCAGGAAGTCCAGGTGCAGAAGGTTCTTACCGAGCTCGGAGCTGAGTCCACACCCCAGATTCTTGTATGGAATAAATCCGATCTTTTCGCCTCCCCGCCCTCCATGCCGGCACCGGGGCCTCTGTGGATGAGTGCCCGTACCGGCGCTGGAGTCGAGTCGCTGCTGGCTCGACTGGATCAGGAACTGGCGCGGGATCCGTTCGAAGAAGTCCATTTGTGCATTCCCCACCCGGCTGGCAAGCAGATGCACTGGCTTCACGAACGGGGCAAGATTTTGGCCGTCCACCACACCTCAAAGCAAGTGGAACTCATCGCCCGTGTGCCGGTGTCGCTAGTGCCACGCTTGGCGGAATTCCGTACGCTCCCGGGAGTTGAGCGGTTCAAAACTGTGGAAAACGGGTGAATTCCGCTCCCTCCGCTCTCTTCTTCAGAGAAGCTTCGACGGCCTTCTCATGCTCGAAAATTGGACCGGTGGCCTGTATTAACTCTTTTATTTCCAACGTTTACCGACTGCGCCGCGGACTGCTGCTGCCGCTCGCGTGCGGATGAGCGCTAACGGCAAGGGCTTGGCCGCTTTTGCACAGGTGGATAAAGGTGCCGGGGGCGATTTGGGCCAGCAAAATCAGCCCAATTCTACGCTTGCCTCAGTTTGGTGCGCCTCCGTAGCCCGCCCAAATTGGTCTCCACAGGGTGCCTCGACTTTTGCTTCTTCTTCGTGCGCTTTGCAGGGCCACAGCCTCGAGCCGGCACGCGCTGCGCGCATTAGTGCACCAGATCGATGGGCTGATCGTGACTGGCGCCCGAGATGAACTGCGCCACATCGTGCGCCAGCTTAATGCGTGAGGGGGTGTCCTGGTAGATCATGTGGCCAACCTGATAGTGGTGCACGATAATGTTTTTCTGTTCCTCCGGCGGCAGGAACAAATGCCACATGCTGTACTGGGCTTCAAAGAACGGGCAGGCCAAATCGTAATAACCGCCCGCCAGCATTAGTTTCATATAGGGATTTTTCGCGAACGCACTCTCCAGCAACGTGCTCATGTTTTCGTTCATGCCCATGTTGAACTGCCAGGGATCAATCCCGCCGCCGTATACGTCGTCGGTTTTGTAGCCCAGGTTCTCGCGCACGTACTTCAGGAACATCTGGGTGTAGACCGGCCGCTGCACCCAGCTCGGATCGAAATCGTTGTAGAGTTGGCCGGGCACGCGATTGAAGCTGGTCATGCGGCCGTCCAACCTCCCGACGGCGCGCTTTTCTCCCCGTAGCAGCGAGCTTTCGAACAGCGAGCTGCTGACGCGCAGGTTGAAATCGTCCAGCAATTGCGGCTCGAGCCCGGTAAAGCTCGCCAGTTGGGCAATCGCTTGCTGGCGCGCCACGCCCTGCAGTTGATCACCCTGTTCCAGGTCCATCATGTAGGTCGTCGTCGCCCAGTGTTCGGCTTTCTGCACCACCTGCTGCAGAGTCAGCTTTTCCATGTCCGGGGGTAGCTTCTTGTGATACCAGGCGATGGCGGTGTAAGAGGGGAGGAACAGCACGTTGGGCAAATCATTGTCGGGCGATTCGTCCAGCGTGTGCATGTTGAGCACGCTCGACAGCAGGATGACCCCGTTGAGCGCGATGCCTTTTTGCGCCAGATAGCCCGCGAGACCAGCCGAACGGAAGGTGCCGTAGCTCTCGCCGGCCAGGAAGAGCGGTGAGCTGAGGCGCTGATAGTTGGTCAGATAAAGCCGGATGAACGCGCTCAGCGATTGCAGGTCGCCCTGCACGCTGGAGGTGAACTTGAGCGCGGCGGCATTGACCGCGCGGCTGTAGCCGGTGCCGTCCGGATCAATGAACACCATGTCGGTGAACGGCAGCCAGCTTTGTTGATTGTCCACCAGCGTGTACGGCGGCGGCGGCAGCGTGCCGTCCGGGTTCAACTCGATGCGCCGCGGCGCGAATCCGCCCATCTGCACCCAGATTGCCGGCTCGCCCGGTCCCCCGTTGTAGATGAAGGCGAGCGGTCGCGCGCCGGGCTGGGCGCCATCCAGTGTATAGGCGACGAAAAAGATGTGGCACTCGGTTTTGCCCTTGGCGTCGGGAACCGGCAGTCGCCCCGCGGTGGTGGTGTAGGAGTAGGTCTGCCCTCCGATCTGGATTTGATGGTGCCGCACCACTGGCGGCGGATCGGTCGGACTGGGATCGTAGGGATGTCCTTGCGGCGGCCGCCGGAAAAAGAACCGGCCCTGCGCCGCCAGCGGCAGCGCCAAGCTTAGGGCTAGAATGGGCAGCAGCGCCGCAGGGGCGCGCGGAAGCCGGATGTTCATACGAGCATGCTCCTGACGCGGGAAATAGACTGCGCGCGCATTATGGCATTGCGTTGCCCATGATTGCCACCAAAAAAGGTGCCGCGTGCCCGCCGCTACAGGATTGACGGCTATCGTCGGCGCCGGCATTGCCGGCTTGAGCGCGGCTTGGACCCTGCACCAACAGGACCGCGCCTTTCTACTACTGGAGGCGGAAAACCGCTGTGGCGGCACCGTCCGGACCGAACGCGAAGACGGATTCGTATACGAGGGCGGGCCGGACTCGTTTCTGGCATCGAAAACCGCGGCCCTGGATTTGTGCCGCGAGCTGGGACTGGAAGAGGAACTCATTGCCCCCAGGCCGCAACCGCTGGGCCCACGCGTCTGGCAGCGCGGGCGATTGCAACCGATTCCGTCCGGCTGGCGCCTGCTGGCGCCCACACGCCTGCTCCCGGTGCTGCGCTCGCCGCTGTTTTCCCCCGCGGTCAAGGCCGCCATCGCCTGGCACTGGCGGCGCATCGCCGTCCCGGCGCGCGAGCAGGAGACCGTGGCTGCCTACCTGGAGCGGCGTTTTGGAGCTTTCGCCGCCGCCGCCCTTAGTGCCGCCGTCACCGCGCCCCTGCTGGCAGGCGTGTACGGCGGCGATCCCGCCCGCCTGGGTGCGACGTGGGCGCAGCCGGCTCCGGCGCTGGCGCATGGAGGTCCCATGTTCCTGAGCTTTCGTGGCGGCATGGAGGTGTTGGTCGGGCGCTTGCAGGAGAAGCTGAGGCCCCATATGCGGCTGGGCTGGCGCGTCCGCAGCGTGCAGGCGGATGGCGCGGCCGGCTACCTTCTGGAATCGCAGGCGGGTGAGCGGATCGAAGCGGCGCGTCTGCTGCTGGCCCTTCCGGCTTGGCAAGCGGCCGCCCGAGTGCGCGAGCTCGATCCCGAGCTGGAAGCAGCGCTCGCAGCAATCCCCTATGCTTCCTCCATCAACGTCAACGCCGCTTTTCGCCAGGCGCCTGTGCTGCCTCGCGGACACGGTTTTGTGGCGAGCGGAGCGGGTGAGTTGCTGGCGTGCACGTTCGCCCATCAGAAATTTGCCGGCCGCGCACCCCGGGGAGGCGCCTTGCTCCGCCTATTTTATGGAGAGGCGCTTGCCACGGCAAGCGAGGAGCGCATGGCAGCGCAGGTCTGCGCGGACCTGCAAAAACTGCTGGGCATTACGACCCCTCCCGACCGGCTGCACCTGCGCCGATGTCTGCGCGCCCTGCCGCAGTACACCCCAGCTCACGGACAAATCCTGCGGCGCCTGCGCGCCGCCCTGCAACGCCACCCCGCCCTGGCGCTGGCGGGCAATGCATACAGCGGCCTAGGCGTGCCCGACTGCATTGCCTCGGGCCGCGCTGCTGCCGCCGGGAGAGCCGCGGGCATACAATAGCCCGCGTGGGCACAAGCTGCCAACTACTGCAAGTCGTTCACGCCCTGTATCCTCAATCGGCGGGCGAAATCGAGCAGTATGCCTGGGAAATTGCGCGCGGGCTGGGCGGCGCTGTTCTCAGCCTGAGCCCGCAGCCGGGCACCCCGCCGCCCGCCTGGGAGGGCCTGCAAGTGCTGACCCCGGCCCCCGGGGAAACCGCCATGGCCACCTGGCAGCGCGCCCTCGATTGCGTCCAGCCACGGGCGGTGTTCGTGCAGCACCTGGGCGCGCTCAGCCCCGCCGTGCTACTGGATTTGCGCGAGCGCAGCATTCCCTACGCCGTGTTCCTGCACGACTTTACGCCCCTGTGCCCCACCCATCACCTCTGGCACCGCAGCGAGGAAAACTGTAGCGGACCGGGCGCCACCGGCTGGAAGTGCGCGTGGTGTATCAGCGGCGACCTGCGCCGCGTAGCGGAACTGCCGCTGCGCATGATGCTCTATCGCCATCGGCCGCAGGACTGGCGCACCGCGCTGGTGCGCGCCGAAGCCCTGGTGACCAGTTCGCGTTTCGCGCGCGATTTCTGGATCGGGCAGGGTGGCCCTCCCGAGCGCATCACGGTGGTGGCACCGCGGCTGGGACTGGATGACGGGCCGCGCCCGGCCGTGGGCGTTCCCCCCCGCCGCCGCTTGTTGTTTGCCGGCGGTCCTGGCCATGCCGGCGGCGCCGAGCTGCTGGGTGCGGCCCTGGATCTGGTCGCCGAGCCGGTGCAGCTGGAGGTGCTGGGACGGCGCAGCGAAGCGGAGCAGTTGCGGCTGCGTGCCGGCATTGCCGATCGTCACGGCCTTACCTTTCACGGCCAGATTGCACCCGCCGAGCTGCTCGCCCGGCTCGCCGCCTGCGGCACCGTTATTGTTCCGCCCCGCTGGCAGCAGCCCTTCAGCCGCTTGATCGCTGACGCCCAGGCCGCCGGCGCCCGTGTCGTCGCCACTGCCGTCGGCGGCTTGCCGGAGCAGATTATCCACGGCGTTAACGGCTTTCTTGCCGCTCCCGATGATGCCCAGGCTCTGGCCGAGGGTCTGGTCGAGGCCTGGAGCCAGGACCAGCCTGCCTGGGCGGGAGAGCGCGTCGCGGGCAACGCGCGCTCAGCAGGTTTAGCCAGCTCCGATGCGCTCCATCGTCTTTTGGATCTGATGATCCGCGGCGTGACTGAGCCCGATCCCGCCCTCGAGCTCGAGCATGGCCGGTGGTTGCGGCACCAGGCGGCCGCCGAAGCCGCCACGGTGTTGGAGGAAGCGCAAAAACTTTCGCTGGCCCTGAGAGACCCGGGGGAAGCCGAACCCGCCTTCGCTTCCCGCGCCTACGCCACCACGCGCCAACGCATGCTGGACCTGAATCATGCCGTCGCGTTTTTCCGCGGCCGCGGCTGCCGCCGCATTGCCAATGCCGGCACGCAAGACCGAACCGCCCTCGATGTGATGGGGGCGCTGGACATCTGGGGCTTGGAAATGGTCTCCGTCCACGATTTACCGGATGGCATTTGGGTGGAAGCGGATACGGTGAAGCCGGAGCTGCTGCGCCGGCGGTTTCCGCAGGCGAAGGCGCTGGTGACGAGCTTGCCCGAGGGCCTGGAAACCGTCGCGTGGTCCGAGGACGCGCCGGGAGAATAAATTTTATCCAAACCTGTAACTTTGCCCTCGCCGCCCCGTTGTGAGCTTGTAGGCGCTTCCAGGTGGGACCGGATCGCCGCCGTCGCGCTGCCAAAGCGCAAGAGGCGGGAGGGTTATCGGCATGGAACACAACGAATATCGGGATTTCTTTTCCACTTTGTCCAATGTCTCCCGTATGGCGATCGTGCAGATGCTCCGTCGCCGTGGCGCTACGGTGACTCAAATTGCTGAGACGCTGGGCTTCGAGCAGAGCCGGGTTTCCCATTCCTTGGCGCGGCTTCAACGGGCCGGCATCGTGGTGTGCCGCTGGGAGCAGAAGCGGAAGATGTTTCACCTGGTCGAGGGCATAGCGCCGCTCCTGCACGATATCGAAGCTTACCTGGAAGCACGGCCCAAGCTTGGCCGGGCCGAGGCGGCGGCCTCTTGGCAGGCACCGGCTTGGGCGGCGGCCGGCTCCGAGTAGGCGCTTACGCCGCTTTGGCAAATAGCGGCTGGGAAATATCGGTCAAGCGTTCGTCGGCGATGCGCTCCTCGGCTTCATTATCGGCGAGCAGCCTCGCCACTTGCAATTCGGCGATGCGGTCAGCCAGCGTGCGCAGCGACCCGTAGCCGGAAATTTCGTAGTGTTCAATCTTTTGCGCGGCGACAATGAGCGAAAGATCCGAGCTGGAGGGGTCGCGATCCCTGCCCTCGTTGATGCTCTCCTCGCTTTCCTCGATCAAGCCCTGCATTCCCTTGCAGGTCTGCGCTTTAGGCTTGATGCTGAGCAGTTCAAACGCCTGGTTCAGCCGCTCAATATGGCCGCGGGTTTGCTCCAGGTGATCGGTAAAACACTGGCTCAACTGGGGAGACTGGGCGGCTTTGGCCATCTTCGGCAGAGCTTTTACCAGCTGATTTTCGGCATGGAGGAGATCCTCCATCTCGTCCACGAGCAGAGCTTTCAATTGCGGGAGGTTTTCGTGTGGCATGGGCAGGTCCTTGGGAGGATGGGATGTGGGATAGCGGATGCGATGCCCCGCGCGATCGGGCCAGTTGCATGCAGGGGCGGATTTGAGTTCTCGTCGAGTAGTGTGCTATAAGAACTCCGGTCACCTTAGCAGGGGGTTACAGATGCGCATGGGTCGTCGTGTGGTGTTCGGTTTGCTTCCGGTGGCATTGTTGCTGGCTGGCGTAGCGGTGGCGCAATCGGCGCCGGCTGCGGTATGGAGCCAACTGCGCTGGCGCAGCATCGGGCCCTACGTTGGCGGCCGGGTGGTCGCGGTCGACGGCGTCGCCCGGGATCCGAATCTGTTTTTCATGGGCACGGTCGGTGGCGGGATTTGGAAGAGCACCGACTACGGGCTGCAGTGGAAAAACATTTCCGACGGCACGCTGCCCGGCGCCAGCGCCAGCATCGGAGCGCTGGCGGCCGCACCCTCGAATCCGAAAATTATTTACGCCGGTACAGGCGAATGCGATATCCGCAACGACACTATTCCCGGCGACGGCATTTTCAAATCCACCGACGGCGGCAAAACCTGGAAATACGCTGGTTTGCGCGCCACCCGCACCACCTGCGCCCTCGCCATTGATCCGCAGAATCCTGACGTTGTTTACGCCGCTTCCATGGGCCAGGTGTTCGTGCCGAATGCCGAAGGCGGAGTCTACAAGACAACCGATGGCGGCCAAACCTGGAACAAGATTCTTTCCGTGAACGACCGCACCGGCGCGATTGACCTGGTGATGCAGCCGGGCCAGCCGGACGAGCTGTACGCCGCCCTGTGGCAGGCACAGCGCACTCCCTGGACCTTGGACGATGGCGGAGCGGGCAGCGGTTTGTACAAAACCACCGATGGCGGCGCCCACTGGACCAACCTGATCCGCAATCCCGGCATGCCCGCCGGCACCATCGGGCGGGTCGGTGTCAGCGTGACCGCAGCCGATCCCGAGCGCGTGTACGCCATCGTCGAGGCCAAGCACGGAGGTGTGTTCCGCTCCTCCGATGGTGGCCAGACCTGGAAGCGCGTGAACAAGGATTGGCAGTTGCGTATCCGCGCCTTTTACTACACCGCCTTGTATGCCGATCCCAAGGACGCCAACGTGGTCTACGCCCCCCAGGTGGCCGCGCTTTGGGTCTCGCGCGACGGCGGCGAGACCTTCCAGCGTCTGCATACGCCCCACGGCGACAACCACATCGTCTGGATCAACCCGGATCAGACGAAGATTCTGCTGGAGGGCAACGACGGCGGTGCGACCGTTTCCACCGACGGCGGCAAGAGCTGGAGCAGCGAGGATAATCAGCCCACGGGCGAGATGTACCACGTCAACATTGACAATGAATTTCCCTTCCATGTCTACGGGGCGCAGCAGGACGAAGGTTCAAGCGAAGGTCCCAGCTCGACGCCTGCGGGCGGCATTCCGCTTTCGGCGTGGAAAGAAATTGCCGGCGGCGAAAGCACCCATGTGGTGCCCGTGCCCGGCGAACCCTGGATCAATTTCGGCAGCGGCTACTTCGAGCTGTTCACCAGCAAGAACCGGCGCACGGGCGAAGTAGACGATGTCAGTCCGGAGCCGGACATGCACGACGGCGAGGCGGCCAGCGCCATGACGTACCGCTTCGGGTGGACGCACGCGATCACCTTTTCGCCCGTGAACCCCAAGCAGTTGCTGCTCGGTGCCCAGTACGTGCTGGAAAGCTTCGATTATGGCCGCACCTGGAAACGCATCAGCCCGGATCTGACCCGCAACAATCCCGCCACCGAAGGTCCCTCCGGCGGTCCCGTCACGCTCGATCAGACGGGCGCGGAAACCTATCCTGGCTTGCAGACGATCGCGGTTTCGCCGTTGAACGGCAACCTCATTTGGGCGGGCTCGGACGACGGCCTGGCGCACGTCACCCGCAACGGCGGCAAGACCTGGCAGGCGGTGACACCGCCGCAGTTGCCGGACCAGTCCTGGATCAGTTGCATTGAGCCTTCCTACTCCGATCCGGGCACGGCTTATCTGACCGCTCGACGCTACATGTGGAACGACTACCAGCCCTACGTTTACAAAACCACCGACTACGGCCAGACCTGGACGCCGATCGTTAACGGCTTGCCCGCGCACAGCTATGTCTTTGAGCTGCGCCAGGATCCGGATGCGCCCAATTTGTTGTTTCTGGGCACGAACAGCACTGTCGAGGTGAGTTTCGACGACGGCCAGCTCTGGCAGCCGCTGGCGCTGAACCTGCCCACCGTCCAGGTGCGGGATCTTGCAGTCGACCGGCGTCAGGGCGAGCTGGTGATTGCCACCCACGGACGGGCGTTCTGGATTCTCGACAATCTGGCGATGCTCGAGCAGCTCAGCCGCAAGCCGGACGCGGGTTCGACTAGCCCGTATCTGTTCACACCCGAGAAGGTCTGGCTCAGCCCGGCCTATGGCGGCGGCCGGTTTCCGCGGCCGGGTGCGGGTCAGAATCCGCCGTTTGGGGCCACGGTGTTTTTTACCATCCCCGCCAGCTATGATGGCTCGACACCGGTCCAGTTGAGCTTTGCCAACGCGCAGGGCCAGACCATCCGCAGCTTTGCGCTGCACCTGAAAAACAAGGCGGCCAATGCAGCTGGAGCGGGCGCGCCGGCGCGCGCCCTCAGTCCGGCGCAGCGGGCGCAGCGCGCCCGCCAGCGGCTCACGGCCATCACCCCGGGCACGAATCGCTTTCAATGGGATATGCGTTATCCAAGTGCCGCCAGCATCACCGGCTTCCAGCCTCCGGTGGGCGTCGGGGTGGCGTACAGCATGGCGGGACCGGTGATTACGCCGGGCGAGTACAGCGTGACCCTGAGCTACGGCGGCCAGAAGTTGGCGCGCAACTTTACCGTGGCCCTCGATCCGCGCCTGCACCCGCCCGCGGGAGCACTGGAAGCGCAACTAAAGCTGCAGTTGCAGATTCACGCCACGCTCGACCATTTGGATCAGCAAATCAATCAGGCCTTGGCCGAGCGCGCTCGCCTGCAGCAAGCCGGCAATAGCGGCGCCGCGGCCAGCCTCGGCCAGGCGCTGGCGCCGCTGGTACAGTTGAAGCTGCGGGGCGGAGAATCCGATGCCGTCTACGGCACCCGCTTGCACTTGCATCTGGCGTTTCTAGCGGGCGAAGTGACCGAAGGCTACCGCAGCCCCACGCCCGCAGAGCTGGCGGCCTATCAGTACCTGGCCGGCAAAATTGCTACTGCCGAGCAGGCGCTCACGGCAGCCATGGCACGGGGTCGGTAGGGGTCCAGTAGATATCGAGTGGTGCCGCAGAAGGGACTCGAACCCCCACTCCCTTGCGAGAACGTGGACCTGAACCACGCGCGTCTGCCAGTTCCGCCACTGCGGCACGCCCGACTAGTTTACCTCAACTCGGGCTGTGATTCGGAAGCTCCAGCAGAAAACGTGCCGGCCGGCCGGGCGGGCTGGCCAGGCTGAGCGTGCCGCCATGGATGCGCGCGATTTCCGCGGCGCTGAACAAGCCCAACCCCATGCCCTGGGGCTTGGTGGTGGCGTAGGCCTCGAACAGCCGCAGCCGCAGCTCGGCAGCGACGCCCGGACCGGTATCCTCGACCCAGGCGCGCACGTGATGCTGGTCGGCCTCCGTGTGTACAGTGATGCGGCCGGAGGCGGCGCCCACCGCCTCGATGGCGTTGAACAGCAAGTTGACCAGCACCCGCTGCAGGTCGTGATAGTGGCCCGCTACGGTGGGCACAGGCTGCAGCTCGGAAACAATTTCCAGGCCCGTCCGGCTGCGCCAAAGCGGACGCGTCAGCTCGATCGCCTCGCGCGCCACCTGGGACAAATCCACCGCCGTGCGCTCGCCTCCGCCGGTGATAGAGTCGCGCATGCGGCGCACGATCTGGGCGCCATCGACGGCGGCGCGGTCGATCATTTCGCGGTAGCGGCGCCGTTCGGCGGCGGGAGCATTTTCGTGCAACTCGAGCACGGCCAGCGCCCGCCGGATAATATCCAGCACGTGATTGAAGTCGTGGCTAAGGCCGGCGAATATCTTTCCCGCGCCGGCCAGGCGCGCATTGTCCAGCAGCCGGGATTGCAGGTCCTTGATGGCGGTCAGGTCGGTGATCACCACCACCGCGCCTTCCAACCGGCCCCCGGCGCCCAGCCATGGGATGGCGTGAATGAGCACCTGAATGCGGCGGTTGCGGCCGACGTCGAGAATCGCGCCCTGCTGGTGAATGGCGATGCCGGCGCGGCTGGCGGCCTCCAGCGTGGTCGGCGCCGGCACCGGAGCGGCCGTGCTCGAGGTGAACTGGAAGCGCTGGGCAAGGTCCTCGGCATGCTCGCCCACCAGGGTTTCGCCGGGGCGGTCGAGCATGGCGTGCGTCGCGGTGTTCATGGAGGTCACGCGAAAATCAGGGCCGAACATCACCACCGCATCGCTGATATTGTCCATCACCGCGGCCATTTGCCGTGCGCCGCTGACGGCCTGGCGTCCGCTGTGCCGCCGCTGTTCCATTAGCCACAGCAGGAACAGGCCCACCAGCAGCAGGATCAGTTCGGCTGCACCGGTCTCGGCCGGCGTGGGCGCGAACAGCCTGGTCTCGGCGGGAAACAGCCAAATGCGGTACACGCTGCTGCCGGCCACGCTCAGCAGCACCGAAGCCAGTCCCGCCCAGGCTCCGAACAAAGCTTCGCTGATCACGATTCCGGGCAAGTACACCAGCAGCGTAATGGACCGATTCGGATGGACCCAAATCAGGATCGCGGTGGCGGCAAGAGAAAGCCCGATCACTGCCCACGCCACGCCCAGGGTGCGCCGGAACTGCATCCCCAGCTAAGATGCGTTCACCCGGCTGAAGCGGACTCCGACTATTGCATCGGCAGGGCGCGGGGAACGACTTGCTCGGCCTGATCGCGGGCGTGATAGGAGCTGCGCACCAGCGGCCCGGCTTCCACGTGGCCAAACCCCAGGGCCAGGGCCTGGACCTTAATTGCGGCAAATTCTTCCGGTGTGTACATGCGCTTGACTGGCAAATGGTTGCGGCTGGGGCGCAAGTACTGGCCCAGGGTCAAAATATCGCAGCCGGTGGCCGCCAGCCTCTGCAAGGCCGCGAATAGTTGGGCCTCGGTTTCTCCCAACCCCAGCATGAGGCCGCTTTTGCTGAGCATGCCTGGGGCGAAGCGTTTGACGTTGCGCAGCAGTTCCAGCGAACGCTCAAACTGGGCGCCCGGCCGGACAAAACGGTACAGCTCGGGCACGGTTTCGGTATTGTGGTTCAGGATTTGGGGCCCAGCATCGAGCACGATGCGCAGAGCGGCCTCGCTGCCCCGGAAATCCGGGATGAGGACCTCCACCGAGCATTCCGGCAGGCGTGCATGGATGGCGGCGATGGTTTGGGAGAAAATCCTCGCCCCGCCGAGGTTATCGTCGTCCCGGTCGACGGAAGTGATCACCGCATGGCGCAGCCGCAGCCGCAGCACCGCTTCGGCGACCCGGCGGGGTTCGTCCGTATCCAGCGGCAGCGGCCGGCCCTTGGGCACGGCACAGAAGCCGCAGCGGCGGGTACAGAGATTGCCCAGGATCATGAACGTGGCCGTGCCGCGATTCCAACAGTCGCCGATGTTGGGGCAGCGAGCCGACTCGCATACGGTGTGCAGGCTGAGCTGGCGCGCCAGGGCCTTGAGGTGATGGTAGTTGTCTCCCCCAGGCATGCGGACCCGCAGCCACTCCGGACGCGGCGGACGCAGCGCCGCCGCCGGCTCGATTTGCACCAGCGTTTCCATGCTGTCTCCTTGATTTTATCGCTATACTGGCACTCAGAGGTGCTCCCGTGAGCAACGACGCCAGCCAGGAACGCGTGCGATGGTTCGCCAGCCAGGTCGGCCTGGAGGTGTTCTTTATCGCAGCGGGAGAGCTGGAACCCGGTTCCACACTGGGCGCGGTGTTCACGCTGGAAGACTATGACGCGCCGCTGGAACCGATCGCCGCCGGCGCCAGCGATGAGCAGATCCGCGCCGCCGTCGAGCGTGCCCGCCGTACTCTGATCGAGCGCTGCGGGTGTGAGATCGTGCACGACGGCGCGGGCGTGTTCCGCTGCCTCAGCCACGACGTGGAATGCGACACCGGCGAGGAGCAGGATCCCGTCATCCGGCAGACGCTGCGCTGGACCGCTGCCTGCCCGGTAGGCGGCGTCACGCAGGCGTTTCACTTGGCTGGGCACCAGCCACCGGAGAATAAATAATGAACAAGCGAGTGCGCTCTATTCCCGTGATGGTTCTGGCGGCAGGCCTGGTGCTGGCGCTGGTGCCGCGGCTGCATGCCCAGAAAGCATTGCAGCGGCTCCAGCGCTCGGCGAAAGTGTTTCAGGAGATCATGAACGCTCCCGACGGGGGCATTCCCGACATCATCCTCCAGCATGCCCAGTGCGTGATGATCGTGCCCGGCTACAAGCGCGCGGGCTTCGGATTTGGCGGAGCTCTGGGCCGAGGCGTGGTCACCTGCCGCGTGCCGGCGGGACAGGGGCATGCGGCGGGCTGGTCCGCGCCGCTGTTTGTCAGCCTGGGCGGGGTCAGCTTCGGGCTGCAGATCGGCGCTCAGGAAAGCGACGTAGTGATGTTGATCATGAACCGCGACGGCGAAACCCATCTGCTGCACGACCGGGTGACCCTGGGCGGTGACATGGCCGCCACCGCCGGACCGGTCGGGCGCGAAGCGGATGCGCAAACCGATGCCAGTCTGCACGCAAAAATGCTGGCCTATTCGCGCAGCAAAGGCCTGTTCGGCGGCATCACCATCAAGGGCGGCGTAATCAAACAGGACCACGACAGCAACGAATGGCTGTATAAAAACGCCACCGCGCGACAGATTCTCGATGGCGAAGTCGCGCGGCCTGCTGCGGCCAGCAGCCTGATCGCCGAGCTCAGCCACCGCGGGGACTGACGTAGGAGTTGCTCCTAGCTGGTGCGGGTGACGGGTTCGGTGGGGGCGGTGAGCCAAGCGAGCAGCCGGCTAGTCTCCGCCAGGACGGCGGCCGCACCAGTGACGGCAAAGGGGAGTTTCAGCGTGCCCTCGGGAGTGAACTGTGCGCCGCAATGGCGCTCGACCAGCTCCGCGATGCGCTGCGGGTCCACGCGCGCCTGCGGGGTAAAGCGCAGCCAAAGCTGATCGCGCCGCCGCTCCAGGCTGGTGAGGCCGAGCTGGCGGCAGCGCGGGCGCAGGGCGGCGTAGGCGAGCAGGTTTTCCACCGTCGCCGGCGGCGCGCCATAGCGGTCGCGTAGCTCGCGCACGACATCGTCGCGGGCGGCATCGTTTTCCGCTTCTGCCAGGCGCTTGTACATGCGCAGGCGCTGATTCTCTTCGGGCACGTACTCGGGCGGGATGCGGATGTCGAGGCCGAGCTGCAACTGAACGTCGGTGGCGGCCTCAACGGCTTCGCCTTTCAGTTCGCGTACCGTCTGTTCCAGCATTTGCACGTAGAGATCGAAGCCGACGGCGTCGAGATTGCCGCTCTGCTCGCCGCCCAGCAAATTGCCGGCGCCGCGCAACTCGAGATCCAAAGCCGCAATTTTAAAGCCGGCGCCCAGGTCGCTGAATTCGCGCATGGCGGCCAGGCGCTTGCGCGCCAGCGGCGGCAGTTCGACTTCGGCGGGCACCAACAGGAAGGCGTAGGCGCGGCGGTTGGAGCGGCCTACACGGCCGCGCAACTGGTACAGTTCGCTCAGGCCGAGCCGATCGGCGCGGTTGATGATGATGGTGTTGGCGAGAGGGATGTCGAGGCCGTTTTCAATAATGGTGGTCGACAGCAGAATATCGGCTTCATGCTGCACGAAGCGGAGCATGACCTTTTCCAGCTCCTCTTCCGGCAGCTGGCCGTGGCCGACGGCGATACGAGCCGCCGGCGCCAGCCGCTGCAGCATCGCCGCGACTTCCCAGATGGCGTCCACGCGGTTGTGGACAAAATAGACCTGGCCGCCGCGCGATAATTCCTGCTGCAGCGCATCGCTGATCAGCTTTTCGCTCCACGCCGCTACCATCGTCTGAATTGCCAGGCGATCGCGCGGCGGGGTCTCGATCACGGATAGGTCGCGCAGCCCGGCCAGCGACATGTTGAGCGTGCGCGGGATGGGCGTGGCCGACAGCGACAGTACATGCACCTCTTTTTTCAACTGCTTCAGGCGTTCCTTGTGGCGCACCCCGAATCGTTGCTCCTCGTCCACGACGAGCAGTCCCAGGTTTTGGAATTTGACGTCCTTGGACAGCAGGCGGTGCGTGCCGATGACGATGTCGCACTGGCCGTGCGCCAGCCGCTCCAGCGTTTGTTTCTGCTGGGTGCGGGTACGGAAGCGACTGAGCAATTCGACCGTGACCGGAAAGGCACGGAAACGCTGGCGGAAGGTCTGCTCGTGCTGGAAAGCGAGCACCGTGGTAGGCGCCAGCACGGCGACCTGGCGCCCTTCCGCCACTACCTTGAACGCGGCCCGCATGGCGACCTCGGTTTTGCCATAGCCGACGTCGCCGACCACCAGCCGGTCCATGGGACGGGAGTTTTCCAGATCCTGGCGCACATCGGCGATGGCCTTGGCCTGGTCCTCGGTTTCGGAGTAGGGGAATGCATCCTGAAATTCGTGCTGCACGTGGTCGTCGGGAGCGCAGGCGGGCACGCGCACCGCGTGGCGGGCGGCATAGAGCTTCAGCAGTTCGTCGGCAATGTCCCGCATGGCGCGCTTGACGCGGCTTTTGCGTTGCGCCCATTGCGTGCCGCCGAGGCGGTCGAGGACGGCGGCGGCGCCATTCGCGCTCCGGTATTTCTGTACCAGATCCATGCGGGTCAGAGGCACGTAGAGCTTGGCGGCATCGGCATATTCCAGGATCATGAACTCGCCGCTTCGGGCAGCGGCCGCACCGGCCTCAAATTCCTTGAGGCCGGCGTAGCGCCCGATGCCGTGCTCGACGTGCACCACGAAATCCCCCGGGACCAGGTCGCGAAAGTCGCTGAGGAAGGTGGAGATATGGGTACGGCGGTCTGGCGGAGCGTAAGTGCGCAACGTATCATCGGGAAACAGATCGTTGACGCCGAAAATCGTGAAATGCTGCCCGGGCAGGCTGAAGCCGTGCCGCAGCCGCCCCTGCGCAATGATCGCCGCCGGGCCGGCAGCAGTAAAGAAGGCCTTTTCTGACAGGTAGTCCACGCCCGAGCGGCGCGAGCGCGAGCCGAACTGAAAGGAGAGCTTATATGCGGTGAACAAATCGCCCAGGCGTTCCACTTCCCCCGCGTTGGCGCCCAGAAACACCAGCCGCTCGCCACCTTCCAGCGCCGCGCGCGATTCCTCCACCAGGCGCGTGACTGCGCCCTGATAACGCGGTGCGGGACGGGAATGGTACTCGACGGTTCGCGCCGGCGCCGGAGTTGCCGCACCCAATTCCAGCGCTTCGGCTGCCAGCTCGATCGTCTCGACGCGCAGCTCGCGCATCGAGATGACGGGAAGCCGGGCAAGATGCTGCTGCATTTGCCCGGGGGTGAAGAAAACCGTTTCCGGATCGGGGCCGACCTGCGGCTGATAGCGCTCACGCAGGCGTTTCCACCAGCGTTCCAGCTCCGCTTGTACCGCCTCGGGCTCACTCACGATCACCAGCGGTCGCTCCGCCAGCTCGAACAAATACCGGTCGAAGCCTTCGAGCGCGGCAACCCGGAACTCCCAGCCGGGCGCGGGCGCCTCGCCCAGCATTTCGCGCAAATGCGGCGCCAGCGGCAGCGAGGTCAGCGGCAGCAGCAGCGCCTGCTCGACGGCGCCGGTGGAACGCTGGGTGGCCGGATCAAACTCACGCAGGGATTCGATTTCGTCTCCGAACATTTCCAGGCGGATGGGCCGCGCCGCTTCCGGACTGAACATATCCAACAGGCCGCCGCGAATGGAGAACTGGCCCGGCATTTCCACCGGGTCCTGGCGCTGGTAGCCCATCCACTGCAACTGTTCCGTCAGGCCGGATGAATCCACCACGTCGCCTTGCCGCAGCCGCCGGACCAGGCGGCGGTAGAAATCCGGATGCGGCAGGCGAGTTGCCGCAGCCACTGCTGGCGCCAGCAGCAGCGGCGAACCTTCGACCCAGCGCCACAGCGCAAGCGCGCGTTGCTCCAGAACCTCCGGGTGCGGCGAGAGACCTTCGTAGGGATCCACGGCAAACGTGGGTAACACCAACGGGCGATCTTCATCGCTGCTGGCCGCCCCGGTGAGCTCGGCAAACGATGCCATACCCTCGAGCCAGTCCTCGGCCGTGTGGTTGTCGGGAACGATGAACAGTACCTGACGCCGCGTCAGGCGCTGCAACTGGGCCGCAGCCAGGAGCTGGGCAGGCGGGGTGAGTCCGCTGAGTTCCACCCGTTCTCCCGCGCTCCAGGCAGATTGCACCCGCGCCAGCGGGCCTTGCCGCGCCAGCGTCTCCAGCAGCTCACGCACAAACGCCAACGTCATAGAAACGGGCAGCGGGTTTTCATTTTAGCAGACGCGCGCGAACCGGCGCCGTGACGGCCAGCGGAAGCGGGCTAATCCGAACTAAACTAAGGCTAAGCAGTGAGCCCTCGCGATGCACGAACATTCTCATGCCGGGCACACGCACGGCGTTCGCAGCCACCACATGCGGCTGTTTTTGACCATCAGCGCGCTGGTGACACTGGCTTACGTTGTGGTGGCATTCGTGGTGGGGTTGCAAGCCCACTCGCTGGCTCTGGTGTCGGAAGCCGGGCACAACCTGACCGATTTTCTGGCTCTGGCGCTGACCTGGGTGGGTGTGTACTTTCAAGCCAAGCCGCCGGCTGGCAGCAAGACCTTCGGATTCCAGCGCGCCGGGGTGCTCACCGCCCTGGTCAACGTGGTGACGCTGTTTGTGATTACCGTGCTGATCGTAATCGAAGCGGTCGCGCGCTTGCGTTCGCCCACAGCGGTGGCCACCGGGCCGATGTTGTGGGTGGCCGTGGCGGGGCTGGTGATGAACACCGCCATCGCCTGGTTTTTGGAGCATGGACGCAGCGACGTCAACTTGCGGGCGGCATTCCTGCACATGGTCGGCGACGCCTGCGCCACGGCGCTGGTGGTGGTGGGCGCGATCGTGATTGCCGCCACCGGCTGGGAAGTGGTGGATCCGATCCTGTCGCTGGTGATCGCGGCGCTGATTCTGGCCAGCGGCTGGGGCATTTTCCTCGACACGCTCAACATTCTGCTGGAAGGCGCGCCGCGCGGCGTAAAGCCGCGCGAGGTGGAGCAGGCACTGGCGGGAATGGCCGGCGTCGAGGCGGTGCACGACCTGCACATCTGGAGCCTAGGTTCGCAGTCGCATGCGCTCAGCGCCCACGTGCGCATTGCTGACGTACAGGTGTCCGCCAGCGAAATCATCCGCGAACAGCTCGTTGCGCTGCTGGACGAGCGCTACCACATCCACCACGCCACGCTGCAATTTGAAACCAGCGCCGCCTGCGACGGCTGCCGCATGGGCGCGGGGGACGGGGAATAGGAGATAGGGACAGGGGAACTGAAACTCCTGCCGCCGGTCTAATTCACGAGTGGTGGCTGGTCGGCGTTGCCGTTGGCTTCCGCTTCTTCCGGGGGCAGGACGCTGGCGGCGGCGACCTGGTCGCCCTCCTCCAGGCGCAAGATGCGCACGCCCTGGCTGGCGCGGCCGACTTCGCGGATTGAGCTGCTGCCGCAGCGGATGATCTTGCCCTGCTGGGAAATGATCATCACCTCGGGAGCCTCGCTCACCGCCATTACCGCCACCACTTTGCCGTTGCGGGCGGTGGTTTTCAGGTTGATCACGCCCGAGCCGCCGCGCGACTGCAGCCGGTACTCGGAAAGGGAAGTGCGCTTGCCGTAGCCGCCTTCGGTGACGCTGAGGATGAGCTGACCGGGGTCGCTGGCCACTTCCATGCCCACGATGAAGTCGCCTTCGTCCAGCCGCATGCCGCGCACGCCCGCCGCGGTACGGCCCATCGAGCGCACACCCGATTCCGGGAAGCGAATGCTCTGGCCCTCGTGTGTGGCCAGGAAGATTTCACTCCTGCCGTCGCTGAGGTTGGCGTTCACCAGCTCGTCGCCCTTATCCACACCCATGGCGATGATGCCGCGCGCCATGGGATTGGAGAAGTCCTGGACACGGGTTTTCTTGATTGTGCCCTGGCGCGTGACCATGACAATGAATTCGTTCTGGCTTTCCAGACCCTTGATGGGCAGCATTGAGCGCATTTCCTCGCCCGGTTGCAGCGCCACCAGGCTCTGCACCGCCTTGCCCTTGCTGGCCGCGCCGGCGTCTGGAATTTCATAAACCTTGAGCCAGTACACGCGGCCGGTGTTCGTAAACACCAGGATGTAGCTGTGGGTGGAGGAGACGAACAGATGCTCCACGAAATCCTCTTCGCGCGTGCCCGCGCCGCGCCGCCCGCTGCCGCCGCGGCGCTGTTGGCGGTAGGTGGAAATCGGCGTGCGCTTGAGATAGCCGGAATGGGTGACGGTGATGGCGACGGTTTCTTCCTTGATGAGATCCTCGAGCGCGATTTCCGCCACCGCTTCCTGGATTTCGGTGCGGCGCGGATCCTTGTCGCCGCCGTAGTTCTTGCGGATTTCCTTGAGTTCATCGGCAATCGCGCCGCGCAGTTTCTTGTCGCTGGCCAGAATGGATTCCAACTCGGCGATGAGCTTGCGGATTTCGTTCATCTCGTCGAGAATCTTCTGTTGCTCCATGCCGGTGAGCCGGTGCAATTGCAGATCGAGGATGGCCTGCGCCTGCCGCTCGGTGAGCTCGAAGCGCGCCACCAGGCCCTCGCGCGCCTCGCGCGGACTGGACGAAGCGCGGATCAGCTTGATGACCGCGTCGAGATGATCGAGGGCAATCTTGTAGCCCTCCAACACATGTTCGCGCTCGCGCGCCTTGCGCAGCTCGAACAGGCTGCGGCGGCGCACCACGTCCACCCGGTGATCGAGGAAGAGCTGGATGGCCTGGCTCAGGCCCAACTCGCGCGGCTGGCCGTTGACCACCGCCAGCAGGATCATGCCAAAACTGGACTGCAGCGCAGTGTGTTTATAAAGCTGATTGAGGATCAGCTCCGGCTGTTCGCCGCGCTTGAGCTCGAGCACGACCCGCATGCCGTCGCGGTCGCTTTCGTCGCGAATGTCGCCGATTCCTTCAATGCGTTTTTCCTGTACCAGCTCGGCCATCCGCTCGATCAGGCGCGCCTTGTTCACCTGGTAGGGAATTTCGGTGACGACGATGGCCTTGCGGTCTTTGCCGACGTTTTCGGTGGCGGCGCGGGCGCGGACGACGAACGAGCCGCGTCCGGTGGCGTAGGCCTGGGCGATGCCGCCGTTGCCGAAAATGATGCCGCCAGTCGGGAAATCCGGTCCCTTCACATGCTGCATCAGATCGGCCAGGGAGGCCTTGGGATTGCGCAGCAGCTCGAGCGAGGCATCGAGGATTTCGGTCAGGTTGTGGGGTGGAATCTTAGTCGCCATGCCGACGGCAATGCCATCGGAACCGTTGATGAGCAGGTTGGGAATGCGGGTGGGCAACACCAGCGGTTCCTGCGTGGATTCATCGAAATTGGGCGCCATGTCCACGGTGTCCTTGTCGATGTCACGCAGCATTTCCTCGGCGATTTTCGTGAGCCGGGCTTCGGTGTAGCGATAGGCTGCGGGCGGATCCCCGTCCACCGAACCGAAATTGCCCTGACCATCCACCAACAGGTAGCGCAGGTTGAAATCCTGCGCCATGCGCACCAGCGCGTCGTATACAGGCGCATCGCCGTGAGGATGATACTTCTTGAGCACTTCGCCCACCACGCCGGCGCACTTCGAGAATTTCTTATTCGAAAGCAGACCTTCGCTGTACATGGCGTAGAGAATGCGCCGATGCACCGGCTTGAGGCCGTCGCGCACATCGGGCAGGGCACGGCCGACGATGACCGACATGGCGTAGTCGAGATACGAGCGCCGCATCTCGTCTTCGATGTTGACGGGCTGGTAGGGCTTGCCCACGGGCGGTTCGTTGCCGCCACCGGCGGGAAGTGGAAGCTGGTTCTCATCATCAGGCATAAAGCCTTATTTTACCATAGCTTAGCTCCGCATTGCACGCAAAATACCGAGGAACCTGGCGGGTCCGTCAGGGCAGGCGCAGCCAGTGGCGCAGGCGCGCCAAGCCGGTACCGTAGGGTGTGAAGGGCTGGATGAGGTCCAAGTCATCTTCGTTGGCGCCTGTACCATAAGTCACAGTCTTGCCATCGGGCGCCAGCGTGACGTGAATGCCGGGCAGCAGCCAGGAGTTCGGCGGCCGCGCCGTGCGTGACGGTTCCATACAGTGCGCGGCTGTCGGCAGAAAATGTCCAGCCGTTGAGTGGCAAGCGGGTGAGCGTGCGCTCGCCAGAACCATCCGGCGAGATCATGTGAATCGAGCCGACGCCGGCTGCAAAAGCGATCCATTTGCCATCCGGCGACCAGGCGGGCCCGCCTTGCGGTGCGGTTTCAGCCACTACGTGGGGCACAAAGACGCGTGGGGCCGCGCCGCCCGTGGTCGCGACCACCATCAACCGGTTAGCCGGCCCGGCAGTGCTGAGATAGACGATTTGGCTGCCGTCCGGCGACCAGCAGGGCGCCGATTGGTAGTCCTTGGCGGGGGCGGTTAGCGGTACTGCCGGCCCGCCCGCCACCGAAGCTACCCACAACCGGGAAGGTTGTGGCAGCGAGCCGCGAGCTGTGGGGGTGAAAGTGAACGCGACTCGGTGCGCGTGGGGAGAAAGCGCGGGGAGCTGGTAATACCCTATTGCCCCCATTTGCGCCAGCCCTACCAACTCTCGGTCGCTGACGCCACTTGAGGATTGCCGGCGAATCCAAATCGCATCCTCGCCGTCGCGATCAGTGACGTAAACCAGCGCGGATGCGTCGGCCGCCCAAGCCGGCATGCTTTGGTTGTGGACCGAAGCAATGAGCGTTCGCACTGCGGCCGTATGTACGTCCGCCGACACGATGTTGAATTTTCCGAAGGACCGATCAAGGGCCAGAGCATTGCCTTGCGGAGAAAGCGTGGCCAGATAGCCGGCCGAAATGCCCTGCATCAGCAAGTGCATCCGTCCCGACTCCAGGTCCGCCTCCCACAGCTTCGAACCGCCAGTTTGAGAATCAGCCGAAATAAGAATATGCCTTCCGTCCGGCATCCAGGTCATTCGGGCAAAGTCGCGCGGTGGCAAATTGGCCAGCACCGGCCGCGGCGGATGCGCGGCTGAGGGCGGAAATGGCAGCACCCAGGTGCGGGTCGGGCCTTGCGCGTCGGGCAGCAACAGCAGCAATTTGCTTCCGTCCGGCGAGAACGCCAGCGATGGGAAATCGCTCAGCGCCGCCACTGCGAACGGCGCCGGCTTGTACCAGCGCAGTGGCGCGCCGATTGGGCTGCCGTAAGCCAAGCCGAGCTTGCCATCCGGTTGCGGCAGCAGTGCGGCAACCACATTACCGCGGGCGGCGTAGGCTTCGGCTCCGCTGCCGGGCGCCGCCGGAAATTTCATGAGCAGGCGCGGCTGCCCGCCCACCGCCGCCACAGACCAAATTGACGGTGTGTTGAATGGATCTTCCACAAGGAGAATGCTCCGGCCATCCGCGCTCCATGCCAGTGGTGCCGCCATCTCCGGCATGTGGGTGAGCTGCAGCGGCGACGGGTCGCCGTAGCGGTAGATATAAACCTGGCCCGGACTTGCACTATCGGGCTGAGCCGCGTAGGCGAGGGCGCGGCCATCGGCCGACCAAACCGGGACGAAGTTATAGCCCGGGCCATTTAGCGTGAGCGTCCGGTAGGCGCTTGCCGAAAGGGTGGGCGTGCCGCGGTCCAGCATGAGCAAAGCGCATATGCCGGCGGTGATCACCACCGCAATGGCGATCCAGAGCGGCGTGCGCCAGCCACGCCGTGCCGGCTTGGACTTGCCGGAGGCGGAGGCAAGCGCGCTCAGGTTGGTGCTCGATTGATCGCTGAGTCCGGCGAGGGCGAACTCCAGATCCGCCGCGCTCTGAAAGCGCTGGCGCGGGTTCTTCTCCAGGCAGCGGCGCACGATGCGATTCAGCGACGGCGGCGCGGCAGAATCGGCTGCGGTGATCTCAGGCGGCTCCTCGCGCAGGATGGCGGTCATGGTTTCCGCCGCAGTGGGCGCTTGGAAAGCTCGGCGGCCGGCCAGCAGCTCGTAGGTAATGGCACCGAAGGAGAAGATGTCGGCCGGTGTGTCGACCGTCTCGCCGCGCACCTGTTCGGGCGCCATATAGCCGACCGTGCCCATCACCGCGCCCGGAGCGGTCACCACGGCGGGCGAGGTCTCCGCCATGGTGTCCACTTCAGCCGCTACCGCCAGCGCCACCCGCGCCAGGCCAAAATCGAGGATCTTCACCCGCCCCTCGCTCGTGATCATGATGTTTTCCGGCTTCAGATCGCGGTGCACCACCCCAGCTGCATGCGCTGCCGCCAGACCTTGCGCCATCTGGCGAGCGTAATCGAGGGTCCGCCGCAGCGGTAATTTCCCTTGCCGCAGCCGCTCCCGCAGGGTTTCGCCCTCGAGCAGTTCCATGACCAGGAAAATGGCGCCCTGGTGCTCGCCCACGTCGTGGATGGCGACGAGGTTGGGGTGATTGAGTGCGGCCAGCGTCCGTGCTTCCTGCTCCAGGCGGCGCAGCAGCGCCGCATCGCTGCTGCCGCCCGCGCGCAGTACTTTGACGGCAACATCGCGTTTCAACCGCGTGTCGTGCGCGCGATAAACTTCGCCCATGCCGCCCGCACCCAGCAGCGCCACGATCTCATACGGTTCCAGCCGGGTTCCGGCGGGGAGCGACATCAGGGAAAGTGTAAATCAAGAAGACGAATTCCGGCGTGGTGAACACGGGGTTTTCCAGGCCGCGCGTTTTGCGCAACCCCCTGACGCCCAGACCCGCCCTCCCACCAGGCCAATCAGGATGCCGCCACCGAAGCCGAGCGCGAAATGGCTGGCGGCGAGCACCCAACGGCCCCAGCCATTGGTGTGGAAGTTCAACAGCGCCAAAAGATCAGCCCGCCGATGACGGCGATGGAAGCTGCCAGCTGCATAACCAACCGCGCCGCGCGGGTCGCCCGCGTTCAGAGACAGCCGCGGCGAGCTGTATAGCCCGGAGTAGCCTGAGTGTCGGACTAACGGGTGCGTTCCAGCAGGCAGACGGCCGACCAGGGGCGGTTGCCTTTGCCAGGGTGGGACTGCGGCAGCCATGCCGCCAGCGTCAGCGGCCAACTGAGCCGATGGTGGCCGAGTGCAGCACGCAAGAGCGTATGGACTTCAGTGGCATGCCAACCGCAGGGTTGGAAGAATTTGGTGCCTTCGGCTGGCGCGAAGCGGAACGGTGTGCCCGCTTGCGCGACCGCAGTGCCCATTTTTCTGTTCATCATGCGCAGTAGGCCGGGACTGCCGAAATCCAACGCCCAGGCTTGGAAGCTGGCGGGAGTGGCGAGATCGCGAGCCAGCGCGGCCACCGTCGCGGGCATGAAATAAATCAGCAGGCCTTCAGTGATGACCAACACGCGCCGGGCTTGGTCACCCAGGCGCGCGAACAGAGCCTGCCGTGCCGCTGGGTCGGCCAGGTCGGTGGCTTGGCGCTGCAGTTGGCAATGCGGCTCAGCCTCGCGCAGGATGGAGGCCTTGTACTCCAGCATGGGCGCCAGATCCACCTCGACCCAGCGCAATTGGGGCGGCAGCGGCAAACGATAGGGGCGGGTATCAAGACCGGCGGCAAGATTGATTACCATGTCGGCGCCGGAGGCGATCTGCTGCTCGATGATGCGATCCAACAAAACGGTGCGCGCGGTGAATGACCAGAGATTGCGGCTGGCAAAGGTTTCCTCTGCGGCGATGCGGGCGCCGCGCTCGCCCGCCAGTCTGCGTGCATAAGGATCATGGAACAGCGCATCGGGGCGCTCGCTCTCCTGGGCACGGTAGAGGGCGACCCAGAGTGCGGTGTCGCTGACGTTGCGGATGGCCGGTTCTTCAAGACTGGCCATAAATCGGTATGACGGCGCCGTTTACGTCGGCGGCTTCCGGGCTGGTCAGCCAATGGATCAGCGCCGCGATCGAGGATGGTTGCACCCAGGCCTGGAAATTCGCGCGCGGCATCGCGGCGCGATTGGCGGGCGTATCAATAACGCTGGGCAGGACGACGGTGCAGGTTGCGGCGCGGGAGGCGATTTCAAGGGCCAGGGTCCGTGCCAGCGCCACCACGCCCGCCTTGGACGCGTTGTAGGCGGCCAAGTTGGCTGCCGGGACCACGGCGTTGCGCGAGCCCACCAGCACGATGCGGCCGCCGGGTTGAGCCAGCAGCGCGGGTACGGCGGCGCGAGTCATGTAAAAGGCCGCGTCCAGGTTCAGCGCCATCATGCGGCGCCAGGTGGCGTCGTCGGTATCGGCAACGCTGGTGCCGCCGGCAAAGCCGCCCACCAGATGAATGAGTGCATGCAGCGGGCGCCCGGCCGCGGCCACCACACGTGCGGCTTCGTCTGGACGGGTCAGGTCATATTCCGGATGCGACACCGCCAGCACGTGATCGGCGGCGAAAGCGGCCACCACGGCGGACCCCAGGCCACCCGAAGCTCCAGTGATCAGAATGTTTCGCAGCGGCGGCATCGCGGCTATTATGGCCTGAGAAGGATGCTACGGAAGACTAACCCAATTATAGCGGCTTGGCTGCTGGGATTGTTGGCGCTGGCGGGGATGGCACAAGCACCGGCCAAGGTGCGCCTGGTGGCCACCTACACCCCGGATTCCTGGCTGATTTATTCGGCCACCATTCACACGACCATCACTACCCACACCAGCCAAAACGCCAATTGGAATGCAAGGCTGGATACCAAGGCTGAGATCCGACTGCACGTGCTGTCAGGCGCCACGCCTAACAACTTTCAGATGGAGGCGCGCTTCACCAGCTACAAAACCACCGTCACGGCGCAAAATCCCAACCAGCAGGCGCAGTTACAGCAACAGTCGGCCGCCTCGGATCAGGCCGCCACTGGCATGAAGCCGGCGCGATTTCAGGTGAGCAACGGCCACTTCACCATCCTGTTCCGCCAGCCAGGCGGCGCCTACGATCAGGCGGTGGACATGTTGAGCGAGCTGGCACGCACCGACGAGCTACCCGCCGGACCGGTGGCCGTGGGTGCTACCTGGACCCGGCAACGGACGCGTGGCATTCCGGAAACCTCGCTCTCGATGCCGCTTACCCTGCATTGCACGCTTACCGCGCTCAGCAGCGGGCACGGTCAACGCACGGCCACGATTGGCGTGCAGAGCAGCTCGGGCATCAATCTTCCGCCCGGTTCGCTGCCTGACTCGCAGCAACTGGCGCGCGAAGGGCTGGTTCCCATGGGCAAGTTCAGCTTCACCACCACCACCATGGCCCAGTTCCGGACGGCGGACGCGGTGCTGCTGGATACCAGCAGCCAAACGCACAGCACCATGCATCTCGACTTCATCGGGCCGAGCCCGAAGGCGGAGACATCGGATTCGCAAATTCACTCCACCGGCGAAGTTAAGCTCGTAAAAATCCTGACGGTGCCGGGAAAGCGCTAATTAGTTATTACCTGTACGGTAGCGGTTTGCGAGAGGGTTTGGGTTGAGCCCGGAGGCGCGACCGTGGCCGTAATCGTGACCGTGCTGGTCTGTGCGGGCGGGCCGTTGTTGCTGCTGCTGCCGCCGCAGGCGGCACTGGCCAGCGCCAACAGCACCAGTGCTGCCCATACGGGCATGCGGCGCTGGGCGCGCGCGCCCACAGCCGTCAAGGATGCGGCTGCGAGTAGGAATAACCAAAGCACCGGACCGTTGCCGCCGACAACGGGAACCGAGGCCGCGGCGCCGCCGGCAGCGATGGTGAGCGTCGTGGTGGAACCATTGCTGATCGCGACCGGCCCCGAGGGTACCTGGCAGGTGTAGCCGGCAGGCAAGCCCGCGCAGCTCAGCGTGGCGTTGAGCTGCAGGCCATAGGAGACGCCGAAGCGCAACGTGACCGGAGCTTGATTGTTGTCGGCCGAGGTGAGCGTGACCGAGGCGGGCAAGGCGGTGAGGTTGAAGTCTCCGTTGTTGGCAAGTGCCAGCTGCTCGGACCAGGTTGAGGCGGCGCCGGTGGCCGTAACGGTGAGGGGAATATTGGACGAGGCAGCCAGGGCCGACAAGCCGCTTACGGTGAGAGTCGTATCGCCTCCACCGGGCGCGGAGTTGGCTGGTGAGAAGCCGCACTGCACGGCGGCGGTGCTGGAGCAGCTCCAGGTGACCGGGCCGGCAAAGCCATCCGCGAAGGTGGGAGTGAGAATGATCGTCGCCGCGTCAATTCCGGGTGCGACCACCGGCAGCGCGGGATTGGCGGCGAAGGAGAAACCGGCAGGTGCCAGCGTGGGAATGCTCCAGGCACCGCGGCCATGCGTACCCGCCGTCACTACCGGCGACGCGTCCTGGGTGCGCGTGAGCGCCAGGCTCAGCACGGCGGCGGCGGGCAGGTTGTCGCCCAGCAGCGACCATTGCTCGCCTGCCACGCCGCCATCGGTAGTCACGAACACGCCCACGTCGGTGGCGACATAAATGTCGTTGGGTGCATCCGGATCAATCACAATGGCATTGATGGGCGTGCCCGGCAGATTGCCGGAGATATTGATGGCGGTGGCGCCGCCATCGGTGCTTTTGAACAAAGCCGCGTTCGGACCGACGAACCCCAGCCCCCAGTAGACGATCTGCGGACTGACCGGGCTGACGGCAATGGCGCCCACCGGACCGGCGAAGGTGGCTGCTCCCGGCTGCACCTCCGTCCAGGAGGGCATAGCCAGCGTGTTAGTCGCGTCCTGGCTCACGCTGAGCGAGCCGTCGTAAGCGCCGACATACAGCACATTGGGCGCCTGCGGAGCCGCGGCCAGAGCGGTGAGGTCGTCCTGAGAATCATCCATGGCGCCGACGAGATGGATGATATCGCTGCTGATGGGATTCCAGCCTGATCCGGGTGCACCCGGATCCGCCGGACCGCGCCAAACCCGCTGCGTGAGCAGATAAACGGTAGACGGATCTGAGGGCGCGAGGATAAAGGGAATGTAAAACTCGCCAATGTCGGTGATGGTGCTGCCATTAACGACCGGATTCCAGGTGAGGCCTGAGTTGTCCGAGCGCTGCAGCGAGATGCCGTAGTCTTCGGTAAAAAACTGGCCTGTCTGGCCAGGGTTGACCGCAGTATGGCCGCCATCGCCGCCGAGCAAGCTGCTCCAGATCGTCTCAGATCCAGAGCTGAGCAGGGCGGTGCCGTTGTCTTGGGAGCCACCCAGAACCGCTCCGTTCATGGCGGCATCGGTGCTGACGCTGTAGAACTGGATGGTGCCCAACGTGGCGTTCTTGTTCGTCCACGACAAACCTGCGTTGCTGGTATACCAGGCGCCGCCATCATTGGCGATGACCCAGGAAGTGGCCGACAGACACCAGATGGCGTGTTCATCGGGATGGACGTAACCACCGGTGTAGGCGCGGGTGAGGTTGGTCCAGTTCATGCGGGATGAGCCGGCTGTACCCGACCAAACGTCAATGCCGCCGATGACGAGCTGATTGGAATTGGGCGGCGCGGCGATGAACTGGTCATAGCTGCCCTGGGAATTGCTGCCGTACAGGTTCGGGGGCGCGGGCAGTGAGAGTGGCCGCCAGGACTGGCCGGCGTTGGTGGATTCTACCAGGCCACTGCACCCGCTGCAATCGTAGGAGCCGGTTTGCTTGCCGTCACTATCGGTGATGAGGGCAAACAGCGTGGTTCCGCGCAGCGCCAGGGAGGTGCGATAAAAATTTTGCGAACTGGTGGGCACGGAAAACGGCGAAGGCAGTGCGGTCCAGCTCTGGCCCTGATCGCTGGAAGAGAAAAACCCCTGGCCGCGAAGAGCGGCGTAATAGCTACCGTTGGCGGGATCGTAAAGAATGTCAGTGCCGGAGGCGGCAGTGCCGCCGGCGGCAGGAAAGACTTGCGTCCAAGTGGCGCCGCCATCCGCGGAGCGCACGATGCCGATGGCAGGCGCCGAAACGACGAAATCGTTGTTGACGTAAACTCCACCTTCCGTTACCGCCGCCAGCAGCACCTGCGGATCAGTGGGATCAATCAACAGGCGAGAAATGGCGCTACCCAGAAAATTTACGCCGGTGCCCTGAGTCCAGGTCTGGCCGCCATCGATAGACTTGAAAATGCCGTCACCGTAGTAGCTGTCCTGGCTGAGATTGGGCTCACCCGTGCCCACATAAATGGTCGTGGGCGAAGTGGAGTCGTCGAGGGCAATGCTGCCGATGGCCAGGCTGGGAAGGTTGTCGCCGATGGGCGTGAAGGTGGGGTCGGGCAAGAGGGCATCGGTGGACATCCACAGTCCGCCATCGGCCGCGCCCAGATACAGCGTGTTGCCGCTGGGATCCTTGCCCGTATCCACGGCGATGGCGGTGAGGCGGCCGGCCACGTCGCCATAGTTAGGATCGGTCTCCGGACGCGGTCCGAGCTCGCTCCAATTGCCGCTCAGCGAGGATGGGCCGGACGCGCCGATGGATTCGAGCTGGCGCCGCAGCGGCTCGGGGTGCAGTACCGGGAAGCGCAGCGCGCGCTCATACGCCTGGAAGCGGTGCGCGGCGGGCGAGAGCGCATCCCGCGATTGGCGGAAGCGCATGAACCAGTCAGCGCGCGCCAAGGGGTGGTCACCCTCTGGATACGGATTCGGCTTACGCGCTGCCTGGGTCAGTGCCAGCGCGGTAACCAGACCCAGCGCGACCACCACCATCGCACCGCCGAGTCCCTTGTTCATTGCGTATCGAGTATAGCGGCCTCAGTAGCCATAAAACGGCCCGATATAGGTATTTCCTCCAGAGCTGGCCTGCGTGCCGTTCAGTCCAATGGCGATGGTTCGCCCAAAGAAAAATGCCAGTCCGAAATCAAAATTGTCGGGATTGGGCCCGGCCAGATTGTTGAAGACCCAATTGCCGCCGTCGAACAAGTTCTGCGCGTTGGCCACGCTCCAGGTCGCGGTGGCGCTGACGCTGCCGTCGGCGGAGATGTTGGTTGCGGTGTAGTGCACCGTTGCCCCCGGACAGTAAAAGCCATCATTAGGCTGGGCGCATAGAGGCATGTTGCCCAGGGTTTGCGAATCCAGGAAAAAAATGGCGTTGGAGCCGGAATCGAACACGGATTCCTGGTAGAGCTTGTCGTCAAATTCGGTTTCGAAACCCCCGTATTCATCAGCTCCCAACACGGTTTCGCCGACCAGACTGTTGTTGCTTTCGGTGCCTATACCGAAGACCAAATACCCGTTCACGCTGGGCGCACCAAGGCTGAGCACGGCAGGCACCTCGATCAGCTCGCCGTTATTGTCGGCCGAAAACAAAGCGACCGGGTTCTGCACCTCGCCTGCAATCGGGATCAGTGCCTGGGTGCAGCCGGAACTAGGACAGGAGTAATATTCGGACTCGCTTGCGGTCCCACCCTCGTCGGAACTGCATTGCGGGCCGCAATCGTAACGGAATACGCTGATGCCGAGAATGCCGTTGGCGCCCAGATCGGTCTGAGTGTCGTTCTCCACCAAGGAGCCGCCAGCACTACACGAGCTGGGCGCGCTGGGGGATGTCGCCTGATCCTGAATTACCTGGATGGGCACGCTCGACGCGGTCTCTCCGCCGATTTTCACGTCGGCAGTGGCGACCGAGCCCCAGGTATAGCTGGACACGTACTGGGCGCATTCGTATAACGGATTGCCGCCGGGAGCATTGCTGGCCGGCAGCGGCAGGTTGGCCAACTGGGAGTCGAGCAGTCGTAGGCCATACGAGCCGCTGTCGACCAAAACGTTGTTGATCGTTGTGCAATTGGTGGTGCCTGGTACGCACACGGTTACGGTGGTGAACAAACCGTTGGTGTAGTCCTGGGTAACGCCCTCATTGGCGACCACGGGAACTACGTTGGGACCAGAGGGCGTGCTGGGATTGCCGGTAGCGCCGCCTCCGCTACTGCTGTTGCTGCTGCCGCCACAGGCAGCCAAAGGCAGGAGGACGGCAAGGATACTCGCATAGCGAAAACCAGACTTCAAATTCATTAGCGCACCACCGCCGCGGAGAGTTGAGGTGGGATGGCGCTGGTCAAATAGGCGCGGCCGCGCAGGTCGCGCATGTGGCCGCTGAGCTGTACGACCAGATCCCCAGCCGTGATCGTCACCGGACCGCGATGACGGTGATTGCGATTTGCGGCGCGGAAGGCTGCG
Organism: Terriglobales bacterium; assembly: GCA_050747745.1. Classification (GTDB taxonomy): domain Bacteria; phylum Acidobacteriota; class Terriglobia; order Terriglobales; family SCQP01; genus SCQP01. Next base: position 73,208 of record JBOGKM010000029.1, read on the forward strand.
AAATGAGCACCGAGAAGCAGCTGCAAATCCGGGGTGGTTACGCCCTGCCAGGCCAGGCCAAATACGGTTCCTTGCGCGCTGGCATAGGCGCGGATGGTGACGCCGCGCGGCGTTTGGTATTGCCTCACGACTGCTCCCGACTGAGCTAGTTGACGGCGACCAGCGAGGTTAACGCCGCTGGCCGGAAGGGGCTGGCCTAAGGTCGGAAGACTCGCAGGAACAGCCGCCAGACATGCCACGGCGGCTGCCAAAAGCGCAACCAAGGCAAGCTTACGCATACAGTATTGGACGCAAGTTCGCCTGCTTTGGGTGCTGGAATTTAGTCTTAACTGCAACCGCTGGTTTCGCCGCAGTTTACGCACTTGTAGCAGGAGCCGTTGGGCACCATGATGCTGCCGCAATTATGACAGGCGGGCGCATCACTGGCGTTGGCGGCGCTGCCGGAGGTGATGAGCGGCAGTTGTCCGGCGGTTTCCAATTGCTCTTGTGTTTCGCCGCGGTCGCCGTGTAGATCCTCGACGCCCCGCGGTGCGGCGGGGTGGTGGTCCAGGAAGCGCAAGCCCATCCAGCGGAACAGATAATCCATGATGCTCTTGGCATAGCCAATTTCGGCGTTGCCGCTCCAGCCGCTGGGTTCGAAGCGGGTGTGCGAGAACTTATCCACCAGGAGTTGCAGCGGGACGCCGTGTTGCAAGGCCAGCGAGATCGCCGTGGCGAAGCTATCCATCAGGCCGCTGATCGCCGAGCCTTCCTTCGCCATGGTGACAAAAATCTCACCCGGCTGACCATCGTCATACATGCCGACAGTGATGTATCCTTCATGGCCGCCGACCTTGAACTTGTGGGTGAGGGAGCGGCGCTCTTCTGGGAGGCGGCGGCGGTAGGGATGGGCCGAAGGCACAGTTCCGGGTACGCTCAGCAACGGTGCAAGAGCTGCGGCGTTGTCGGGCTTGCCGCCGGCGGAAAGCGGCTGGACTTTCTTGCTGCCGTCGCGGTAGACGGCGATGGCCTTCAGACCCAGCTTCCAGCCGTCCACATAGACCTGCATTATGTCATCCACGGTGGCGCTCTCGGGCAGATTTACCGTTTTCGAGATCGCACCCGACAGGAATGGCTGCGCCGCAGCCATCATGCGCACGTGACCGGAATAGTGAATGCTGCGGGTACCGTTAGCGGGCTTGAAGGAGCAGTCGAATACCGGCAAATGTTCGGGCTTCAGATGGGGCGCGCCTTCGACCGTGCCGGTGGCATCAATAAAGGCCAGAATATCGTGGGTCTGCTGGGCAGAATAGCCGAGGCGCAGCAGCGCCTTATCGACGCTCTGGTTGACGATTTTGATCGCCCCGCCACCGACCAGTTTCTTGTGCTTGACCAGTGCCAGGTCGGGCTCGATGCCGGTGGTGTCGCAGTCCATCATGAAGCCGATCGTCCCCGTGGGTGCCAGAACAGTGACCTGCGCGTTGCGGTAGCCGTGGCGGCTGCCCTGCTCCAGGGCCTCGTCCCAGCACTGGCGCGCTGCGGCCCAGACCGGTTCGGGCAAGTTCTTGGGATTGAGGTTGTTCACGGCGGCGCGGTGCATGCGGATGACATCGAGCATGGGCTCGCGGTTGGCGGCAAAGCTGGCGAAGGCGCCGCTGAGGCCGGGGCGGGCGAGCGCTTCGGCAATGCGCGCCGATTGCAAGTAAGCCTGGCCGCAGAGAATAGCGGTGAGAGCGCCGGCAAAATCGCGTCCGGCGGGGCTGTCGTAGGGAAGGCCGATGCTCATGAGCAGCGCGCCCAGGTTGGCGTAGCCCAAGCCCAGGGGGCGGAAATCGTGCGAATTCTGCGCGATGTGCTGGGTAGGATAGCTGGCGTTGTCGACAATGATTTCCTGGGCGGTGATCAGGATCTCGATGGCGTCCCGGTAACCGGCTACATCAAAACCGCCCGGGCCATTGAATTTGTTGAGATTGATCGAGGCCAAGTTGCAGGCGGAATCATCCAGGAACATGTACTCGGAACAGGGATTGCTGGCATTGATGCGGCCGCTGTTTTTGGAGGTGTGCCAGCGGTTGATGGTGGTGTCGTACTGGATGCCGGGATCCCCGCACTGCCAGGCGGCTTCGGCCATTTGCCGCAGAAGGCCCTTGGCATCCACAGTTTGGACCGGTTCACCCTGGTGTTCGCCTGCGACGCGGCGCAACTGGAAAGACTGGTCGGCTTCGGCGGCACGCATGAATTCGTCGTTGACGCGCACGCTGTTGTTGGCGTTCTGGAAAAAGATGGAGGCATAGGCCTCGCCGTCCAGCGCGGCATCATAGCCGGCCTGCACCAGCGTCCAGGCCTTGCGCTCCTCTTTGGCCTTGCACCAGATGTATTCCTCAATGTCGGGGTGGTCGACGTTGAGCACCACCATTTTGGCGGCGCGGCGGGTCTTGCCGCCGGACTTGATGACCCCGGCGAAGGCATCGAAGCCGCGCATGAAGCTGAGCGGGCCGCTGGCCGTGCCGCCGCCGGAAAGTTGCTCGTGGGAGCTGCGGATGGGCGAGAGATTGGTGCCGGTGCCCGAACCCCACTTGAACAGCATGCCTTCGGTCTTCGCAAGGGTAAGGATGCTGTCGAGGGAATCGCTGACCGAATTGATAAAGCAGGCCGAGCACTGCGGCTTGCGATATCCGACGCCGGCGAATTCCGGGCGCTGGGCGGCGTCATCCCAGTACCAGTTCGCCCCCGCCGCTTTCGGTTCCAGCCGTTCGACGCCGCAGTTGAACCACACCGGGGAATTGAAGGCCGCTTTCTGGGTGAGCAGCAGGTGCACCAATTCGTCATGAAATACGGCGGCATCTTCGTCGCTGCGGAAATAACCGTCGGCCAGACCCCAGTCGCGCATGGTCTCGGCCACCCTCGCCACCATGGCGCGCACGCTGTTTTCGCGCTCCGGCGAGTGCTGCTTGCCGTGCAGGTATTTGGAGGCAACGATGTTGGTGGCCGTCTGCGACCAGTCGCGCGGCACCTCGACGTCTTTTTGTTCAAAGATGGTTTCGCCGCGCTCGTTCTGAATCAGCGCGGTGCGCCGCTCCCACTGAACCTGCTCGTAAGGGGACAGGCGAGCGGTGGTGAAATGGCGATGCAGGCTGAGCCCGCCGGCGCGCCGTATCGTGGTGGGACCGTTGCTTTCCAGTTGGGCGTTGGCGGCAGGCTGGCTCAGTTTCTCAGGCATGGGCGACATCTCCCTTCAACCATACATCTTGTGGGCAAATTGTTCCAGCACACAAGCTGAAGGGCATGATCGAAAAAAAAACGCTGGCCGTCAAGGGAAAAACCTGAGCCGGAACCAAAAATTCTGTTCCTGTCTCCGCGGTATCTGTGTCCAGAAAGCCACGCATGCAACTGCTTCGCCAGAGCTGAAAACGCCCCTTCATCTACGGCCAATTGTGGGCGGGGCGGCTCCCACCGGATCCGGCTGGGAGGGCAGGTTTGGGGGAAGGGTTGGCGGCGTGGATGCCTGCACCCCCGCAGGGGGAAATGACATTTCGATCTGGGTGCTGGTGGCCGCCAGGGGAGCGGCGAGCTCGGCGCAGGTGAGCAGGATCAGCGCCGACACGTAGGCCCACAGCAGCAGCGTGATGGAGATGGCGAAGGGACCGTACAGGTCGCGGAAATCGAGCCAGGGCAGCAGCAGAATGTATATGTACTTGGATATTTCCCACAGCAGCCCGGCCACGACCGCCGCGGGCAGCACGCGGCCCGCGGGCACGCGCCGGTTGGGCAGCTTCCAGTAGACCAGGAAAAAAATGGCGATGGTGAAGGGCACGGCACTGGCGCGCACCACGGCAATGGAGAACACATCCAGCGGCAGCGAGCGCCCGTGCAGCAGCGCGGCATGGCTGAGGAAGCGGTAGAGGCGGGCGGAATAGGTTTCCGTCAGGGCGGTGAAGGAAGCCGACAGTATGCCCAGCAGCCCGCAGGCAAACGCCAGCAGGATAGCCACCGCCCAGTTGCGCAGATAGCTGCGATTGCGTTGGGCGCGCCAGATGCGGTTGAGGGCCACTTCCAGCGGCATGAAAACGCCGGTACAGGTGACCAGCAGGATCACCAGCGAAGCCCATTGCGCGGCCTGCCGGTGCTCGACGATGACCTGCAGGTTGCGCAGGATGAAGCTCTGGGTGTGGAGAGCGCCGGTTTCGGCCACGGGCAGGTAGGCGCGCAGCAGTTGCAGCAGGCTGTGGTAGAGGCGGCGGGAATGAGGAAAATTGCGGGTCAAGCTGAGCAGTAGCACGATGAAAGGAAAAAACGACAGTAGTGCGTAGGCCGCCACGGCGCTGGCGTAGGTGTGGGTTTCCGTGGCGGCGAGATAACCTGCAGTCAGCCGCAGGCGGGAAGGCCGGACCGGGGCGGAAGTGCGCAGCAGGTTCTGCACGAAGCCTATTTTAGGCGAAGAGTGACAGTATACTGGGTCTGACCATGCGATTGCTGCCGCGCGAGGAGAAATTCTACGAGATGTTCAATCAGATGGGAGTCATGCTCATCGAAGGCGCCGACCTGCTCAACCGCGCCCTGGGCGATATCACCGAGGCTCCGCTGCGCGCGGGCGAGATCAAGGCGCTGGAACACAAGGCCGATGCGCTCACCCACCAGATCATCACCAAGCTCAATCAGACCTTCATCACTCCCTTCGACCGCGAGGACATTCATACCCTCAGCTCGCGCTTGGACGACATCCTCGATCTCATTGACGCCACCACCATGCGCATTGTGATTTACAACATCCGGGTGCTGTCCCCGGGCACGCAGGAGCTGGGGCGGATTCTGGCGGCGCAGGTGCGCGAAGTCGTGGCGGCGCTGGCGCTGCTGCACCGTCCGGACGGCATTTTGCAGCACTGCATTGAAATCAACAGGCTGGAGGATGAGGCCGACCGCGTGGCCCGAGCCAGCATCGGCATGCTGTTCGAGAAAGAGACCAACCCCATTTCGCTGATCAAGCAGAAAGAGTTGTACGAAGTGCTGGAGCTGGCCACGGATAAATGCGAGGACGTTGCCAACGTCATCGAGACCATCGTGCTGAAGGCCGCGTGAGCAGGAACCCACCGCTGGCCGACCCTGCCCGATGAGCAGCCTCTCGGTCCTTATCATCGTCATTCTCTCGGCCTTCGTGTTTGCCTTTCTCAACGGCTTTCACGATGCCGCCAATTCGATTGCCACTGTGGTGTCCACGCGCGTGCTCACGCCCGGCATCGCGGTGGTGTGGTCGGCCTTTTTCAATTTCATCGCCGCTATATTCCTGGGCACGGGCGTGGCCGTTACCGTGGGCCGCGGCATGGTGAAACTGTCGCTGGTGGATGAGCGGGTGATCGTGGCAGGTATCGTGGGTGCGATTGTGTGGGACCTGCTGACCTGGTGGCTGGCGCTACCCACCAGCAGCAGCCATGCCCTGCTGGGCGGCTATGCCGGCGCGGCCATCGCTAAGGCGGGCTGGGGTGCGATCCTCTACTACGGATGGATTTGGACCCTCGCCTTCATTGTGATCAGCCCAGCGATCGGGCTGGCGTTGGCGTGGCTGTTCATGATTGCCGCCTCGTGGCTGTTCCGCCGCTCCCATCCGCTGCGCGTGGACCGGTTGTTCCGCCGTTTACAACTGTTCTCTGCGGCCCTGCTGAGCCTGGCCCACGGCAGCAACGATACGCAGAAGACCATGGGCATTGTCACCAGCGCTCTCGTCGCCGGGCATTTCATCCCCAGCTTCCACGTGCCCCTGTGGGTGGTGCTGATGTCGGCCGCAGCCATGGGCTTGGGCACGGCGTCAGGCGGCTGGCGCATCATTCATACGGTGGGCAGCCGAATTACGAAACTCAGACCGGTCGGCGGCTCTTGCGCCGAGTTTGCCAGCGCCATTGCGCTCGGCCTCAGCACCGCGCTAGGCGTGCCGGTTTCCACCACGCAAACGGTCACCGGCGCCATCGTGGGCGTGGGCTCGGTGCATCGCCTCTCGGCCGTGCGTTGGGGCGTGGCCCGCAACATCGTCTGGGCGTGGATTTTGACCGTTCCGGCGGCGGCCGTGGTCTCGTCCGGCGTGTGGTGGCTGATGGGCAGCGTCTGGCATTAGGAGGATAGGAGTAAATCGCAAGCGTGCGCCGCCCATCGTGCTTGGCAGCACTTCGGCAAAGGCCGGCACGGCGAGCGGCTGAAGCTGGGCGACTGCTGCGCTTACGCGGCCTTCGTGGTCAGCGGCGAACCGCGGCTGTTCCAGGGCGATGATTTCGCGCTGACCGACGTGGAGCGGGCAGAGTGGTAACGCCGCCGGCCTATTCGCAGCGCAAGGTGCGGGCGGGGTCGATGCGCGCGGCGCGCCGGGCGGGCAGCCAACTGGCCGCCAGCGCTACCAGCAGCCAGAGGCCGGCGACAGCAGCGAAGGTGAGCGGGTCGCGCGGGTTGAAGCCGTACAGCAGCCCGGCAAGCAACTGACCGGTGAGCAACGCCGCGAGCAAGCCCGCGGCAATGCCGATCGCGGCCAACCGGAGTCCACGGCGGGCTACCGCGGCCAGGACGCTGCTGGCACGTGCGCCTAGCGCCATGCGGATGCCGATTTCGCGGCGCCGCTGGCTGACCTGGTAGGCCAGCAAGCCATACAATCCGGCCGCGCCCAGCACGAGCGCCAGGGCGGCCGCGAGCGCGAACAGCCAAGTGGTGGAGCGCGGCGTCTGCAGCGCGGCGGTGGACCATTGCGCCAGCGGTTCGATGCGGTTAAGCGCGGCGCCGGGTGCGGCCTGGGCGACGGTGGCGCGCAGTGTGGCTGCATCGGGAATATGGCCGGGAGCGGAGCGCAGGACAAGCGTGAGGTTCGTGGGCGGGGAATGGCAGGGTGCGCAGGCGAGCATGGGGTGTGCATAGAGCGAGTAGACGCCGGTATAGAGCCAGGGGCGCCCGGCTGCGGGCAGGGCGCTGGTGCGCACGTCGCCAACGATGCCGATCACACGGTGCCATTGGCGCTCGCCATCGGGCTTAAACAGCCGGCCCAGCACCGGCTCGCCCTTCCACAGGCGCGCAGCGGTCGAGCGGCTGAGGATTACTACGGGCGCGGCGCCAGGTGCGGCGTCGGCCACCGTGAAACGACGGCCGCGCAGCAGCGGGATGCCGAGAGCAGCGAAATAGCCGGGAGTGACGATTTGGCCCAGCGCGAGCGGATGGCGCTGACCAGGGGGGATCAGGCGCCCGTCCACCTGAAAAGTTGTGGCTTCGAGCTCGCCGCCCAAGGGGAGGCCGTTCACGGCGGCGGCATTGAGGACGCCCGGTAGCGCGCTGAGGCGGGCGATCACGGCGCTGTAGAGTGCCTGGCAGCGCGCGGCAGGTTGGCACTGAGCGGGATTAGGCGCCAGTCGCGCGGTGAGCACAGCGGCGGCATGGAAGCCGGGATTCATGGCCGCCAGGCGCATCAGGCTGCGCGCGTTGAGCCCGGCGGCGGCCACCAGCAGCGCCGACAGTGCCACTTCCGCCACCACCAGGGCGGAGGCGTTGAGGCGGCGCGCCCGCTGCGGGCGCCGGTACAGGCTGCTGTGGCCGCACAGCCCGAACGCCAAGGCGCAGAGCCCCGATAGCAGCACCGCCAGCGCCAGCACCCGCCCATCCAGACTGACCCCAGCCAGGCGTGGCAGATCCTGCGGCAGCCAGTGCTTCAAAAGCGGCAGCGCCAGCCAGGCGATGGCCACGCCCAGCACGCCGCCGGCGGCTGCCAGTAAGCAGTTTTCCGCCAGCAACTGGCGCAGCATGCGGCCGTTGCTGGCGCCCAGCGCCGCGCGCAGGTCCATTTCGCGCTGGCGGGTGGCGGCACGCGCCAGCAGCAATTGGGACACGTTCACGCCCGCGATCAGCAGCAACAGGCTGACGGCGGCGAACAGCAGCCACAGCCGCGCACCCGCGCTGCCGATGAGGGCCGTACGCAAGGGCAGCAGCGTAACACTGCGGAAGGTGTTTTTCGGCATGGGCCAGCCGTAGGCGGCCAGCAATTGTGGACGCAGGTTGCGCCATTGCGCCTGGGCCGAGGCCATGGTTGCGCCCGGGCGCAGCCGACCCAGCAGCGGCATGTAGCTGCCGGCCCAGTAGGCGCCGCGGTCGGACGGATTCAGGCGCAAGGGAATCCAGAGGCGCGTCTGGGCAGAGGGGAAGCGGAAACTCGCGGGCATGACCCCGATGATCTCGCGCTCAACGGCGTCCACTTCGATATTGCGCCCGAGCACGGCGCGGTCGGCGTGAAAGCGCTGCCGCCACATCGGCTCGCTCAGCACCACCTCGTGATCGCGGCCGGGCTGATCATCGCCAGGAGCAAAAGTGCGGCCGAGCAGGGGCGCGATGCCCAAAACGGAAAAGAAATTGGCCGCTACCGTGCTGCCCGTCCAGATTTCCGGCTGCGCATCAGTTTCGATGTTGAAACTGCGGTCCGGCGTGTAGGCTGCCAAGTCGAGGGTGTGGCTGCGGGCACGCAGGAAGGCGAACGCGCCTGCCGGATAATTGTCGCTGGCCGCGACCAGCCGCTGCGGCTGGGGGTAAGGCAGCGGCCGCAGTACGATGCCGCTGACCAGGCTAAACATGGCGGCGGTGGCGGCGATGCCGAGGGCCAGGGTGAGGATTGCCGTGGCCGCAAATCCGGGACTGCGATGGAGCCCGCGCGCGGCAAAGCGCAGGTCGCGCGCGGCATCGTCGAGCCACACCCACGCCCATTGCGCGCGCACCGCCTCGCGCGTGCCCTCGGGCGCACGGTCGCGGCTGCCGGGCGGAAAGCCGTCCCCGGCCGCCAGGCGGTGATGTGCCTCCAGCTCGTCGTTGAGATCGCGCCAGCGCCGGCCGAAGCTCATTGCTCCTCCGCCGGGCGGCGCAACACGCCCGCCACTGCCGCGCTCATCCGCTGCCAGCGCGCGCGCTCCTGGTCGAGCCGGCGCCGTCCCGCCGCGCTCAGCCGGTACACCCGCACCCGCTGGCGGTTTTCCGACAGCTCCCAGCGCGCCGCGACCAGCTTCTGGCGCTCCAGCCGGTGCAGCGCGGGATAGAGCGAGCCTGGATCCACGCGCAGCGCCTCGCCCGAGCGCGCCTGGATGGCCACCGCGATGCCGTAGCCGTGCTGCGCGCCCCAGCGCAGCGTTTCCAGTACCAGCAGGTCCAGCGTTCCGGGCAGCAGCGGGATGGACTCCATGGATAGAGACGCCCTCTACCCATGGGTATAGATCATCTCTACCCTGCTGTCAAGCGGCGGCCACGGCGCTCAGGGCGGCGCTGAAGCGGCGCAGGAACTCGTCCACATCGCTCGGCGCGATGTTCATGGGCGGGGAAATACGCACGACGTTGCCGTACAGGCCACCCTTGCCCACCAGCAGGCGGTGGTCGCGGCAGCGGGCCAGCAGGGTGCTGGTTTCCTTCGCGGCGGGCTCTTTGGTGGTGCGGTCGCGCACCAGCTCGACGCCCAGCAGCAGGCCCATGCCGCGCACCTCGCCGATGAGCGCGTGCTTTTCCTGGAGCCGCTCGAGACCGGCCTTGAGATAGTCGCCGACTTTCTGCGTGTTCTCCAATAGCTTTTGCTCTTCGATGAACTCCAGGACGGCATTGGCGGCCGCGGTGACGACCGGGTTGCCGCCGAACGTCGAGATGGTCAGACCCTTGAAGGCATCGGCGACTTCGGCGCGGGCGACAGTTACGCCGATGGGCATGCCGTTGGCGAGGCCCTTGGCCGAGGTGATGATATCGGGCTGCACGCCCCAGTGCTCGATGCCGAACCATTTGGTTCCGGTGCGGCCCCAGGCGGTCTGGACTTCATCGCTGATGAACAAGCCGCCGTGGCGGTGCACGATATCGGCGACGATGGGAAAATACTCATTGGGGGGCGTGATGAAGCCGCCCACGCCCTGGATCGGCTCCGCCAGGATGGCCGCGACCTTGCCCGAGGTCGAGGTCTTGATCTGCTCCTCCAGATCGGTGGCGCAGCGCACACCGCAGTCGGGATAGCTGAGGCCGAAGGGGCAGCGATAGCAATAGGCGCTGTGGGCGTGGATGATGCCGGGCTGGGTGGGCGGCCCCAGCCGCCAGGCGGCGTGGCCGGTGAGCGCCATGGCCAGCGCGGAGCGGCCGTGGTAGCCGTGGCGGAGGGCGACAATCTCGGTCGAGCCGGTATACAGGCGGGCGGCCAGCACGGCAGTTTCGTCGGCTTCAGTGCCGCTGTTGGTGAAAAAGGTTTTGGCGGGGCCGCCGTCGGATTTGGTGGGGCTGATCTGCGCCAGCTTCCGCGCCAGCGCCACCATGGGCTCGGTGGCGAAACAACTCGACACGTGCACCAGCTTGTCCATCTGGGCACGCATTGCCGACTGCACGGAGGGATTATCGTGACCGACCGAAACGGTCACGATGCCGCCGAAAAAGTCGAGATACTCGTTGCCATCGGCGTCATAACAGTACTGATTTTTGGCGTGATCGAGCACCAGCGGCTGATCGAAATAGTGAAAGGTGGCCGGGAAAATGTAGGTTTTGTGCGCCAGGATCAGTTCATCGCGTGTCATGAGCTAATTATGGGACAATGACGGCGGTGGCGCAGCCGCCTGGTTATGGACGCGAGCCGCAAAATTGGGCCCTTCGAGCTGCTGGAGCGGCTGGGCGCGGGCGGTATGGGCGAAGTGTTCAAGGCGCGCGACACGCGCCTGAACCGTTTGGTGGCGCTCAAATTCCTTCCCGGCGACGCGAGCACCGCGGCGCGCGAGCGCTTTCACCGCGAAGCGATGGCGATTGCCGCGCTCAACCATCCCCACATCTGCACGCTGCACGAAACCGGCGATGACCGCGGGCAGCCGTTTTTGGTGCTGGAGCTGCTGGAAGGGGAAACGTTGAAGGCGCGGCTGGGGCGCGGACCGCTGAACGTCGAAACGCTGCTCGATTGGGCGGCGCAGATCGCGGATGCGCTTGACGCCGCACACCGCAAAGGCGTGCTGCACCGCGATCTGAAACCGGAAAACATCTGGGTGGCGCCGGGCGGGCACATCAAGGTGCTGGATTTCGGCCTGGCGCGGCTGGAGGAGGAAACCTCCGACGAAGCACCGACGATGACGGCGCCGCTGACCTCGCCCGGCGCGACGCTGGGCACGGCGCCATACATGTCGCCCGAGCAGGTGCGCGGCCAGCCGCTCGACGCGCGCAGCGACCTGTTCAGCTTCGGCTGCGTGCTCTACGAGATGACCTGCCGGCGGCGGGCCTTTGCCGCCGGAAATTCGGCGGAGGTGATGGCGGCGATCCTGCGCGGCCAGCCCGAGAAGCTGCGCACGCTGCGGCCGGACGCGCCGGCCAAGCTCGAGGAGATCGTCGAACGGTGCCTGGAGAAAGACCCAGAACTGCGCTACCAGTCGGCCGCGGATTTGCGCAGCGACTTGAAGCGGCTACGGCGCGAGAGCGGCAGCGCCTCGTCGGTGTCCGCGCCGCCAGCGGCGGAGGCGCCTAGACCTGCGGGACGGCGCTGGTGGCGCTGGGCGGGCGTGGCGGTGATCGTCATTGCCGTGGCCGCGCTGGCCTGGCAGCTGTTCCGCCCGCAGCCGGGCGCGGCGCCGACGCCCCAGCTTACGTTCCGGCAGCTTACGTTCAGCGGCAGGATCGTGGCCGCGGCGCTTTCGCCGCTTGGCAATTTCCTGGCGCATGTGGATGCGACGCCGCAAGGCGATGCGCTGCATCTGCTGTCGGTGGTCAGCGGCAGCGACGTGCAGATCGTGCCGCCCGGCAATGGCTGCTGCTCGGCGCCGGCGTTTTCCCCCGATGGCGGCTCGATATACTTCAATTCCGGCGGAGCCATCGATGCCGTGCCGGTACTGGGCGGCGCGGTCCGCACCATCGCGGCCGGCACTGGATGTGAAAGCGGGGTAGCATTTTCCCCTGACGGATCGCGCATCGCCTATTTCCAGCACACCCCAGGTACGGATCAGCTCCTGCTTGCCCACACCGACGGCTCCGGGGCGCGTGTGCTGGCCTCGCCGGCCACCGGCGACGGCTTCGACGCGTCCGGCTGTTGGACCAACTACGTGACGCCGGACGCGCCCGCGTGGTCACCCGATGGCCGCTGGATTGCGGTGATCCTAAGCGGCGAGGTGCCAGTGGGCCGCATCCGCCTGATTGACGCAAAAAGCGGACAGGGACGCGATCTGGGACCGGTGCTTCGCGCCGCGAATCCGGCATCGCCTGGACGCCCAATGGGCGCTCGCTGCTGCTCACCGCCCGAATCCACGGAGCTGCCGCGCCGCAATTATGGAGCGTGAACGCGGCCAGCGGCGCCGCCGCACGCCTCACCGACGATCTGCAGGGCTTCGCCAACGTCAACGTGGCCGGCAACGGCGCCGTCGTTTTGCTGCATGCGGCGCCACAATACTCGCTTTGGGTGCGCGACCGTGCCGGCGCGAGCTTTAGCCAAATCCCGGGCGGCGGCGCGTCCCAGGACGGAGTGGGCGGCGTCGCCTGGACGCCGCACGACCAGTTGGTGTTTACCCGCAACCTGGGCGGCGTGCATCAGGTCTGGACCGAAGCGGAAGACGGCAGCGGAGCGCGCATGCTGGCCAGCGGCCGGGATCTGGAGGATCCCGTGGTCGCACCCAATGGAGAGATTTTGCTTGACAGCGCATTTCACAACCGCATGTGGCGCATGAACGCCGACGGAACCGGGTTGACGCCGTTCGGCTCTCCGCCGCCGCACGTCGGCATGGGCTTTCCCCCGCTCATCGCCGGCGGAACGCAAGTGGCCTACATGCGGTCGGATAAGCACGGCAACCAGACGCTGTGGGCGATGCCGCTCAACGGCGGGGCCAGCCGCGAGATTTCCTCCGCTACCTACGATATTGAAGGCTTTGCCGCCCTGCCCGGCGAGGGTGATCGCGTGCTGGCGGCTCGTGACTCCGACCGGAGGCTGGTGGTTATCCGGACGGACGGCGCCGCGCCCGCAATTACGGTCACGCCGCTCAGCGCCAATGCCCCGGGCGAGGCGCCCGGCTGGACGCCGGACGGGCGCGACATTACATTCATCCAGACGCTGGGCTCAACGGCCAATCTCTGGGCCTTCTCGTTGGCCGGCGGCCCCGGCCGGGAGCTGACCCGCTTTGGTGATCTGCAAATCGCCGCGTACGCCTTCTCGCACGATGGGCGACTCGCGATCAGCCGCGGCTTGCCCGACCGCGACGTGGTGCTGGCGACCGGGTTGGCCGGCAAGCACTGAGTGGCTTACGATGGCGGCTATGAAGAAACTGCTGCTGATGTGCGTCCTGCTGACGCTGGGCGCGGGCGCGCAAACGCGCGTGGCCATCGCGTATCCGGCTGCGCTTTCGCGGCAACCGCTTAACGGACGCGTGTTCCTCTACATCGCCCGGCTGGAGCCGCCGGGTACGCACCTGCCGCGCTATCTGTTTCGCCGCGGACCGGTGCAGCCGCGCTTCGAGATCGGCGACCAGGTCGGCTCGCAGCAATTTTTCGGCAAAGATGTGCTGGTCTGGAAGCCGGGCCAGGCGACGGTGATTGACGCTTCGATCTACGGCTATCCCATCACCAATTTCGCCAAGCTGCCCGCCGGCGATTACACCGTGCAGGCACTGTTCAACCGCTACACGACGTATCACCGGGCCGATGGCCACACGCTGCTGCTGCCCGCCGATGAGGGCGAAGGGCAGGACATGACGCGCAAGCCGGGGAATTTCTATAGCGTGCCGGAAACGTTGCATTTCGATCCGCGCGCGCCAGGCACGCTGCGGATCGAGTTGACGCAAGTGATCCCGCCGATTCCGCCGCCGCCCAACACGAAATGGATCCAGCACGTGCGCATCGAAAGCAGGTTGCTGACGAAGTTCTGGGGCCGGCCGATGTACGTGGAGGCGGCGGTGGTGCTGCCCGAGGGCTATTACACCCATCCGCACGCGCACTATCCGCTCATGCTCGAGCAGGGGCATTTTCGCTACGACCTGGCGGGAGCATTCCACCGCATCAAAAGCGAATGGCTGGCGGGAAAGCTGCCCAAATTTCTCTGGGTCTACATTGATACCGCCAATCCTTATTACGACGACAGCTACGCCGTGAACTCGGCCAACCTTGGCCCGTATGGCGACGCGATCACGCAGGAGCTGATCCCGGCGGTGGAGAAGAAATTCCGCGGTATCGGGCAGGGCTGGGCGCGTGTGGATTACGGATGCTCGACCGGCGGCTGGGAGGCGCTGGCGGACCAGATCTTCTATCCCGATTATTTCAACGGCGCCTGGGGTTCGTCGCCCGATCCGGTGGATTTCCGCTACTTCCAAATCGTCAATATCTATAAAGACCCGAACGCCTACTGGCTGGAGGGCCCCTGGTCGCCAGTGCCGCGACCGGACCAACGCAATCCGGACGGCAGCATCGTGCAGACCATGGCGCGCGCCAACCACCGCGAGCTGGTGCTGGGCACGCAAGGGCGCAGCGGCGATCAGTGGGACATTTGGCAAGCGGTGTTCGGACCGGTGGGGCCGGATGGTTACCCCGCCGACATCTGGAATCCGCTCACCGGGGTCATCAACCACCACGTGGCGCAATATTGGCACGACCATTTCGACTTGGACGTTTATCTCAATACGCACTGGGCCACGCTCGCGCCCAAGCTGAATGGCAAGCTGCACATCTACGTCGGCGACATGGATTCCTATTACCTCAACGACGCTGTCTATCTAATGCAGAAAACCATCGCCAGCCACCACGATCCGGCGATCAGGGCCTCCTTCACTTTCGGCCGCCTGCAGCCGCACTGTTTCGACGGTACCTACCACAAGATGACCGAGGAACAGCTCTATATGCCGCAAATGAAGGCGCGGATTCTAGCGACCGCGCCGCCGGGCGCCGATATGACCTGGAATTATTCCCACTGAGGCTAGCGGAAGGGGTTGATGACGCGCACGGAATCGAAGTGCTGACCGTGCTGAAAATCCTCGCTGTAGAGGATCGAGCAGCGGGCCTGCTGGGCGGCGGCCACGATTAGGGCGTCGTACCAGGCGAGGCGATAGCGCTCATAGAGGCGCAAGCCGCTGCGCAGCAGATCCAGAGAGGATTCGACCGCGATCAGCGGCGCCAGCACCTCAGCCAGATATTTCTCCGCACCCGTGGGGCTCAAGGGGCTGGGGATGGAGCATAGAATTCCGTTGCAGAATTCCTGGGCGACCTGGTGGCTGATAAAGCCGATGCCCGCCCGCAAGGCAAGCTCGACCAATTCGTCGGCCCGCCGGGCCTTTCTGGGTGCCGTGGCATCGAATTGATACAGCAGGACGTTGGTGTCCAGGAAGAACCTAATGGCGGGCATTCAATTCGTCGCGCGTGAACTTGCGGCCGCTCGTATTGACGTAGCTGAGTTCTTTCATCAGCGACCGGTAACGCTCGACCAAATGCTCGCGGCCAGTGTAGGTTTTTAACCAATCGCGAAACTCGGCGTTCAGGGTCGTATGCCGGCCGTGTGCGATCTCCCGTGCGCGGTCAATGAGGTGCTCGTCCGCGCTGAGGGTGATGTTCTTCACAATAACAGTGTACACGAGCGCCGTGTATATTGCGCTCGCCCACCCGAAAGCGGGCATTGACCACAGGCTTGCGACTGGGCTGTAGTCAAAGCTTGGGACCATGTTATTTCGGACGCTGAGCGCTTCGGTGGTGGGCATTGAATCCCGCTTGGTCGAGGTCGAGGTGGATTCGAGTCCGGCGCCGGGAGGGGTGGATCTGCGCTTTTCCACCGTGGGACTGCCGGATGCAGCCGTACGGGAGAGCCGCGAGCGCCTGCGTTCGGCCATGCGCAACTGCGGCTTTGAGCCGCCGTTGGCGCACGTGGTGATCAATCTGGCGCCCGCGGATGTGCGCAAGGAGGGTTCGGGTTTCGATCTGCCCATGGCGCTGGCGCTACTGGGCTGCTGGGGCGCCATCCCGCGCGCTCATGGCAACGGGCAAGGCAAGGGCAACGGCGGTGGGCAGGGCCGCTATGGCATTGATGATTTCGTGTTTGTGGGCGAGCTGGCGCTGGATGGCAGCCTGCGTCCCATCCGCGGCAGCCTGCCCATCGCCATCATGACGCGGGCGCAGGGCATACCGCGTTTGATCGTGCCCGCCGCCAATGCCGCCGAGGCGGCGGTGGTGCGCGGTTTGGAGGTTTTCGGCGCGCACGATCTGCCCGAAGTGATGCGCTGGCTGCACGAGCCGAATACGGCGATACCGGTTCAGGTAGACACCGCGGCCATGCTGGCGTATCGGCGCGAGGGGAGCGAGGATTTTGCCGATGTCAAAGGCCAGCAGACCGCCAAGCGCGCACTGGAGGTGGCCTGCGCGGGCGGACACAACATCTTAATGATCGGTCCGCCCGGCGCGGGCAAGACGATGCTGGCCCGCCGCATCCCTTCCATCCTGCCGGAGCTGACGTTTGAAGAAGCGCTGGAAGCCACCCAGATTCATAGCGTCAGCGGGACGCTGGCGCGCGAAGGCGGTGCCACCGGACTGCTGACCCGGCGCCCCTTTCGCTCGCCCCACCACAGCATCTCCGACGCCGGCCTCATCGGCGGAGGGCCTGGACCGCGGCCGGGCGAGGTCAGCCTGGCGCATTGCGGCGTGTTATTTTTGGACGAACTGCCAGAGTTCCCGCGCTCGGTGCTGGAGGCCATGCGCCAGCCGCTCGAAGATGGCCGCGTCAGCCTGGTGCGCGCGGCGCATTCGGTTAGCTATCCGGCACGTTTTCTGCTTGCGGCCGCCATGAACCCCTGCCCCTGCGGCTTTCTCCACCACCCCACGCGGGAGTGTCAGTGTACGCCGCCCCAGATCCAGCGCTATGCCGGGCGCATTTCCGGTCCGCTGCTGGACCGCATCGATATTCACCTCGATGTGCTCGCGCTCAACTACCAGGAGCTGCGCGGCGAGGTGGCCGCCGCCGAACCCAGCGCCGCCATCCGCGCACGCGTGATGGCGGCGCGCGAGCGCCAGCTGGCACGGCTTAGCCGCGACGGCATTTTCTGCAACGCGCAGATGAACGCGCGCCTGACCCGGCGCCACTGCGCTCTGTCGCGCGCCGGCGAGCAGCTTCTGGAGCGCGCCATGAACCGGCTCAGCCTCAGCGCCCGCGCCCACGACCGCATTCTCAAGCTGGCGCGTACCATCGCCGACCTCGCCGCCAGCGAGGAGCTGGAGCCGCAGCACCTGGCCGAAGCGATTCAGTACCGCACGCTCGACCGCACCTATTGGGCGTGAGGGCGGCGCGTTCTGCGTGTAAGCCTGAACTGGAGTGCAACGCGCGGTTAGGTGTGGGCCGTGGCGAACCGGGGCAGGCAAAAAATGCTGGTCCCAGCGGGTCCGGCCCGAACCAGGGTTGCGATTGACCGAGGCATTGCAATGGGCAAGCACGCGGCGGCCAGCCGTGAGCTGCGCGCCGGCGGCGCCCGTGGGGTGGTTGCGCGCAGGGCGGGTTGCGCCCAAAATGGCGCTGTCAGGGAGGAATCATGCTGCATCTGGACACAGGTAACACCGGTTTCATGATTCTTTGCGCCAGCCTGGTCATGCTGATGACGCCGGGGCTGGCGTTTTTTTATGGCGGGCTGGTAGGGCGCAAGAACGTGCTCGCGATCATGATGCAGAGCTTCGTCTCGATGGGGTGGACGACGGTCATCTGGTATCTGTACGGCTATTCGCTCTGCTTCAGCGGCGACTGGCACGGCATCATCGGCAATACGCACGAGTTCCTGCTGCGCAACATAAACTTGTCGACTCCGTCGCCCAACCCCACCATTCCGGCGTTCGTGTTCATCGCCTACCAGATGATGTTCGCCATCATCACCCCGGCGCTCATCTCCGGTGCGTTCACCAACCGAGTGACCTTCAAGGCCTACATGCTTTTTCTGACGGCCTGGCTGACTTTCGTCTATTTCCCGTTTGTGCATATGGTGTGGGGCGGCGGCCTGCTGGCGCAGTGGGGCGTGAAGGATTTCGCCGGCGGCATTGTGGTGCACAACATCGCCGGCATGGCGGCGCTCGCGTCGGTGCTCTACATCGGGCGGCGGCGCGTGAAAGAGGCGGGGCTGCACAGCATCCCCATGGTGGCGCTGGGCACCGGGTTGCTCTGGTTCGGCTGGTACGGTTTCAATGCCGGAAGCGAGATGCAGGTGAATTCCGTGACCGCCGTCGCCTTTCTCAACACCGATCTCGCCGCGTCGTTCGCCGCCATTGCCTGGCTGGCGGTGGCCTGGTTCCGCGAAAGCAAGCCCAAGATGCTGGGTCTGTTGACCGGCGCCGTGGCCGGGCTGGCCACCATCACTCCGGCGGCCGGCTTTGTCTCGCCCGAGTCCGCTGTGGTCATCGGCATCGCTGCCGGGGTGGTGTGCTTTTTCGCGGTCGACCTCAAAAACCGGCTGCAGTGGGATGACGCGCTCGACGTCTGGGGTGTGCATGGCGTGGGCGGGATGCTGGGTATCATCCTCCTGGGTGTGTTCGCCAGCCGCGCGTTCAACCCGAGCGGGGCGAACGGACTTCTGCACGGCAACCCCGCGTTCTTTGGGAAAGAGGTCGCGGCCGTCGTGTTCTCTTCGATCTGGGCCTTCGTTTTTACCTACGTCATGCTGGGCGTGATCAATAAATTTACGCGCGTCCGGGTGGACCCGGTGAGCGAGCAACTGGGCCTCGACCTCGCTTTGCACGGCGAACGCGCCTACGAAGAGCTCGACGGCATCGCCGGCACGCAGGCTGCGCCATAGAGAGGAGCGGGGTGGACGATTTACCGCCCCGGGCGTGTTCCCCGGCCGGCCAAGCTTGTGCAGGCGCCATTTGCGCCGGACGCCGTATTCGAGGCGGAGACGAGGCTTGACACATAGGAACGCGATGCATAGACTGGGCTCATGAGAGCCCAATCCTCCCGCCTGCTCCGGCGCATGCGCCAACTGCTGCGGCCCGGCCGCGCGGCCGAGCTGGCGGACGAAATGCGGTACCACCGGGAACGGAAGCAGGCCGAGGAGGGCATGTCGGCGCGGACGCGGCGCACAGCTTCGGCAACGAGTGGTCACTGAGGGAGCGCAGCCGTGAGGCGTGGGGGTGGATGTGGCTGGAGGGGCTGGGCCGCGATTTGCGCTTGGCGCTGCGCCTGGTCCGCCGCTCGCCCGGCTTCGCGGCGGTGGCGATCGTAACGCTGGCGCTCGGCTTGGGCTGTAATCTTGCGATCTTCACCCTCGTGGACGCGGTGGCGCTGCGCTTGCTGCCGGTGGCGCATGCGGACCAGTTGGTGCAGCTCGACTGGACGGCGCAGCGCTGGTCGTCGGGGCACACCTGGGGCACTCGCTTCCGGGACGCGCAAGGACGCCGGGTGACGACAGTGTTTTCCTATGACCAGTTCAAGCGCTGGACGAGCGCGGGCGGCGCCGTCAGCGGCGCGCTCGCGTTCCATCCGCTATCGGTGCTTTACGTCCGCCGCCTGGAACCCGGAGCTTCCGGCATGGCCAGCAGCGCCGCCGGCTCGCTGGTCAGCGGCAATTACTTTCAGATGCTGGGACTCAATCCGGCGCTGGGGCGGCTGATCGAGCCTGCCGACATGGCGGCGGGGGCGGCGCCGGTTGCGGTGCTGCGCTACGGATATTGGCTGCGGCAGTTTGGAGGCGAGCGTGGCGTGGTGGGCCAAACCATCGAAATCAATGGACTGCCCGCCAGGATCGTGGGCGTGACTCCGCCGGGCTTCGCGGGCCTCGAGCTCGGGCGCGTGCCCGACATATTTCTACCGTTGGAGGCGATCCGCTCGCCGGTGATGGCGAGCATCACCGGCGAGGGCAGCTGGGACGGCAGCCTCGCCGTGGCGCCCAATTTTCTGAGCAACCCGCGCAACTGGTTTGTTGAAGTTGTAGCCCGGCGCCAGCCTAGTGCCAGCGTGGCGCAAGTGCGGGCGCAACTGGCGGTCAGCTTCGCCAACGCGGCGGTAGCGATTCCCCAGGGCCGCCGCGTCATTCCCCGTGACAAACCCCTACTCGTCGTTGCGAGCGCTGGAAGCGGCGTCAACAACCTGGGGACGAATTTCACGCTGCCGCTGGAGTTGCTGGCCGCGCTGACCGGCCTGATCCTGCTGGTTGTCTGCGTGAATCTGGCGAACCTGTTGCTGGCGCGGGCCGCCGTCCGGAAGCAGGAACTGGCCATCCGCATCGCGATCGGCGCAGGGCGCGCGGCGCTGCTGCGGCAACTGCTGGCCGAGGCGTTTGTGCTGGCGGGGTTGGGCGCGGTCGCCAGCCAGCCGCTCGGCTTGGCGGCCGGGCAATTGCTCGAGCACCTCGTCCTGCCGCCTCGGGTGGGCGGCGCGGTCCATTGGGACCTGGCCGCGCTGGCCGTGGCCGCGGGGTTGGCGGTGGCCGCGGCGCTGCTGATGGGCGCCATACCCGCCTGGCAGGCCAGCCGCCGCGAAGGGCTCGCCCACCAACTGCGGCAGCCACGCTGGCGCAAGGGCCTGATCATTGCGCAGATCGCGCTTTGCGTCGCGGTAGTGGCATCGGCCGCGCTGTTCGCCCGCACGCTGCGCAATTTTCAAGCTGCTCCCACGGGCCTCGAGGCGCACAACGTCGTGATTTTAGATCTTGATCCTGGGCTCGCCGGGTACCACGATTCACGCCTGGCCGGCTTTATCCGCCAGGTTCTGGCGCGGCTGCGGGCGCTGCCCGGCGTCCAGGCGGCGGCGGCAAGCGGCGACGTTCCCGGCGGCCAAAACAGTGACAGCACCGACAGCATCGCGACGACTCCCCGCCGCGCGCCCGATTCTCCTCAGACCGCCTACAACGTGGTCACTCCCGGTTTTTTCGGTACCTACCACCTGCCGCTCATTGCCGGCCGCGATTTCACAGCCGCCGACGACGCCACCGCCCCGCCGGTCGCCATCGTCGACCAGGCGATGGCGCGGCGCTTCCACGGCTTGCCGGTGGGACAAAAACTTTACTGGTTTCGGCGCGGCCAATATCAGATGCTGACCGTCATCGGCGTGGCCGCCGACTCGGTCTACAACGGCGTGCGGCAGGCCTCGATGCCGGTGCTCTACATCCCCTTCGCGCAGCAGTACAGCCGTGCCTATGCGCTCACGTTCGAGGTGCGCAGCGCGCGGCCGCTTGCGGCGCTTGCGCCGGCGCTGCGCCGCGCAGTGGCCGCCGTGGACGTCAACGTTCCGGTGCTGCGCCTCGAGACGCAGGCCGAAGCCATGGCCGCCAGCTATCGCACCCAAACCACACTGGCCGCCATCGCGCTGCCGCTCGCCGCCCTGGCACTGCTGCTGGCTTGCCTGGGCGCGCTTTGCGGGCTGCCGCTCGCCTGGCTGGCGGGCCGCGCCGCGGCCAACGTACTGTTTGGCGTGGGCGCCGCCGACCCGGCAAGCTGGGCGGGTACGATCGCGCTGCTGCTGGCGGTAGCCGCCGCAGCCGCGGTGCTGCCCGCGCGCCGCGCCGCCTCGGTGGATGTGGCCCTGGCACTGCGCGAGCCGTAGTTATGGTGGAATCACAGTAGCCGTAATCCGGGCAGCGGGCCTGATGTAGCCCGAAGTCAGCGCCAGCGCAGAGAGCGGGATGGTGACCTGCTGCGGGCCGGCAATGTCCGACGCGAGATCACCAACAAAAAAGTAGAAGGTAAGCGAGGTTGGGGCGAGATAGAAATCGTGAGGTGGGCTGAGCAGTTCTTCTCCGGCGCGGCGGCAACCAGTGCTCTAATTCGCGCCAGAGCATGGCCACGATCCAGGAGAACCTGGATGCGCATGAGCCTATCGGTCGAACGATCGAGGTTGAGCGTCTGGTGGACCGCGTTGAGGTGCGCGGCCCCGCCATACTCCTCTCCGAAAAAAGCTGCCGCGAGCAGGCGGGAGTCGTTGCGAACGACGCGGAATCGCACGTGCAGGAACCACGGGCCGATGGGGCCGTTGAGGTCGTGCACGGTGGGCGCCTGCTCTGCGGTGGTTGCGGCCTGCTCCTCTGGAAATCTGAAGTGGTTGTGCGGCCGAGGGCCTCCGTCTTCATTGCTGCCGGCTTTGTCCTGTGGTTACTCACGCTATGCCGTTGCAGTCCGGTGCCGAAATACATCCATCCGCCATGCTCAGGGGGCTCGACCATTTGCGCCGGTGTCCGCGACCGTGCCTTCTGGACACCGACCTCAGGCGGCTTTGCGCGCGCGGGTGGAGGAAAAGACCTCGAGGGCGGCGCGAGTAAAGGCGGGGATGTCGTCGGGTTTACGGCTGGAGATCCAATTGCCGTCCACCACCACCTCACGGTCTTCCCAGGTCGCACCGGCGTTGCGATAGTCGTCCTGCAGCGTCGGCCAGCTTGTGAGCGTGCGTCCACTCACCAATCCGGAGGAAATCAGCAACCAACCGCCATGGCAGATCACGGCAACTGGCTTTCCAGCGGCCACCATGGCGCGTGCGAACTCTCGCGCCTCAGGCACGATACGCAGCGCGTCGCCGTTGACCACTCCCCCAGGCAAAAACAGCGCGTCGAAGTTGCCGGGCTGCGCCTCGGCCAGCACGATGTCGGCGGCGAACGTGTTGCCCGGCTGCAGGTGGTTCACGGCGTGCAACTCGGGGTGGCGGGAGACAAGCTCCACATGCGCCAGCGCTGCCTCGAAAGCCCGTTTGGGTTTGGTGAATTCGATTTGCTCGAAGTGATCTTCGACCAGCGCGGCTACACGGAACCCGGATAGATCAGAATGCTGCACGGCAAACACCTCCAGCGGTCTTGGATGCCTAGAACCCATCTCATAAAGACCGCAACAGGATCTTGAGGCAGCCGAGTTGAACCATGCCGAGGAAGTTCTCGACGTGGTATTCCCAGCGGACGACGAGGCGCCTGAAGTTGTGCAGCCAGGCGAA
>JBOGKM010000030.1:0-3042 GCA_050747745.1 Terriglobales bacterium
TGCCTGCAGCGCCCGCAGAATCTCCTCCTCCGTATGTCCTTTTCGTGGCAATCTTCTTCCTCCTTCGCTGCCACGCCCAGCCTAAACCCTCTAGTTTCTCTTGTGCCAGTTTTTGGGGTTTGGGTCATAAACTCCCAGCCCAGGTGTCCCACTTTCGTTGACACGCGCCGCCGAATCGGCCTGCAAATTTCGCTCTCGGATACCTCGGCCACGGTTGCGGAGGCGCTCTACGGCTGCGCGTACAACGAGACCCTGGGCGCGGCGATCGCGGCGGGCCAGACCACGAACGATCCCGAGCCCAGCGATCCGTCGACGGCGCCCGAGCCGCCGACGCTGGCGCTGTTCGCGCTGGGGGCGCTGGGGCTGCTCGCCTTTCGCAAGCGGCTCGCCTAGCCAAGCTCTGCCCACTTGCCGCACCGGCGCGGCGGGCATACGATACAAACTGGCACGCTTTCGCTGCTCATTGCAGGGAGGAATGCAGTTGTGCGCCGGTCTCCCTCAGCTCGCGGGTTGAGTCTTGCCGCCATTGTGGCGCTGCTGCTGGCGCCCTGCTTGGCGGCATCCCCGCCGTCCGAGGTGTCCATTCCGGGCCCGTTGCGCTCGCTGCTGCGCATGGCGGCGCTGAGCCAGCAGACCACGCCCGCGCAACTGTTGCCGCAGCTCGCGGCCAACATCACCGCCTACGGTTACACGCAGGGGCAGCCGACGGCGCACCTGGTGCTGCTGGAGCGCTACCTGGAGCAGGCGGCGGAGCTGCGCCGGCTGGCGGGGAGGACGGCGGAGCTGCGGGTGAGCTGCGGGAATGCCGGGGCGCTGTTGCGGACGCTGGGCTATCGGCGGGTGGGGGCGTGCGGGGCGGGGATGAATTTGGTCACTGCCGACGCCCAACGGGCCTTTCTGACCCTCGATTCCGGGTTTCCGCTGCCGCGGTTGAGCGCAGCGCTGCGGGCGGACGGGACGTTTCGCGACCCTTATGGGGCGATTTCGGCGCCGTTGCTGCTGACCGCGACGGATTGGAGCTATGCCTACGCGCCGCGGCGCGGCCGGCTGGCGGCGGCGGCGGGGCCGGTGCTGGCCGCGCTGCTGCGGCACCGGCGGCTGGCGCAACTGTACGCAGCGCTGGCGCGCATGGATCCGGAAACGCGAGCGGAGCTGGCGCGCAATTTTGGGGTGCGAGGGCTGCTGCCGCTGGCGCCGGCGCTGGCGTTCTATGGGGCGCACATCGTGATCCGCGCAGACCGCGTCATGGTGCCAGGAGGGAGGGCGAGTGCGGCGGCTTGGCAGCACTTGGCGGGGGCCAAACCGGCTTCGCCGGCGCGGTTTGTGGCCGGGCTGCTGACCCGCGATCACGGCTGGCTGGCGGCGTATTTCGACGACTTGTGGCGGCTGCCGCCGGGGGCGCGCGCGGCGCTCAGCCAGCCGGCACGGCTGCGGCGCGATTACGCCGGCCTGCGGCGGCAATTGCGCGATCCGCAGACCACGCGCAACGCGGTGGGATCGTCGTTCCGGCCCGATACGGCCCTGGTGCTGCTGATGCATGAGCTCGCCTGGCGCCCCGGGGGCCGGCTGGTGATCCCGGGCGGGGCGGCGGTGTGGCGGGACATTTTTGCGCGCCAGCGCAGCTCGAAATTTCTGCGTTCTTGGAGCGGCTACGCCGCCAGACGGCGCACCGCGGCGGGGCTGCTGGAAGCGCTGTTTGCGCTGGCGCGGCTGGACGCGTTCAGTCCGGACGCGCGGCCGCTGCGCATGTATCTCACCCTCTCGGCCATTGCCCGCGCGCGGCCGCAGGGGTTGGCGCCGGCGCTGGTGGCGCGGCTGGCGGACGGATTTCCGCGCTTGGGCGATCAGTACGGCACGTTGGTTGCGTTTCCGGCGTTGGATGGGCGGGCGATGGAAAGCTTCCTCGACGCGGCCGCGAGCCTCGATCAAATTTCCGATGCCAGCGTGCGCGACAACACCATTGGCATGCTGCAGGGCGAAATCGGGATGTGGCAAATTCTGGCGCGGCAGGAGGAAATTCCCGCGGCGCGGCAGAATGCGTCCTGGCTGCGGATGCTGGCGCCCTTTCGCACGGTGCGCAGCGCGCCACAAGCGTATGCGGCGGGCGTGGCGGGACTGCGCGGGCTGTATGCGGCGGCAGGAGGGCGGCGGCCGATGCGCGAGGCGGGTTGGATCCGGCTTCTCGCCGGTCCGGCGCAGACCAGCGCCGCCGGGCGGCAGGTGCGCGCGGCGCTCGCGGCGCGCCTGCGCACGCTGCTGCAGGACCAGCGCCTGGTCTCGCTCGACACCTTGCTGGGACTGGGGCGCGGGCTGCGCCGGCTCACCGCGGGCCAGGCGGCCTCGTCGGCGCTGCTGCAGCAGGCGCGGCAGCTGCGCGATTTCGAGTTGCCGCAGCCGGTGCTGCCGGGTAGCGACCGGATTTTGGGCCCGGGGGAGGGGCGGGCACAGCAGCACGCGGTGCTGCAAACGCATGTGGATCTGACCCGGCTGCTGCGCGCGCCGGCGCGGCCCGCGGCACTGCGGGCGGCGGTGGGGCGGCTGACGCCGTTTTTGCGCGACACCCTGGTGGGATTCAACTACGCCTACTACGATCCGCCCGGCGGGCAACTGCTCATCAGCGATCCCATGTTTGTCCGCCTGCACGATTTTTCCGGCCGCTCGGCCATCATCGGCGCGACGCCCTGGACCACGCCGGCGTTGGCGGGGCGGGGCGTGCCCGGCGGCGAGGGCGTACACCTGGCGGGCTCGCTCGCCAACCTGCCGCTGGTGCTGGCGGAGGCGGAAGAGGATTTCCTCACCCCCGCGCACGTGCAGGCCCTGATCTGGGACCCGGTGGCCGCCGAGCTGCTGACCAGCGCGGCTGCGCCGCGCTGGTGGGAGGTGAGCGAAGATGAGCTGCACGCCGCCGCGCTCTACCAGCAGGCGGGCGCGGAAATTGTGGAGCAGGCCGCGCGCACTCCGGCGCGGCGAGCGCCGGTCGAGGCAATCCTGGCCCGCAGCATGCTCCCGGCGCGCGCGGCGGCGGTGCTCGATGTCCAGGTC
>JBOGKM010000031.1:0-1287 GCA_050747745.1 Terriglobales bacterium
CTAGCAGGCTGCTGAAAAAGGGCGCCTTACGGCGGCTTCAGCGTCTTTCGGGGGATTTACGGCTGTCTCAGGCGGGATAGCGGCGGGCGGTTGCGGCTCCAGCGAGCCGTGAGCGGCGCGGGCCGAGCCCCGTGGCGCAGTTTCAGGCGCATGCTGCCCTCAGTTTCCGCATCCGGACCAGGTTGTAGGCGGCGGCGGCGAACACGAACATCCACTTCACCCGTTCGCGGCCGCGGTGCCGGGTCTTCCGCAGTAGCGCCACGGTCTTGATCCAGGCGAAGACCTCTTCGATCCGCTTGCGCTTTCGCTGACTGATTCCGTAGCTCCCATGGCGCGTCGTGCGGGCATCTACCGCCCCGCCGCTCTTCTTGGCAGCCACATGCGGCCGCGCCCGCATCCCTCGCGCCTCCCCCACAAACTCGCGGTTGTCGAACCCCTTGTCGCCTCCCACGGTGATGACGTGGCCGCCCTCGATGCGCTCGATCATGAGCAGCGCCGCGTGCGTTTCGGCATTGCCGTAGGCGTGCGTCAGCTCCGCCCTCGCCACCAACCCGTTGCGGTTCTCCGTCAGCAGGTGCCCGGCGTAGCACAGCTTGCTTTCGCGCCCCTTGCTTTTGCGCGCCAGCATCGCCTCCGGGTCCGTCTTCGAGACGTGCGTGTCGTTGCTGCGCCTCTGCCCGTGGAAGTTCACCTCCGGGTTGCGCCCGCCATCCGCTGGCGGCTCGTCCCTTCCCTCCGTGCTGCGCAGGCTCTTCTGCCCCGCCCACGCTTCGATCAGCGTGCCATCCACGCTGAAGTGCTCATCCGACATCAGCCCCGCCGCCCGCGCCTGCCTCACCACCGCATCGAAAAACGCCTGCGCCACGTCACCTTCCAGCAGACGGTCGCGATTCTGGCTGAACACCGTCGCGTCCCACACCCGGTCATCCATGTTCAGCCCCACGAACCAGCGGAACAGCAGGTTGTAATCCAACTGCTCCATCAGCATCCGTTCGCTCCGCACGCTGTACAGCAGCTGCAGCAGCAGCGCGCGCAGCAGCTTCTCCGGCGCGATCGACGGCCGCCCGATCGGCGAGTAAAGTTTCGCCAGCCGCCGGTTCAGTTCCCGCAATGCCTGATCGGCCATCGCCCGCACCGGCCGCAACGGGTGGTCCGTGGGCACCCGCTGCTCCGGGCTCACGTAGCTGAACATCGCTGCTTGCTGTTCGTCGTTTCCGCGCATGCTTCTACGACGCTCCGCCCTGCCCCCGCGCTACACTCCCCCGCTCCTTTTTCAGCAGCCTGCTA
>JBOGKM010000032.1:0-46180 GCA_050747745.1 Terriglobales bacterium
CCCTGCGGCTTCGCCGCAGGGCCCGCTCGTCGCCTCCGCGTGGCCGTGTGGCGGGGGCCCGGGGACCCCAGCCGCGACGCCAACGCGCTGTGCGGACGTGGCCGGGGTAGAAGGCTGGAACAGGCGGCTGCTCCCGTGCGGGCCGATTGCGTTAAGCTGGATAGTAAGCCATAGCTCTTAATCGAACACATCATTATCGCGGGAAAGACGGGAGATCCAAGCAATGTCTTCTACAACGACGGTTCATCCAGCAACGCGCGGTTTGCAGGATGTGGTGGCATCACCCTCATCCATTTGTTTCATTGATGGCGAGAAGGGGATTCTCGCCTACCGCGGCTACAACATCCATGATCTGGCGGAGAAATCCACTTTCGAGGAAACCGCCTATCTGTTATGGTTCGGCCAGCTGCCTACCAGCTCTGAGCTGGCTAATCTTAAGCGCGATCTCAGCGCCGCCCTGACCCTGCCGCAGCCGATTGAGCAACTGCTAAGCGGATTCCAGGCCAACGCGCCCAAGGCCACCTCCATGGACGTGCTGCGCACCACGGTATCGGCCCTCGCCCTGTACGACCCGGACGCCGCCGACATGGGCCGTGAAGCCAACGTGCGCAAGTCCATCCGGTTGATCGCACAGACGGCGGCCATTGTGGCTGGCCTGGACCGGCTGCGGCACGGCAAGCCGCTGCTCAAGCCGCAGGCAAACGTTTCGCTCGCCGGCAACTTTCTGTATTTGCTCAACGGGGAAAAGCCCAGCGCGACGGCCGAACGCGCCATGGACATTGCCCTCATTCTGCATGCTGATCACGAGTTCAATGCCTCGACGTTTGCGGCGAGGGTCACCGCGGCGACGCTGAGCGACATCCACTCCGCCGTCACCAGCGCCATTGGCGCGCTCAAAGGCCCGCTGCACGGCGGCGCCAACCAGGCGGTGATCAAGATCCTGCTGGACATCGGCTCCGGCGATCCCATCGCCAAGATCAACGACCTCATCACCAAGAAGGTGAAAATCCCGGGGTTTGGACACCGCGTGTACCACACCATGGACCCGCGCGCGGTGCATCTGCGCGAGCTTTCGCGCGAGCTGTGCCAGGCGGCAGGCAAGAACCAGCTTTACGAGCACTCCAAACAGATTGAGGATTACATCAAGCGCGAAAAAAGCCTCAACCCGAACGTAGACTTCTATTCCGCCTCGGCCTATTACGCCATGTGCATCAGCCCCGATCTGTACACGCCGATTTTTGCCATTTCGCGCATGGCCGGCTGGACGGCGCACGTGCTGGAGCAGTATAGCGACAATCGGCTGATCCGGCCGCGCGCCGAATACGTGGGACCGGAAGTGCCGCAGAAGTACGTGCCCGTCAGCCAACGCTAGGTGAGCGCAGGGACGAAGGCGCCGGTTACCGCAGGTGTGCGCTGGCTGCGCGCGCACGGAGCGAGTTACCGGGAGCACCTGTACGCTTACGAGCCTCACGGCGGCACTGTCGCTTCGGCGCGGGCGCTGGGCGTGGACGAGCATGAAGTCATTAAGACGCTGGTGATGGAAGATGATCAGAAGGCGCCGCTGATCGTGCTCATGCACGGCGACCGCGAGGTATCCACGCAGGCTCTGGCGCGGCGACTTGGGCGGCGGAGCATTGCCCCCTGCAAGCCGGAAATCGCGCCAAGGCACAGCGGCTATCTGGTGGGCGGAACCTCGCCGTTCGGGCTGCATCAGCCGTTGCCGGTTTATGCGGAAGTCAGCATCGAGGCGCTGCCGCGGCTGTTTATCAATGGCGGCAAGCGCGGGTTTCTGGTGGAAATGAGCGGGGCGGAGCTGTGGCGGCTGCTGCAGCCTACGCCGGTAAGCGTGGCGGTCGGGCCATGAACGGGCCGGTGGCGGTGATTACCGGAACTTCCAGCGGCATTGGGGCGGCGTGTGCGCGGCGCTTTCGCGCCGATGGCTGGGAGGTGGCGGGGCTGGCGCGGCGAGGCGATCCGCCCACCGATCTGACGGATGCGGAGGCGATTGATCGCGCCGTGGAGAAAATTGGGGCGCGGCAGGCGCGAGTGGATGCCATAATTTGCGCGGCCGGGGATTTTCTGGCGGCGCCGATGGAGGCGACAACGAGTGCCGAGTTTGAGCGCATTTGGCGAATCACGGTGTGGTCCAAGTTTTATCTGGTGAAGGCGCTGCTGCCGCTGCTGGCGGCGCCGGCGGCCATCGTGCACATCGCCTCGCTGGCCGCCCACCGCGATTTTCCCAAGGAAACCGCCTATACGGCCGCCATGCACGGCGTGATTGGGCTGGCGCGCGCCCAGGATGCCGAGCTGCGGGGGCGCGGCATCCGTGTGGCCGTGGTTTCGCCGGGCACGGTGCGCACGCCGCTGACCGAGCGCAGCTTCGCGGCGGAGGCGCTGGAGGGTGCGCTGGAGCCGGAGGCAATTGCCGGCTCGGTGGTCACGCTGGTGGGCACGATCCGCGCCGGCGGCTATATTCCGGAAATCGTTCACCTGCCCCAGAACTCGACGTAGAGCGAACGCGTTTCCCACAGAGTCAGGCCCAACTGCAATTGGGGCGGCAATTGCGGCCGCAGGGCGCTCCAAATCCACTGCGCCAGCGCCTCGAGCGAGGGATGCTCCAAAATCGCGTCCAAATTGCGGTGATCGAGCGGCGCGATCACGCGGGCTTCGACCAGCGCCTTCAGCCCGCGTAGATCGTAAAGCAGGCCGGCGCCGTCCAATTCGCCCTCCAGCATGACCGTGAACTCGTAATCATGGCCGTGCGGGAGGCGATCGTAGCCGCCGTCGCCGGGAAACGAGTGCAGCGCGTTGAAGCGAAACCCAGCTTTGGCCAGGCGGAAGAGCGGCACCCGGCTAGTCTAGCGCAGCCTACGCTGCGAACCGCTGCCAGTGCCATTCCTGGGCCTATGTGCGAGCGGAGAAAATGGTCGTCGAAGTGCAACCGTTTGCACGTTTTGGCCCGGTGCGCTCTTGCGGCCGGAACAAAGTTTCCCAGGCCGCCCGCGGCGTCAGTGCGCCTGCAAGTCACCGCGGTCGGCGGCGCCGCCGGCCACGCGCCCGCTACCGGACCTCTGCTCTGCTGTAGATGCCGATCCGGTGACGGGGATCGGACCAGAACAGCAAGCCGCCGAGCAGCAACATGCCGAAACCGGCGAGCGTCCAAGTCGGCGGCTCGGGGGTGGCAACGACGGCCGCGCCGCTCAGAATGTCGTAGTATTGCCATTCTCCGGACGAGTTGGTCTGCCCCAAAACGCTGTCGTAGCCATTGAGCGAGCCGGGCAGGGAGTTGAAATCGAGTTCGAGCTGCGTGGTAAAGCCTGGCGTCGTGCCATCGATAAAAAAGAAGTCAGTCGGAGATGACACAACGCTGGCGGCCGCGGGCTCGGAGCTGTTTAGAGCGTAGCTGGTGCCCAAGACCGGCTGGAAGAAGGTGTAGCCGGGCTGGTTTCCCAGATCGCTCAGTTTGCCTGCCGCATTCGACAGGTCGAAATTAAATGAGCTGATGCTCGACCCGTTCACCGTGAGTGTTCCGCTGAACTGGACGCCGGCTACGGACTGAAAGTTGACGTTGTAGGTGATGGGGGCGGCAGCAGCTGCTACGGCAAGGACAGCAACAAGTGCTGGAAGGCAAAACAAAAGCCGGCTAATTTTCACGCGAGGCCTCCTGTTGAAGGTGTGTCCGCATAATTGCCGCACGCGGAGTGCCACTCTGGGCCTATTGCGGGAGTATGGAATAAAGTCGCCGGGCGCTGTCCCTCACCCCGGAGCGAACCTTAAGTTCCCAGCCGGTGTGCCGCTGGGTAGGAGGCACAGCGTCCCTTTGCTGGACGCCCTCCCGATGATCGGGCTGAGGCTGGGCTTCGCTTCCCGGCAGCCCCGCCCCACTGGGGCAACGCGGGCGGGGCAACGGGCGCCCGCTCCGTTCAGGGCGTCTGCAAGTTGCCGCGTGCAGTGCAAGCGTTTGCAGAATTCGGCCCGTCTCCTCCTGCCGGTTGAACCCTAGGTTCCCACGCCCGGCGGCTTGGCTTAAGCTGGAACACGGTGCATTGGGGGATGATCACGGGCGAGTACCCGCCGGTGCTGAGCGGCATCGCCGACTACAGCGCGCAGGTGGCGGAAGCGCTGGCAGCGGCCGGGGATGAAGTCGAGGTTTGGGCGCCGGAACCCATGGTACAAACGCCGGGGGTGGCGACGCATAGCCTCCCGGACCAGTTTCACCGCAAGGGACGCAATCGGTTAGCGGCGGGGATTGCGGGGGCGGGCCAGGGGATGCACTTGCTGGTGCAGTATGTGCCGCATGCGTTCGGCTACCAGGCGATGAACGTAGCCTGGACGCGGTGGCTGGCGCGCCCGCAGCGGCCGCCGCTGTGGGTGGTGTTTCACGAGGTCGCGGTGCGGGCCGAACCGGGAACTTCGCCGCGACGGCAACTGCAGGCGCGATTGAGCCAGCACATGGCGCGGCAGTTGCGGCGGGCGGCGGCGCGGACGTTTGTTTCCACGCCCGCATCGGAAGGGTGGCTGCAGGAGTTGGTGCCCGGTTCGATGGCGGCGACCTGGCTGCCGGTGCCGAGCAACCTGCCCACCCTCACGGCGCCGGAGGCGGTAGAGGCGGTGCGTCACCAGCTGGCGCCCAACGGCGGGCCGCTGGTGGCCTCATTTGGGCGGTTTGGCGAGTTTGCCCGCCAATGCCTCCGCCCGCTGCTGATTACCCTCCTGGAACACAATGCAGCGCTTTCGGCGCTGCTGATCGGGGAGGGCGGTCCGCTATTGCGGGAGGAAATCGCGGCGCGGGCGCCGGAGCTGGTTCCCCGGCTGCACGCACCGGGCCTGCTGCCCGCGGCGGCGGCGGCGGCGCACGTGGGCGCTGCCGACTTGCTGGTCCAACCCTACGAGGACGGCATCAGCGGCCGCCGGGGGACGACGATGGCGGCACTGGCGCTGGGATGCGCCGTGCTCACGCACGAAGGTGCGGCCACCGAGCCGCTATGGCGCCAGTCCCGGGCAGTGGCGCTGGCCGCGCCGGTAGCGCTGCTGCCGGCCGCGCAAGAGCTGTTGGGGAATGCGGAACGCCGGCTGGCGCTGGGCGAGGCGGCGCGGCGGCTGTATCAGGAACAGTTCGCGCTAGAGCACACCACCCGGCAGCTGCGATCGTAACGATCACCCGGTTCTGACTAGTGATCGTAATTGCCGGCGGGCTGATGATGGGCGACGCCGCCGCGCGTGCGTAGCAGGACGGTGAGGACGAAGCCGCCGAGTAGCGCGACCCAGGTAGAGGACACCGCGCCGGCGCCGGGGGCTGTGCCCAAGGTGTGCATGATCCAGCCGCCTAGCCAGCCGCCGATGAGGCCGCCGATGACATCCATCGCGGCGCTCTGGCCACCGCCGGCGCGCAGGAAGATTCCGGTGATCACGCCGGCAATGGCGCCAGCGATAACGGCATAGACCATCCACATGAGCGCTAATCTCCTCCCTTCAGGATACGCTGGGCGTAGAAATTGACCACTCTTGCGCGGTCACGCACGGTGCTCAGGAAGGCGGCCTGCAGGACCTGCTGGCGGGCGCGGGTCAGCAAATCGCGGATGCTCCGGCGGACCTGAGGATCGGTCAGCGGGCGCAGGCCGGCGGGTTCGATGCCGGCGAGCTTGAGCAGGTAATATCCGTCCGGGGTGGAGATAACCGGCGAGACCTGGCCGGGATGGAGCTTGAGGATGGCCGCGCGCAGCAGGGGCGGCGTCTGGGTCATCAGCACCGATTGCGGGATCAGCCCCAAATCGCCCCCGCTGGAGGCGGTAGCCTGGTCCTCGGAATATTGCGCCGCCAAGGTAGCAAAGTCGGCGTGGGCGCGGAGGCGGAGGGCAAGCATTTCGATTTTCTTGCGGGCGGCGGCGGGAGTGGCGGCTTTATCTTCGGCGAGGTTGGTGACCGGACTGGGGTGGGGGGTAACGACGATTTCGAGCACGTGGTATTGGCGCTCGGGGAGATGGAAACTGGCCTCGTTCTGCTGGTAGTAGGCGGCGACGGCGCTGTCACTGATATGGATTTTGTCGCCGACCTCGCGCTGCAGGAGCTGGTCGAGGATGAGGGACTGGGCCAGGCGCCGGCGAGTGGCGGCGCGGGCGGCCGCGGACTGGGGGGCCGCGGCGACACTCAGCTCCCGCTGCAGTTGAGCCGCATCGGGCTGGATGCCGAGCCGGGCAGCGTATTGCAAAAGGACATGGCGGTCAATCAGCTGTGAAAGCAGGGACAGGCGCAATTGCAGACTTTGCTGCGGCGGCAGGGGGGCCGCGATCCCGGCGGTCTGCTGGGCGTAGAGGCGGTTGAGCTCGGAGGCCAGGATGGGCCGGCCGTTGACCTCGGCCAGCACGCTCGGACCGGGCGGGGTGGGGTGCAGCCAGCCGCAGGCGGCCGGCAGCAGCAGCAAAGGCGCCAGCAGAAGCGCGCGCAGGATTCGCCGGAAGGCGGGTGGGACCACGCCCCAGTTTAGACCGGGGCGGGGCAAATGCCAACGGCCGCCGCCGCGGCCTTGGTGGCACTGCCCCCTCTTGCTGGAGCGGTCCTCGGGCCGGCCGGGCGGTGACCGGCTCGGGCGGGCACCGCGTGCCCGGTGGCGCTCAAGGCGTCTTCAAGTTGCCGCGATCTGCTCGCAGTGCTGACCTATTTTTGCGCCCCACTTTGAGGTATTGAGGGGACGCGAATAGGAGTATCATGGATTGACGCGCCCTCCATCCGGCGCGGTTTGGGATGCCATTCATGCGAATCAGCAAAGCCGATATCGAATCCCTGGCGCAGTTCCGCTATGCGCTGCGCCAATTTCTGCGCTTCAGCGAGCGCGCTGCCCGGCAGGCGGGCATTTCCCCGCAGCAGCACCAACTGCTGATGACCATCAAAGGCCTGCACGGGCGGCCATGGGCGAACGTAGCCGAAATCGCTGAACGGCTGCAGGTGAGCCACCACGCCGCGGTGGCGCTGGTCACCCGGGCGCAGAATCTCAAGCTGGTCAAGCGCACGCAAGGCAAGGAGGACCGGCGCACCGTGCAGGTGTCACTCACCCCGAAAGGCGAGGAGCTGATTGCCGAACTCGCCGAGCTGCACCATCACGAGCTCGGGCGCCTGTCGCAGATTCTGCTGCGCCAGCTCTCCTCGATCGGCGGGACGGCGCGAAGACGGGCGCTGGCGGCCACCCATTAAGAAGCGTGGCGGAGCGATCTGCGGCGCGGGCACGAGGCCCACCGGGCCTCGTTGCCGTCCTCGCCAGCTCCGCCTCGGACACGTATTGTTCCATACGTTCCCTCAGCGCCGCCGCTGCGTCCTTGCGCTGCGTGCTTCTCGCTCCTTCCGGAGGGTTGAACAAGGGCTGGAGCACGGACCTCGCGCGCGGCCGCCAGACAGCTACGCGCGGTGCACGGGCGGGGTGTAGACACGAGCGGCGTTGGCGCCCAAGATCTGGGCGCGCTCGGCAGCGGTGACCGTGAGGGCGCGCAGGCTTTCCAGCATCAGCCGCGGACTGCCGATCTGATGGGCATAATCGCTGCCGGCCAGGACGTGGCCCGCGCCGGCAAAATCCACCGCCAGCTTTAACGCCGCCGGATCAAAGTTAACGGTATCGAAATAAAACTGCCGCAAATAGGTGCTGGGCGGCTGCGGGCAGCGCACGCGGCATTCGGCAAATGCCCGCCAACCGCGGTCCAGGCGCTCCACCATGTAGGGAATCATTCCGCCGAGGTGGCTGAGTACCCAGCGGATACGCGGAAAGTGCGCGGTCACGCCGCTGAACACCAGCTTCGCCGCCGCCAGCGTGGTGTCAGCGAGAAAACCCACGAGCGGCATCAGCCAGTAGTCCTGCATCGCCTCCACGCCCGCCGGGCTGGTGGGATGGATATGCAGCACCGCGCCCAGCTCGTTGGCCCGCTCGTAGAGCGGCCAGAATCGTTCCTCCGCCAGGGCCACGCCATTGACGTTGCTGAACAGCATGGCGCCCGCCATGCCCAACTGACGGCAAGCGCGCTCCAGTTCGCGCACGCTCGCTTCCGGATCATTGAGCGGCAGCGCTGCCAGCGCCCCGAAGCGGGCGGGGTAGCGCTGGACGCCGTCGGCAAAGGCATCGTTCACCAGCGCGGCCAGGCGCACCGCCCGCACGGGCGTTTCGACGTGCACGCCGGGGGTGGTCATGGAGTAAATCTGGCGGTCCAAACCGAGTTCATCCATCATGGCGATGCGCACGTCCAGATCGCGCTGGCCCGCGACGGCAATGTTGTAATCGCCGGGATAATGCAAGCGCGCGTTGCCATCCGGTCCGTAACTGACCGCAACCGCGCTGCCGGGTTCCTGCAGCGCGTTCAGGTAGGCAGGCGGATAGTAGTGATTGTGGACATCAATAACAGGAGCCATGGCGCCAGCATACGCTTACGCCAACGGCGAATCTACGCCTGCGCTCCTCGCGACCTGGGCCAGAGCGCGATCGAAGGAGCGGGGCGATCTGCGGCGCGGCGCTTGCATCTCGCCCCTTCCCGGGAGTTGTTTCACAACTCGGCCCCTGCCGCCAAACGTGGCTGGCGGCAGCCGCCGCCGCAGGGCCAGATCCAGGTATTGGGCGCCACAGGCTCGGATTCGGCATGGCCGGGCCCAAGCAGCGCGCGCTGGTGCTCGCGCGAAATGGTCTCACCGGGATGCTCGAGCAGCGCCTGCAGTAACTGCGCGGCTCCATGCTGCCTCTTTGAAAGAGGAGAAGCAGCCCTGACCGGCGGGGGCCGGAGGCGTCATGCCGCCCTGCCCTGCTAAACTGAAGCCGTGACCCCAACGCTGGCGGCGCCCGTGTTCGCGCCCATTGCGGACGCCCTGGACGATATTCGCGCCGGGCGCATGGTGGTCGTTGTGGACGATGCCGACCGCGAGAACGAAGGCGACCTCACGCTGGCGGCCGAACACGCCACACCCGAGGCCATCAACTTCATGGCGCGGCATGGGCGCGGGCTGATCTGCGCTGCGATCACCCCGGAGCGGCTGCGGGCGCTGGGCATACCGCTCATGACGGCCGAAAATACCTCCAGCTTCGGCACTGCTTTTTGTGAGTCGGTGGATGCACGCGAGGGTGTGACCACGGGCATTTCGGCAGCTGATCGCGCGCGCTCCATTCAGGCGCTAGTGGCGGCCCAGACGCGTCCGGAGGATCTGGCGCGGCCGGGACATATATTTCCGCTGCGGGCACGGCCAGGCGGGGTACTGAGCCGCGCGGGACAGACCGAGGCGGCGGTGGATCTGGCGCGCCTGGCGGGTCTCAAGCCGGCGGGGGTAATCTGCGAGATCCTGAACGAAGATGGAACGATGGCGCGGGTGCCGGAACTAGATGCCTTCTGCCGGCGCCATGGGCTGAAGATGATCACCGTGGCCGACCTCATCCGCCACCGCCTGCAGACGGAGCGGCAGGTGGTGCGGGTGGGAGAGTCGGAACATCAAACCGGTTACGGACACTGCCGGCTGGTGGCCTACCGCAGCCAATTGGACCAGGAGCTGCACACCGCACTGGTGTTCGGCAGGCTGGAGCCGGAGGCAGCGACGCTGGTGCGCGTACATAGCCACTGCCTGCCGGCGGTGCTGGGTTCGCGGCAGTGCACCTGCGCCGACAACCTCGAGGCGGCGCTGCAGGCGCTGCAGACGGCGGGAGCGGGGGTGCTGGTGTATTTGCACCAGACCAGCCCCGGCTATGGGCTGGAGGCGGGCGCGATTGTGCATACCGGATCGGCGGCCGAGCCGGGCGAGCAGGCGCACTCGCGGGTGCAGCGGCAGATCGGGCTGGGGGCGCAGATTCTGGCTGATTTGGGGGTGAGGCACATCCGCTTGCTGACGGATCACCCGCGGCGGCTGGCGGGGCTGGAAGGCTACGGGCTGAGCGTGGTCGAGCACGTTCCGCTGAACCGGTGAGCGCGCCGCAGCCCAGCTCGGTGGACGTTTCGCTGACCCAGGGCGTGACCATCGCCTGGAGCGACGGACTGAGCAGCCATTACACGGTGCCGCAACTGCGCGCCGCCTGCCCCTGC
Source organism: Terriglobales bacterium (assembly GCA_050747745.1). Lineage (GTDB taxonomy): Bacteria > Acidobacteriota > Terriglobia > Terriglobales > SCQP01 > SCQP01. The sequence continues at coordinate 10,035 of JBOGKM010000032.1, forward strand.
GCCACCTGCACCGACGCGCATCACACCGGCGACCGCTCGACGGCGGTTGCAGCGCCGGGATCGGAGTTATTTCCCATGTTCAAGCCGTCGGGGGCGACGCTGACGGGCGTGCAACCCGTGGGGCGCTACGCGCTACAGTTCGAGTTTAGTGACGGGCACAAGACCGGGATTTTTACCTGGGAATACCTGCGGGAAATCGCACAAAATCACTAGAACCTGGAGCTGCCGGAGCGTTATCCGCCGTATCAGACGGTGCATGGGCGTTTCCGGCGGTGGGTTCGTTCCGGGCACTGAGTCTAACAAGCAACACGCTACAGCGCAGCAGATGTTGCTCTAATCGGCGGCCCAGGCGAGCTTGGAACGGAGGCGTTCGTAAAAACGGAAGGGGGCGGCCGAGGCGCGGGTGAGGAATTCGGGCGCCTGGCGGCAAACAACCTGATCGCCGGGAGCGAGGGCGAGGTCCTGCTGACCATCGAGCAGGAGATAGCCGGATTCGGGGCCGCTGAGGGTGAGGGTAATGAGCGCCGAGGCGGGCACCACCAGAGCGCGCTGAGCGGATAGCTTAGGGCAGATGGGAGTGAGCTGGAGGGCGGCGACGGCGGGATGCACGACCGCACCGCCAGCGCTGAGGCTATAGGCGGTCGAGCCGGTGGGGGTGGCAACCAGTACGCCGTCAGCTCGATAGCAGCCGACGCGCTGGCCGTCGATGGCGACGTCCACGGCCAGCAGGCGGGCACGCTCCGCTTTGGCAATCACCGCTTCGTTGAGCGCGAGGAAGCGCCCGACCTCGCGGCCGGCGCGCTGCAGGCGCGCCTCGATCAGCGCGCGCTGCTCGCGCACACCCTCGCCCGCCAGAATCAGCTCCAGGCTGGGATATAGGTCCTCCAGTGCGGTTTCCGTCAGAAAGCCGAGCGTGCCCAGATGCACAGCCAGGACGGGAGTGGCCGTGCCGGCAAGGCGGCGCGCGACGTGCAACATCGTGCCATCGCCGCCGAGAACAACCGCCAAGGCAGGCGCGGGAAAGACCGGAGGGTCCACGGCGGCACGGAAGCCGCGGACCTGCAGCCAAGCGTGGAGCTCGTCGAGCAGCGCAGGGACACGCTCGTGGCCGGGCTTGGCGTAAAGCGCAATCAGCGCGCCGGCGGCAATGGAGTTCGACACACAGACTATTATGCCGTGGCGAGCACGGGCGTCAGGGCGTAGCCCACGGGCTGGCCCGCCGGATCGAGCCGGAGGTTGGGGGGACGGTAAGCTGGATCCCAGCGGCAGCGGTCGGCGATGGACTGGGCCAGCCGCGAGCCGGCGGCCACGTTGCGGCTGCAGGGGATACCCCACTCAGGCGACCAGGAGCCGTGCACGGGTTCCAGGCAGGCGGCCGGGCGGAGGCGCAGGGCGCGTTGCAGCGCCGAAGGGTCAAACGCGGCGCCGAGCCGGGCGGCATGGTCCATCATCCAGGCCAGGGTGATATCAGCGAGGCTGGGAATGCCATAGCCGCCGCCCACGTCGCTGTGGGCGCCGCTGAACCAGACTTGCTCGATGATCTGACCGGGAGCGGGCGGGTTGGTCCACAGTGTGGGAGTGAACTCGGAGCGGCGTTCATCCAGGGCGAGGGCCTGGAAGGCGCATGCGATATCGGGATGCAGGTTGGTATCGAGGAAGCCAAACAGCAGCGGGGAGACGCCGCCGAAAATGGCGGGAACGCCGAGCGCGCCGACGGTGTCCCAGACGCCGATCATGCGGATGGCCGCCGCATGGGGCTGGTAGCGGGCGCGAAAGGCGGCACGCTGGGCGGGATCTCGGTAGGCGGCAAAGGCATCATCGGTCATGCCCGAGTCGAGCGCGCCGGCGGGCAGGCCGCAGGCGGCAATCATGCCCGCCAGGCTGCGAGCCGTGTAGGCGCCGCGGCTGAAGCCGAAGAGGAAGATTTCATCGCCGGGCTCGTAGAGGTGGGCAACGCCGCTGTAGCCGTCCTTGATTTTCTGGAACAGGCCGAAGCCGAAAGCGCCGTCGAGGAGTTTGGTGAAATCACCGCAATCGGCGCCGACGCCGTCGTCGTAGAGCGGCACCTGCGCGGAAGAGACCAGAAGCGAGCAGTAGAGGCGATAGACGTTGGTGAGACTGGAGACTGTGTCCCAGGTACCGTCGGCGCAAAACATGATCCGCTTCGGCATCTGTTGTAACCGTCAGTGTTTAGCGTACAACAGGTACTCCTGGTTGCCGCGAGTGCCGAGGAGGGGGCTGGGCAGCACGCCGCACGGATGAAGGCCAGACGCGGCGGCGGCCTGCTCGACGCGACCCACCGCAGCTGCCTGCGCGGCGCGGTCGCGGACGATACCGCCTTTGCCGACCTGACTGCGTCCGGCCTCAAATTGGGGCTTTACCAGGATGACGGCATCGGCGCGGGGAGCGAGCAACGGCACCAGGGCGGGTAGCAACCAGGTGACGGAGATAAAGCTGACATCCGCGGTGAGCAGATCGGCGGGAGCGGCGATATCGGCAGGCGTGAGGAAGCGGGCATTGGTGTTCTCGCGCAGGGTTACGCGGGGATCGCAGCGCAAGCGCCAGATCATCTGATTGGTGCCGCTATCGAAGGCGAAGACATGACGGGCTCCGGCCTGGAGCAGGCAATCGGTAAAACCGCCGGTGGAGCTGCCGATGTCGAGGGCAAGGCGGCCGGCAACGGGAATGGCAAAATGCGCCAGGGCGGCGGCCAGTTTTTCGCCGGCCCGGCTGGCAAAGCGCGGGCCACCGTCCAGGACTCGCAGTTCGGCATCGGCCGCCACCGCGGCGCCGGGCTTGTCAGCCTTTTGCCCCCGGACCAGGATGCTGCCCGCCAGGACGAGCGCCTGCGCCTGTTTGCGGCTGGGCGCCAAGCCGCGCGCCACCAGGAGCTGGTCCAGGCGGGTTTGGGGCCTAGAGGTTGCGCGCGGCATGGAACTGCTGCCGCGCCCCAGCGGCGGCAAAGTCGCGGATGCGCTGGCAGATACCGTCGCAGTCAAGGGCATATTTGGCGTGCAGCAGAGCGGGCGAGCCGTGGGGGATGATGCGGTCCGGCACGCCGATGCGCAGCAGGGCGACGGGAATGCGGTGGTCGACGGCGAGGGCGGCGACCAAGGCGCCGAAGCCGCCTTCGAGGGTCCCTTCCTCGGCGGTGACCAAGAAGGGCTTTTCGGCGGCCAGGCAAGCGATGAGTTCCTGGTCGAGGGGCTTGACGAAGCGGGCGTTAATCACGGTGAGGGACAGCCCTTCGGTCGCTAGGCGAGCAGCGGCCTCGAGGCAGGGATAGACCATGCTGCCCAGGGCGAGGATGGCGCCATCGCCGCCTTCGCGCAGGATTTCCGCTTTGCCGATTTCCAGCGGGTGCGGCGGCTGGGCAGACACGCCGATACCGTTGCCGCGGGGATAGCGGAAGGCGATGGGGGCGCCATGGTCGAGGGCGGTGGCGAGCATGTGGCGGAGCTCGTTTTCGTCCTTGGGGGCCATGACGGTCATATTGGGGGCGGCGGCGAGATAGGCGAGATCGTAGAGGCCGTGGTGGGTGGGCCCGTCGGCGCCGACGATGCCTCCGCGGTCGAGCGCGAAGGTGACCGGCAGGTTCATGAGGCAGACATCGTGGATGACCTGATCGTAGGCGCGCTGGAGAAAGGTGGAATAAATGGCGGCGACGGGGCGAAGGCCCTCGCAGGCCAAGCCGGCGGCGAAGGTGACGGCGTGTTGCTCGGCAATGCCGACATCGAAGAAGCGGCGTGGAAAGCGGCGGGAAAACTCACCAAGGCCGGTGCCCTCGGTCATGGCAGCGGTGATGGCGACCACGCGGGCATCGCGTTCGGCGGCGGCGCACATGGCCTCGCCGAACACGCTGGTGTAGCTGGGGGCGCTGGCGGGGGCCTTGATGAAGGCGCCAGTGGCAATGTCAAAGGCGGTGACGCCGTGATACTTCATGGGCAACTGCTCGGCCTGGGGATAGCCCTTACCCTTGCGGGTGACGACGTGCAGGAGCACGGGGCGGTCTTCATCCTTGTGGGCGGCGAGGGCGTCGAGCAGCGCCTCGAGGTTGTGGCCGTTGATCGGACCGACGTATTTGAAGCCGAGCTCCTCGAAGACCAGACCGGGCAGGATTAGGCCCTTGACCGCATCGACCCATTGGCGCGTCAGGCGGAACAGGCGCTTGCCGATGCGGGGCACGGCGGTGATCAATTGCTCGATTTCATCGCGGACGTTCTGATAGGCGCGGCCGTGGACGATGCGGTTCAAATAGCCGGAGAGCGCGCCCACGTTGGGCGAAATCGACATTTCGTTGTCGTTGAGTATGACCAGCATGCGGGGCTTGAGATGGCCAGCCTGGTTCAGGCCTTCGAGGCCGACACCGCCGGTAAGGCCGGCATCGCCGATGACCGCGACGACGTAATGGTGCTGGCCGGCCAGATCGCGGGCGGTACACATGCCCAGCGCGGCGGAAATGGACGTGCAGGCGTGGGCGACGTTGAAGGCGTCGTAGGGGCTTTCGGCACGGACCGGAAAGCCGCTGATGCCGCCGTACTGACGCAGGGTCGGGAAGCGATCGCGGCGGCCAGTAAGAATTTTGTGTCCGTAAGCCTGGTGGCCGACATCCCAGACGATTTTGTCTACGGGGGCATGGAAGGTGTAATGCAGCGCCAGCGTGAGCTCGACGGCGCCCAGGCTGGAGGCCAGATGGCCGCCCACTTTACTGACGGTTGAGATCATGTAGTCGCGCAACTCTTCGGCGACGCGGGGCAGTTCCGCCCGCGGAACTTTTTTCAGATCGGCAGGCGAATCGATGCGGTTGAGGTACTGGTACTCCACGGAAATTCCCCCGCTCCAGAATACAGGATCGGCGGAGCGGCGGGCGCGTATTACTGTCCGCGCAGGGCGGTGACCGGGTCGACCTGGGTGGCGCGGCGCGCGGGGATATAACAGGCGAGGGCGGCAACGAGCAAGAGGAGGGCCGGAACGGCCACGAGGGTGAGGGGATCGTGACCGCTGACGCCGAACAGGAACGAGGCGGCCAAGCGCCCGGCAATCAGCGCGATCAGCACGCCGGCGACGGCGCCGGCCAAGGCGAGCTTCATGCCCTGGCCCAGCACCAGGCCGAGCACGCGGGGCTGGTTGGCGCCCAGCGCCATGCGCACCCCAATCTCGTGGGCGCGCTGGGCGACGGCGTAGCTGAGGACACCGTAAATGCCGATGGCAGCCAGGATCAGCGCCAGCAGGGCAAAACCGCCCATCAACCAAAGCGTGAGGCGGCGCTGGGCGAGCGAGAGGGCGATACGGGTCCGCATGCTCATCATGTCGTAGAGGGGCTGGGTGGCATCCACGGACTGGATGGCAGCCGTGGCGGCGGCACGCATCTGCATGGGGTCGGCGAATCGGGTGCGCACCACGAAGTAACTGTCGCCCGGATCGCCGTACTGGGCGCTGGGGACGAATACCTCGGGCAGCTTATCCATTGCCGTGGATTGATCGAGCCCGTAGTCGAGCACGCGCTGCACCACGCCCACGATGGTCCGGGTTTCCCCGCCCATGTGGAACTGCCGGCCGAGGGCGTTGTCCAACGCATGCGGGCCGGGCCAGTAACGTTGGGCAAACATGTTATCCACCAGCGCGACCGCAGGCGTTTTGGCAGTGTCGTTTTCGGTGAATCCGCGCCCGCGCAACAGATGCATGCCCATGGCTTGCAGATAATTGCCGCCGATCATGGCGAAGTTGGTGGAAGGCATCTGGCCGGGCAGAGGTTGGGGGCGGCCGGCGATATAGAAGCTGTTTTCCCAGTCGTTGCCGCTGAACGGCAGCGGAAAAACCTTGCCCACCGCCGTGACGCCGGGCAGATGCTGGAGATTGAGGCGGGCCTGATGGAAAAACTCGAGTGCGGAGACGTCGGTCGGATAGGTGCGGCTGGGCAGGCTGATGTCGAACGAGAGGACATGGTTGGGATTGAAGCCGGGATTGACTTGTTCGAGGCGCAATAGGCTGCGAATCAACAGAGCGGCGCCGACCAGCAGGACCAGGGCCAGGGCCATTTCCGCCGCAACCAGGACACTGCGCAGGCGTCCGCCGCCGGCCCCGCCGTCGCTGTCACGTCCGCCCTGCTTGAGCACGGCGGCGGCTTGGGTGCGGCTGGCATGCCAGGCGGGCGCGAGACCAAACAACACGGTAGTAACCAGCGCCAGTAGGATGGTGAACCCCAGCACGCGCCAGTCGAGCGAGATCTGGCTGGTGCGCATCATGCCCATCTCGGGCGTGATCAGCGCCGGGGCGGCGTGCAGGGCCAGCCAGGCGAGCAGCAGTCCCAAGACGCTGCCGGCTATGCCAAGGCAGAGACTCTCGGACAAATGCTCGCTGATGAGGCGGGCGCGCGAGGCACCCAGCGCCGCGCGGATGGCATTGGGCTTTTGGCGCGTAGCCGCGCGCGCCAGCAGCAGGTTGGCGACATTGGCGCAGGCGATCAGCAACACCAGACCGACAGCGGCGAGCAGGCCCCAGAGCGCATCCGGCCCGTCGTGGCGGACCACAAGGCTGAGATAGCTGTCCACGGTCACGCCCTCGTCCGCATTCGATTTCGGATATTGCTGCCGGAGATTGCGCGCGATGCGTTCCATATCGGCGCGCGCGGCGGCCAGAGTCGCGCCAAGCTTGAGACGCCCCAGCGCCGTGAATCCCGGGTGGCTACCGCGGTTCATGAGGCCGGATTTGGCGGTGGCGAGCGGACCCACGGGGATCCAGTACTGCATCGCATCCTTGGCGGGCGCCAGGCCTGGAAAGCCCGGCGGCATTACGCCCACGATGGTGCGCGGCACCTCGTCCAGCTCAATGGTCTGACCGATAATGTCACCCTCGCCACTGAAGCGCTGATGCCACAGGTGATTGGAAATGATCGCCACCGGCGTACCGCCCAGGCGATCCTCGGCGCGGGTAAACCAGCGTCCTAACTGGGGATGAATTCCTAAAACCGGGAAATATTGCCAGCTCACCTGCTGGCCCTGAATCACCGTGGACGGGCCGGCGTGGGTAAGAACGGCGAAGTTGACGCGATAGACGGCGAGAGCACGGAAGCTGTGATTCTGCTGCACCCAGTCGAGGTAATCGGGATAGGAAACCGACATGCTGGGGAACTGGCGCGCCTTTTCGCGCACGGCGACCAACTGCTGCGGCTGAGGAAACGGCAGCGGCCGCAGCAGCACCGCATCCACCACGCTGAAAATGGCGCTATTGGCACCGATGCCGAGACCAAGGGTAAGAATGGCGATGGCGGCAAAGCCAGGCGCGTGCGCCAGGCGGCGCAGGGCGTAGCGGAAGTCGCGGATGAGGGTGGGCATGTCGGTCCTCTGCTAGCCGATACCGCTCCCGGCAGTCACGGTTACGTTAAAATTGCGGGGCATGTTCCAGGCATGGCAGCAGCAGGAGCGAGCGGAGTTGGAGCGACGGCTGGAGGCGGCGGTGCCAGCTGCTAGCCAGCCGCCGCGGCATCTGCACGCCGCCATGCGGCATAGCCTGCTGGGCGGAGGCAAGCGTCTACGGCCGCTTTTGTGCAGGGCGGCAGCGCGGGCTGTGGCCGGACACGACTGCGAAGCCGCCTGGGCGCCGGCGATCGCGGTCGAGCTGGTACATACCTATTCGCTGATTCACGACGATCTGCCGGCACTGGACAACGATACGCTGCGGCGAGGCCGGGCGACCTGCCATGCCGCCTTCGGCGAAGCCATGGCAATACTGGCTGGGGATGCGCTGCTGACGCGCGCGTTTGGCATGCTGGCTTCAGCTCCGCAGGCTGGGGCGATGAGCGCGCTGCTGGCAGAAGCCGCCGGAACGCCGGAGGGGATGGTAGCGGGCCAAGTGGCCGATTTGGAAACCCACAGCGGCGCCGGCCTGGCGGCGATACGTGCCATCCACCGGCGCAAAACCGCAGCCCTGTTGCGCGCCAGCGTTCTGCTGGGCGGCTGGGCGGCGGCGGCTTCGCCGCGGCAGCGGAGCGCATTGGGACGCTACGGCGCGGGGGTGGGGCTGGCGTTTCAAATCGCGGATGATCTACTGGATGCCAGCGCCAGTTCGGCACAGCTGGGCAAAACCGCAGGCAAGGACGCTGCCCAGGGCAAAGCCACCTGGCCGGAGGCAGCCGGGATCGCGGGCGCAGAGGCGGAGGCGCGGAGACTGATCGGCGCCGCGCTGGAGGAACTGGAGGGCTGGGGCCGAGGTGCGAACCGGCTGCGGGCACTGGCACGGTTCGTGACCCAGCGCCGCGCCTGATGCTACAATCGCCCTCGCATGCGCAAACACAAAGCTACCCAACTCAGCCCGCGCCCGGCAGGCTTCAACCGGTTCCAGACGGCGGTAACCGGGCTAGGGTTCGTACCCTCGGCGATCGGGGCGCGCTTCGACCCCTATAGCGAACCAGCGCGGCACCCACAGGCCAGCCGCGAACAGATGGAGCGGGTCGAACGCGTCGCCGTTCCGGAAGCCTGAGGTAGCCTCAAGCGGAGGCACGCAGGACTTCCAGGCCACTGCTGGGCTGGGCGTGCTGAAGGCGCACCAGCAGACGCATGATGGCGGCATCGAGCGCGCCAAAGTGACCTTCGGCGGGATCGCCGGCGAGCAGCACCTGCACGCGCGGGGTGGGGGCGCATTCCACGGCGATGGCCTCGCCCACCAGACCGTGGGCGGCAAGCTCGCGGCCTTCCAGGCCGCCCATTTCTTGCGCCTGCAGCCGGGCCCAGCCTTGGGTGCGCAACTGGCCAGCAAAGCACGGCAGATGCAGGAGTGAGCCGGAGCGGGTGCTGCCGGTATCGCCGGCCAGATACAACTCGTTGCCGCTGCGGAGCCAGTGCCAGAAAGTCACCCGCCGCGCCCGCGTGCAAGTGCGCACCGCCGCGTGCAGTTGCACCAACGCTTCGGCTGGCGCGGCTTCGGCGCTGAGGCGCTGGGCGCTCTGCAGCAGTTGGGCCAGGCCAGTGTCGAGCGGTGCCGTATGGGTGGAATGGTATTGGCGCATCAGTTCGCGGGCGGAATGCACTTCCGCCTTGCGATAGATGTTTTTGATATAGTCCTTGACCGTATTGACACTCAGATCCATCTCGCGCGCGATGTCCTTGACTGTTTTCGCCTCGGTAAGGGCATAGACGATCTGCCGCTCCCGTTTGGAGAATTCCCGCTGTGACAGTGTCATATCGAAGTTCCTCCATAGTCGGCGTATATCTCCACCGACGGGAAAGATCATGACCCCGGCATAGTGCGAAATAGAGGGAATTAGGTCACACAAAGAAGTGATGTTTCCGCAACATTATCTTCGGTTTGTCTTCGCGCGGAGGAATGGCGGAGAGATGGGGATTCGAACCCCAGATACCCTTTCGGATATACACGCTTTCCAAGCGTGCGCCTTCAACCGCTCGGCCATCTCTCCGCGGCGCTTTCAGTATAATCTCTCCGCATGCGCATAATCGGGGGCGAGTGGCGCAGCCGGCGGTTGCGGTCGGCGCGCCGGGCGGGACTGCGGCCCACCTCGGACCGGCTGCGCGAGACTTTATTCGACCTGCTGGGAGCCGGGGTGGCGGGGCGGGGCTTCGTGGATGCCTTTGCCGGCACGGGTGCGGTGGGGCTGGAGGCCTATAGCCGGGGCGCGCGGCCGGTGGTGTGGATCGAAGAGGCGAGAGCAGCCGCACGGTTGCTGCGGTCGAATCTGGCGGCGCTGGGTGCGGAGGGAGTGCAGGCGTTGGTGTGGGAACGCAGACTGCCGGCGGCAGTAGCGCAGCTGAGCCGGCTGCCGGCGCTGCAGGCGGCGGGAGGAGCGGCCTGGGTGTTTCTGGATCCGCCCTACGAAGACGTGCAGGCGACGGAGCGGCTGCTGTGCGGGCTAGGGCGATATCCGGGGGCGCTCGCCAAGGGCGGGCAGGTGATTGCCGAAACCCGCCGGGGCACGCCGCTGCCCGAGCAAGCAGGCGGATGGCGGCGGCTGCGGATACACGTGCAAGGCGATAGCCAGCTTGCGTTTTTCGGGGCCAATGATTGAACTCGATTTTGGCGGTGGCGTCAAGCGGCTGAAGCGGAGGCGGCGTGGGATGGAGCGGGGCCTGGTTGTTTTCCATTCCGAGCGGGTGTATCCAATAACTTGGCCATGGAAGTCCACATCCAAAGCGGCGGCCCGGGGACACTGCCACACCACGGAAGTTCGGAAGCGCCGGAGCAGGAAGCGGCGTTTTTCTTCGGTCTGTTCCTGCGCGGGTACAGCTATCAGGAACTGCGGCAGGATATCGAAGTGCCCAAGCAGGTAGAAACGGAATGGCGGCGAGCGGCGTCACGGGATCCCGGCTTTGCGTCGCTGGCGAGGCAGATGCTGAGCTACCGGAGGCGGGTCCTGGCCATATTTCAGTCTTTAGTCGCTAGCGAGAGCCCGGTTCAGTAGAAGCAGCGGAGGCATCGGGGGTGGCTTGGATGAAATCCCAGCCGCCGCGTCCGCACTTATTGCGGCACTCGGGCAATACCTGGCCGGCGGAAAACTGGCCGGGCAGCTTGCACACGCTGCACCAGTAAATGCCTGTTTGGGGCGCGACCGCGCCCGGCTTGAACGCCATAGCTGGACCCTCCTGCCCTATTGTGTCATTGCGTGCATCAGGCCGTGGCAGAGTTCGGCGAAGGTACCGGCGATCCAATCGGGCGGCTGCAGAAGCAGGCTCTCGGGAGCGAAGCCGTAACTGAGGCCTGCGGTCCAAACCCCGGCATTGCGTCCGGCGAGCACGTCGACGGACGAATCGCCGATCATGACGGTCTGCTCGCGCACGGCGCCACACGCTCGCAGCAGAGCGAAGATGCCAACCGGATCAGGTTTTTTTTGCGCGAAGCTGTTGCCGCCGTGGACAGCACAAAACAGTGGGGCGATGCCCAGATGGGCGACTATTTCCTGGCTGGGGCGAACGGGTTTGTTGGTCAGCACCGCCAAGCGAGCACCGGCGTCGGCCAGCAAGTGCAAGCCGTCGTGAACGCCGGGATAGAGCACGGTGGAGTCCAGTTTGTGCCGGGCGTAGCAGGCCAGAAACAAGTCTACGGCGCGCGCGCTAAGCGCCGCCGCGGCCGCCTCCAACTGCAGCGGGGGAAGCGGGCGCCGGCTACGTTCGGGCGGCGGAGCTAGTCCGAGGGCGCGCTGCATGAGCAGCGTGGCGCCATCGCCGACATATTGGCCGACGGTAGCTTCCGGCAACGGAGGGCGTTGCAAATGGGCCAGCGCGGCGTTGACACTATGCACCAGATCGGCGCGCGAGTCGATCAAGGTGCCGTCGAGATCAAAAATCAGCAGTGCCGAGCCAGCCTGCAGCCGCAGCCCGGCAAAGGAGGGTAGGGCGGAACTGAGCAGTGCTACTTCTTCTCCTCCGCCGCAGCCGGTTTGGCGGGTTCGTGTCCCACTGCCTTGGCTTCCGACATGGATTTTTTGAATTCCCGGATGCTCTCCCCAATCCCCCGTCCCAACTCAGGTAGCTTTTTGGGACCAAAAATCAGCAGACAGATGATCAAGATAATGATCAGGTGTTCGGGCCGGAATATGCCATCAAACATCGCTATACCTCACGCCACCCCAGCAGGCGCGAGTGGCTATTCCGAGTATAACGCCAGCGGCGATTGGACGCCCCCGTTTGCAGGGATTGACGTTGCAGGCATGGGCAGGGTATGATTAGCACTCGTGACGGTAGAGTGCTAACGATTGGCGTTCCGCCTGCCGGGCGCAGTTTTGGCGGCAGGAGCACTCCCGGAAAAATTCGGAAAGGGAGAACCACTCATGGCCAAAGTCAGACCACTACACGACCGTTTGCTGGTCAAGCGGATCGAGGAAAAAGAAACGGTGCACGGGGGCATTATCATCCCGGACACGGCAAAGGAGAAGCCGCAGGAGGGTGAGGTCATTGCCGCCGGCGAAGGCAAGCTGAACGATGACGGCAAGCGGCTGCCGATGGACGTGAAGGCAGGCGACCGCATTCTGTTTGGCAAGTACTCGGGCAGCGAGATCAAACTCGACGGCGAGGAGCTGCTGATCCTGCGGGAAGAGGAAGTGCTGGGCGTGCTCAGCAAGTAAAGAAAGCGAAGGAGACACACACCAATGGCAAAACGAATTGTACACGGCGAAGGCTCCCGGCAGGCGATTCTGCGGGGCGTCAATACATTGGCGGATGCAGTGAAAATCACGCTGGGCCCCAAGGGGCGCAACGTGGTGATCGAGAAGAAGTTCGGCTCGCCCAGCATCACCAAAGATGGGGTGACGGTGGCGAAGGAGATTGAACTGCCGGACCTGCTGGAGAACATGGGGGCGCAGATGGTGCGCGAGGTGGCGTCGAAGACTTCCGACGTCGCCGGCGACGGCACCACGACGGCGACGGTGCTGGCGCAGGCGATTTACCGCGAGGGCGTGAAAAACGTAGCGGCCGGATCGAACCCGATGGCGCTGAAGCGTGGCATTGACCAGGCGGTTGCGGCCGCCGTGGACGCGGTGAAAAAGATGTCGAAGCCGGTGCAGGGAGAGATGATTGCGCAAGTGGGCACGATCAGCGCCAACAACGACGCGACCATCGGCGGCATCATCGCCGAAGCGATGAAAAAGGTAGGCAAGGACGGCGTGATCACGGTGGAAGAATCCAAGACCATGGAAACGCTGCTGGACGTGGTGGAGGGGATGCAGTTCGATCGCGGCTACCTGTCGCCCTACTTTGTCACCGATCCGGACCGCATGGAAGTGGTGCTGGAGGATCCCTACATTCTGATCCACGAGAAGAAGATCAGCTCGATGAAGGACCTGCTGCCTCTGCTGGAGCAGATCGCACGCGCCGGCAAGCCGTTGCTGCTGATCGCCGAGGATGTGGAGGGCGAAGCGCTGGCGACGCTGGTGGTGAACAAGCTGCGGGGCACCCTGCATGCGGCCGCGGTGAAGGCGCCGGGCTTCGGCGACCGCCGCAAGGCCATGCTGCAGGACATAGCGGTGCTAACCGGCGGCGAATTCATCAGCGAGGAGCTGGGAGTGAAGCTGGAGTCGGTGCAGTTGAGTCAGCTCGGGCGGGTGAAAAAGGCGGTGATTGACAAGGACAACACCACGTTGGTGGAGGGCGCGGGCAAAACCGCGGAAATCGAGGGCCGGGTAAAGCAGTTGCGCACCCAGATCGAGGACACCACCAGCGACTACGACCGCGAGAAACTGCAGGAACGGCTGGCCAAGCTGGTGGGCGGCGTGGCCGTGATCAAGGTAGGCGCGGCGACGGAGACAGAAATGAAGGAGAAAAAGGCCCGCGTGGAGGATGCCATGCATGCCACGCGCGCGGCGGTGGAAGAGGGCATCGTACCCGGCGGCGGCGTGGCGCTGGTGCGCGCCGAGAGCGCCGTGGCCGCGCTCAAAGTGACCGGCGACGAGAAAATCGGCGTCGAGGTGGTGCGGCGTGCATTGGAAGAACCGCTGCGCCAGATCGCGCAGAACGCCGGTCTGGAAGGTGCAATCGTAGTGGGCCGGGTGCGGGAAAGCAAGGAAGCCAATTTTGGCTTCAACGCGCAGTCGGAAACCTACGAGGACCTCGTCAAGGCGGGCGTGATTGATCCCGCCAAGGTCACCCGCTTCGCACTGCAGAATGCCGGCTCAATTGCCGGGCTGATGCTGACCACAGAGGCGCTGGTGGCGGAGATTCCGGAAGAGAAGAAGGAATCGGCCGGGCCAGGCGGGGCGGGCGGCATGGGCGGCATGGGCGGTATGTACTAGCAGCAAGCTGTTAGCTGTTAGCGATTCGCGGGCGGCGGCACCTTACGGTGCCGCCGCTTTTTTTGCAGTGGCTTGGCCGTTCCGGCCAGCCCACCCCGTACAGTACGCATTGGGCCATGGATAGAGCCATTGAGGCCGTACGCCGGGAGCAGATTCGCGCGGGTTTTCGGCGAGGCTTTGCACCGTTTTCGTGCCGCTCGAGGATTGCGGCCGTAGCCTCCCGAAGGCGTTCGTGACTAGAGACGTTTTCCTCCTTCGTCCGCCCGCCTCCTCTGCTGCGACCATCCGGCTGAGCTGAGCGGCCAGCTTCTCAACACTGCGGTACTCGTTCAACGCTAAAGTTTATGCCCTATTCCGAGTTGGCGGGCTGGCGCCGCGGCAAGCCCAGCGCGCGGCGACGCTGCTTGACGCCGTCGTCCACCTGGCGCCAGAAGCGCCAAAAGTAGGTTGAACCGGACAGCAGCGCTACGATCACTACCGCCCAGAGGGCGATCTTGCCCACCAACCGCATGTCGACTCCCCAGCCAAACAGCGGCAGGGTGCCGTACTTGATGGCCATGATAATGATGCACACAGCCACCACCTGACTGACCATCTTCAGTTTGCCCCAGTCATTGGAGGCGATGGCAAATCCGTTCGTAGCCGCAATGCTGCGCAAGCCGCTGACGGCGAACTCACGTCCGATGATGATAACCACCATCCAGGCGGGGACCAGGGCGGAGTCAATCTGGACCAGGGAAATAAACGCGGCGGCGATCAGCAACTTGTCCGCAATGGGATCCAGCAACATGCCCAGGGTGGTGATCTGGCGGCGGCGGCGGGCAAGATAGCCATCCAATAAGTCGGTGACGGCGGCCGCCAGGAAAATGGCGGTGCCGTAGATTTCCTTGTTGGGCAGGCGGGTGCTGAACAGCACCGCAATGAGCAGCGGCACCAGAAAAATGCGCAGCACGGTCAGGCTGTTGGGAAGATTCACGCCGCCACCTTATTCATTTGAACCCAGGCTTGGGGTTCCGTCAAACCACAGGGCGTATCTGCTGGCGGCGCTGCTCGCGTTGGCGGGAGCGGCCTTGGGTGGCACGGCCGCCTCTTGGTGGAGCCGCCCTCCCGGTGCCGCCCCAACGCGCGAGCGTGTTGGGGGCCCCGGCGCTGGTCGGGCTGTGGCGGGGCGTCGCTCCCCGGCGACGGACGACCGCTGGTGCTCAGGGCGCCTTCAAGTTGCCGCGACGAGCCCGCCGGGGCTGCGATTCGCCTACTTCTATAAACCGCCCACGGACGTCACGAGCGCCGCCTTCCTGGCGCACCACTTTCAGCTCATTCTGCTAACGCACGGCGATGAAGCCTACATGGCAAAACTGCGGCGCGCCGACTACAGCGGCCCGATACTGCAAACCGTGCCCTTTGATGTGGTGGAGGGTCCCGGACCATATGGCAATTCCGACGCTGCCTGCAACGCGCGCTACCCGACCTACCACGGCACGGTTGCCGATCGGGTTGGCGTGTTCTGCCGCCAGATTCATCCGCATGAAGGCTGGTTTCTGCACAACCTCAAGGGTAAGCGCCTTTATAGCCGCTATGAATCGGCTAATGGCGTCTGGCGAACCATGTATGCGATGGACCCGGCCAACTCCGGGTGGCAGCATTACTTCATCGCACGCTTGCGGCAGTATCGCAGGCTGGGCTTCGACGGGTTCTTTTTCGATCAGGTGGAGCTGAGCCGTGCCGGGCTGCTGCGGCACATGACCGACAGCGGCGGGGTGCGTGAATTAGCCAGCAACGCCAAGCTGCGCCGGGCGATAGCGAGCGAACTCGCCGCCATTCGTTCCGCCCTGCCAGGCGTTCCGGTGTGGGCCAACCTCACCAACGATCCCGGAAGTGCGGGCGGGTGGAGCAAGTATCTTCCATATCTGAACGGTGTCATGGTCGAGGATTTTGCGCTGGGGTGGAAGACGGCGGCGTTGCCGCCGGCGGCGCGGATTACGCAGTTAGAAAACATTCAGGCCGCACTTGAGGAGGGTAAGAGCGTACTGCTGGTCGCGCAGGGAGAGCGAGAGGATTACGCGCGCCGCCGCTTCACTCTAGCGCTGGCGTGGGCGCTGCTGCCGGACGGCGGCGCCAGCCATGTTTACTACCGCTACAACGATGCGGGGACGAATGATTATCGCCAGGTGTGGTGGTCGCCGCTGTACGCGCTGGAGCCGCCGGCGCCGAAAGGTCCCTTGCTGCACCGAGGTGCGATCTGGACGCGCGCGTATCCGCAAGGGCACCTGCGCGTGAACCTCGCCAGCGCACATCTGCACCTGCCGGTGCAATGGCGCGGGCTGTGGGAGCGCGCTGGGGTCAGTCCAACCCATGGCGCTCGACGTAGAGCGCGGCCTGGACACGATCGCTGACGTGCAATTTCTGGTAGGCGCGGTTGAGGTGGGATTTGACGGTGGTCTCGCTGATGGCCAGTTCGGCGGCAATCTCCTTGTTGCGCTTGCCCTGGGCCAGCGCCTCCAGCACGCGCAACTCGCGCGGCGTGAGCCGCGAGCGAGGGCCAGTTTCGGTGTCCGGTCGCAGGAGGGTGAAAGCTACCTTGCGCTCGGCCCACAACTCCCCGGCATGAACGCCGCGAATTGCCTTGACCAGCTGAGGTAGAGGAGATTTCCAATCCAAGTAACCGCAAGCGCCGAGGCGCAGCGCGCGCGCGGCCAGCAGCGGACGATTTTCACCCAGCACCAGCACGCGCACGCCCGGCCGCCGGCACCATCGGCGAATTTGCGCCCAGCCACTGCCACCCTGGGGCACGGCGGTCACGACGACCACCGCCGCTGGTTGCAGTCCGTTGTCGGCTTGCAAGGCATCATCTCCCACCGACACCTCCATGCCGCCGATGCCGTGCAAGGCTTGAGCCAAAAGATGGTTCCAGAGCTCGGAAGGAAGGCAGAGTGCCACGCGGAGGGAGTCGGTTTGCCGGCGCAAATCGGCGCGGAAGGGATGGACCAGATTTGGCATACCGGAGTTGGATGCCATTGTGGCAATGCGGTTCTGCTGCGAAGGTTGGAAATTGCCCTGCAACATCTTCGGCAAAGCTCTGCAACCGGCGGGTGATTGTTCTGTGCCGGTTGGCTGTCTACTCTAAATCGGTAAGCCGAACTCAACTGCGAGGAGGCCCGATGCGGCGAGGCAAGCAACGTGCGGCGGTGGCGCTGCTGATTTTAGGAGCAGCGGCGATAGCGGGAGCGCAGGCACTGACCGAGCGCGCCAGCGCGGCGCCGGTGGCCGAGATGGCGCCGCCGGACAACGCCATGATGGTGTGGGGCAGCGCCGCCAGCGCGGATCCGGTTGGACCGGGAGATCTGCTGCAAGTGCGCGTATTCGGACAGCCACAGTTGAGCGCCAGCTTGCGAGTGGCGGCCGATGGCGTCATCGCGCCGCCGTTCCTAGCCAGCCTGGCGGTGGGGGGGGAAACCCCTCCGGCCATTCAGGCGGAGCTGACGCACGCCTATGGACGGCTGTTGAAACATCCGCTGGTCAGCGTGCGGTTACTGGAAAACAACAGCCGTAAGGTGAGCATTAACGGGGTGGTGCCGCGTCCCGGGGTGTATTCGTTCAGCGGCGAGCTGACGCTAATGCAGGCGCTGGCCATGGCGGGAGGAGTGGACCCGAGCAAGGCAAGCGCCAAGGTGCTGTTGTTCCATCAGCCGCCGGTAACGGCCAGCGCCAACGCGCAAGGGCAGCCGGTGTACACCGCCAACAGCATCCTCCAGACGATTGATATTTCCCGGCTCGCAAGCGATCCCGCGCTGAACCGGCTGATTCAACCTGGCGACGTGATCGACGTACAGCCAGTGCACCAGGTGTTTCTTTCGGGTGACGTAATGCATCCGGGCGCGGCGCCGCTGGTGCCGGGCCTGACGTTGGCGCAACTGATCAGCGCGGCGGGCGGCTTTCTGCCCCAGGCGAATCGCAACCAGGTGCGGGTATTGCGCCTGCAGCCCAACGGCAAGCGGCGCACGCTGATCGTCAACGTGGGGCGGGCACAGACGAACCGGCAGCCGGAGCTGGCAATGGCGCAGGATGACATTGTCTTGGTCTCGGGTTCGGTCTGGCGCATGACCGGACTGGAACTGCTGGACTTTTTCACCGGCACCGGACGCTGGCGCGTACAGCAGTCGGTAGCCGACAAGGTATGGTAAACCGCGCGTGCGAGCGCGGACAGCACGAGGTTCCTATGGCACTGATTCCCTCCTCTTCCGGCAACTCCACGCCCTCCCTGGCACCGCTGTACGAGCTCGAGCCGGCGCCTGAGACCGCGCGCCGGCACGGGCAACTGCAAAATGCCCTCTATCGCCAGCGCTGGCTGGCTCTGGCGCTACTGGTCGCCTGCGTGGTGATCGCCGCGGCGGCATCCCGCTGGGTGCGTCCCTATTACCAGGCCACGGCTTCCATCATCGTGCGCCAGCCCAACCTGCATCCGGCACAGATTACACCGCACGAGTATCCCCACCCGGTGGATCCGGACCGGGAGATGCAGACCGAGCTGACCATTCTGAGCAGCCGCGCGGTCGCCATGCCGGTGATTCACCAACTGGACCTGGAGCAGCGGGACCCGGAAATCGCGCCGGTGCTGGCCAAGCTGGGCCGCCAACTCGCGCGCAAGGGCAAAACACTCAGCCTCGCCGATGCGGATGGCATGGCGTACGGCATTTTCAAGGCACATCTGACACCGGTGCCCGACAAGTTGAGCGCGACCGTGCAGGTCAGCTTCGCCTCGCATGATCCGGCGTTGGCGGCCGAGGTGGTGAATGCCACGGATCAGTCGTTTTTGGAGCAAACGCTGGCCGAGCGCGGACAGCAGGGACTCACCGCGTCGCACTGGATGCGCCTGCAGGTGGGCCGGGCGATGCAGCGGTTGCATCAGGACGATGCCGCGGTGACCGCCTTTCAGCGCCAGCATGCCTATGTTCCGCTGCTCGCCAGCGGGGCGCAGAATGCGCTGGTGGCGCGGCTGGCGGACGCCAACCACGCCTGGAGCGCCGCACAGGCGGCACGCATTTCCGATGCAGCGGCGCAGGTGGCCTATTCCGACGGCACGGTGGCGGCACTGCCCGCCAGCCTGCAGAATCCGGAAATCGCTGGAGCCGTGGCCAGCCTGGGAGCGGCGCAGAGGCAATTGACGACGCTGGAAACCACCTACCAGCCCAGCTTTCCATTGGTAGTGGAAGCCCACGAACAACTGCGCCAGGCACAGCAGAAGCTGGACGGACTGAAGGTTCAAGTGGACGACGTGCTCGGCCAGCGGCTGCGCGACAGCCAGCAACAGGAGCAGCAGTTGGGAGCGCTAGTGCAGCAGCTGAACCATCAGGCGGCAGCCACCAGCAGTCTGGAAATGCAATTCGGGGTTTTGCAGTCGCGCGCCAACGCGCAGCGGTCTCTGGTGGACACGCTGCGGCAGAATTTGAATGAGGTAGAACTGGAAGCCAGCCTCCCGCCCAGCAATATCGAGGTGCTGGATCCGGCGCTGCCGCCGGGCGAACCACTCTATCCACGACTCAAGCTGAATTTGCTGCTGGGGCTGGGTCTGGGCATCGTGGTGGGGGTGGGCACGGCTTTGGCGCGTGAGCACTGGAGCGGTACGCTTACGGCCGGGGATGAAGTGCAGCACGCCCTGGGACCGGCGCTGGCACCACTGGGCATGATCGCCGAGCGTGCACCGCTGCGGGGCCGGGTGCGGGCGCTGTTGCCAGGGGTAGGCGAGCAGGATCCGGATGGATATCGCAAGGCCGCCGCCAATCTGGTGGCGCGATGCGGCGCGCCCCCGCGGTTGATCCTCATCACCAGTCCCAATCCCGGCGAAGGCAAGACGACCACGGTTTGCCAACTGGGGCAGGCGCTGGCGCAGGCAGGGTGGCGAACACTGGTGGTGGATGCGGATCTGTTGCGGCCGGGCTGTCACCGCTTCTTTGGACTGGCGAATCTGAACGGGCTGGCGGCGGCGCAGACCGGACGCAAGGTTTCCCCTCTCAATATCCGCCCTCATCTGGACCTGATGCCGGTCGAAGATGCGGCTCCTCCGCTGCAAATTCGGGCGGTGGCGGCGCTGTTGGAGCAGTGGCGGGAACACTACGACTACGTACTGGTGGACACGCCTCCGGGTCAGGTGAGCGGAGAAGCGGTACTGCTCTCGTCGCTGGTGGACGGGGTAGTGGTGGTGGTGCGCTGGGGCCAGACCAAGCTGAGCGAGGCGCAGCGCATCTGCGAGGATCTGGCGAGGGCACACGCGCCCCTGCTGGGAACCCTGTTCAATCGGGCTGATCCGGCGGCACCGGCGTTCCGTCCCTACCGCCGTCCGCGCGCCCCGGAGGCCTAGACGGCGGCCATGGCCCTGCTGCACCGCGCTCCCTCACTGCGGCGGCTGCCACCCGGCATTGTCGCCAGCCGGCGCCTCGCTGACATGGCGCTGCTGCGGCTGTTCAGCCGGGCCCGGCGCCGCGGGACCCCACTACTGCTGGCCCGGCTGGCGCGCTCGGGCCGGAGCGGCGGCGAGCTGCCGGAGGAATTCTTGCTGGGGCTTGCGGCGGGGGTGCGGATCGGCGACCTGGTTTGGTTCGAGCCGGGCGCTGAGATCCTGTTGCTGCTCGAGGATGCCGAAGACGGCACCGCCGTGCAAGCGCGACTGCAGGAGCGCGCGCGGCAGTTGGGGGTTGAGTTGGACTGGCACAGCGCCCAGTTTCCGCGGCACGGCCTGAGCCTGGACGCGCTGCTGGAGAAAGTGAGGTGGCGGCCGTGAGTTGGACCAGCGCACCGGCGGCGGTTCCGGCGGCGCCGCTGTCCGGACCGGCGTGGTGCCGGCCGATGCGGCTGCGGCGGGCACACCTGCGGCGGGGCTGGCGGTGCCAGCTCGGTTCGGCGCAGCGACGGCGCAAGCGCGCCTTCGACCTGTTGCTGTGCCTGCTCCTGGGACCTTTGGCGGCCGTGCTGGTTGCGCTCGCGGCAGCGGCGATCCGCTGCGAGTCGCAGGGGCCGGTGCTGATCGCCCAATGGCGGACGGGCGCTCACGGCCGGCGCTTCCGCATGTGGAAGCTGCGCACCATGGTCGCCAACGCGGCGGAAATGAAGACGGATCTGGCGCACTTGAACGAACTGCCCTGGCCCGATTTCAAAATCAGCAGCGATCCTCGGGTGACCCGCATCGGCCGGTGGCTACGCCGCACCAGCCTGGATGAATTGCCGCAGGTGTGGAACGTGTGGCGGGAGGAGATGAGCTGGGTCGGGCCCCGACCGACGACGTTTGGCCTGGACCGCTATCAGCTTTGGCAAACCGAACGCCTGGTGACGCCTCCGGGGATCACCGGCTTGTGGCAGATCGCTGCCCGCGCACAGTGCGATTTCGACCAGCGCCTGCGCCTCGATCTGGCTTATGTGCGCGCCTGGCGGCTGCGATTGGATGTGAAAATCCTGGCGGCAACGGTGGTGGCGATCGGAATGGGGAGAGGAGCCAAGTAAGCGATATGGCGACATGGACGCAGAGCTGGCGCGGCGGCAGCCGCTTGGGGGCGGGCGCCTCCACCGGGTCCTGGGGAGCATTGGGGTGGTGGCTGTTGGGATTGGCAGCGCTGCTGCCGATCGTGGCGCTCATGACCCGGTTCCCGCAACACATGGTGATTCTGGCGGCAGCGCTGCCGGCATTGGCAGCGGCGATCGCGGGGGTGATTTACCGGCCGGCGTGGGGCGCATGCGCACTGATCCTGATTGCCTACTGGAACGCGAGTGATGTGGTTGCCGAAAGCTTCGGCTTTACCTGGCTGCTGCGCATCGCCATCGCCGGAGTACTGGCCGCCTGGCTGCTGCAGGTGCTGCTGGGACGATGGCGTCACCGCTTGCGCTGGCCGCTGCTGGGCCCGCTGCTGCTGTGGGCGGCGACGCAGGTGATTTGCTCGCTGACCGCGATCAACCGCCCGGTGGCGATCAGTCAGTTATTTGAAGACCTGAAACTGCTGGCGGTGTTCTATATCGTCGTAAACCTGCTGCGCTCGCCGCGCTGGTGGCGCTGGGGCGTGGACGCAGTTCTGGCAGCGTTGGCGCTGCTATCGTTGCCGGTGCTGTATCAGGGACTGAGCAGAAGCCAATTTACGTTTTGGGGCTTTGGATCGATGAAGTATGCGACTACCGCACCTGGCCAATTCGGCTGGCGGCTGGGAGGCGCACTCGGCGATCCCAACTTTTTGGCGATGGTGCTGGTGGCCGGGCTGCCGCTGGCCGCGATGCAGGCGCTGGAGTCCCGCGGCCGTTGGTGGCGCCGATTGTGGGCTTTGGGGGTGCTCGCACTCACGCTGGGCG
Source organism: Terriglobales bacterium (assembly GCA_050747745.1). Taxonomy (GTDB): domain Bacteria; phylum Acidobacteriota; class Terriglobia; order Terriglobales; family SCQP01; genus SCQP01. Next base: position 32,092 of record JBOGKM010000032.1, read on the forward strand.
CAATGCTGTTCACCTATTCCCGCGGCGCGGCGGTGGGAGTGGCGCTGCTGGTGGTCGCTCTGCTGGTGGCGCATCCACGGCGCAAATGGGTGCTGCTGGCGACGATCGCGGGGATCGTGTTGGCGACCGCCATCGCGCCGAAAGCGTTATGGGGCCGGTTATCCACTCTGCTTGAAAATTCTTTCGCCGCACCCAGCCAGCAGATGACCGACTACAGTTTCCGAGACCGCCGGCACGAAATGCTCACCGGCTTGCTCATGTTTGCGGACCATCCGTTGGTGGGAGTGGGTCCGGGGAATTTCGAGAGACAGTATTTCAAATATTCCGCGATGATCGGCTTGACGGGCCAGGATACCATCCGAGATCCGCACAGCCTGTACACACAACTACTGGCAGAGACCGGCCTGGTGGGGCTGGCCGCATTCGCCTGGCTGCTGTTTGCCGCGTTCCGCCTGCTGGAGCGCGGGCGGCGGCGGGCGCGGAGGCTGGGCGCGGCGAGTTTCGCGCACCTGGTGGCCGGCTTCGAGCTGGCGCTGGCGGTGTATCTGGTGTGCAGCATCTTTTTGCATGACGCCTACTTCCGTCACTTTTTTCTGCTGCTGGCGCTGGGCGCACTGGGCGCCACCCTGGCGCTGGCAGATAAGCAACGGGTGCGGCGGCGCGCGGCATCCAGCAACTCTGTAACAGGAGGAGTGCAATGAATCCGGCGGTAGCGATTGTCGGTTTGGGGTGGGTAGGGCGGGCGATGCACGTGGAATTTCCGGAGGCGGTGGTTTACGACGAACCCCTGCGCCTGGGCACGCGCGCGGCGGTCAATGTCTGTGATGCCGCCTTCGTCTGCGTGCCCACCCCCAATCCCAGCGGGAACGGCCTGGACACCAGCATCGTGGAAGAAGTGCTGGCGTGGCTGGAAACGCCGCTGATCCTGCTGCGTTCGACCGTGAACCCGGGATTCACCGACGCGATGCGGCGCCGTTACGGCAAGCGCATCGTCTTCCAACCCGAATATCTGGGGGAATCGGTCGCCCACCCGCTGATGCGGCTACGCGATCGAGATTTCCTCATTCTGGGCGGCGAGCCTGGTGACCGACGGGAAGCGATCGAGCTGTATCAGCAGGTCTACAACGCCAGTGTGCGCATCCGCCAGACCGACGCGCTCACCGCCGAGCTGATCAAGCTAGGCGAAAACCGCGCCATCGCCCACCGTGTGGCCGAGGCGCAGGAACTGTACGATTTGTGCGAAGCCGCGGGCGTGGACTACTACGAAGTGCGCGAGGGCATTTACCAGGACGATCCGCGCATGACGCCGTACTGGACGTTTGTGTTTCCGCGCCAGCGCGGGTTCAACTCGAAGTGCATTCCCAAGGATGTGTACGCACTCACCGCCTATGCACGCAGCCTGCAAGCACCGTTGGAGGTCACCGAAGCCGTGCTGGAGCGCAACCGGCGATACCTGAGCGAAATCGCGGTGGAGGTGCCCCAGGCGGCGGGGCATTAGCTCACGCACATGCGGCGTCTGGTCTGGATTGTCGACCAGCTCGGTCCCGGCGGCGCCGAACAACTGGCGTTGCGCTTTGCCGCCGAGCCCAGCCCTTTCCGCATTGAGCTGGTGAGCCTGCATGCCGCTCCCGAAAGTCTGCAGGCGCTGTGGGGCAACTCGTGGGAGGCAGTGCGGGGACGGGTGCATGTCCTGGGGATGCGCGGCCTGGATGATGCAGGCAGCTGGGGGCGGCTGTTGCGACTGCTGAGGGCCTGGGAGCCGGCGCTGCTGCACCTGCATTTGCGCTACGCCATTGTGTGGGGCGGGTGGGCGGCACACCTGTTGCGGCTGCCCTACGTAGTGACGGTGCATCAGGGACCGCATGCTGATCGCACCCGCTGCCAGCGCTTCATTGCCACCTGCGAGCGCTGGAGCCGGCGCCACGCCGCGCGGGTGGTGTATGTGAGCGGGGCACAGCGCAAGGCATGGGGCCGGATTGCGGGCCGAGAACGCACGGTGGTGATCGGCAACGGAGTGGCGCTGGCCGATCCAGCCTCTGCCGGTGAGCGCGCAGCCCTGCGCCGTGCGCTCGGCCTGCCGCCGCATGCACCGGTATACGTCACGGTGGCAGTGGTGCGCGCGGCCAAGGGCTGGCGCACCTGGCTGGAGGCCGCCGAACGCATCGTGGCCGCGCATCCTGAGGCCTGCCTGGTCTGGGTAGGCGGCGGGCCGGAGTGGGAGCAGTTCCGGCAGGCGGCAGCGCACTCGCACGCTTGCGGGCATCTGGTACTGGCGGGGCAGCGCAGCGACGTAACCAACTGGCTGCGCGCCAGCGATGTATTTCTGTTTCCATCGCAGGAGGAAGCTCAGCCCACGGCCGTGATGGAGGCCATGGCTGCGGCTCTGCCGATCATCGCCAGCCGCCTGCCTGCCATCGCCGAAGTCCTGGACGGCAGTGGCTGGCTGGTGCCAGCCCAAAATCCGGCTGCCTTGGCCGAAGCGGCGTTGGCCTGGAGCGACGCCGATCATCCCGCACGGCGCGCGTCGGCGGCAGCGGCCCGCCAGCGCGCAGAGGCAACACTGAGCGAGAGCCGCTGGCACCGACGAATGCTGGAACTCTATGCCGACGTGCTTGCTCCCTAGGCCTGCCCCGCGGGTGCTCATCGTTGAGTTTTTTTCCCGCGGCGGCTTGATTCACTACAGCCTGCAACTGGCGCGTGCGCTGGCCACACAAGCGCTTCCGGGCACAGAAATCATTGTGCTCACCTCCCGGCACTCCGAGGCTGCGGCTCCCGCAGGCGTACGCCTGCGGACCGATCTGGCGACCTGGAACCCGCATCGACCGCTGCGGTTCTGGCCACGCCGCCTGGTGCGTGCCGCGCGGGGGATCATTTACGTGCGCGCTTGGTGGCAGATCCTGCGCACGGTGCGGCGGCTGCGTCCGCGACTGGTACTGCTCACGGACCTCGAACATCGATGCGACGCCTGGTTCGTGCCGCGTCTGCGGCGGGTATGTCACGAGCTGGAGCCAGCGGCGGCGTTGGCCGACATTTGGCATAACGTCGAACCGTTCGACCGTTATCATTCCGGCCAGCTGCTACGACGCCTGCGCTGGCGGGCGCCCATGGCCCGCCAGTTCGATACGATCTTCGTTCACGGCCGCACCCTGGCACATCAGTTTACGACGCTTACCGGTTGCCAACCCTGCGTGATACCCCACGGCAACCAGAACTGGATGGCCGAACAGGCCGGGCCTGATCCGCATTTGAACGAACGTTTCCGCCTGCCCGCGGAACGTCCGCTGGCGCTGCTTTTTGGCGCGCTCAGCTCCTACAAAGGGGTGGATGTACTGCTGGCGGCGATGGCCGCCTTGCCTTCCGCACGGCGACCGCTGCTGCTGATTGCTGGGATGCCCACCGCAGACACTGAGCTCGGGAAATGGCAGCGGCAAGCGACCAAGGATGGTTTAGATGCGTGGGTCCGCTGGGACCCGCGTTACGTGCCCATGCCGGAAGTCGCCTGGTACTTCCGTCGTGCTGATTGGGTGGTGCTGCCCTACCGCGTGGCCTCGCAAAGCGGCATCGGACATATTGCTCTGACGTTCGGCAAACCGCTGCTGGTCACCGCAAGCGGAGGGCTGCCGGAGTTGATTGACGGCAACGGGCTGATAGTCCCGCCCGATGATACGGCCGCTTTGGCAGTTGCATTGGCGCGTTTCACGGGCGAACCTGATTCACGCCGCCGCTGGGCACTGCGTTCGGCAGAGCTGGCGGGCCAGCGGCACGGCTGGCTGCCGATCGCGCGCGCGGTGCTGAAGGCCGCCGCTGGGGATCTGCTGGCGCCGGATCCCCAACTTACTACCAAGGCCGGGGCGGAGCCACAGAACCCTGGAGCCGGAGCCGGCATCCCAGAGCAGGAGCGGACGCCCGCCGGCGCACCTGCGCCATCGCTATGATCGTCGGCTACATCCTTTCGCGCTATCCGCTACTGAGCGAGACCTTTATCCTGCGCGAGATGTGGGAACTGGAACAGCAGGGCCATCGGCTGTACCTATGCTCCTTGCGGCGCACCAAAGGGAAACGGCACCCGCGGGTGGCGCAGTTGCAGGCGGAGGTGTACTGGCCCGGTTGGCTGTCGTGGCGCAGCCACAGCCACTGGCTGCGGCGGCGCCCGGGAGCATATTTTGGCACCCTGGCCATGGTGCTGTGGAAAAACCGCGGCGATCTGAATTTGTGTTTGGGAGGGCTGGCCTATTGGGGCAAGGCGGTCGCCATCGCGCGCCATTTGGAGCGCGCCGGCGTCGAGCGCGTACATGCGCATTTCATCACTCACCCCGGTTTGGCGGCCTTCATTGTGCAGCGCCTGACCGGACTTCCCTACACCGTCACCGTACATGCGCACGACATCTTTTGTCATCGCGCCATGTTGGCGGATAAGGTGCGCGCTGCGCAAGCGGTAATCGCGATCAGCAATTTCAATCGCACCTGGGTGGAAAGAGCCGTACCGCCGCCGCGGCCGGCGGTTCACGTCGTGCACTGCGGCATCGAATGGGAAAGCTATGCAGCGCTGGCACGGTCGCGTTACGCGGTGGCGGCGCCGGCGCGGGCAATGCGCTTGCTGGCGGTGGGATCGCTCCAACCGTATAAGGGCCATCGCTATCTTCTCGACGCCTGCGCGCAACTACAGCGGGACGGAATCGGGGCGGTTTGCCGGATCTGCGGAGGCGGCGAACAGCAGCGCCGGCTGGAAAAGCAAATCACAACGCTGGGCTTGGGCACCCAGGTCAGCCTCGAGGGGCCAGCTACGGAAGCGCAAGTCATGGCAGCGCTGGGGTGGGCGGAAATCTTCGTGATGCCCAGCGTGCGCGTGGCCAGTGGCAAAATGGAGGGGCTGCCAGTGGCGCTAATGGAAGCGATGGCGGCGGGTCTGGCGGTGGTGGCAAGCGGGCTGTCGGGTATTCCCGAACTCGTACACGATGGTCAGGATGGGATTCTGGTGCCTCCCGGGGATGCGAGCGCCTTGGCGGGCGCACTGCGGCGGCTGCAGGATCGGCAATTGCGCCGTCGTCTGGGCGAGACGGCAAGTGCGCATGTGCGCGCGGGCTTCGAGCTAGCCGAAACCGCCGCGCGCCTGGCGGAGGTGTGGGGCGCCGGGCTGCGGGGCGAGGCCGCGGCATGACCGTCGCGAGCGGGCTGGCGGGAGGCCTGCTGCTGTTGAGTCTGGGCACGCTGGCGCTGGTCTGGGTGGCGTATCCGGTGGCGATAGCGCTGTGGGCACGCTGGCGGCCGCAGCGGCGGCTGGAAACGGAACTGGAGGCGCCAGCGGAGGCGTGGCCGCAGTTGAGCGTGATTGTCGCCGCCTTCAATGAAGCCGACTGCATCAGGGCGCGCATCCAGAACCTGCAGGCGCAAGACTACCCCGCCGGCAGAATCGAAATTCTCATCAGCGATGATGGGTCCACCGACGGCACCGCAGCGCAGGCTTACGCCCAGGCGGAGGCTGGCAGCGTGCCCGTGCGCCTGTTGCGCGCTCGGCAACGGCAAGGCAAGCTGGCGGCCCTAAATCGCGCAGCCGCCGCGGCCCGGGGCGACGTTCTGGTGTTCACCGACGCCAATACGGAGTTTGCCGCGCGAACGCTGCGTTATCTGGCGGCGCCGTTTGCCGATGTCAGTGTGGGTGCCGTAACCGGCCGCAAGGGTGTGGCCGCCGATTCCGGCCTCGACGGCGGCGAGAGTGTGTATTGGCGCTTTGAGAATTGGTTGAATACGCAGGAATCGGCAGCCGGAGGCACGGTCGCCGCGCTCGGGGAAGCGCTCGCCATCCGGCGCAGCGCCTTTTGTCCCATTCCGGATGGGACGATGGTCAACGACGATCTGTTCCTGGGACTGGCGGTGCTCGCGCAAGGGCAGCGGATACTGGCAGCCCCGCAAGCCCGCTCCTGGGAGCTGAGCGCCCCAGATGCGGGCGCGGAGTGGGAACGGCGACGACGCATGGCTGCGGGGCACTGGGGAGCGTTGCGCTCGGTGCGGCGGAAAGTGGGCCGGCTGCCGCCTGGGGCGGCAGCTAAGGTGGGGTTTCATCAGATCCTGCGACCTGCTTCCGCGTTGCCGTTGGGCGCGGCGCTGGTGGGAGCGGCAGCGCTGGTGGGAGCGGCAGCGCCCGCATGGTTGCACCTGTTGGCCACGGGCGTCTTGCTCGGGTTTTTGTGGGTCGTAGCGATTGCGCTGGCGCAAGCTCTGGGCTGGCGCCTGGGCCGCGCCGAAGCGCCCTATTTCTTCTGCCTGGCGCTGGCGGCGGGAGTTGCCGGCGCTTGGTGCTATATGCGGGGCACGCAGCCGGTGCAGTGGCGCAAGGTGCGCGAAGCCGCCGGCAGCAACGGAGCCGGCGCAGGCAGAGCCGCTACGCCGCCGCCCACGCATGGCATCATGAATGGCCTGTTTTGGGCCTCGAGCTCGTTTTTGTTGGGCAAGCTGCTGGTATTCGCCTCGGTGGTAGTGCTGGCCCGGCTGCTGAGCCCGAAGGCGTTTGGTGAGGTCGCGCTGGCAAGCGCAGCCATCGTGGTGTTGGAAATTCTTGGCTCGCTGGGCCTGACCACGGCGTTGGTGTTTGAAGAGCAGGACGTGGATGCGGCGGCGAACTGGTGCTTCTGGCTGACCCTCGCCACTTCCGGTCTGGAATTCGCAGGGGCGTGGCTGCTAGCACCCTGGCTGGCAGCGTACTTCCACGAACCGGCGCTGGCGGCGATGGTGCGTGCGCTGTCGGTGTGCGTCATATTGGCGGCGTTGGGCGATACGCATGATTTTCTGCTGCGCAGGCGGCTCGCATTCCGGCTGAAAATCATCCCCGACCTGGGGCAGGCGGCAGCCAAAGGCATGGCGTCGATCGCGCTGGCACTGGTTGGTTTCGGCGCCTGGAGCCTAATCTGGGGCCAGGTGCTGGGCAGCCTAGCGGCGGCGGTGCTGCTGTGGCGGGTGGTAGGGTGGCGTCCGCATCGCCACTTCGAACGCGCGGTGCTGCGGCGCATGGTGCATTACGCCAAGCACATCTACTTTCTCGATGCCTCCAGCGTGCTGCTGCTGAACCTGGATACGCTCACCATCGGCCGCATGCTTAGCGATACGCTACTCGGCTTCTATACGCTCGCCTACAAACTGCCGGAGGTCATCCTGATCAGCGTGCTGAACGTAGTCACGCGCGTAACCTTTCCGGGTTTCAGCCGGCTGCAAGGCGATGTGCCCCAGCTGCGCCGCACGCTGCTGGACACGGCACGTTACACGGCACTGCTCACGCTGCCGCTGGCGGCGGGGATGGGGATGCTGGGGCCGGCAGTGGTGTTTGGCGTTTATGGACATCACTGGGGGCCTTCAATCCCGGTGCTGGAAGTGCTGGTGATCTACGCGGCGCTGCGCTGCCTCACCCACCCGTTCGGCGACGGCTACAAGGCGATGGGGCGTCCGGATGTGTTCACGCTGACGACGGCGGTGTGGTGGATCCTCCTACCGCCGAGCATTTTTCTGGGCGCGCGCTGGGGCGGCATCGTGGGAGTGGCGTGGGGACTTGTGGCAACGCGCTCGGCGTTGTCGCTGCTGCACGTCTACCTGGTGGCGCGGGTGCTGAAAATCCGGCCGCTGGCAGTATTGCGCTGCTACGCGCCCGCGCTGGAGGGATGCGCCATCATGATGGCGGTATTGTGGCGGCTCACGCCCTGGGCGGGGGGTTGGAATCCCCGGGTGGAATTGGCGGCGCTGGTACCGCTGGGGGCGGGAGTCTACGCCGGTGCGGTCCTGGTGCTGCACCCCGAGATGGCGCGCCAGATGGTGAAGCAGCTGCGGCAGCGCGGCGGGGCCAACAGCTCGGCAGCACCTGCGTCGGAGCTGGCGGCATGATCGCGCCCGTTGCCTCCGCGCCGCCCGCCCTGCGAGAGCTGCCCGCCGGGCCGATGGCGGCGCTGGCACAGGGCTGGCAAGCGTTGCAGAGCGCGGCCGGGATGAAGAATCCGTTTTTGAGCTGGGAGTGGCAAAGCGCCTGGGTGGCGCATCTGCCGCACTGCTGCCGGCCGGTGGTGGTGGCACAAGCGTTCCCCAGCGGCGCCCTAGCCGGGGTTCTGGCGCTGCAGAGGCGGCGGCGGCACGGGCTGTGGCAGTTGGAGTTTTTAGGCCAGGGCAGCGGAGCCGACGAGCTGGATTGCCTGCTACATCCCGCTGCGCCGCCGGAGACGGCGGCGCGTCTGCTCGCCATCGCACTGCGACGGTGCCGCTGGCGGCTGCTGCGGCTGGAAGCTGCCGATGCCGGGGGAGCGCTGGCGAGGATTTGGCCGGAGCTGTTTGCCGGCCGGCAGCGACAAATGGAAAGCGATGAATGGATGCCGACGCTGCCGCTGCCCGACAGCCTGGAGCAACTATTGAGCGCTCACAGTTCCAACTTCCGAGCTGAGGTACGGCGGCGGCGGCGGCGCTGGGCGTCGCAGTATCCGCAGGCCCAACTGGAGATCGCCTCCAGCCCGGAAGCGGTCGGCGCGGCACTGCCGCATCTGTTCCGTCTACACAATCTGCGCCGCAGTCAGAAACACGGAGCGGGGATCTTTCAATCCGCGCGGCTACGCGGCTTTCATCTGCAGGCCGCACCCGCACTGGCCGCCGCGGGAACCGCACGCATCTACCTGCTGCGCACCCCGGAGGCCGTACTGGCCGCCCTGTACGGGTTCGAAGCGGGGCCGGCACGGGAGCGGCGGTTTCTCTACTTCCAGAGCGGGTTTGACCCCGCTTGCGCCCCCCTGAGTCCGGGCACAGTGTTGCTGGCGGCGATCCTGGAAGACTGCATGGCGCGCGGCGTACAGCGTTTTGATTTCCTGCGCGGCGAGGAACGCTACAAAGCACGCTGGACGCGCGAGCGCCACGCCAGCCGTCGCCTGCTCGCCGGACGCGGCTGGGGCGGCGCCGCCTGGCTGGCGTTGCGGCAGGGGGCGCACCGGCTACGGGGGCTGCGGGCATGATGGCGCACCTGAGCCGCAGGCTGCCGGAGCCGCTGCTGCGCACGCTCTGCACGCTGCCGCGGGCTCCCTGGCCCTACTGTGTGACCGCCTTCCATCGGGTTGCCGGCGACGGTGAGGAACTCTCCTATCCGGCCGCCGCCTTCACGGAATTGTGCCGCTACTGGAAGGACCACTATCAGATCGTGACGCTCGACTGCCTGCTGGCGCGCCTGGCGCATCATGATCCTGCCGCCGGGCCCACCCTGGCCATTACTTTTGACGATGGCTACGCCGACAATGCCGAAGTCGCAGCTGATATTCTCGACCGTCTGGGGCTGAGCGCCACCTTTTTTATTACTACGGGCGCGATTGACCTTGCCAACCGCTTCCCCTGGGATGCGCACCTGGCAGCGCCGCCGCGGTTGATGGATTGGACGCAGGTGCACGGGCTGCATGCCGCCGGGTTCGGCATCGGCTCGCATACCATCTCCCACCCGCGCCTGAGCCGGCTGACAGCCGCCGAACTCGACTGCGAACTGGCGGGCTCGCGCGCGCGCCTGGAGCAGGAACTGGGCGAGCCTGTGAGTCATTTCGCCTATCCGTTTGGCGGGCGGGAAGGTGCTGGCCTGCTCGCGCGCACGGCGGTAGCCGCAGCCGGATACGCTTGCTGCCTGTCCTGCCATGGCGGTCTCATTGCCGCCTACGATTCGCCATTCCACCTCAACCGCGTGGCCGTGAGTCCGCGCTGGCATGCCGATCCGCGCGCCTGGGCACGTGCCTATGCGCGCCTGCGCTGGCGCCCTCCCGCAGCGCCGCCGCCGCACTGGTAAGCGGGGGTGCAATGGTAAACTGAGAGTCTGATCCCACGATCCGGTTTGCCTTCCATCCGCAATATCGCCATCATCGCCCACGTAGACCATGGCAAGACCACCCTGGTGGACGCCATGCTGCGCCAGAGCGGTATTTTCCGCGTCAATCAGGAAGTCGCCGAGCGGGTGATGGACTCCAATGAACTGGAGCGCGAGCGCGGGATCACCATCCTCGCCAAAAACACGGCGCTCACGTTCCGCGGCACCAAAATCAACATCGTGGATACGCCCGGCCACAGTGATTTTGGCGGCGAGGTCGAGCGCGCCCTCAACCTGGTGGACGGAGTGGTGCTGCTGGTGGACGCGAGCGAGGGGCCGCTGCCGCAGACTCGCTACGTGTTGCAGAAGGCCCTGCGCAAACACCTGGCGACGGTGGTGGTGCTGAACAAGATTGACCGCCAGGACGCGCGCCCAGCCGAAGTGCTGAACGAGATCTACGATCTATTCATTGACCTGGATGCCACCGAAGCACAACTGGAGTTTCCGGTGTTATACACCAACGCCAAAGCGGGCACGGCGCAGCGGCAGGGCCAGGAGCCGAGCGAGAATCTGGAACCGCTGTTTGCGGCCATTTTGGAGGCGATCCCGGCACCGCAAGGCGATGCCGGCGCGACGCTGCAACTGCAGGTGCTCAACCTGGACTACAGCGATTACCTGGGCCGCCTCGCCATCGGGCGGGTGTTTCAAGGGAGCCTGCAAATCGGCGCCGAGGCCGGGATCGCCAAACTCGACGGTTCGCTGACGCGCACCCGGATTACGCGTCTGTTTACCTTTCAGGGACTGAAGCGCGAGGAGGCCACCACGGTATCGGCAGGCGACATCGTGGCGCTGGCGGGAGTGGAAGGCATACAGATCGGGGAAACCATCACCGACGCTGAACATCCGGCGCCGCTGCCGCCGGTGCTGATTGACGAACCTACGCTGGCGATGATTTTCACCATCAACACTTCGCCGCTGGCGGGACGGGAAGGGCAGTTTGTGACCTCGCGCCACCTGCGCGAGCGGCTGCAAAAGGAGCTGCTCACCAACGTGTCCATCCGCGTGGAAGAGGAGGAAAACACGGATTCGTTCCGGGTGCTGGGACGGGGCGAGCTGCAGCTCGCGATCCTGATCGAAACCATGCGCCGCGAAGGCTACGAGCTGATGGCGGGCAAGCCGGAAATCGTCATCAAGCAGGAAGGCGGGCAGCGGCTGGAGCCGCAGGAACTGGCGGTGGTGGACTGTCCGGAAAGCTTCGTGGGGGTGGTCATCGAGAAGCTGGGATCGCGGCGCGGGGAAATGCGTCAGATGATCAATCATGGCAGCGGGCGGGTGCGCATGGAATTCCAGATCCCCGCGCGCGGCCTGATTGGCTTGCGCAGCGCCCTGCTGACCGATACCCGCGGCACGGCGCTCATCCACTCCCTATTCGCCGGCTGGATCGCCTGGCAGGGCGAGCTCGCGGCACGGCCCGCCGGCGCTCTGGTGGCCGATCGCGCCGGGGTGACTACGACTTACGCTTTGAACAACATTCAGGAGCGAGGGGCGCTGTTTCTGGGACCGGGCATCAAGGTGTACGAGGGTATGATTGTGGGCGAGAATGCCCGCGAGGGCGACATTGACGTGAACGCCACCAAGGAAAAGAAACTCACCAACATGCGTGCCTCCGTCGCCGACGAGGCGATTCGCCTGGTTCCCTTCCACGCCCCTACGCTGGAGCAGGCGCTGGAGTTCATCGCCGAGGATGAGTGGGTGGAGGTCACGCCGCAGTCGCTGCGCCTGCGGAAGAAAATTCTTGCCGCTAATCGGCGCCCGAAGCGCCCGCGCGCCGCTGCTCCTGTGGAGGCCTGAGTGCCCACAGCCGGAAAGAAACTGCGCGTGGGACTGATCGCGGGCGGGCGCAGCGGCGAGCACGAAGTCTCGCTGGTGTCGGCTCGCGCGGTGGCGGCACACCTGGACCGGAGCATATACAAGCTCTTTCCCATCCTGATCACACGCCAAGGGGAATGGCGAATGGGCGGCAAAAAGCTGCGCAGCGTCTGGATGACGCTCGACCGGCTGGATGTGGTCCTACCCATTCTGCACGGCCCGTATGGGGAAGACGGAACCGTCCAGGGATTGTTGGAAATGGTGGGTGTGCCCTACGTGGGTGCCGGCGTGCTGGGCTCGGCGGTGGCCATGGATAAGGAGGTCACCAAGCGGCTGTGGCTTCAGGCCGGGCTGCCGGTCGGCCCGTACCTGCGCGTGGAGAGCGAGGCCTGGCGCCGCTCACCAGGGGCCACGATTATCGCGATCGAACGACAATTGCGTTACCCGCTGTTCGTCAAGCCCGCCAATCTAGGTTCATCCGTGGGCATCAGCAAGGTTAAGCAGCACCGCGAGCTCCGCCCTGCCCTGAGTCTGGCGGCGTCGTACGATACCAAACTGGTGGTGGAACAGGGCCTGGATGCGCGCGAGTTGGAGTGTGCGGTGCTGGGCAACCGCGAGCCGCAGGCGTCGGTGCCGGGCGAAGTGCTGCCTGGACGTGAATTCTACGACTACACCGCCAAGTACGCCGACGCCGGCTCGCGCACTCTGGTGCCTGCGCCCGTACCCGCCCGCGTCGCCGCCCGGGTGCGCGCGCTTGCGCTCCGGGCCTTTGCCGCCTGTGAATGCCAAGGCCTGGCGCGGGTGGATTTTTTTCTGGAGCGGCGCACTGGCAAGCTGTATCTGAACGAACTCAACACCATGCCCGGCCTCACCTCCATCAGCTTGTACCCGAAACTGTGGGAGGCGGCGGGACTAACCTTCCCGGGTTTGCTCGACCGCCTCATCGCGCTGGCGCGCGAGCGGGCCGCCGAACGCCGCGCGCTGGACCACCCTGCAGCTGAAAAGCATGTTGCAATAGGGTTATGACGCTACTCGACGCACCTGCCTACAATGAACGCCGCGCCCGTCTGCGACGCGTTCTGGGCATTGTGGTGGCGATTGTGGCCATCGTCGCGGTCGTATCCGTGCTCTATTGGCCGCGATACGAGGCACGCGCGACCGTGGACCATTTCTTCAACGCGATTATCGCCAAGAATTACCAGGAAGCATATGCCATTTGGCAGGCCAATCCCCAATACTACCCCATGGATGCGTTCATGCGTGACTGGGGGCCGGATAGCGAGTGGGGCATCATCACCAGCTATCACATCTCGCAATTGGGACTACCGCCGGGAGGGCATGCCAACGGTTTGGTGGCGCTAGTTACGATCAACGGCATCCAGAGCCATCAAGCCCGCATCTGGATCGAGAACGGCACCCGATCGCTTAGTTTCTATCAGCTTTAGATCCCCGGGCGTTCACCCAGTTGCCGCGTTAGGCGACCAGCAACTGCTGGCGCCGCCAAGCCAAGCCGACAGGGTTGGCAACCCGAAATCAATCGTGCCGACGGGGTTAAAGTACTCCTGGGAATTGCCCGGATTCAAATCCAGTGCTGGAAATTGCGTCCGCGGCAGACGCGGTAGTGTTCCAGCTGGAAATATTCGTCCTGTCATAAGCTCAAGCTTCCGCTCAAGTCCACGGCGGTTTGCCCATCGCTGGTGACCTCGGAGTCGCCATCGCCAGCGGTACCAGATCCATTAGCATCCCGGCGATCGCCGCCACACCCAAGCCCAACCGCTTGGCCAAAAACCTATTCCTCAAATTCCTCATCCTGAAAAGCAGTAAACATCAGTTGGAGGGTAAGCGTCAGAACTGGGCCGTGTTGACAAGTGTCCACTTAGCGCGAAGCGGACACTTGCGAAGCGTGCAGCTGGCTAGGCCAGCGGAGGGGCGGGGAGGTTCCAGGGCAGTAGTTCGGCGACGCGGTTGACGGGGTGATCGGCGATGCGTTCGAGCACCTGGCGCAGGTAGGCCTCTGGGTCCCAGCCGTTGAGCCTGGCGGTTCCGATGAGCCCGTACATGGCCGCGGCGCGTTCGCCGCCGGCGTCGGAGCCGGCGAACAGGTAGTTTTTCCGTCCCAGCGCCACCGGCCGCATCTGACGCTCGACGGCGTTGTTGTCGATCTCGATGGCGCCGTCCCGGGCGTAGAGCGTGAGCGCATCCCACCGCGCCAAGGCGTAGCGCACGGCGGCCATGGTGTCAGATCGCGCCGACAGCTTGGTCATCGTCTCCTCAAGCCACTGTTTCAGTTCGGCCAGCAGGGGCGCCGCCCGCGCCTGGCGCTCCGCCCGCCGCGCATCGGGCGGCCGGCCGCGGATGTCTTCCTCGATGCCGTACAGCGCCCCGATGCGCTCCAGCGCCTCGCGCGCCACAGGGGAGTGG
>JBOGKM010000033.1:0-2481 GCA_050747745.1 Terriglobales bacterium
GCTGAGAAGACTTTGACTGTTCGTGCAAATAGAGCACGGCAGGCGCACCTTAAAGGCGACTGTATTGCCCGCGAGAGAATACTCGTAGAGTTATCGCAAAGCCAGCGGCGAAGCAGTTCGGAAATAGCCACTTCCGGCCCAGTGTCAGTCGGGATTGCTCCAAAGCGTAAAAAGGGACTCGCCATAGTTGGAAAGGATTGCGCCTCGCAATGTCCATCGATACGGAAATTCGCTGGGTATCTAAATTATAGAGCTTATAGCCACCCGATCAGCGTTCTTGTCGTCGGCTCGATTCCGTCCGTAAAGTTCTGTAGAAGCGCCTAAGTGGGGAGCGAGAGCGAGCCACGTGGTCGGTTCCTTAGGATGTTGTTTACCAAGACGACATTCTGAAGGAGGACATCGATGGCTCGCAAGGGACAGGGTATTGAGATCGTAGGCGGATGGCAAGAGGCGGTAGGCGGCGAGGACTTTCTGCGCGAGTTGGTTCAGCGGACGGTGCAACAGGTTTTGGAAGCGGAGATGACCAGTTTTCTGGGAGCGGAGAGTTACCAGCGCAACGGGGAGCGGCGGGGCTGGCGCAACGGCTACAAGCCGCGCACGTTGAAGACGCGCGTGGGGGAGCTGGAGTTGATGGTCCCCAAGGACCGCGACGGCGAGTTCCAGACCGAGCTTTTCGACCGCTATCAGCGCAGCGAAAAGGCCTTGGTGCTGGCCATGTTGCAGATGTATGTGGAGGGAGTTTCGACGCGCAAGGTGAGCGCGATTACCGAGGCACTGTGCGGGCTTGAAGTGAGCAAGAGCCAGGTGTCGGCGCTGAGCCAGAAGCTGGACGCGGAGGTGGCCGAGTGGCGCCAACGGCCGCTGACGGAAGCCTATCCGTACCTGGTGATCGATGCCCGCTACGAGAAGGTGCGGCGCGGTGGCGCGGTGGTCTCGCAGGGCGTGCTGGTGGCCGTGGGCATCAGCGCCAGCGGCTATCGCGAGGTGTTGGGCTGCTGGGTGGCCGAATCGGAGTCGGAGGCCAGCTGGGGCGCGGTGTTTGCGGAGTTGAAGCAGCGCGGGCTCAGCGGTGTGCGCTATGTGGTGTCGGACGATCATGCCGGCATGGTGAAGGCCATTGGAAGGCATTTTCAGGGGGTGGTGTGGCAACGCTGCCAAGTGCATTTCGTGCGCAACGCGCTGGCCTTGTGCGGACGCCAGCAGCGGCCCCAGGTGCTGCGGTTGATGAGGGCGGTGACCGAATCCGCTACCCGCGAAGGAGCCCGGGCTGCACTGTCCTCGGCCATCGCCGATCTGGAGCAAAAGGCACCCAAGGTGGCGCGGCTGCTGGAGGAACACGGCGAAGAGATCCTGGGTGTGTACGCCCTGCCGGAGACGCACCAAAAGCGTATGCGCACGACCAACATGCTGGAGCGCCAGAATCAGGAGCTGAAGCGGCGCACCCGCGTGGTGCGGGTCTTTCCCCATGAGCAATCGTGCCTGCGCCTGATTGCGGCGCTGCTGATGGAGACCGCACAGGAATGGATGGGAAGAATCTACCTGAACATGGAGGAGTTAGAGAACACCGTTACCGGGGCCCCGGCGGCGGCCGCCTGAGGGGTCTGCTCGCTCCGGGCTACGCCCTCCGCGAGCAGACCCCTCAACCAACAAAAACAAGAACCAACTACCCTGAGGAATACGAAACTACAGAACTCTTGGGACTTGACTCTCCGATCCATCCGCTCGGTTCTCTCTACTCCCGATCTAAGCGAGGGGCGTAGATTCGAGCCCCACCAATTTCCTCATGGGCCAATATGGGCCAACGTGCACAGGCAACCCCGGCATTGGTGGCAATGACGGCAACATGTATTCTGTAACTTACGAGGCGTCAATGTGTGGCTCTGCTTCGATCCCCACTAGCCGCCCCAAACATTATCTCTATTAAATTATGATATTTGCAGGTTTCCCTGCTCGCTAATGGGCTAACTATGCGCCAACCTGGCTTTGCCATGCCAAAATCATGAGACTATTTCCGCCCTCAGAAAAGTAGCTCATAAGGAACATCATTATGTGGCCAGAGTCCTGGTCAGCTTCGACCGGGCGCCGGCGGGCAAGGTGCTGGGGGCGATTCTGCTGGCGGAGTGACCGTTCAGGCTCGGCTGCGAATCTTGAGCAGAATCTCGATGGTCCTCATGCGCAGCGCGGCAATCTGGCCCGCTTTGCGGGCGCGGTCGTCGAATTGGTCGGTCGGCTTTTTGAGAGCCTCCTGCCATTCGGCGGACATGCGCACGGCTTCGGCGTGCAGCGCCGGGTCGAATTCCGCCGGGGCACTTTCGGCGATCGTCTGGCAGTCCCGCGCAAGTTGCGAGGATGGCAGCGACCATAAGTCCACATTGGCGTCCTCAATACCCATGGGCGAATCCCTCCTGGCAGCCGTTTGAGAGTGACGGAAAGCCTTGTGCGACAAGCGGCCTTCCTGTCCAAAAAGAATACACCGTTCAG
>JBOGKM010000034.1:0-1698 GCA_050747745.1 Terriglobales bacterium
ATGTACTCGTTCCACAGTCGGGCTGCAGCGGGAGTGTTGATCGGCAGCACCGTGAGCGGCGGCAGCTCGTGTACCGGGCGGACCAGTGGCGACTGCGGATCGGAGGCGGTCGTGAGCGGCACGGGCGGGCGGCGCCCGTTCTTGGGGTTCTGCGAGGGCGGTAGGCGGATCAAACCGTCCGCTTGCATGCGCAGCAGCGCGACCCGACAGCCCATTGCCTTCAGCGCCCCGTTCGGTTGCCGCCACTGAAGCAGCTCGCAGACCTTGCGTGAGAGCGGGGTACGCTTGAGAGTCGGATGCTTCTCGATCAGCTCGCAGATTGCTGTCAAGTCCTCGGCACTGAAGTGCCGTCCGCAATAGACTCTCACGAGGTGTCCACCGTGGTGTGCGCCGTTGTGTCTGGGGCATTCTCCCGCAGGCAGCGACGCATCTGCGCCAGACGCTGCGCCTCCATGCTCCCGGGCAGATAGGGCCTTAAGTCCCTCGGGGCGCGGTTGCCCGCGGCCGCGCAGGCATTGAGATAGTCGGTCAGCCACGTGCGCGGATTGATCTGCCAACACTTCATGGTCGCAAGCAGGCTGAACATCATGGCGGCGAGCTGCCCGGACCACTCGCTCCCGGAGCCGTAGAAGTTCTTCCTCCCGACGACCGCCATCCGCAACGCCCGCTCGGCGCTGTTGTTGTCGGGGCGCACGTCGCGGTGGCGGATGAACTCCCTCAAGCCCGCCCAGTGCCGCTGCATGCTCTCGAGCACCTTCCTGGCCGGCTGCGGCAGCTGCGGATCAGCCAGGGCGCGGTGACGCTCACGCGCCATCGAGCGCAGGCAGCTGCGAAGTTGCCCGTGCAGCCGGCGATACCCGGCGCTGCCCACTGCGACCTTCGCACGCTCTTCGTACAGGCGGAACAACTCCCCGACCCGCTCGACCCAACCCATCGCCCACTCTGCCAGAGGCGGATAATCGTTGGCCAGGGTAAGGAAGTCGCGCCTCTGATGTGCCCAGCAAAACGACAGTGCCACCCCGGGGTGCAGCCGCGAGAACTTCTTGTAGGCCCCATGCCGGTCGCAGCTGATCAGTCCCTCCTCCACCCCTTCGAGCACCGCTTCCGGGACGCTCGCCGAGCGCGAGGGATCGATTACATAGTAAAGGACCGAGCGGGATTGAAACACCCACAGGTACCAGCGATGCCCGGCTTTGCCTTCCCGCTCGACGAACACCTCCCAGCGCGTCTCATCGGCATGCCAGTGTCCCTCGGCGCGCAACCGCGGCAGCAGTACCCGATAAAGCGGCGCGAACAACGGCGCAATCGCCCGCAAACCCCCGCACAGCGTCCCCGCCGACAGTTCCATCCCCAGGTCCGCAAGCTGCTCGAGCCAGCGAAAGCTCGCCCGACCGTAGAGGAACTTGTCCAGCAGCGCCTCCACCCACACCGACACGCCCCAGCGGCCGCGCTCGATCAGCCGCGCCGGTGCAGCAGCTGCCACGATCCCGGGCAGCACTGCGCACCGACAGGTCGGTCGATAGCGTCTGCGACGGATCAGCCGCCGGTAGCCCTTGACCTCGATCTCCAGTACTTCGCAGTCCTCGGTGCCGGGGAACTCCTCAAGCCCCTTGCCGCACTGCGGACAGCGCGGCGATGCCATCGTCACGAGCTCTTCGCGTACGGGAAGGTCACCGCCGAGGCGCCGGCCATGACCTG
>JBOGKM010000035.1:0-3099 GCA_050747745.1 Terriglobales bacterium
CAAGCCAAACTCGATGCAGTGGCTCGCAAGTTGAATGAACGCCCCAGGAAAACACTAGGCTACGAAACCCCCGCCGAGCGTTATCGGCAATGTGTTGCGTCGATCAGTTGAATCCGCCACCCAAAGCCGCCTGTGGCGATCGTCCGCTATCGGGAACGCAGGTGATAACGAGAACAAGATCAGCCACCGCTGGTGAGGGCGTGCATAACGGCGGGATGAAAGCTTTGAGTCATGGAAAACTTGAGCGCACGCCGGCCAGGGGTTGGCTGCATCGCATGGTTAGACGGAGGGCATTGATTCGGTAACGGACATTTCTCGCTATCCCCGTGTGAATCTCTCGAGCAGCCGCGCGGCTTCATCAGCGCCGCCGTACTGGCGCATTGAGTTGGCTACGCGTTGAGCGGCCGTGCGAAACGTGGGTTCGTGTAAAACGCGGTCAACCTTTGCGCTGAACTCTGCTCCATCTATCTCTTTTTCGCCATCCCTGCCATCGATGGGTAGCACCATTTCGCCTGCGCCCAGAGCAACCAGGCGTCGCGCGTTGCTTTCCCGCTCCGAGATGGTGGGAATAATGACGGCAGGCGTGCCTGCGGCCAGCGACTGCATCACCGAGCTGTGTCCGCCATGGTGCACCATCAAGTCGCTGCGCCCGGCCATCGCGCGTCCGGGCACATAGGCTGCGTGATGGAAGTTCGAGGGCAGTGGGCCAATCTCAGCCGGCAATTCCTGGTGACCGGTGGTAAGTACCACCTCGACCGGCGTGCCACCCAGCGCGGCGACGGCTGCGCGGATGACCACGATAGAGTCAATCGCCGTCGGCGCCGGCGCGTAGCGAGGATTGCCCGAATACACCCACACGACAGGCTTTCCTGGCCTCAGCGAGTTGATCTCACTCGGCAACTCCGCATCTCCGCGTTGCCACACGATCGGCCCAATATGCGTCACGCGCGCCGCTGGCGAGACCGGGTCGGTCTCCGGCGTACCCACTATGAGAGAGAGATCGCCTGCCAGCAGA
Organism: Terriglobales bacterium; assembly: GCA_050747745.1. Taxonomy (GTDB): domain Bacteria; phylum Acidobacteriota; class Terriglobia; order Terriglobales; family SCQP01; genus SCQP01. The sequence goes on from JBOGKM010000035.1 coordinate 1,016, forward strand.
TCGACGCTCCGAGCCACTGGCGCGACTCCGTATTCGCTGGCGACCTTGTTTATAAGCGGAGCGATGCTCGGCAGTCCGGCGGCCCGTTCGCCCGCCCACCAGCGGAAGCCATCGCTCTGCGGATGGAAATTTCCCTGGAGCACCGTCGCGAGCGGGACACCGGAAATCCGCGCGGCGAGGCAGGCGAAGACTCCAAAGGAATCGACGACCACGTCAGGTTTAAATTCGCGGATCAGATCGAGGTGCAGCGCCGTGTTTGCGCGCACAAATTCCTCGTCGGCAAATAGCCACCCGAAAAACTCTTCCACATCCCAAGCCTGGCTGGCTTTCGCAAGATCAAAAGGCGGCTCCGGAAGCAAGCGCGCAGGCATCGGCAAGTTAGTGAGCCCCGCTTCTTCAATCAGGAGCGCCGGCACCGGCGCCGGATTGAAGACCGCGACATCGTGCCCACGTTCGGCGAGAGCGCGTGCGATCGGCACCAGTCGCGTCGGCAAGCCCAGATCATTCGCCGGCAGCATCGTGAAGAGGAATTTTGCCATTCTCTATCTTTATCCCGGCAGTCAACGCTGGAGTTGAGCGGCGGCGTAGGCGTCCGCCTCGAACGAGTAAAAAGAGACTTCCTCGTCGTATCGGCCTCGAGCGCCATGATGGTCGTAACCGTCAGCAGAGGAGGAAGTCTCCATGAGCACTATAACCATCGGTGTGGACTTGGCAAAGTACCTGTTCGCGACCTGCGAAACGAGCGTTTCAGGTCGGGTGCTGCGACGTCGCGACCTCAAACGGGACGCGTTTGCCGAGTGGCTGGCGCACCAACCCGCGGGCACCGTGATCGCGATGGAAGCCTGCAGCGGTGCGCACTACTGGGCGCGGCGTTGCATCGAGTACGGCCTAGTGCCGCGCTTGATGGCGGCACAGTTCGTCAAGCCGTTTCGCAAGAACCCGGTCGTCAAGAATGACACCAATGATGCCGAGGCCATCGCGACCGCAGCCCGCCAAGGCAATATGCGCTTCGTGCCCGTGAAGACGGTCGCGCAGCAGGCGCGGCTCGCGTGGCACCGGGTGCGTGAAGGCTACAAGGCCGAACATCTTGCGATCGGCAATCGCTTGCGTGGCCTGCTCGCTGAGTTCGGCATCGCCATCCCGAAGTCGGACGCCGCACTGCGCCGGGCACTGGCCGATCTCGACCGCTATCCCGAACTCCCGGCCGAGTGCAAGGAACTGCTTCGCGAGCTTGCCGCACACTGGGCACAAGTACACACCGCCTTCGACGCCTGCGATGTACACATCCAGGCCCACGCCAAGGCCGACACCCGCTGCGTGCGGCTGCGCGCACTGACCGGCATCGGCCCGATTACCGCCGACGCGATGGTCGCCACCGTGGGTAACGCCCGAGACTTCAAGAATGGCCGCCAGCTTGCAGCATGGCTCGGGCTGGTGCCGAGCCAGCATTCCAGTGGCGGCCACGCCCGCCTCGGCACCATCAGCTGTCGCGGCGATGCATACCTGCGCATGTTGCTGATCCAGGGCGCCCGCTCCAGCCTGCAACGCGCCAAGGCCGTCGCCACCGAGAAGGCTATGCCCGAACAACTGTGGATCCGCAGCCTCGCTGCCCGCATGCCCTTCGGCAAGGTCATTGTCGCCATCGCCAACAAGCACGCCCGCCAACTCTGGGCGATGCTGGCCCTCGACGTCGATTACGACCCCGAGGCGTTCGCCAAACATCCGCTCCACCAGCAGGCAGCGTAAGCCGTTCCAGTTCACCGTCAGCGCGCAGCAGTAGGCAATGGGTTGGACCCACCCGGCGAGAACCTGACTAACTATCCGGCCGTCACCAGGTGTTCCGCTTGATCCGCGGACACCGACGACACCGTTGAACGAAAGAGGTCGCCGGGCGCGCTTTGTACGTTGGTCCGCGCCAGCACCACCGGTGCCACAAGACCGTCTAAGGAAATGCAGTCTGACACCTTGCCAAAGCCCCGCACTGACATGCACCACGCAGCACCCCGAATCACCACCACCAGCAACCGCCTCAAAGCTCAAGGCGAGGGCATCAAATACCCAGTGTTGACGAGGAGTCTCCTAAG
>JBOGKM010000036.1:0-23332 GCA_050747745.1 Terriglobales bacterium
TTCTTGCCGATTGCGCTTCTCCCGTCGCCCCATCGCCATCGTTTCCCGCTCCCGTGCTGCATTCCTTACGACGTCCCGGCGCTCAAAACGTTGCACCAAGAAACCGACTTCCGCCACGGACTGCTAGATGGCAAATCTGGACGTGATTGTCAGAAACGCTTGGTCCCAGCGGTGCCGTTGCCAAAAATGTGGGGCCGCCGGATGACGCAAAAAGGAGGTAATTCCAGCTCAGGGTCGAAGCTATCGCTCCCCACAAGCCACCGTCTGGTGCTGCAACCTGATCTCCCAATTCTCGATCATCTCCTCAAACGCGCCAGCAACCACGTCGGGATTGTCCTTGAAGAAGTCCTCGTAAAGGATGCGCGGGTTCTTGCTGGCTCCTCCGCGTTCAATCGCAAGCCTGTATGCAGGCATTGCGTGCGTGAGGTTGTACAATTCGCCGAAATCCGAGGCCGTCCCGTAACGAGAGACGGTCTCGTTGATCGTCTCCGCGTCAGAGGTCGACAATTGTTCCAAATCTGGTTGAAGCTTTGGAATCAGGCTCGGGTATTGGCTCTCTTCGACGCCGAATCGGCCCTCGATTTCTCGAAGCCACTCCGAATTGAGCGGGCGTCCTTCAATCACGTAGTTCAGCATATCTAGGGCCTGGGACGGGACTGGCCCATGCGGCAAGGCGTAATACGCTGACCCGGTGATCGTCCTCCCATAGCGAACCAAATGTAGCCGGTCCGCCAAAAACAGCAGCTTGCAGGCGGTGTACTTATCGGGGCGCACTGCCCGAGCGATCAGAAGCAGGCTGGCGACCGTCGCCTTGGGATCGAATACGAACTCGACGTCCATGCTAATAGTTTAGAAAATATTGCTTGACACCGCAATAAAGATGTGCCACTAAAGTGGCATCTTGCGGTACCAATGCTGTTGACGCTGCAGGGCCATATTTTAGCAGCGAAACGAGGTCTTCAACGTCCCAGATGCGCCCTTCGAAACCGGCCTCCATCGCTGGCGTCACCCGCAGCGTCGAGTGCGTTCTTGGCAATCGCTTTGCGACGCTCAGCGGGAAGTCTCTGCGCGCGGGCTGCGCCACACTTCCAGCCGTCCTTGCGGCCACGAGCCGATGCCGGGGGATCGGCCGATCCAGGGAGCGCGAGGCCGCTTAGGGTTACCCCAACTGGCCTGTTTCAGTATTTGTCGCGCCACAGCGGCGAAATTGTGGCCACGGGACGTTCCCGGGCGTCTCGCCGTACCCACTATGGCATCCCGCCTCCTCCCCGCAACCCCCGCGTGGATTCAAACTGACCGGCCACCGGCCTCCGGCTTCGTCTTGAGCAGCTCGTCCTCGTCCTTGCCTTCGGCGCTCAGTTTCACCAGCACCGAGAAGTCCTCGATCGTCGTCGTGTCGCCTTCGATCTTGCGCGTGGTCACCAGCTCCCGCAAAAGCCGCCGCATGATCTTGCCGCTCCGCGTTTTCGGCAGCCCCTCGACCAGCCGCACTTCCTCCGGTCGCGCAAACGCGCCAATCTCCTTCGCCACCCACGCGCGCAGCTCCTCCGCCAGCCTCGCATCCGCCGCACCACCGCCCTTCACCGTGGCGAACACCACCAGCGCCTGCCCTTTGAGCTCGTCCGGCCGCCCCACCGCCGCCGCTTCCGCCACCGCCGGATGCCGTACCATCACCGATTCGACCTCCATGGTGCTCATGCGATGGCCGCTCACGTTGATCACGTCGTCCACGCGCCCCAGTACCCAGAAGTAACCGTCAGCGTCGCGCCGCCCCGCATCGCCGGTGAAGTACAGGCCGGGGTAGCGCGACCAGTAGGCTTCCTTATAGCGATCCGGATCGCGGTACAGCCCACGCAGCATCGAGGGCCAGGGCTTGCGGATGATCAAATAGCCCTGCTGATCCGCCGCAACCTTTTCTCCTTCCAGGTTCACCACGTCGGCGTCAATCCCCGGCAGCGGCAGTGTGGCCGACCCGGGTTTCGTGGCCACCGCGCCCGGCGCCGGCGAAATCAGAATGCTTCCGGTCTCGGTCTGCCACCAGGTATCCACGATCGGGCAGCGTCCGCCGCCGATCACGCGCTGATACCACTCCCACGCCGCCGGCTGGATCGGCTCGCCCACCGAGCCCAGCAGCCGCAGGCTGCCGAGATCGTGTTGCGCGGGCAGCGCGTCGCCGGCGCGGATAAAACTGCGAATCGCGGTGGGAGAGGTGTAAAACACGTTCACGCGGTATTTGGCGATGATCTCCCAGAAGCGGTCGGGGGCGGGATAATCCGGCGCCCCTTCGTACATGATCGTGGTCGCGCCCGCCGCCAGCGGACCATAAATGATGTAGCTGTGCCCGGTCACCCAGCCGATATCGGCCGTACACCAGTAGGTGTCTTCTTCGTGCAGGTCGAATACCCATTCCATGGTCGCCTGCACCTCGACCAGATATCCCGCCGTCGAGTGCACCACGCCCTTGGGTTTGCCCGTCGTCCCGCTGGTATAGAGCACGTACAGCGGATGCTCGCTCTCCACCGCAACCGCCTCGCACCGTGCCGGCGCTTTCGCCATGAGTTCGCTCCACTCGAGATCCCGGCCCGGCTTCATCGTGATCTTGCTTCCGCTGTGCCGGAACACAATCGAGTGCTTCACGCCCGGACAATGCTCCAGCGCCGCATCCACGTTCGCCTTGAGCGCCACCTCGCGCCCGCGCCGCCGCCCGCCGTCGGCGGTAATGACCAGTTGGGCTTCGAGGTCGTCCATGCGCGTGCGCAGCGCCTCGGAGGAAAATCCCGCAAACACCACCGAATGGATGATCCCCAGCCGCGCGCACGCCAGCATCGCTACGGCGGCTTCGGGAATCATGGGCAGATAAATGATCGCCCGGTCGCCTTTCTTGTAGCCCAAATCCGCCAGCGCCCGCGCGAACTGGCACGTCCGCCGGTGCAGCTCGTTGTAGGTCAGAATCTGCTGTTCGCCGTTTTCACCCTCCCAGATCAGCGCGGCCTTGTTGCGCCGCGGACCGCCGAGATGCCGGTCGAGACAGTTGAAGCTGGCATTGGTCTCCCCGCCCAGAAACCATTGCGCAAACGGCGCCTTCCATTCCAGAACCTTGGTGAAGGGCTTAAACCAGTGCAGCGTGGCGCGCGCCCTCGTGCCCCAGAACTGCTCCGGATCCGCCAGCGCCGCGCGCCGCAGCTCATCGTAGGCGGCGCGGGACTTGACATGGGCGCGGGCGGCAAACCCCTCCGGCGGCGGATACAGCGAAGCAGCAGCATCTCCCATGCGGTCATGATAACGCCCTCCGGCGGGCGCAGCCGCGCGCAACAATTTCGTCGATATTTTGTAACCAAAAAGTGAGGGCTCCCTCCCCCAACCTTTTCCCCACTTTTGGACTCTATATATGTGAGAACATTTTTCGGCCTTCCGAGCCGAAACGGAAGCCTCGCGCTTCCGGCCGTGCTGCCCGGCGGCGATATCAATCGAGGGTGCGGGAAGACGCTGGTCGCCCTCAGTGTGCTTCCCGCTGCGAATCTAGCGCGGCGCTGGCTCCTCTATTCCTCAATGTCCTCCTCTGCTCTCGCCCCCGCGGCGGCCGACCCCCTCGCCCTGTTTCAGCTCCGCTGCGCCCACCGCCGCCGCGCCCGTTCCCTTTCTGGCTCTCTGCGCGCCTTTCTCAACGCCGAATTCGACCGCCTCCAAAACCAAGGCGACTTTACCGCCCTCCTCAACCGCCTCCATATCCCCGACCGCGCCGCTCGCCGCCTCGCTTTCCCATCCCAGACCCGCAACACCCCGCCCGTTTCCGCTTGCGACGCTGCTTTCCGCGATCAAACCCTCACCATCCGCCTCCGCCCCAACCACCGCGCCATTCTCGAACTGTGCGCCGACGCCATCCAGCGCGATTCCGCCCGCCCCCATTACGATTTCGGCGCCATCGCCGTCTCCTGGTTGCGCTGCAACACCCGGGGCTTAGCTCGCCAGGAATTGGACGCCTTTCTCCAGCTTTGCTCCAACGGCACTCTCCCCGGCCACTTTACCAGTCTTCCCCCCGTCTTCGTCCCCTCCTCGCCCGGCAATGCGCGCCCGCGCGGAGCACGATCTCAGCGCACTGTGCCTTACCCCTCACCCCCCGAGAACCCCAGCCTCTGGCCCGAACTCTGCGCCTCCCGCCGCGCCCAGCGTCTCCTCTCCCGCCAGTTGCGTCCGCATTGGGCCGATTTGGCCGATCAGATCGACCGCATGCACCGCCAGCTCGCCCACTCCGGACGCTCTGGTGCCTTCCACGCCTGGCTCAAAGCTCACGACATCCCTCGTCGGTCAGCCTATCGCCTGCTGAAAATAAAAGGCTTAAATTGTGCCAAACGTGATTCGCGGCAACTTGAAGGCGCCCTGACCGCAGGCGGGCGCCCCGTTCCCGCCTGCGCCTGCGGGTGGCAGCCGGAGGGCGGCTCCAGCAAGCGGTGTCCGTGCGACCCCGCTCCCGGTCCCGACCTCGAGCTCCGCGCCCACTCCGCCGCCTTCCGCCTCTCCCGGCTCGACTCCGCTCTTGCCCACCGCATCCTCCAAGACACGCTCCAGGCCCTCGACCCTAACGCTCGTCCCCGTGATTTCTCCGCCGAGGTCGCCGCCGCCTTCATCGAGCAGCTCGCTCCCGGTCCTGCACGCCTGGACGCCCTCGACTGGTTCAACCACACCGGCCCAGGATTCCCCTTGCCCCGCCTCTTTCAGTCCAATCCGCGCTACTTTAACCGCGAATCCCACTCCCTGGCTGCATCGCGACTGCTGGGCAGGGGCGAGATGCAAGCGGCGCTCCCGTCAACGACGCAAGTGCGTCGTTGACGGGAGCGAGGGCGAGGGAGCGTACGAAATCGCTCATTCAATGAATGCGCTTCCCGGCGTATGCTGCTTCTCATTTTCCAAGAGCAGAATATCGGCGCTGGTGTCGCTCGCGCCCAGCAGCCAGCGCGCGAAAAAGTCCATGCGCCGCACCAGCACGTAGCTGGCGATGGGGCGGTAAGGATGCCGCATGCCCGGAAACACCAGCATCTCGAACCGCTTGTCGGCGTGGATCAGCGCGTTCGCCACCTGCATGGTATTCACCATGGAAACGTTGTTGTCCATGTCGCCCGTGGTCAGCATCAGGTGGCCTTTAAGGTTGGCGGCCAGCGACTCGTTTTTCTCGATGGTATAGAGGAACCTGATCAGCCCGTTGGCCTCGCGCTGCTCCCGCACGCCGTCGTATTTTTCGCTCCAGCCGCGGTTGTAGTTGTTGTTGTCGTGGTTGCCCGATTCCGACCACCCCGCCGTATAGAACGTGGGATATTGCAGCATCGCCGCCGTGGACATGAAGCCGCCGCCGCTGTGGCCCCAGATGCCAACCTTGCTGGCGTCAATATACGGGTATTTTTCCGCCAGCTCGATCACCGCCTGGCGCTTGTCCGCCAGCCCGTAGTCGCGCAGGTTGCCGTACCCGTAGCTGTCGTACCATTTGTCCCGGTGCGGACTGCCACCCCGGTTGCCCACCTCGATCACGATGAAGCCCATCTGCGCCAGCACCAGGTTGGGATCGGTGGGGCGGAAGCTGCGGCTCACGGCTTCGGTCTGCGGCCCGGGATAGACGTACTCGATGATCGGATATTTGTGGTGCGGGTCGAGGTTGAACGGCCGGTACATGACGCCGTAAATGTCGGTGATGCCGTCCCCGGCCTTGATCTTGAATCGCACCGGGTACTGGTAGCCGGCCGCGAACAGCCGGCTGGTGTCCGTGTGGGCAAGTTGCGCCAGTTGCGTTCCATGGCCATCCACCAGCGTGGAAACCGGGGCGGCGTCGGCACGGCTGGCATTGACGATGAAGTAGCGGGCGTCGTCGCTTGCCTCGACCGTGTCGGTGAAACCGCCAGGCGTGAGATCCGTCAGGCCCGAGGCGTCGAGGTTGATGCGGTACAGATGCTCGTAATAGGGATTCAATCCGGAAGTGCGTCCGTTGCCCATGAAGTACAGCGTTCCGGTGGCGTCGTCGAGGCCCACAATGCCGGCGGACATCCATGGGCCGGCGGTGATTGGATGCAGCAGTTGGCCGCTGTTGCTGTACAGGTAGTAATGCCCCCAGCCGTCGCGCTCCGACCACCAGATCAGATCCTGGCCATGGTTGGCCAGCCGAAACGCGGTCGCGCCAAAACTGAACGGGTTGGGCGTGGTATCCAGCCACTGGTTGCCGGATTCCTGGATGAGAGTGGTGACTTTGCCCGTGGCCGTATCCACGACTACGGCATCGGCGGAACGGAAGTCACGGTCGCGCAGCACCAGGTAGAGCTTCTCGTGCCCCGGCGCCATCCAGCGCGAGGCGCCGCCGCCGTAGCCGCTCTCGCCGGTCAGGTGAAGCTGCTGAATCTCGCGGCGGCGCTCGGCCGCCTTTTCCCGCTCGGCGCTGGTGGGCGGGGCCGAAACGATGGTGACGCTGGGCTCGACCAGCGGCAAATCGCGCTCGGGAACGATAATCTGCTTGCGCGTCGCCACGGTGATAATCTGCAGTTCCGGTATAGGCACATTGGCCTCGCCGGGCATGGCGTAGGGATAGGTCTCCAGCAGCGGCCGCGGCTTCGCCAGCGAATGGATCACCCACAAATCAGCCACCTTGCGGTCATCGTTGCGCACGAAGGCAAACTCGGTCCCGTCCTGCGACCAGTGCATGCCCAGGGTGGGCACGCGCATCCCTTCCGGATTTTTCACGTCGCCTTTGTCCTGCTTTTTCACCACCGCTTCCACCTCGGGCGTCATCAGCGAGGCGTAGCTGTAGCCGGGCACGCCGTCGGTCGTGAGCTGGGTTTCCTGGATCGAGGGATCGGCGGGATTCTGGAGGGCCTTTTCGTAGTTCGCCCGGTCCATCATGAACAGGTTGTTGCCGCGCGCGAACAGAATCACCTGACCGTTGGGCGAAATGCTGGCCCACAGCGGCTGCTCCGGGATGGCGAAATGATCGAGGCGCTGGACGTGGCCGGAGCCAAGATGGTAGAGGAAATAGAGTTTGCGCTTCGGCGGCGCGACCGGTTCGCCGTTGGGTCCGCGCTTGCGGTGCGTGAGCTGCGCCGCCGACAGCACTTGCGAGTAATTGGGCGTCCCTGGCAGCACCGCATCGGCGCGGATCTCCTCGTAGAAACGGATCGCGGTGTCGTCATTCACCAGCCGCGGATCCTGAATGCCCAGATGCTGGCCGTCGTAGGCGATGCCGGTCAGCGCGGTCAGTTGCATCGCCAGCGCGTCGTTGTTCCACAGCGGCTTGCGCGTGTGGGCCACCGGGTCTACCACGTAATAGTTCGTGCCCGCGCTGGTCTTGTAACTGAACCAGAAACGGTCGGAATGGGTGAACCAGTGCGGCGAAACCGAGGTGGAAAACACCAACTGGCTCATCTCCGCAGGCATGAAGCGCGCCGCCTGAGTGTAGTCGGGCGGGTATTCCTTGGGCGCCGGCGCGGCTTGCGCCGCCAGCGGAAGCGCGCAGGCCAAAGCCAGCGCAGCGATAGACATGGGCTTCATTATGGATCTCACCCCCGTATATGCGTACTCACGCCCCACAGACTGCCACTGACACGGCGGCCCCGTCAAGGAGGTTCAAGGGCGTTTCCCTCCGGTGGCGAGCACGGTTCAGCCGCCGGTCCCGCGCCTTGAACACCTCGCCCATGCCGCCCGCCCGCAGACGCTCCAGAATCTCAAACGACCCGATCTCGCGCTGCCGCTGCGTGATGTTGACTGTGGAAAAGTCGTACTCTACCGCGTGCCATAATTCCAGTAGGTACGAGGAAACCCACCATGCTCCGTTCGCAATGGATTGCCGAGCGCGCCGCCCGTCAAAACGGGACCGGCAGCGGCGTCATGACCCAGCTTCTTTTCGCCCGCCGGGGCGAGGTAACCGAGGAGATGGACTACGTCGCGCGGCGCGAAAACGTGGCTGCCACGCTCATCCGCGATGAAGTCGCCGCTGGACGCATGATCATCCCCGCCAACGTCCGCCATCCGGAACTGGAACCGATGGCCATAGGCGTGGCCTCGCGCTGCAAAATCAACGCCAATATCGGCAACTCCTCCATCACCAGCGACCGTGAAGCGGAACTGGAAAAGCTGCACGTCGCGGTGCATTATGGCGCCGACACGGTGATGGATCTCTCCACCGGCGGCGACATTCCCGGCATCCGCGAAGCCATTCTGCGGCGCTCGCCGGTGCCCATCGGTACCGTCCCGGTCTATGAAGCCTTGACCAAAGTCCGGCAGATTCGTGATCTCACGCCGGCGCTGCTGTTGGAGACCATCGAGAGCCAGGCCGAGCAGGGCGTGGATTACATGACCATCCACGCCGGCATCCTTCGCGAGCACCTCCCACTGACCCGGGATCGCATCACGGGCATCGTCAGCCGCGGCGGGGCGATTCTGGCGGAATGGATGGTCGCCAATGGCGCCGAAAACCCGCTCTTCGACCACTTCGACGCCATCTGCAAAATCTTCCGCAAATACGACGTCTCGTTCTCGCTGGGCGACAGCCTGCGCCCGGGCTCGCTGCATGACGCGAGCGATGCCGCCCAGTTCGCCGAACTCAAAACCCTGGGCGAGCTGACCGAGCGCGCCTGGGCGTACGAATGCCAGGTGATGATCGAGGGCCCCGGCCACATCCCGATGGACCAGATCCAGATGCAGGTGGAGAAGGAAGTCGCACTCTGCCACGCGGCGCCGTTTTATACCCTCGGTCCGCTGGTCACCGATTTCGCTCCCGGCTACGACCACATCACCAGCGCCATCGGTGCGGCCATGATCGGCTGGCACGGCGCGGCCATGTTGTGCTACGTCACGCCCAAGGAGCACCTGGGACTGCCCAACGCCGAAGATGTGAAGCAAGGATTGCTCGCCTACCGCATCGCGGCGCACGCCGCCGATATCGCCCGCCACCGCCCCGGCGCACGCGACCGCGATGATGCGCTCTCGCGCGCCCGCAAGAGCTTCAACTGGCGCGAGCAGTTCGCGCTCTCCCTCGATCCGCCCACCGCCGCAGCCATGCACGATGCCACCCTGCCGCAGGCGGGCTACAAGGACGCGCATTTCTGCTCCATGTGCGGCCCGCAGCACTGCTCCATGAATCACACCCTGGTCGACGATTACGTGGCCCCGGGCCCCCAATGAGCCGGCCCGACAACGAACAGCTTCGGCAGGAGTTCAACACCTGGGCAGCCGCCGGCAAGGGCGCCACCATGGAACGCCATCATCGCGCCATCACCGAGCGCATGTTCGCGCGTATCGGGTTTCAGCCGGGCGAGCGCGTGCTCGACCTGGGCTGCGGCTCGGGCTGGGCCACCCGGCTGGCCGCCGAACGGGTGGGCGCGCCAGGGCTGGCGGTGGGCGTGGACGTCAGCGACGCCATGATCGCGCAGGCCGCCGCCGTCGAAGCGCCGCTGCGCAATACGCGTTTCGTCGCCTCTCCGGCGGAGCATATTCCCTGGTCCAACGATTTTTTCCAGGTCATCTATAGCGTGGAAAGCTTTTACTACTATCCCGGCCCGCGGGCCGTCTTGGACGAGCTGAAGCGCGTGCTCGCCCCAGGCGGGCGGCTGTTCCTGCTGATGTGTCTCTATACCGGCAATCCCAACGCGGCACAATGGATAAAGCAGCTCGCCGTGCCGGTGCAGTACAAAAGCGCCGCCGAATGGCAAGCGCTGCTCAGCGGTGCCGGCTGGAGCGAAGCCCGCATCGAAGAATTCCGCCCCGATCCCGCCGACCCCGCGCCCAACGAACATGCCTGGGCACTGCTCGCCATGGCGCGCAAGGCCCTTTGAGCCGATGCGGAAACCCGCTCGCTTTTCTTGGCGGCTACCTCGGCCATCACTACGGACTGCAGCCCGGCGGCTCGGGCAGCTCGTGATAGAGTGGGAAATGTCCCGTGGCGCCATCGTCTAGCGGTTAGGACGTCGCCCTCTCAAGGCGAAGACCGCGGGTTCGAATCCCGCTGGCGCTACCAATCTTTTCAACAACTTACGCTGGTTCGGCCAAGTCGGCGTGAATTCCGGTAGCGCCTGGGGAGCACGGATTGGGATTTTTCGCCTCCGGTAGCAGCCCGGGTGCGGGCGCGCCTTCCGCCAGTGCCGCGCCGAAGACGCCATCCAGCTTACCCACGGCATCGGCCAGAAAGCCGCCCCAGCGCATAATCAGGCCAGAGGAGGTGCTTGTAATAGTGATGACTTTAAACGTTCCACCTCGGGCAGCAGGTCTACCGCTAAACGCCCGGCAGCACCGGGTCAACGCAGAGTGCCCGCGTTGCCAAGCCGCGATCTGGTGGATGACCGCCCCCGTCATAATAGAGAAGCAGCGCTGCCAAGGACGCATCCGCTTTAAGTTGCACTGCCAAAAATGCGGCCACTGCTGGTGGTATCAACGCAGGCCGGAGTGCCCGGAATTTCGCGCCTACCGGATTCTTTTGCAGCTCTGTAGCATCCCCTGGGCCGCGCGTGGCCTAATCAGCTATAAGCGTGACCTTGTACGAATGCGCCACATCGCCAATCTCTTCGGAGTGCACCGCCCGCCCGACGCGACAGAGAAGGCGACGCAGTGGATCTTGGAGACGCAGAGCCGGCGAACGCTCGAAATTCAGAAACGCTACGGAATTCCTGGCTGGCGGGTCTCACTGTTGCATCGAGCAGCGGTTGAGTTTGATAGCCTCGTATCAACCAACGGCGATTACACAAAAGTCTCCGACGAAGGCCTTCGCGTGCTTTGTCGGCGTGCGTACGATCGCGTTTGGGGCGAACATAAGCCAGTCTAAATCGCCAACCGGCATGAGCCAGCAATCCGCAGGTGGCAGAGAAGGCGACCCCCGGTCGGCGCGCACGCCAAACCACAATGCTACCGCGTCTTTGTACGCCTTGAACGCATCCGTGGTCAACTGGAACCGGCCAGCGGCGGCGCTGTCCAGCTGGAGCGGGTCCCGAAAAGGCGTTTGGTCAGGCCCTCCGGGAACTGCGCTCGCGCGACGGCGATTCCCAGGAGCAACTGGCCCTAAATGCGGGGTTTGACCGAACCTACGTCAGCCTGACCGAGCGCGGAATCAGGAGCCCAACGATCCGGACAATCTGCCGTCTTGCGGAGACTCTGGCCCTCAAGCCATCAGCCATGGTCCGGCGGATGGAATCAATCATGGCCAAGGAAACAGCGGGCGCGAAGCCTCAGCCGCAGTCACGCCCGCAGCGAGCTGGCAACTAGTGAGCGCCAGCCCTACGTGGGCCCGAGCGCAAGCACCTCGCGCACCTAGCCACCGTGCTTGCCAGCACGCTCGCATGACCATGGTGACGAGAGCGTCAGGCCACGAAGCCCAAAAAGGCCGTCGGAAGCTGGCTGCTGGCCGGCGCAAACTTGGTTTTTTCGGTAGCGCGTGGGGAGCACGGATGCCTACAAATGGCTCCAAAGTCGTCCCAAGCCTTCCTACGCTGACGTGCGCGTAAGTGACTGCATTCCAATACTATATTCTCGCCAATACCAAATCGCACCAACCCGTACCAAACTGCCGGTTCCCCCTCTCAAGGCGAAGACTGCGGGTTCGAATCCCGCTGGCGCTACCAGGCTTCCTGTTGACCGCTCCGCGCTTCTCAACGACCAAGAACCATGTTCCGCCCGGCGGGCCGCCGAAGCGGCGTGGTAGCTTGGTAGATGGAGGATACATCAGTGCCGCCGAAATACGAAGATGCGAAGCTGATTCTGAAACTGTACGATTTGCGCCGGGAAAAGGTCATGCGCGAGGCGCGCAACTGGTTTGCTCGCGAGTTTCACCCCGCCAACGCTGACGACTATATCGCCACGCTGCGCAGCGAGCATAGCGCCTACCTGCGCATGGTGGGGACGTTCTGGGATATGGCATCGGCGCTGGTGCTGCATGGCGCCATTGACGCGGACATGTTTAATGCCTGCAACGGCGAACACCTGTTCGTGTTCGCCAAAATCCAGCCCTTGCTGGCCGAGCTGCGGCGTAAGACCAATTCACCACGGCTGCTGGCGAACCTGGAAACGGTGGTGATGGCGCGGCCCGACGCCAAGGAAGTGCTGGAGCGAATGCGCGAAAACCAGAAGCAGATGGCGCAGGCGGCGAGGGGATAGGGAAAGCGATCGCAACTCCGCTGCGCTTCGATGTGCAACTCAATGGCGAAACCGCCGTGCGGCGGTTCTGCGCGAACGCGGCACCTTTGGCGTTGAGCGGCGGCGGCGCCTGTGACCGGCGTCTGGCGAGCAAATCCTTCAGTAAGCAGCCGTAAATTGAAGCGCAGCCGCGGGCCGGCGGCCCAGCCCCAAACGGGGGGATGCGGCGGCGGTACATAGGCCGCTAAAATGGCGGCATCCGCCCATGCAGCCTCTGCTCTATGCAGCGCTGGCGCTGGCCGCCGGTATCGTGGCGGCTGCGAGCGGACCGGCGAGCTTGGCGCCCATCCCCGTAGTTTGGACGGCGGTGATGCTGGCAGGGAGTCTGGCGCTGGCTGCCGTGTGGCGCGGCCGGAGCCGAGCCGCAACCGTGCTGGGGTTGCTGCTGTGCGCCATGCTGGGCTACGGCCGCGCTGCCGCGCTGCGGGCGCACCCGCGCGTGCCGGGGTTGCTCGCGCAAACCGCGCTGGCGCTGCAACAGCAGCCACGGCGGCGCGTGTTTGTGACCGGCTATGTGCGCGACCGCCCGCAACTGCTTTACGACGCCGGGCAGGCCAGCGCGGTGCGGCTCGATCTGCAGGCCACAACGCTGGCCGCCAGCGCCGCCGATCCGCAACTGCGCACCGTCTCGGGCGGCGTGCGCTTGTATGCTTACCCGCCGCGCCAGGGCCAAGATCCGGGCTGGGCGAAGGCGCTCTTGCGGCTGCCCGCCGGCGTGGGCCTCGCGGCGCGGTTGCATTTGCGCCCGCTGCGGCACTACCGCGATCCCGGCGTGCCCGACTTCAGTCAACGCGAACGGCGCCAGGGCATCGTGGTGACTGCGACGCTGCCGCTGAAGGGCTGGCAGCGGTGGCCCATGGCGCTACATGCCGATCGGCTGGCGGCCGCGCGGGCGCATCTGTGGGGCTGGCTGAGCATGCGCCTGGACGAGTTGGCGCCGCCGGCCCAGGCTCCCGGCGCCAATGCCCTGCTGCGGGGCATGCTGCTGGGCGATGTGGCGCGGCTGAGCGAGCGCACCCGCACCAACTTTCAGATCGATGGCATCTATCATCTGCTGGTGGTGGCCGGACTGCATATCGGCGTGCTGGCCATGCTGCTCTGGTGGCTGCTGGCGCGGCTGCGTTGCCCCCGGCTCACCGCCGGCGGCCTCAGCCTGCTGCTGCTGGCCGGCTACGCCTGGGTGATTGCCGGGCGCACGCCCACGCTGCGTGCACTGCTGATGCTGGTAATTTATTTTGGAGCGGAGTGGTGGTATCGGGAACGACAGGCGCTGAATGCGGTGGGCGGCGCGGCGCTGCTGCTGCTGGTGTGGCACCCACTCGATCTCTATCAGGCAAGCTTCCAGATGTCGTTTGGCGCAGCGCTCCTGCTGGCGGGCGTGGCGCTGCCGCTGCTGCGCGCCACTTCGTTGCACTGGCGGATGGTCTTTCGGAACCTGAAAAGCGTGGCCTTGGACGTGGCGCTGGAGACGGATCTGGCGGCGCGGCGGGTGCGGATGCGCCGCGTAGCCGAGCGGCTCGCCGGCATCTGGCAGCCGCTGGGATGGAAGCTGTGGCCGGGGCTGATGCGGATTTTGCTTTACCTGTACGACGTGGTAATGATTTCGGCAGTCCTGCAGCTAGGCCTGGCGGCGTTCAACACCGTCTACTTTCACCGCGCCAGTCCCTGGGCGCTGGTGGCCAACGCGGTGCTGGTGCCTGCCGCCGCATTGTTGATTCCGCTGGGATGGCTGAGCGTGCTGGCGGCGGAACTAGGCCCGGGCGCGGCGCATGCGGCGGGATGGCTGATCGGCGGGCTGGCGCAACGCATGCTGGCGCTGGCGGCGGTGCTCGCGCGCTGGCCGGCGGCGAACTGGCGGGTTCCATCGCCGCCGGGGTGGTTCCTGGCGCTGTTCGGCGCAGCGGCAGCGCTCTGGATCGCGGCCGGTACGCTGAGCGGAAAGCGGCCGCGGTGGCGCCGCTGGGCGGGGGCAAGCAGCGCCCTCATGCTGGCCCTGACGCTGGTGCTGGCGGCGGCGCCATTCCCGCCACGGCTGCCGCCGGGACTGAGCGCCACCATTCTGGATGTGGGACAGGGCGATTCGATTTTCGTGTCCTTTCCCGATGGCCGCACCCTGCTGGTGGATGGCGGGCCGCGCAGCGCGCGCTGGGACAGCGGTCAAGAGATCGTCGCCCCGTTTCTGTGGTCGCTGGGACTGCACCGGCTGGGGGCGGTGCTGCTCACGCACGCGCACAACGATCACCTGGGCGGATTGTTTACCGTGGTGGCGGATTTTCATCCGCGCGAGGTGTGGGTGACGCGCACGCTGCCGCAAGATGCGGCCACGCGCGGGTTTTTGCGGGAAGTCCGCGCCCGCCATGCCCGCCTGCGGCAACTGGCGGCTGGCGATGCGTTTCGGGTGGGCGGCAGCCGCATCGCGGTGTTGCTGCCCTCGCCGGATTACCGCGCCGGACCGACACCGGTCAACGATGATTCGATGGTGGTGCGGGTGAGCCACGACGGCGAGGCGATGCTGCTGGAAGGCGATGCGGAAGCGGTGGGCGAGCACTGGCTGCTGGCGCATCATGTGCGGCTGGCGAGCGCGGTGCTCAAGGTCGGCCATCACGGCAGCAAGACCTCGTCCACGCCGGCGTTTCTGCGGGCGGTGCGTCCCCAGGCGGCGGTGATTTCTGTGGGCGCGGACAACAGCTACGGTCAACCCGCGGCTCCGGTGCTGGACGATTTGCGCGCGGCGGGCGCGCGCGTGTTCCGCACCGACCGCGATGGGGCGGTGCAGTGCCGGCTGCTGGATGGGCAGCTGTCGGTGTACCTGTTCCGGCAGATCCCCTAGACTAATGCGGATAAGGGTGGCCGGCGAGGATGGCGCAGGCGCGATAGAGCTGTTCCAGCGCCATGAGGCGGGCCAGCTCGTGCGAGAAGGTGAGCGGGGAGAGCGAGACGCGGCCGGCCGCCGCCGCCGCCGCCTCGGCCGGGAAACCGTCGGCGCCGCCGATCGCGAACAGCAGCTCGCGGCTGGAGTGGGCGGCGGCTTCGCGTTGCAAAAAAGCGGCCAAGGCAGGCGAGGTGAAGACGCGGCCCGCGGGATCGAGCAGCCACAGGCGAGCCCCGGCAGCCCGGCGCAGAAGTTGCCGGGTGGGATCGCGCCCGGCCAGCTCCTCCGTCGCCAGCGTGGCCAGGCGCGCGAACGCGCCCAGGCGCGCCGCCGCTTCGGCAGTCGCGGCGCGGACGAGCGGCGAGCGGGTTTTGCCCAGCCAGACCAGTCCCAGGCGGATGCCGGCCATGGCTCATGGTAGCCTAGTGTGGGAACAGCCATGACCGCATGGGTACAGGTGGGCTTGAAGCAGACCGTGCTCGATCCGCAGGGCAAGGCGATTCAGACGGCGCTGGCGCGGCTGGGCTACGGCGCCATCGCTGAAGTGCGGCAGGCCAAGCTGTTCGAGGTGCGCCTGACCGCGGGCGCGGGCGCCTCCGAGGCCCGGCAACAGGTGGAGCGCGCCGCGCGCGAGGTACTGACCAATCCCGTGATTGAAGATTACTCGATCAGCTGGGAAGAATAGCGAGTCTTTCGGTTCTTATGTGCGGCATCGTTGGCTATATCGGCAACAAGCCGGTGGTTCCGGTGATTCTGGACGGCCTGAAACGGCTGGAGTACCGCGGCTACGACTCGGCGGGCATCGCCGTGGTGCGCAACGGAGTTGACGGGGGGGCAACGCTGGCGATCCGGCGGGCACAGGGCAAGCTGCGCAATCTCGAGGAAGCCGTCCGCGCGCAACCGCTGGAGGGCGACTACGGCATCGGGCATACGCGCTGGGCGACGCACGGACGGCCGACGGAGGAGAACGCGCATCCCCACCGCGACTGCAAGGGCGAAATCGTCGTGGTGCACAACGGCATCATTGAAAACTATCTGGAGCTGAAACGTGAGCTGGCGGCCGCGGGCCACGAGTTTCGCACCGAGACCGACACCGAAGTGGTGGCACACCTGGTCGAGGAGCAGTGGCGGCAGGGCGCCGGGAATCTGGAGCAGGCGGTGCTGGCCGCGCTGCCGCGGCTGCGCGGCGTGTTTGCGCTGGCGATGCTGAGCACGCGCGATCCGCAAAAGATCGTCGCCGTGCGCAATGGGCCGCCGGTGGTGGTGGGGCTGGGTCAGGACGAGTTTTTCGTGGCCAGCGACATTCCCGCGCTGCTGCACCACACGCGCGACGTGTTCTTCCTGGCCGATGGCGACGTCGCGGTGCTGAGTCCGCACGGGGTGCGGCTGATGGATCTGGAGGGGCGGCCGGTGCAGCGCGAGGTGACGCACATCACCTGGGATCCGATTCTGGCCGAAAAAGGCGGCTACAAGCATTTCATGCTCAAGGAGATTTACGAGCAGCCGCGGGCGGTGCGGGACACGCTGTTGGGGCGGCTGTCGCGCGACCGCGGGGAGGTGTTTCTAGAGGAGATGGAGCTGACCCCGGAGGATTTTCGCGGCTTCGAGTCAGCCCGCATCATCGCCTGCGGCACGTCCTGGCACGCAGCGCTGGCGGGAAAATTTCTGCTGGAAGGACTGGCGCGCGTGCCCACGGAAGTCGACTACGGCAGCGAGTTCCGCTACCGCAATCCCATGGTCCGGCGCGACCAGCTGACCATCCTGATCTCGCAATCGGGCGAAACCGCCGACACGCTGGCGGCGCTGCGCGAGGCGCGCGGGCGCGGCTCGAAGACGCTGGCCATCGCCAACGTGGTGGGCAGCATGCTGGTGCGGGAGGCGCAGGGTGCGCTGCTCACGCACGCGGGGCCGGAAATCGGGGTGGCATCGACCAAGGCCTTCACCGCGCAATTGGCGGCGCTGGTGGTGCTGGCGCTGTACCTGGGACGGACGCGCGACACTCTCGATGCCGATGCCGCCCGCGCCTTCATGGAGGAGGTCGAACGCATCCCCGCCAAGCTGGAATCGCTGCTCGGCCGCGAGGACGACTACGAAATGCTGGCGCGGCGCTTCTACAGGGCGCGCGATTTCCTCTATCTCGGCCGCGGCATCCACTACCCCATTGCGCTGGAGGGTGCGCTCAAGCTCAAGGAAATTTCCTACATCCACGCCGAGGGCTATCCGGCGGGGGAGATGAAGCACGGCCCCAACGCGCTGATTGACGAAAACCTGCCGGTGGTGATCCTGGCGGCGCACGATCCCGCCGATCCCGCCTCGGTGACGCGCTACGAAAAGACGCTGAGCAACCTGAAGGAAGTGAAGGCGCGCGAGGGCGAGGTGATCGTGATCGCCAACCAGGGCGATGGTAACGTGCGCGAAGGCGCCGACCATGTGCTGGAAATTCCCTCCGCCCCCGAGCTGCTGCTGCCCCTGCTGGAAGTCGTCCCGCTGCAGTTGCTGGCCTATCACATTGCGGTGCGGCGCGGCTGCGACGTGGACCAGCCCAGGAATCTCGCCAAATCGGTCACGGTGGAATAAGCCCTCATACTGGAGGGAGGGACGTGGTGCGGGTCCTGTGCCTCAATACCGGCTCGTCCAGCCTGAAATGGGCGCTGTTCGCCGGCGAGCACTGCTTACAGCAGGGGCGCGCGGAAGACCTGCGCGCGGCGGATCAGTTCTCCGCCACGCTGACGATGACGTTCGCCGGCTTGCGCCAGAAGCCGGAGGCGATCGCCCACCGCATCGTCGCCCCCAACACCGTCTGGCCGCAGGCGCGCCCCCTCGATGACGCCCTGGAGCGCGAGTTGGAATCGTTGACGCCACTGGCGCCCGATCACCTGCCCCAGGCGCTGGCGTTGATCGGCGCCACGCGCGCGGCGTTCCCTGCCCTGCCCCAGTTCGCCTGCTCGGATTCCAGCTTTCATCGCACCCTGCCCGAAGTGGCGCGCCGGCTGCCGCTGCCGCGAACCCTGACGGCAGAAGCCGTCGCCCGCTACGGCTACCACGGCCTGTCGTGCGCTTCGGTCCTGGCGGCGCTTGCGGCTGAAGGTCCGCTCCCGCAGCGGCTCATCATCGCGCACCTGGGCCATGGCTGCAGCCTGACCGCCGTTCGCGCCGGCCGGAGCGTGGAAACCAGCATGGGGTTTACGCCCCTGGGCGGCGTGCCCATGTCCACGCGCAGCGGCGACCTGGATCCGGGCGTACTGCTCTACCTGCTGCGGGAACGCGGCGTCACGCCGGAGGCGCTGGACCGCATGCTGAATCACGACTCCGGGCTGCGCGGCTCAAGCGGCTTGAGCGGCGACATGAAAACCCTGCTCGCGGACCCGCAGCCGCAGGCCCAGGAGGCGGTGGAGCTGTTTGTCTACCGGATTCGCATGTGCCTGGGCGCCTTGGCGGCGGTGCTGGGCGGCGTGGATCTGCTGGTGTTCACCGGCGGCATCGGCGAGAACGCCGCCGTCATCCGCGAGCGCATCTGTGCGGACATGGACTGGCTGGCGCCGCAGGGCAAGCTCGCGGCACGGGCCGTTCCAGCCCAGGAGGAACGCATGATGGCGCGCGCGCTGTGCGCGGCGCTGGCCCTCAAGGATGAAGGGAGGAGCTGATGTTGCGCTTCGACGAACAGCTTTCGAGCGCGGCCGCCGGACCGCTCACGCCCGCCGAACTGGCGGCGATCGGGCGTTACTGGCGTGCCGCCAACTACCTGACCGTTGGGCAGATTTATCTCCAGGCCAATCCGCTGCTGCGCGAGCCGCTGCGGGCGGAGCACATCAAGCCGCGTCTGCTGGGGCACTGGGGCACGTCGCCCGGCTTGAGCCTGGTGTACGCGCACGTGAACCGCGTGATCCGCACGCGGGACTGGAACGCGATCTACCTCGCCGGTCCCGGCCACGGCGGTCCGGCGCTGCTGGCCAACGTCTGGCTGGAAGGCACCTACAGCGAAATCTATCCGTCCGTGGCGCGCAGCGAGGCGGGCATGCTGCGCCTGTTCCGGCAGTTCTCCACGCCCGGCGGCGTGCCCAGCCACGTCAGCGTGCCCACGCCCGGCTCGATCCACGAGGGCGGCGAGCTGGGCTATGTGCTGGCGCACGCGGTGGGCGCGGTGCTGGACAACCCGGAGCTGATCGCGGTCACCGTGATTGGCGACGGCGAGTTTGAGACCGGGCCGCTGGCGGGATCGTGGAAGGGCATTGACTTCCTCGATCCCAGCCAGGATGGCGCGGTGCTGCCGGTGCTGCACCTGAACGGCTACAAGATCGCCAACCCCACCGTGGATGCCCGCATGCCCGACCAGCGCCTGTTTCAGCTTTTTGCCGGATTGGGTTACGAGCCGCTGCTGGTGGCGGGCAGCGAGCCCGCGCCTATGCATCAGAAGCTGGCTGCGGCGCTCGACTACGCCGCCGACCGACTGGCGGCCCTGCGCAGCGGCCAACTGCACGGCGCGCAGCGGCGCTGGCCGATGATCCTGCTGCGCACGCCCAAGGGCTGGACCGGGCCGAAAGAATGGCAGGGCGTGCCCATCGAAGGGACGTTCCGCGCGCACCAGGTGCCGCTCAAGGACGTGCGCGCCGACGCGGGACAATTAGCTGCGCTGGAAGCCTGGATGCGCTCCTACTGTCCGGAGGAGCTGTTCGATGCCGCCGGAGCGCCAGCCGCCGACGTCGCCGCCTGGGCGCCCGCGGGCGAGCGCCGCATGGGCGCCAATCCGCACGCCAACGGCGGACGGCTGTTGCGCCCGCTGCCGCTGCCCGACTGGCACCGGCACGCCCTGCCGGTTCCGCAGCCGGCGGGCGAGCAGCACGAATCCACGCGCCAGCTTGGACTGTGGCTGCGCGATCTGTTCGCCGCGCCCGCAGGGGTGAACAATTTCCTCGTGCTGTGTCCGGACGAACTGGCCTCCAACCGTCTGGATGCGGTGCTCGAGACCACGGCACGGCGATGGCAGCTTGCGACTCTCCCGCTCGATGACCATCTGGCCCCCGGCGGGCGCGTGCTCGAGGTTTTGAGCGAGCATTTGTGCGAAGGCTGGCTGGAGGGCTACCTGCTCACCGGCCGCCACGGACTGTTCGTCACCTACGAAGCCTTTGCCATGGTCGCCGCCTCGATGATCGTGCAGCATACCAAGTGGCTGGAAGCCGCGGCGGCGCTCCCGTGGCGCGCGCCTGTGGCGCCGCTGAACCTGCTGCTCACCTCGACCTGCTGGCGCAACGACCACAACGGTTTCAGCCACCAGGGACCGGGGCTGATCGACGTCATGCTGAGCAAGCGGGGCGCGGTGGCCCGCATTTATTTTCCACCGGATGCCAACTGCCTGCTGGCCATCGCCCAGCGCTGCTTCGAGGATCGCAACACGGTGAACCTGATCGTGATCGACAAACAGCCGCAATTGCAATGGCTGGATGCGGCGGGCGCGGAGGCGCACTGCCGCGCCGGCGCCGGCGCGTGGGCCTGGGCGGGAACGCCGGGCGGCGCGCACGGCGATGTGGACGTAGTGCTGGCGGCCTGCGGCGACATCCCCACGCTGGAGACGGTGGCGGCGGCCTGGTGGCTGCGCCATCACGCCCCCGAGCTGCGGCTGCGCGTAGTCAACATCTGCGACCTGATGTGCCTGTTCCTGCCCGGTCTGCATCCGCACGGGCTGGCGCCGGAGCGGTTCGCCGAGCTGTTCACCCTTTCCAAGCACGTCATCTTCGCTTTTCACGGCTACCAGCGCGCCGTTCACGGCGTGATCCATGGGCGTCCGCACGCGGAGCGCTTTCACGTGCGCGGCTTCATGGAACAGGGCACGACCACCACGCCGTTTGACATGGTGGTGCTGAACGGCATGAGCCGGTTTCATCTGGCCGCCGAAGCGCTGCGTCGCGCGTATCCCGAAGGACCACGGCAGCAGGAACTAGTGCGCGCCTGCGAGCAGGCGATCGCGGACGCGCTGGCGTACGCGCAGCAGCACTTCGAGGACGCGCCGGAAATACGCGACTGGGTATGGAAGGAGCCGTAGACCTGCTGGGACCAGCGGTTTCGTTCCGGCACAAGCGCTTAGATGCTCGTCAAGACCTCCGCCGCTGCCCGGCACCCGCTGGCCACCGCGCCGGCGACCGTGGCGTGGCGTCCGGCTGCATCGGTGGCTTCGCCGGCGAAAAACAGCGTGTCCGCGAGCGGCTCGGCCAGCACGGCGTGGGCATCGGCGGCGCCCACGCTGGCGTAGCAGTATGCTCCGCGCGACCAGGGATCAGTCTGCCAGTCGTGAGTGTAGGCGGCGAGCACCTCGGAGGCCACGGCGTGCGCGGGCAAGCCCAGCAGCGCGGCCAAATCGCGTACGGCCCGCCGGCAGACCTGCTCAGGGGAGCGGCCCGCCAGCGCCCAGGCGCGGCGCCCGCCGGCCCATCCGGTGATTTGCGGGGCGCGCGGATCGGTCCACCAGGTGGGGAAAAAGCCGCCGGAGGGCGCCACGCTGAACAAAAAGCGCAGCTCCGCCAGGTTACCTTCGGCCTCATCATGCAGATCGCGCCAGAACCGCCGCCGCAACCGCAGGATGACGCGCACCGCACCGCCCACCACCAAGCCTGCCAACGCCGCGCGCTTCGCCTCGAGCGGAGGATGGAACGAGACATCGCCGCGCTGCAGGACACTCAGCGGTAGCGTGAGGATCATGGCGCGGGCGCTGAGCGGACAGATGCTGCCCTCGCGCTCGACCTCGAGCTGCACCGCGCCTGGATGCCAGGTGACGGCGCGAACCGGCGCGTTGAGCCACACCGGCTCCCGCGTTGCGAAACGCCGGATTAGCTGCGCGTAACCGCCGCGCGGGCGCCGCGGCCAGCCTGCGCCGCCTTCAACGGCAAATTCGCGCTGTAGCGAAGCCACGCTGATGCGGGCTGGGTCGGCAGCTTCGTAGCCCTCGATGAACGCCACCGCCCCGGCGCGCGCCGCAGCGGGCAGATCAGCGCAGCTCCCGGCCACGAACGCAGCAAAAGACTGATCGGGTCCGCTCGCCGCCGCCTGCATGCGTTCCAACACCGCATCGGCGCCGCCCGCCCATTCGCCCGCGCGCGCCAGCGTGCCACCGCGCGAGGTCCAGTCATGGCCCGGGCGCGGCGCGGGCGCCAAAGCCAACTCAGGCAGCGCTGCGGCGGAGCCGTGTATGAACTCGGCGCCCAGCTCGACCGGCGCCGGCCAGCCCCTAGGCCGCAACGTCAGGATGCGTCCGCCCGGCCGGCCTTGCGCTTCGATCAGCAGCGAGCGGCAGCCGGCCGCGTGCAGCGCCTGCTGCGCCGCCAGACCAGCCGCTCCCGCACCCACGATGACGACCGCCGGCAACATCAGCGCGGATGGGAGACAGGCGCCTGCGCAATCACGCGCGAGCTTACTCCAAAGCGGCGGTAGTCCGTGTAGGTGTCGTCCAGGAGCAGGTGATAGGGTTTCACCAGCAGAACGCGCGCGTTCACGGTGCCGGTCAGGCTCTGGCCAAACCAGTGCCCGTCCACCAGGTTATTTTTGAACTCGAACGTGCTGCCCTTTTCAATACGTGCCAGCACCCAACCGAGGCTCAAGGTTTGCAGGACGAGAAAATTTGCCTGCTCCATCCCGAAATTCTGGCGGCTGATCCACAGCGTTCCGCGGACATGATGCAGCAGGTCGAGATTGTGATCGCGGGTGTGAAAGCGCTTGCGCGGCGCAAGGGTGATGCCCCAGCAGTTGCACGGCGCGGGCACGCTGGGCGGGGTGAAGGCGAGATGAAAGGCTTCCGCGAAGGTGTCAATCAGCTTGCGGCTTTCGCGTCGCTCCTTCGCCTGCTCGGCCAAATCTTTAGCTTCGACTTTGGGGTTGTTGTGCTTGCGGATGAACGCCGCCGCTTTGCGCGCCTCCTTGGCCGCCTGTTTGGGCGAGAGCGGTTTGCCATCGCGCGCGATTATGCGATCGTACTCAATTCCATCCACTTCGGAAACATCGTCGGTTTCATCGCTTTCCACCTTGCCGGGCCTGTCCTTGCGGCCAATCTCGGTGACGATGTCGCGCTCGTGCCAAGCGTACTGCTGCTGCGCGATCGAGTCGGCGTGATCCCTCTGAATGGCGCGCTGCAACACCTGCAAGGGCGTGAGCGGCGCCTGAGCGGAGGCGATCACCGCCCCCGCGGCGAAAGCGGCCGTCAGAATCCACGCCCGCCGCATGGCTCCATGCTAGCACTGCCGGATGCCGCCTGGGCGCTGGCCGGAGCCTTGGCGTACGTACAAGCGCCTGTCCATCCAGACCGCAAGGCGGTATCCGCGCAACCGG
>JBOGKM010000037.1:0-2230 GCA_050747745.1 Terriglobales bacterium
GCCTACGCCCGCTACGCCGCGACCCGGCCGGCGGTGACGCACGCGCAATGCTGGAGCCACACGCGCCGGTACTTCGAGCGTGCGCAGGCCAGCGACCCGCAGGTGCAGGAAGGCCTGGCGTTGATCGCAGCGCTGTACCACCAGGAAGCGGGGATCCGCGCCGCCGGGCTCACCGGGGCGGCCAAACAACGGGCACGCACCGCACGCGAGGCCCCGATCGTGCGCGCCTTCTGGGCCTGGTGCGAGCGCCAGTGCCAGCGCCCGGACCTCGAACCCAGCCACCCGCTGGCCAAAGCGTTGGCCTACGCGCAGGCCCGCCAGGTTGCGCTGGAAGTCTGCCTCGCTGATCCCGAGGTACCGCTCGACACGAACCATCTCGAGCGCGCGCTGCGCCCGATCCCCATGGGTAGGAAGGCGTGGCTGTTCTGTTGGACGGAAGTGGGCGCCGAAGCCGTGGCCATCGTCCAGAGCCTGATCACCACCTGCCGCCTGCACGGCGTCGATCCGTATACCTACCTGGTCGACGTGCTGCAGCGCGTCCAGATCCAGCCCGCCCAACGCGTCCAGGAACTCACGCCGCGCTTGTGGAAGCAGCACTTCGCCGCGCACCCGCTGCGCTCCGACCTCGAACGCAGCCCGCCCGCGCCGGCCCCACCCGCAGTCGCCACCGCGCCGCCCACCGCACCTGCCTGCGCGTGAATCCGCCACCGTCGCCACGTCCCGTGCCCACATCACGCGGACGGTAGCGTGCGGTTACGTCCGCGACCAGAACGCCGCGGTTTGACCGGTTACGATGCAACAAATGGCTCTTCCCTCGATCGTGTGGGTACTTTAGCGTAGGGGGATGAGAGACAAGCAGCTGTATCAGCAGATTCTTGGGATCGAATCGCCGTGGCGTGTGACGGCGGTCGATGTGTCGATGGAAGAAGGCGAAGTCAAGGTGGAGGTAGAGGCCAAGCCGGACACGCAGCATCGCTGCCCGGTCTGTGGCAAGCGTTGTTCGGGGTATGACCGGCGCACTCGGCGGTGGCGGCACCTGGACACCTGTCAGCTCAAGACCATTCTGGAGGCCGAGGTGCCGCGGGTTGAGTGCCCAGAACACGGGGTGGTGATGGTGAAGGTGCCGTGGGCGGAGCCGGGGTCGAGTTTCACGGCGCTGTTTGAGGCGCTGGTGATCGATTGGTTGAAGGAGGCGACGTCAGCGGCGGTATCGCGTCGTTTGGGGGTGAGCTGGAATGCCATCGACGGCATCATGCAGCGTGCAGTCACACGTGGCCTTGCGCGTCGCAAGCGCGCGCCGGCACATCACATCGGGGTGGATGAGACTTCGTTTCGCAAGGGGCACGACTACGTCACGGTGGTCTCGGACGGCAAGACGGTGCTGCACGTGGCCGATGAGCGCAAGCAGGCGAGTCTGGACGGGTACTACGCCGGGTTGAGTGAGGCCGAACGCGGCGCGATCGAGAGCGTATCGATGGACATGTGGCCGGCTTTCATCCATGCGACCCGCGCGGCGTTGCCCGACGCGAATACCAAGATTGCCTTCGACAAGTTCCATGTCGCCAAGTACCTGGGTGACGCGGTGGACAAGGTCCGGCGTGCCGAGCACAAGGCCCTGCGTGCGCAAGGTCGTGACGATCTGATGCGCAGCAAATACCTGTGGCTGCGCAACCCTGGGAACATGCCGCGTGAGCAGTGGCGTGCCTTCCAGGCATTGCGCGAAAGCTCCTTGAAGACGGCGCGTGCCTGGGCCCTCAAGGAATGCGCCATGGGCCTGTGGGACTACGTCAGCCGTACGTGGGCCGAAAAGGGATGGAGGCGCTGGCTGGGCTGGGCCGTGCGTTGTCGCCTGGAACCCGTCCGGAAGGTTGCCCGGACCATCAAGGAGCACCTGTGGGGCATTCTCAACGCTATCGTGCTCGACGCCAACAACGGCGGCGCGGAAAGCATCAACAGCCGCATCCAGCTGGTCAAGCTACGCAGCCGTGGCTTTCGCAACCGGGAACGGTTCCGCAACGCCATCTACTTCCACCTCGGCAATCTGGACCTGTATCCAGCAGCCGTAAAGACGTAGAAACCACCCACACGACTTGATGTAGAGCCAAAAAACAAAGGGGCTGGCCGTTAACCGGCCAGCCCCTTTTGCGCATCCCTGCCGAGGCCGGATGGCCCCTGTTCCTTGGCGGTCCGCCGGGTTGGCCTTCCTGGCCAAACGCGGGACCGGCGAACA
>JBOGKM010000038.1:0-32924 GCA_050747745.1 Terriglobales bacterium
GTCCGGCCCGCCGCCTGGACGTGAGAGAATACAGGCCATGTGGCTCATGGCTCTGCTGCTCGCCGCCGGCCTCCGGTTCGGACCAGCCCGAGGCGCGCGCGCCGGGCAACCGCCGGCGGAAAAAAGCGTGCACCCCGCTCCACCCGGAGTTAGTTGCCTGTGCACGCCGCGAGACTTAGCGGCCCAGGCGGCGGGAGAGGATGGCTTGCGCGCCGGCGTAGCTCCAAAGCTCGTCCATCTCCGATTCCGTCAGTAGCAACCCGAGGGTCTCTTCGATCGCCAGGACCAAACCGACGTGCGCGACGCTGTGCCACTCGGCGGTGTTGGCGCGGCTGATCTGCTCGGGCGGGCCAGCCGCGCCGGAGAGCACCTCGGAAAAAATCGGGCGGAGCTTGTCGTCAATGCCGCCGGTCATGGGCGCACGATGTTCTCCAAAGGGGCCGCCGTGGTCGTCTGCAATTCTACCCCGCTCAACTGCGCAGCCGCCAGCGCCAGGAACGGATCGCGGCGCAGTTGCTGGCCCTGCGGCGCCGGCCAGACAGCCCCGGCTGCCTCCAAAAAGCGGCGCGCCGGATCGTTTTTGGCGGTGGATTGAAACGGGCCCGTTATCGCCTCTGCCTGGAAGCGCTCAAAGAAGGCGCTCAACAGGCCGTACCCCACCCCGCGGCCGAAAGCGCGGCAGCTCAGGACAAAGTTCTCGAGTCCCAGTACCTGCTCGCGCGCGCGCCCGAGCGGGACGGCGATTACACCGAAATCGCCGAAACGATCGCTTGGAGATGCCGACCAGCAAAATGCCTGGAGATCCCTGGCCCGGCGCACCCAGTCGGACTCGCCCGTGCGAACACCCGCGAGATTGAACTGATTGGTCTTGTTGAGCAGCTCCAGGGAGCGCGGATAAGGGAAGGCGTGGGCCTCAATCTCCAGGCGCAACTGTAGTTCGCGGAGCCAGCCGGCGCCGCCGGCGATCACCGCCTGTTGGCGCTTCTGGTTGGCCTGGATGCCGGCGGTGCGCCCGGAATCCTCACGTGAAACCGACCAAGCGCCGCAGCGATCGCGCAGCTCGCCCAGCAGCGCCAGCCAGCCGGCGCCGGAATCCGGAGTCTGGCGGATAGGCAGGGCGGGCAATTGGGACTGCAGGCGCAGTAGCTCGGCGGGGTTGTCGTCCACAAACAGCAGGCTCTCCGGACCCAGATTCAGTTCCGCGGCCATGGCGACGACGTTTTCGGCTTTCTCTTCCCAGTTGCAGCGGAACACGGCGAAATCCGCAAGCTGTAGCGGAAATCCCAGCGCGTCGAAAACCGGCAGGAAGTCGCTCCACCCGGCAACCGACGGAGCGGACCTGCAGCAGCCAGGACGTGAAAAGCGGCATCGCCACCAACCACATCGCCATCGTCAATTAACTGGCCACCGGCCGGCTACCGCGGCGAGCTGCAACCGGGCGAATTTGAGCTCCGTCTGCGCGGTGCGCGCGCCGCGGTGCCCGATCGCCAATCTGGCCGCGGTCCGCTTCGTGGGTCAGCTCGCCTGGCCGTTGTCGCCCGGTGCCCTTGCGCCCTCGGAGCGGAGCCCGGGCTACCGCGCCGGCGGCTGCGAGTCTGACCTTGGCGTAGACCTGGGGCGGCTCCGGCGGGCGATCGCTGGTGAGGGGCCGCCAAGCGGCGGCCGCAAGACCGGACGCGGTGTTTACTCTCGGGAGCAGGCGAAAAGGTGGCGGCCATACTGGCCCCGGTAGCTCCCCGCGTTGTCTTCGTCGACACCGATGGGTTCCACGCGGGAAAACGACGTGTGATCGGCCAGCCATTTGCGGATGAACTGGGCATCCCAGCTCGGAAGGCTCTTAGAAAACCAGCCCTCGTGGCTCTCGGCCGTGTCGAAGAACAGGACCCTCCCCGTAGCCGCGTCTATGCTGCGGATGAGCGATTCCGCTGAGACTCGCATTTTGCCGAGCGCAAAGTGGTGGAGCACACTGAAGCAGGAGACGACGTCGTATTTCCTTTTCGCGGTTTCGAGAAAGCTGACGAGGTCGCTGGCCGTGTACGCCGCGGCGCCCTGTTCGAACACCAGGCGGCCGACGGCGAGTGCGGCGGCGTCGCGGTCGACCCCGCTCGCCTTGAATCCGAGCTCCGCCATCTCTGCCACGAACCAGCCGTAGCTGCACCCCACGTCGAGGTATGATCCGCCCCGAATGCCCCTTGCCTCGAGCCAGCGGATCATCATTTGCAGGCGGTCGCTGCATCGGCGGACGACCGGCCACGTGGCGAGTTCGGGCGAGCGGATCGGCTGGTAGAGTTCCAGCGTCCCCTGCGTCCAGCTCGAGTCCATCACGAGTTGCTGGAGGGGCGTCACGACCGGCTCGTACACCTGAATTACGCACCGCTGGCTCTTTAAGCCGCGGGTGGCTGCTACGGCGAGCCTGTGCTGGCCGTGGATGATTTCGTAGCAGTCTGAGAATCTAATACGGCGCACCACCGGGAGCGAGCCTGGTGCGTTCTCGTGTTCTCCCTGGGCCTCGGGCGGCCGGCCGTCCAGCATCCCGCAGAATCTCGTGGCCTTGCGGACGGCGTCCTTAGGCTCTTTCGCGTCGAAGTAGGAGCCAAAGGTCTCGATGCAACGCGCCGCGTTTCGATAATACGCGGTCGCCGCGAACCGGGCCGGCGAGAAGAGGGCCTCGCCTTCGGCTTGATAGTCGCGCAGCAGCGCGGCGTGGGGCGACTCAGCTATTGGTCGCGACGGCCGCCGGAGGTCGCCGGTGATACGCGCGTAGCTCGCCGCGGGGCGTCCGAATTCTCCGCCCATGAGCAGTTTGTGGATCTCGACCTCGCCCTTCCCGAAGGCCCTCGAACACCTGCTGACCGCGCGGGCGAGCATACCGCTTCGTAGGTAAATTCCCTCACGCGAAATTACAATCCTGACCATAGGCCGCTCCTTAGGCTGGTGTTCGGCGGCGCGCCGCCGCCCGGGCTTCTTGTGCGCGCAGCTGCCGTGGCCGCGGGACGCGACTGGCCGCGCCGATGAAGCGGCATTGTACCAGCCGGGCGCGTCACGGGCGCGTCCGGCTTGTCCAGGCTCGGCCGAGGATTGGCTGGCCGGGGCTCTGCCGCAGAACAGCGGAAAGGCGGAGGGTGAGGCGGGCCGCCTCGGCGGATCCCCTTTCCTGAAAGCGGCGCGCGCGCTCGTCCAGGAAGGCGGCCAGCAAGTCCGGGATGCATTCCGTGGCGACGTCGAGGCTCGCGCAGGCGCGTTCGATGCCCTCGGCGGCAACCCGCGGAAAGTCGCCGGGCGACAGGAAGAGGTCGGTGAAGGACGCCGTCCCATATTCCTCCGCGTCGCGGAAGCCGGATTTCCGGCGCTGCGCGCTGAGGTAGCCCGTAGACTGGAGGATCGTAAACAGGTCGAAAAGTGGCGGGTAGCCGGGTCCGACGCTCTCCCAATCGATCACCTCAACCACCCCGTCGCTGCCCAGAAAGACGTTCTCTACCGTCCAATCGCCGTGCTGGATCCAGCTGTCTTCGGTCGTCGCCCCTCGGGGCGCTTCCCCGGCGCCCCGAGGGTAGCCGGTACTTGGCCCGATGGCAATGGAGCGCAGGACCTTGCAGAGGCGGATACCTGACGAGAAGACGTTCTCCCAGTCACGGCGTACGCGAGCGTCGTCCTCCCAGTACCGCGGCTGCCAGACCAGGTCGGCCAGTCTGACGCCGCAGGCCGCGGTTTCGGCGCGATACGTGATTGCTCCGACGGAGAACGACGCCAGGAGTTCCGGCACTCGCACTGCGCTTTCGCGCTGGCGCCGGAGCTCCGCGCCCACGGCGGCCAGCGCGGATGTCTCATCTGCCCTTCCTTGGGGGATCCCGGCCTTGATCACGATGCGCTCTCGCGCCGCCCGCGGCGCGCGGACCCGCATCACGCTTTTCGCGCTGAAGGGCGAGGTTTCCAGGCTGAGCGCGGCGTTGTTCCAGTCCTCCGGGTACGTGCCCGTGGCGCCGGCGAAGGCGCTCGCCAGCAGGGCGCCCAGCCGGTACGGGCTGGGCTCGGGGGCAGCGACGATCAGAAACTCGGGGACGAAAAGCGATGCGCCCGGGAGCGCTGAGGCCCAGGCCTTGAGTTTCCGCTTTAGACCAGCCGGCCGCCCGCCCGGGTGGACCAATCCCGCCGCGACTGCTTGGCGGATGTTGCTGAAGCCACGCACTGGCGTGAGGTGGTAGGGCTGGTTGTAGCCGGGATCCGCCCAGTAACA
This sequence comes from Terriglobales bacterium, assembly GCA_050747745.1. Taxonomy (GTDB): domain Bacteria; phylum Acidobacteriota; class Terriglobia; order Terriglobales; family SCQP01; genus SCQP01. Next base: position 4,235 of record JBOGKM010000038.1, read on the forward strand.
TCCGCGCTCCTGCAGGCCTGAACGCCGCAGCAGTCGGCGATAGCCCGCGCGTGAGTAGGTGTAGGTCCTGTAGGACCGTCGCGGGTTCAGCTGCGTCCGGTGGTGGGGCCGCGCGCTGGCGCGCAGCAGCAACGACGCGAGCGGCCGCGGCAGTAGGCTGGTGTAAGCGATCCCGGAGTGGTCCATGCCGCCCAGAAACAGGCCGTAACCGAACCGGTTCTCGATTCCGATCACGGCGACGCCGTTGGGCCGGAGTAGCTGGCGTACTTTTCGTAGGAAGCGGACCTGCGCCGCGCGGGGATTGGTGCTGAGGTCCCACTCTCCCACCCATTCCAGAATGCCGTTTATAACCACGAGGTCGAACGTTTCCGCCAGGAAAGGCATGTCTGTTGCAGAGGCTTGGACGAGGTGAACGTTAGTGATTCCCGCCTGCGCCAGCCGTATCTGTGTGAAGTTGATCCGTTCGCTGACGCCCTCCAGCGAGTAGACTTCGCGTAGGCAGCGCGCAAGGGCGTGGGTGATGCACCCGTAGCCGCTCCCGACATCGAGCGCAATCGCACCCGGGCCCAGCCCCAGCAGCGGCAGCCAGGAGGCGCGCTGGAAATCGCGGATCGAGATTGTCATGTCCCGCCCGGGGAAGTGCGCCGCGGCGGCCGCCTCCCAGGAGCTGGCGCGTGCCTCCTCAACCATTTGTGTGGCCTCGGGTTGCGGGATCTCGCCCCAGTACTTGGGCGCAGCGCCGAGGCGTACGACCCCCCCAGCGATCGGCCAGGCCCGGCCGCAGGTGGTGCAGACGCAGGCGCCGCCGCCGCCCCGCAGCGCCGCCCCGCACACGCTGCACGCCAGGTGCGACGGGCTTCCGGATGCCAGGTTCGCGGACCCGCCTCGCTGCGCCGTCGGTCCCGGGTTGGCCTGGGCCGGATTGTCAGCCTGGTCGAAAACCACTTTGCCTGTCGTCCTGTTCTCCCTGCGTGCTGGGACTTCGCCCGCTGCCCGACGGGCGAATATCACATTTAATCGGCCGTTTCAGAAATTACGTTAGCGGCGCTTCGGGCGGCTCTGGGCCGCTGACGCTGCGGCTCCCGGTCATCCGTGCCGCCACGGGGCGGATTGCAGCTCGTGCGACGGGTCCTTGGCCGACGTGTCGTTTGCCCTCCCCTGGCCTGGGGCGGAGTTCTTAGCGTGATGTCCCGCGGCACGTGGACTGCTGGAGGATCTCATTCGGGTTTTCGGAGTGCTACTACGGTTACCGTGGCGTAGTGCGTCAGCGCGGGCAGCAGGCGGAGTATCGCTGCGTCCGTCGCTGTGAGTCGCTCGGCTGCGCCAGTGAGTTTTGTGCCGGCGGCGCAGAAGACGCTGCGGAAGCCCCGGGCTGCGAGCAACTCGAGGCCCGCCGAGATTGCGGCGACCTGCCCTCGGCTGAGGGGGTATTCCGATTCGGAGACCTCCTCGGCGGTGGGCAGCATGCGGCGCAGTTGCTTTACCGCCCAGGAGAAGCGTACCGGCTCGCGGAGGATGAGGCGGCCGCCCGGCCTGAGGAGACGTAAAATCTCTCGCTTTGCTCGCGCCAAGTCAAGGTGGTGGAGCACCGCCATGCAGAAAACGACGTCTGCGCACCGGTCCGGTAGGCCGGTAGCGTAAGCGGAGGCGACGCGGAGGTCGGCGGTTACGCCGTAGTGTCTCGCCCGCCGCCTTGCGACTTCGATCAGTTCGGCGGACAGGTCAACGCCGGTCACGAAAGCGCCGCGCGTGCCCAGCACGACGATGTCTTCGCCGGATCCGCAACCGAGGTCCACCACCTGCCGTCGGCGGACGTCGCCGAGCAGGTGGTAGGCGTACTCGAGCGGGTAAGGAGTTTTCGCGGGTGGTTGCAGGTAGCGCTCTACGTCGCACTCCAGCGAACGGATCTGCGCTGCCTCGTTGGCGCTGCGCGTGAGCTCGGAGAGCTCGGCGCAGGGCTCGCCAACTCGGGCCTTGGCTTGTCCCGGCACAGACCCCTATTGTATCACGGACCGGACTGGTGTCACTGCCGCATGGGCGAGTGCGGGGCGGCTAGCTTCGACTTTCGCCTTCATCCCTTTCCGCCAGCGCCGCCGCTTGCAGCGGGAGCTCGGTCGCGGGACGACGGCGGGGTCAGGCGCTGGCCCCCTTGACGCGCTTGCTAATTCGCGACCAAAGCGCTATGCCCAACGAATCGCGGGTAGCGAACCACCAGCCGAACGCCGCGCCATAGACCGCGCCGCCGGCGCAAAGCTCGATCCCCAGGTTCAGGAGGGAAGCGCCCGGTAGTGCTCGTCGCAGCGCCAGCAGCGTGGCGATGAGCGGGGCGCACAGTGCCAGCGGTACCGCGTATGCTTCGCGCAGGAAGCGCGCCAGTGGCAGCTTTACCAGGCGGCAGGCGAACACGGGCAGGAAGAACAGGGAGGTGGCGAGGAGCGGGATGGCCGTCCCCACCGCGACGCCTTCAATGCCCCAGGGCCGCGCCAGTAGGATGCTAAGGGCCACGGTGGCGGCGCCTTCGATCCCGAAGGCCCACGCCAAGGGGCGATGGCGGTTCATCCCGTAGGCCAGCCGTGTCGAGGCGGACTGGGAGACATAAACCGTTCTGGCTGCTATCAGTGTGACCAAGACAGTGTAGCTTGTGGCTATGTAGCGCTGGCCGACCCAGGCAGCGATCACCTGCTTGCCCAGAACCACCAGCACCGCGCAGATGGGCAGCGCCACCACCGCGCTTGCGCGGTTGCCCAGCACCAGAACCTGGCGCAGGCGCTCCGGCTCGCCTCTTGTGTCGAATTGGGTCGCCATTGGCGTCAGGACGCGGGCGAGGTCCTCGACGAGCTCGCGGGAGTAGCTGGTTAGTTTTGAGGCGATCGCGAAATAGGTGACCTCGGCGGCTGACAGCATGGTCCCGATGATCACGGTGTCGATGCCGAAGCGGAATTTATCGCAGATGCTAATGACGAAGACCTTGAAGCTGAAGCTGACCACGTCGCGCAGCGCTTTGCGGTTGACGTAGCGCGGCCCGAGGCGGAGCGGTGTTGAGCGCAGCACGAGCGGGACGTAGGGCAGACAGCCGAGCACCGCCACCGCGACGGTGATCGCGGTTACGGCGACGACGCCCCCGCCGCGTTCCAGTGCGATGATAACCAGGGCGGCGCGCACCAGGACGGAGGCAACCACGGCGGTGTTCAGGGCGTAAAAGCGCTGGAGGCCTTCCAGGATGGCGCCGAATACGATGAGGGGCAACCCGGCTGCCACGCCCCCACCCGCGAGCACCAGCAGCACTTTGCCAGTGGTCCTCATGGCGGGCTGAACGCTAAAGATCGAGTTAAATTCGGCTGCGCAAATCCCGGTCGCCGCGAGGACCAGGATGACGGCGAGGCCGTAGCACAGGAGGGCGCTGTTGATGATCTGATTAAACCGCTCCTCCTCGCCGCTGGCGCTATAGCGCGCCACGTAGTGGAGGACGGAGTTGCGGATGCCAAAGTCCAGGAGACCGTAGTACCCGGTGACCGCGAAGACGAGTACATAGAGGCCAAAAGCAGTGTCGCCTAGACGGTGGAGTATAAAAGGTGCGAGGAGGAGTCCGACCAGCGCCTTGGTGCCGATCGCCAGCCAATTGGCGCCGGCGTTCCTGAGTGCGGTGGCCTTCAGGCTCGTGGCGGCGCCTCCGCGATTCAGCGCGATCGCCGCGCCGCGCTCCGCGGCCGGTTTTCGCCTGATGTTGGTGGATGCCGCGCCTGGGCGTCCGGATTTTCTCCCTCGTCACGACTGATATGGGCCGAGTCGGTCCGCCTTTCGCGGTATTCGGCCCTGATTCCGGCGACTGCGGCCGGTGGTTTGGCCGTGTCCGGCGGGCGGGGCGAAGGCCCGGCTGCCGCTGGGCGGTTGTTTGGATCCGGGTTCCGGGAGGATGGTGGCAAGATCGCATTATACTGCGAAAAATTGGGTCTGCCCGCCTCTAAACGCGCGGTTTTGGAGCTTGTTTCGGGCGGTCTCGGGGGGCTGGCCCAAGGGTTCTGCCGCTGGGCGCCTCGTTTGGCCCGGCAGGGGTTAGAGTTAAGTTCTATGCGGCTCCCGATACCGCTTGCCCCACTGCCCGCGAGCCCGCTGGTCAGCGTTCTCATGGCCAACTATAACTACGGCCGCTACCTGCCTGCGGCGGTGGCCAGCGTACAGGCGCAGACTTACACAAATTGGGAGATGATTATCTGCGATGACGGCTCTACGGATGAATCCCTGGAGGTCATCGCGCGCCTGGCGGCTGCGGAGCCGCGGCTGCGCGGCCTCAGCATGGGGGCGAACGGCGGGCAGGCGGCGACGCTGAATGCCGCCTACGATTCCAGCCGCGGAGAGTTGCTTTGTCTTCTGGACGCCGACGACACGTGGATGCCCCGCAAGCTGGAGGCGGTGATCGCGGCGGCGCGGCGCGCGCCGGCCGCGGGCCTCCTGCCGGACCCGCAACTGCGGCTGGAGGCGGACGGGCGGAGCTCGGGGACCATCCCCGACCTGCCGCTGCAAGCGGGGTGGTTTGGTCCTGCCCTGGCGGCGACGGGCAATGGGCCGCCGTTGCCGTTTACCTCCGGGGTGTCGCTGCGCAGGGAGGCGGCGGCGCGGATTTTTCCGCTGCCGGAGCGGTTCCGTACCTCGGCCGATACTGCGATACTGACTTTGGCCCTGGCGCTCACGTCGCTGGAGCCCGTGAGCCCGGCGCCGCTCAGCACTCTGCGGCTGCACGGTGGAAACGACTTGAGCGGCCACGACACCCGCAATAACCCCGAGCGGCTGGAGCGAACCAATCGACTCCAGGAAGCAGCGCTCGCTCTGGCTCGGGAAAAATCACAGCTCCCGGGCCCATGGCCGCTGCCCTGGGCCGTGGTCATGAATCTGGCTCTGGCGCAACGGCTGCGCGGGGAGCTGAGCTGGCGCGCTTATCGCCAGGCGCTGCGCCGCAGCCCCAACCGGCCGCCGGGCCGGCTCGCCTGGAGCCTGTTTTTCGAATACGCGCCGGCGCTGCCGCTGCCGTTGTACCGCAGGATCCGCCAGGCGGCCTCGCAGGCGCGGGCGGTGCTATTCCGCGTGCGGCGGCGCGCCTGAGCTCCCTCCGCCCAGAGTGCTGGCGAAGCGGTCGTCGAGCAGGGGCAGGTCGCACGCGCGGCAGACCTCGCATTTGGTGCGGGTGAGCCAGGGGCGCAGACGAGCGTTGTAGTCGCCGGGAAAGCGCTCGCGCCGGCGGATGCGGTTCCAGGCCGCTTGGGCTGTCCATTTCCGCGTCGCCGGGCTGGTAAGCACAAACCGCGCCATGCGGAAGGGCTCGCTTTTCCAGTGGCGGGTGGCCGACGGGGTGCGCGTCAACAACTGGACGCAAACCACGTCCAACGCGCTCGCCAGAATTTCCGGGCGGAATATCTGCACTTCGCATCCGTAGCCGATCGTGATGGCATCTCCGCCCCATTCGCTGCCGAACGAGTAGCGCAGAATTTCGCTCGGCACCTCAACCTGCAGCAGCGACGCTTGGCTGGCCGCGGCCGCGCGCTGGATACGCGGCTCCTGCGCCTGCATGTTGATGATAAAGTACGGATTCTCGCGGATCTCGGGCACTTTCAGCGTAAATTCAACCTGCTCCAGCGCCTGCGGATTCAAATGGCGCGCGCGGAGCATGAGGTTGGCGATAATCTCTTGCTCCAGGGTCGCGATCTCGCTTTCCGTCAGGGAGCGCGTGCTCTCCAGGGCGCTGATTTCTTTCTTGTACTGCTCCGCGATGAGGTGATTGAGGCTCTCGGACCGCATCTGGGCGCGGTAGGGCGAATCGGGCTGGAGCTGGCTGCCCAGCAGGCGGTCGCCGGGATACATGGCGAAAATGCGAGGGCCGTCCGGGTCAGCGCCGTAGACCTCGTGGTAGTAGTCGGCAATGCGGGCGCGGGGGAAACGCCGCTGGTTGATCCATCGCTGGCTCGGGCGCAGCAGGGCGTAGTCGGCGGCGAAGGGCACCGCGACCGCGGGCCGGAGCTCGTGCACGATGCGGCAGAAGGCGTGGACGAACAACTGCTCGCGGGCATCGGCGATTTCGACGTCGTTTTTGCCCGGGCAGTGGATGGCGTTGGGGAAATAGCTGGCGCCGCCAAAGCCGCAAAAGACGGCATCAATGCGCGGCCATCGCGCGCGCAGATGGCGCAGGAACACGTCCACGATTTTGGGCGGATAGGAGTGCAGGGCGTCGTTGACGTCGACCAGAACCTGGCCGCCGCTCTCGATCACGATAACGCTGTCGAGATTATTGACCACATAAGTGGCGGCGGTTCCCGGCGACAGTTGCAGCCTCTGGCCTGTGGCCGCCTCCGTGGCATGCTGGAAGCCCAGTTGCCTCAGATAGGGTACGGTCGAGCCATGCCAGGTATAAGGGAAAAAGAGCCGGGTCTGACGGTCCATGCGTTCGACCGTGGGCGGATGGAAGTGGTCCTCGTGGCCGTGGGAAAACATCACCACCGGGCAGCCTTCCAGGACTCGGTCATTGACTGGCTTCGGGAAGATATTCCATTGGCCGCAATAAGCCGGACCCACGAGCCACGGGTCAAAGACTATCTTCAGATCGGCGGTTTCCACGCTCAGGCAGGCGTGGCCCACATATTCAACCTTCACCTCGGCCCTCCCCCGGCGAATTTGAGCGTAGCACACCCGCCCCCGCCAACCGCAGGCGGTAATCCCGGTACTCGCCGGGGCTGCCCGCGCGGCCGTCGCATGCCGCGAGCAAAATATTGGTCATCTCGCGCGCGGTCACGAAGTGAAGCTGCGCGCGACGCGCCGCGGCTTGCTCGCGCAGGGAAGCAAGAAACCGCTGCATCGCGGCGCCCCACATGGCGTCCTGATCGCCGGGAGCCATGCCGTGGCAATGCAATTTGAGGAAAACCCAGTCGGGCTGCCCCTTTACGCTGATGCCCGCTTGCAACCAGCGCTGCAGGCGCACCAGCGTGGCGGGATTGCGGCCCGAAATCTCGCTGTTTTCGATGCGCGGCAACATGCCTCCGTCGCGCCACAGCGCCAGCGGCCCCTGGACGATGAGCGGGAAAATCTCCGGCTTGCGTCCCACGGTCAAATCCCGCCCTCGCCGGTGCGGAGCGCGCCGGTCCAGCGGCAGTCCGCATTCGTAGACAGCGTTGATCTTGCTCACCTGTGCCGGGCTGGGCGCCGCCGGCAGCGTGAGATCGGCGTAGCAGCCGGTTTCGGCCAGGATCGCCGTTTCGGAGTCCACGCCGCAGAAGCGGCCGCGCGCGGAGTTGGCGAGGGCCCAATTGCCGTGCACAAAGGCATAGAGCGGGCGGCCGCCTCCGTCCAGGCAAGACAGACATCCGTGGCGCTGCGCCAGCGCGTTCCGGAACTGCTCGAGTTGACGGCGCGTGTTGGCGGCGGTGTCCGGGCGATCCATGCCGTGGTGCAGATGGATTTCAACCTCGCCCCAGCCGGCGCGGCAGTGCTCTGCCAGTTGCTCCAGCAGGCCGGGCTCGTACTGCTCGGCGGGGTAGAAATAGGTGTGCCGCAAGGGAAAGCCTTCCGCATCCCGCCAGGCGTCCAGCGCGCGCGGGTACTCGCGGCACCAACGCTCCAGCCGCTGCTGCTGCACCTCCAGCGGTGCGAAGCCACCCGCGGCGCCGGGCATGATCGAGGGCTCGAAATGATCCGCGATCGCCAGAATCAAGTGGCTTGCGCTGCGCGCGGGGCGCTGCTGCCGCTGTTGCCGCCAGAAGGCCGGGGCCCAGCGCAATGTTTCCCAAGCTTTGGCCACGCCGCTCACTCGGCCCAGCGCTTTCCGCCGCCGGCGCCCGCAGCGGCCGCCGGCGCCGCGGACGGCAGATAGTCCGGATCGCGATCGAGGAAGATGCGCTGCCACAGCTCCAGCGTCAACAGGCGCCAGATCCGATCGTCGCGTTGTGCTCCGCCCTTCAGGGCCTCGGCAAGCACCGAGCGCACCATGTCCGGCCGAAACAAGCGCCGCTGCTGCGCCCGCGCTCCCAGCAGGAGCCGCTCGACTGACTCCCGTTCCGGACCGAGGAGCCAGAGTTGCGAAGGGGTCGGAAATCCCATCTTGGTGCGGGAGATGATGGCCGCGGGCAGCAAATCGGCCACCGCCTGCTTGAGCACCAGCTTTCCTGCCAAACCATGGAGCTGGTATCGTGCCGGGATTTGCAGCGCAAATTCCACCAGCTCGCGATCCAGAAACGGCACGCGGCTCTCGAGCGAGGCGGCCATGCTCATCGCATCCTGCTTCATCAGCAGCTCGGTAAGGTACGTTCCCATGTCGGTCCGCAACATACGCTGCAGCACATCGCCCCGAGCTTGCTGCCAATAGGCCATCGGGTTCCGATAGGCCGTCTCCGCCAGCGACGCCAGTTCCGGCGCCAGCAGCTCGCGCTGCGCGGAGGCCGGAAAGGCGGCAAAAAAGTTTTCAAAGTACAAACCCTCCCACCCGGCGCCGTCCTGGCCCAGGAAGGTATGCCGCAGTTTGCCGTTAGCGCGCGCCCGCACCCAGGCCCGCAGCGGGCCGGGAACGAGGGCGCCGTAAGGGCGCTGCCAGCGCGCATTCCAGCGCGAGATGGCGTAGCGGGTGTAGCCCGCCTGGGTTTCGTCGCTGCCCTCGCCGGTCAACACCACGGTGACACGCTCCCTGGCCAGGTGCGCCAACAGGTACAGCGGCACGCTCGAGTCCCAGCACGGAGGCTCGTCTTCCTGCCAGACCACGGCCGGCAGCGCGTCCATGAACGCGGCGCGGCTGACACGGATCTCGTGGTGGCGCGCTCCGATGTGCCGCGCCACTTCCGCCGCGTAGGGCAGCTCGCTGTACTGGGTTTCCTCGTAGCCGACGGCAAAGGTTTCGATGGGCTCCTGCCGCAGCTTGGCGGTCAGCGCCGCCACCGCGCTGGAATCCAGCCCGCCGCTGAGAAACACCCCGAGCGGCACATCGCTCATCAAGTGGCTCTGCACCGCTGCCTCCAAGCGCTCGCGGTAGCCGTTGACGTAGAATTGCCGGGATTTTACCGGGCCCGGCTGGGGCGCGGGCAGATCCCAGTAGCGGCCGATTTCCACGCGGCCATCCTCTCCGATCTCGAGCCAGTGCCCCGGCATGAGCTTGTGAATTCCGCGGAAAAAGGTTTCGGGCCCCGAGTAGTATCCAAACGCCAGATACTCCGGCAGCACCGCCGTCTCCAGCTCGGGCTTCACCGCGGGATGGGCGAGAATCGCCTTGATCTCGGAGCCGAAAATGATGCGCTCGCCGTCGTGCCGGTAGTAGAGCGGCTTTATGCCCATACCATCGCGCGCCAGCAGCAGCCGGCGCCGCTTTTGATCCCAGAGCGCGAAGGCAAACATGCCCTCCAGGCGGGCGATACCCGCGCGCCCGTATTCCTCGTAGAGATGGATGACGGTTTCCGAATCCGTGCGGGTGCGGTAGCGATGGCCGCGCGCCTCCAGCTCCCGCCGCAGATCCTGGTGGTTGTAGATCTCGCCGTTATAAACCAGCCAGAGGCTGTCGTCTTCGTTGCTGAGCGGTTGGTGACCGGTTTGCAGGTCAATGATGCACAGGCGCCGCATCGCCAGGCCCACGTTTCCAGACAAGTAAAAGCCGTCATCGTCAGGACCGCGGTGGCGGATCTGCAGGTTCATGGCCTCCAGCAGCGGACGCGGCACCGGGTTCCGCGGTTCAAAGTTCAGGCAGCCGCAAATGCCACACATTCAGGCCCTCCCCTCCGCGGACGCCGCCTGTGCCGTCCAGGCTGCGCCATCCTCTTGCGCCTCCCAACAGTTCCGCCGCGGGCCGGGCGGCAAGAGATCCCGCCCTTGAAAGCTGACGAAGCTGACGCCGCAGGCAATCAACTGTAGCCCGTCCGGCTTCGGACCGAAGTGGAGCAGTTCCGCGTCGCTGCTCCATTCCTGCAAGCTCCAGGTCTGTCCGGGATCGGCCAGAACGATCCGGTGCCGCTCGTCGCCGCGCCGGACTTCGTAGCTGCTGACGGCAGCGTGGCTGCTCGGCTGACGCTCCAACACCCAGTCCCGCTCCGGCGACGGCACCAGCAGCGTAGCGAGTTCCACCGGCAGATCGGCGCTCAGCGTGAAAACGCCCAGCGGCGCAGGCTCGATGCAGCCGTAGGCCGGTGAAACCGCTCCCGGCTGGAGCTCCTGGCGCCAGCCGTGGCCGCGTTCGGGTAGCAGCAGCAGGCTGCCTCCCCCGCGGTCATGCAGCCGCCACCCCTCCGTGCCGACGGGCTGCACTTCCAGGCCCAGACCGAATTGCCAGTGGAGTGCCAACTGGTGCCGGCCCACTCCCAGGGCCCGGTCGTAAACCAGCCAGAAACGATGGTGGAGATGGAACACTCGCCGTTCGTGCGTGACCGGCTGCGTCAGCCGCCGATAGCCGTCGTGCTCGCCGCGGAAATAGCTGAAGCCGCTATCGCACGCCCACGTGCCGACGGTGACGCGAGGATGTTTTGCCCACGCGAACGGTCCGGCCGCCTCGGCCTGGTTGCATCCGTCCACGCAGAGCGTGTTGTGGGCAGCCGTGCCGCGAAAATGGGCGCGCTCGCCGCCGTCGGAGAGATAGCAGCCGGTGCCGGGATCAGCGAGCCAGATCTGCTCCGGGCCGCTCATCGCCAGGCTGAGCGCGTCGGCATGGCCATGGCCGGCGTTGCCGCAGCCCAGGGGTCCGGCGTCCAGCACCATCTGGAGGCGTTGCAAACCTCCGGCGAGCACATGGAATCCGCTTGCACTGAGCCGTCCCGGCAGCGGCGGTTGCGCGGCAGTTGCCGGCGCCCAGTCCCGCACCGCCTCGGCACCCAGCAGCCAGACCGTTTCCAGCGGCCATGCTCCCAGCCGCTGCCACTCGGGCCGCCGGTAGAGCAGCGCGCCCGTGGCCAACGGGTCCAGCATATGCTGCGGCCGGTTGCGCCGCGGATCAAAGACCCGCCCGCCGTCGTCGTCGCCGCTGCCGGGCGGGATGCCGGCAGAGGCCAGCAGATGCAGGGCCGCCAGCATGCGCTCGAGGGTGCGGTCGAATTCCGCCGGAATCTCCACGCCGTTGACGGCCGCCAGAATCCGCGCATGCATAAAAAAGTCGAGGGCGTAGACGTGGTAGTAGACGGACTGCTCGAAATACCATCCGTCCGGCAGCACCTGGCGCTGCGCCGCCGCGGTCACAATGTCCCATCCCTGCCGCCGCCAGCGCTGCGCCGTCGCCAATTGCGGGCACAGCAATCCAAGGAACAACAGCCCGACGCCTTCACCGATCAGATGGGTGTTGGGCGAGGAGTAGGTGGATAGATAGCGCTCGATGTGCCGGCCGTTGCGAGCCAGAGCTGACTCGAGTTCGGCCGCGAATGCCCGGTCGAGCGCGCCGCGCCCGGCCAGCAGTTCCCGCACCCAGAGCCAGCTCACGCTGCGAATCGCCACCTCCAGGCTGCCGGCCCAGTTCATGCCCAGCGGGTAGGGATTGGCTTGCTGCCAGCTCCGCCACTGCGCCTCGATTTCGCTCACGTAGCGGGCGTCGGGCTCCAGGCAGTAAGCCTGCGCCAGCGTCACCAGATGCTGGTGGCGGCTCAGCTCGGCGGTGACTTTGGAGTCTCCAACTTCGCTGAAATTCATCAGGTGCAGCCGGTACCACGGTTTGCGCGGCGCTTGCAGGTTGTGGACCGCATCCCAGTGCCAGTCAATGTCGGCGCCGTAGTCGAGCTGCCGGTAGCCGAGCAGGTCGAAGCGATGCTCGAGGATGGCTTGGGCCCGCTGCCGCAGATCGGCGACCTCCAGCGGCCGTTCCCGGTGCAACAGCCGGACGATGGCATCGAGGCCGGCGGTATCGAAAAAAAATTGCGGCTCCGCGGCGGCGGGTGGGCGCAGCCGCTTTACCGGAGGCGCCGGCGACAGGAGATCCCAGCGCTTGTAGGCTTCCTGCCAGGCACGGACGCGTATTTCGTCCGCGCTCATGGCCGCAAGGCGCGCGGCCAGCCGGCTTAGCTGCATGCGCCCCGCCCCACCGCCGGAACCGGAAGCTGCTCCCGCAGAACGCGCACAATGCGCTCCGCCGCCATTCCGTCCCACAGCGGGGGGCGGCGGCCGCACCCGCGGCCGGCGGCCAAGGCCTGGCGGCCGGCGGTGATGACCCGTTCCGGGTCCAAGCCCACCAGTTGGTTGGTTCCATAGCGCAAGGTCGCGGGGCGTTCGGTGTTTTCGCGCAAGGTCAGACAAGGGACGCCGAGCACCGTCGTCTCCTCCTGAATGCCGCCGGAATCGGTCAGCACCAGTTGTGCCTGGTCCATCAGGCGCAGGAAATCCAGATAGCCCAGTGGCTCCATCAGCCTCAGATTTGGCGCGGGCGCCGAACCGGGCGGCAAATGCCGCAGGCGCTCGCGGGTGCGGGGATGGACGGGAAACAGCACCGGCAGGCCGGCGTCAATGGACGCGACCGCGCCCAGCAGCCGCGCCAATGACGCGGGATCGTCCACATTCGCGGGCCGGTGCAGGGTCAGCACGGCGTAGGGCAGCGAGCCGCCGCCGCGCCTTTCCAATTCCAGCGCGGCCAGGATTTTCGATTGCGCCGCCGCCTCGCGGTGGCGCAGCAGCGTGTCAATCATGACGTTGCCGACTAGATGGATCCGACCCTCCGCCACGCCCTCGCGCCGGAGGTTTTCCACGCCGCTCTCCTCGCTGGCAAACAGGAAGCGCGAGAGGACGTCGGTGACCTTGCGGTTGATCTCCTCCGGCATGCTGTCGTCGAAGCTGCGCAGCCCGGCTTCCACGTGGGCGACAGGCACGCCCAATTTGGCCGCGGCGAGCGCTCCGGCCGCGGTGGCATTGACGTCGCCCACCACCATCACCACATCCGGCCGCTGCTCCAGCAACACCGGTTCGAGGCGCTTCAGCGTCTCCGCCACCTGATAGGCATGGCTGCCCGATCCCACGCCCAGGTTGATGTCCGGCTGCGGCAGACCCAGATCGCGGAAAAAACTGCCGGACAGGGCATCGTCATAATGCTGGCCGGAATGCACCAGCAGGTGCTGCATGTCCGGCTGGAGGCGCAGCTCGCGCGCCAGCGGGGCGATCTTCATGAAGTTTGGGCGGGCGCCCACCACGCTGAGGACTAACACTCGGCCTCCGCTGCCCGCGCTCGCTCCGCCGCGGGAAAGGTGGCCGTCAGCAGCTCTTCGATGACTGCGACCTTGGCGTCCCAGGACTCCGCCGCCATGCGTTTGGAGCGCTCCTGCGATGGACCGCGGATGCCCTGGGCGAGATAGGCCTCGATGGCCTGCACGTATTCGGGCGCGGTCGCCGCCACCGCGACCATCTCCCGCAGCCGCAGCACCTCGGGCAGTGGCGCCGAGACCACCGGCAACCCCGCCGCCAGATACTCGCGTAGCTTCAATGGGTTGGCGTTGCGGGTCAGCTCATTCATTTTAAACGGCAGCAGCGCCACGTCGAAGCCGCGCAGGTACTCAGGCAGTTTTTCGTAGGGCCGCATGCCCAGGACGTGAACATTTTTGAGCCCGGCGATGGGCGCCAGGTCGCTGTCGGCCCGGCCCACCAGCACCAGCGTCCAATCCGGACGCAGCCGCGCCAGCTCGCCCAGCAGGGGCACGTCCACCCAATCCGCCACCCAACCGTGAAAGCCGAGAATCGGACGCGGCAGAGCCCGCAACTCCTCCGCCGGCGGCGCCGATCCCTCAGCCGCCCGGCGAAAGTGCTCGTAATCCACGCCATGGGTCAGCAAGCGGGTATTGGAATTGTATTTGATTTTCTCCTCCTGCAACGGCGCCGAACAGGTCAGCACCAGTTGCGCCTTGCGCAGCAGTTCCTGCTCCAGTCGTGCGACCTCCGGCGCTGCATCGCTGAAGGCGGCATACTCGTCCACGCAGTGGTAGACGATACCGCTTTCGCCCAGTCGGCCCACCACCTGCGCCGAAGTGGGCACGAACGTGTACGTGACGGGCGCGCGGAAGCCAAGCCGCCGCAGCGCCCGCCGGATCTGGCGCCGGAGCAGCTCGCGGTTGATCGCCTGCAGTGCCGGGTGGCCGTGAAAGGGCAGATAGATCGGCGCCAGCACCCAGATGCGCTCGTCCACCTGACGCAATCCGCGCCGGAAATCCCGCAGCTTGGCCCAGGCGCGGCCGAAATCTTTTTTGGCCAGTTGCGGCCGCCGGTTGTTGATGGCGTTGATCCACAGGATGCGGTGCCGCCGCCCCAGCCGGAGCATAATCTGCTTTTTACTCAGCCGGTCACCGCCCCAATCGTTGGCGAAGCAGATGACTTCGAATCGGCCCGTCCCGCTCATCGCCGGCCCTCGTAGGCAGCCAGCCATTCGCTGCGAACCGCGTCCCATCGGAATCGAGCGCATTCCCTCCGGGCGTTAGCGGCCAGCTCCGCCGCCAGCTCCGGTTCCCGCAGCAGCCGCAAAACGTTAGCGGCGAGCGCATCGCAGTCGCCGACCGGCGAGAGCAGCCCGGTGCGCTCATGCTGGATGATGTAGGGGATGCCGCCTGCGTCCGTGCTTGCCACCGGCGTTCCCGCCGCAAAGCCCTCCAACAGCGACACCGGCATGTTATCCACACGGGAGGCGTTGATCAGGATATCAGCGCGATCGTAGCAATTTCCAATCGCATCGCGGCCGACAAAGCCGGCCAGTTCGACTCCCGTAAGCCCCAGCTCGGCGATCAAGGCGCGAATTTTGAGCTCTTCACTGCCTCCGCCCACCAACAGCAACCGCGCTCCCGGGTAGAGCCGCTGCACCTGTGCGAATGCCCGAACCACGAGATTCACGCAATAGTACGGTTCCAGGCGGCGGGTGCAGACCAGCCGTGGCTGCAACGGCCGGTGCTCGCGGTAGTGAATCTGCGCAAGGTCCACTAAGTTGGGAACCACGGTGGCCTTCAGACCAAATTCGGCGAACACATCCCGCAGATATCCGGACGGCACGATCAGTCCATCCGCGTGCCGCAGTACCCAGCGCGCCGCGGGCGAGCGCCGGAGATGATCGCGGGCTTCGCCGCTGTGATAGTGAATCAGAACCCGGTTGCCGCGCAGCCGCGCCAGCAGCCAGGCCGGCGCCGGCGCGAGCCAGAAGGAGCTGTAGGAAGCGGAAAACACGTGCGCCACGCCGCGGCGCGGAAGTTCGCGCCAGAGCGAGGCCCAGTACAGAGGAAGACGCAGCAGTGTGCGCAGATAGGGGATCCGCTGCATCCATGCCAGGGCGAGGGGAAAGCGGGGATAAGTGGTGATGAGGCGGGGCTCGACGGCGGCGTCGCCGCGCCAGTGCCGCAACAGCAATTGCGCCTGTACCGATTGCCCGCCAACCGCCGGAGGGCCGGGCGCCACGATCGCCACCTGAAGTTTTTCCGGCGTTCGCGCCCGCCGGTTTTTGCCTTCGAGCACGGATAGGTAAAGTTGTTCGAACTGCCGCTGCACCTGTTCCAGATGAAAGCGCTCCCGCGCCCAGCGTTGCCCCTGCTGCCCCCAGGCCTGAGCCAGCTCCGGCTGCCGCAGCAACCGCTCGAGCGCCTCCGCCAAGCCCTGGTCATCGCCGGCTTGGACCAGAAGACCCGTCTCCTGCTCGCGCACGAGTTCAGGGTTGCCGCCCACCCGGGTCGCCACCACCGGCTTGCCTGCCGCCAGCGACTCCAGCACCACATTGGACAAGCTCTCGGAACGCGAGCACAGCACGGAAATATCCAGCGAGGCGAGCACGGCCGGAATATCCCTGCGCTCGCCTAAAAATCGCACCTGTTCCGCAATGCCTAGGTCGAGCGCCATTTGCTCCAGGGAGCGGCGCAGCGGACCATCGCCGACCAGCACGAATTCCAAATTCGGATGGCCGGGCAGCAGCCTGGCCGCCGCGCGCAGCAGCATCGGGTAGTCCTTGACCGGGTGGTTCATACGCGCAATCATGCCGATGCGCGCGAGGCCGGGCTCCGGCGGGAGCGCGGGAACGGCGGCGGCAAAGGCGCTTTCCGGCAGCCCATTGGGGATGACGGCGATCTTTGCTTCCGCCAGCCCTTGCGCCCGCAATCCGTCCGCCGCCGCCCGCGAGTTGCACACCACCCGGTCGCACCACCCGAGGACCCTGCGCTGAGCTCGCGCGCGCCGCAGCGTGAGCAGATCCCCGAGCTGGCGCTGGCTGCCGATGACCGCAGGCACGCCAGCCAGCCTTGCGGCTGGAATCAGCGCCAAATTAGTGTAGAAGTCGAAGGCGTGCGCCACCTGAAACCGGTGGCGCCGCAGGTGCGCCGCCAGGCGCAACTCGGTCCACGCCGCCCTCGGGTTCGTCAGGCTCCCGTGCATATCGAATTCGTCCAACTCCGGAACCTGACCCAACAGCGGTCCGCAGCGCTTGAGGCACCCGAGATTCACCTGAAATCGGGTGCGATCGAGGCTCATGGCGACGGCTGCGAACTGACGCTCGCTGCCGCCGGTCTCGAGCGTGTTGGTCATCAGGAAGACGCGGGTGCGGGCCGACGGGGCCGGCGGAACGGCCGGGGCGGGCTCGGACGCGATGGTGCCGGCAGTGCGCATGGGGGTCTAGGATATCGCCATCTCTGCCGCTGACCGTTGCCTTGGCGTCGTCGTTCCGTCCGCGTTCCAGGCATCCGGATCGGTGCGCTTCAGCGCGCAGGCATAGGCCATCAGCAAATACGGAAAAAACAGATAGGTCACACTACTAAAGCAGCCTCCGACCACGAAGGCCCACATGGAGGCGCGCAGCGCGCCCGCCAGCACCAAAGTTTCCGGGTTCCGGCTATGCTGCCGTACTTTGCGGATATCGGCAAACGCGGCCCGCAGAATGAGCACAAACAGAATCAGCGCGGGCACACCGCAATCGGCGGCCATTTCCGTATAGGAGTCGTGAGCCACGTGCCACACTCCCGAGACGACCGCGAAGTTATCCGCTCCCACCCCAAAGATCGGGTGATGTTCGGTCACCGTCAGGCTGCGCCAGAATAGCTGCTCCCGCTGCTGCGCCGAGCCGGTTTTGTCGGTGCTGGGGTGCAGGATGGTCGCCAGGCGCGCGCCATAGCCGCTGGGCCCGGCCGCCGCCAGCAGGGACGCCAGCATCAGCGCCGTGCCCCAGACCAGCCATTTGCGCTTGCCCCGCACACCCAGCTCCCACACGCTCACCCCGATGGCAACCATTAAGCTCAGGAAGCCGCCGCGCGAGTAGGTCAGCGTGATCACATAGATCATCACGACAATCGCACCGGCCCAGGCCAGCTTGCGCAGTTTGCGACGCGAGAGCAGCAAAAATCCGAGGCAGAGTGGAATGGCGAGCACCAGCGCGAGCGCCAGATCGTTAGGGTTGCTATAGTTGCCGCCGAGCGCGCCGGCTAGCCGCCCCATGTCCGACCGCGACTTTTCCAGCGAAACCAGCGCGATGAGAGCGACGGTGCCGGCCTGCAAGAACAGCAGCGTGCGCACGCGCCGCAGGCGGGTGGCGACCCAGGTAATGGCGATCGCCACGATCACCACCTCCGAGAATTTCTTCGCCACCATGCTGACCGCGCCGCCCCGCCAAACCGGCGAAAAAAACGCGCCTACCAGCATATCCAGGAACAGCACTACCAGCAGCTTCATGCTCGGCGAAAGCTTGAGTACTTCCGGCCGGGCGCGCGCCATGCCCAGGATCAGCGCCAGCAGCGCCAGCCCGCCGATTACCTTTTCGGGGTGTATGTGCCCCACGCCGGGGATCCAGTCTTCCGGCCGCGCGCAGTACACCGCCAGAAACGCCGCCAGCCACCAGAAGGCGGCCTGCAACGGCTCCGGCTGCCGCGGCGCGGCCGGCGCCGCGGTGGGGGGGGGATGGGCTAGCGTAGCCATACGGCTCGCTTTCCCCGCATGAAATACACCAACGCTAGCGCCGCCGCGGTGTTCAACAGCAAAAACGAGCGCGAGACGGCCGCGGCGCGCCCCAGCACAAACGGCCTTCCGCCCCATCCGGCGAACACCGCCAGGCCATAGAAGGCGCACTGCAGCCCGAACACGGTGCGATAGAAGGGCGCCGGCGCCGCCAGCGAGCTGACCAGCAACACCGCGAGCGCGAATGGAACCGCCAGCCGCAGGAGTTTGTGGCAGACGAAACGGAAGCGCAGCGGGTTGGCCGCGGTCAGCAGCCAGGGCGCCAACTGCAGGAGCTGGTAGTTGCCGGTGAGGGTGCGCACCTTGCGCCGGAACTCGTGCCGCTCGCTGCTGAGCGTGTCCTGAGCGCGCGCCTCCGGCTCAAACAGCACCCGCTTGCCCTGCCGCGCCACTTCCATGGGCAGGTAGACGTCATCGAGAATCGTGCCCTCGGGCAGCGGATGGAGCAGCTCGCGCCGCACGGCGTACAAGGCGCCGGTGGCGCCGACGGTCGAACCGCCGGCGCTCTCCCATTCCCGTACCTTTTTTTCCAGCTCCCAATACAATCCCAAACCGCCGCCGCCGGCCAGCATCAGCTCTCCGCTCACGGCGCCGACGTCCGGATCGCTGAAGTTGCGCAGCAGCGCCCGCAGCGCGCCCGCCTCGATTGGCTGGCGCGCGTCGGTAAACACCACGACGTCACCCTGCGCTGCCTGCATGCCGCGGTTGAGCGCCGCCGCCTTGCCCTGCGCCCGTTCCAGCACGATGGAGCGCGCGTCGTGCTGCGCCGCCAGCAGCGCGTTGGTGCCATCGGTTGAGCCGTCGGAGACGACGATGATCTCTCGCAGGGCGGGAGGGTAATCGAGCGCGTGCAAATTCCGCAACTTGGCCGGCAGCGCCGCAGCCTCGTTGCGCGCCGCAACCACGATCGAAATGCGGCAGTTGCCTTCACCGCGCCGCACCGGCCGCGGCCGCCAGCGGCTCTGGCCCCACACCCAAAGCGGATAGCCTGCGTAGGTAAAGCCCACCAGCAGCGCCGCGGCCCAGAATAAAAGTTCCATAACCGCCTTAGCCCCGCGCCGCCGCTGCCGGCTGGCGTTCCAGATAATTACGGTGCCAAAGCTCCAACACCAGCATCTGCCAGAGCAGGCCGGAGTAGTCGCGCGCGCCGTGAAAATGTTCCTCCAGCACGCGCGCCACGCCTTCCGCCCGGAAATAGCCGCGCTGGACCGTGCGCGGCTCCAGGAGCACGCGGGCGACCTCCTGTTTCAGCTCGCGCCGCATCCAGTGGCGCAGCGGCAGGGCAAAGCCGTGCTTGCGGCGCCAGATCACTTCGCGCGGAATCCCCACCCGCTCCGCGAGTTTGCGCAGCAGATACTTGCCATCGTGGCCGTGCAGCTTCCACTGCGACGGAAGCGCCGTGACCCACTCCACCACCTCGTGGTCGAGGATGGGCACGCGCGCCTCCAGAGACACCGCCATGCTCATGCGGTCCACCTTGGTGAGGATATCGGCGGGGAGATAGGTCTTCGTATCCAGATACAACATCCGGCTCAGTAAGTCATGCGCGGGCGCCTGCCGCAGCAGCGCGCGGTAACCCTGCAGCGGATCGGCCTCGGCGGCGCCCCCGGCCGCCAGGAAATCCGGCTGCAGCAGCCCGCCCGCTTGCGTATGCGCGCCGACGAACGAAATGCCTTCCAGATAGCGCTCCAGGGTGGTCAGCGACATGGCGTAGGCGAACTTGCGCCCGCGCATCCGCGGCGGAAGATGCGGCACCACGCCGTCGCGCCACCCTCGCGCCGCCCAGCGCGGCACGTGGTCCAGCCAGGCGCGCTGCATCTGAATGCGATAGCGGTCGTAGCCGGCGAACAGCTCGTCTCCCCCATCCCCGGACAGCGCCACAGTGACGTGCTCCCGCGCCAGCTTGGACACACAATAAGTCGGGATCATGGAAGAATCCGCGAACGGCTCCTCCAGGCTCTCGGTCAGTTGGGTGACCAGCGCTTCGATATCGGGGTTCACCACCAGCGCGCAGTGCTCGGTCCCGAACCGCTCCGCCACCTGACGCGCGTACGGGGATTCGTCAAAATCGCTGTGCTCGAAGCCGATACTGAAGGTCTTGACCGGCCGGCTGCTGGCGCGCGCCATCAGCGCCACCACCACGGAGGAGTCGGTGCCGCCGCTGAGGAACGCGCCCAGCGGGACTTCGCTGATCAGGCGGATGCGCACCGCCTCGGCCAGCTTGGCCTCGAGCTCGTCCAGCAGCTCTTCCTCGCGGGCGGGGCCGCGCTGCCCGAACGCAGGCAGATCCCAGTACTGCCGCAGACGCACTTGGTCGCGCTCGAACTCGAGCGTGTAGCCGGGCGGCAACTTGCGGATGCGCGCAAACGCGGTGGCCGGATCGGGGATGTAGCCGAACTGCAGGTACTGCCGCAGCCCGGCCGGATCGGGTTCGGCAAGCTCCGGCGCCACCGCCAGGATGGCCTTGATTTCCGATCCGAACAGCAGCCGCCCCCGGTGTTCCGCGTAATACAGCGGTTTGATCCCCAACCGGTCGCGTGCTAGCAGAAGCCGCTGCCGCGGCTCGTCGTAGAGGGCGAAGGCAAACATGCCCCGCAGCCTCTGGACGCACTCGGCGCCCACCTCCTCGTACAGGTGCACGATCACTTCGGTGTCGGTGTGGCTGGTGAAGCGGTGCCCGCGCGACTCAAGATCCTGCCGTAATTGGGGGAAGTTGTAGATCTCGCCATTGAACACCACCCGCACGCTGCCGTCCTCGTTGGCGATGGGCTGGCGTCCGCCCGCCACGTCAATGATGCTCAGGCGGCGCATGCCCAGGCCAACGCCCCCGCGCGCGTAGATCCCCTCGTCATCCGGCCCGCGGTGGACGATGGTGGCGCACATAGCACGCACCGTGGCGGCAGCCACCGGGCTGCCGCTCCCGTTCACCAGGCCTGCTATGCCACACATAGGATCTCCGCCCCGGCCGCTAGCTGCCCGCCAGGATCTTCCGCACCTCCGCCTGGCTGCGCAGCGATCCATCCAGCTTCACCGCCGAGTTGGCCTCCTGCCGCGCCTGCGCCTTTTGTCCGTTGCCGTACAGCGCCACCGCCAGGTGCAGCCGGTAGCTGGCCTGCTTGGGCGCCGCCTTCACTGCCTGCTGCAGCAGTGGCAGCGCGTTGGCGTACAGGCCCTGGCGAATATAGACATAGCCCAGCGTATCGGCCACCGCGGGCGTCTTGGGCAGGGCCCGTTCCGCCTTCTGGGCCATGGCCAACGCCTGATCCAGATTCTCGTTTTTGGTGGCGTAGATAAACGCCAGGTTGTTGTTGGCTATGGCGCTGTCGGGCGCCAGCGCCAGCGCTTTTTCGTATTCCTGCTGCGCCTGGGCGTGGTTGCCCAGCTGGTCGTCGAGCGAGCCCAGAACGGTCCAAAGGTTCGCATCCTTGGGGCTGGCCTGGGTCGCCTTCACGAACTCGGCCCGCGCCTGCGGCAGCTGGTGCAGCTCCGCGTACACGCCCGCCAGGATCATGTCGGGCTGCACGCTGTGCGGCGCCAGTTGGCTGGCCCGCTGCAGCGCCGCCTCCGCCGGCGCAAACTGGCGCTGCGTCAGATAAATGCGCGCCAGCAGCACCTCGTACGGCGCCCGATCCTGGTGCTGGATCTGGGTTTGGACCAGCTGTTCCGCTTGCTGGACCTTGTGCTGTGACATCGCGACGGCCGCCATCCCCGCGAGCGCATTGGGGTCGCCGGGCGCCAGCTGCATCACGCGCTGAAACTCCGCCTGCGCCGCCGGGAACTTCTTCTGCTCCAAATACAGCTCGCCCAGCTTCAGCGGCGCCGCCGGGGAGTTGGGCGCGATCTTGGCAGCGGTTTGCCAGCTTTGCTCGAAGCCCGTCTGGCGCAGCGCCGCCTGCGCGTTGCCTTGGGCCATCCATGCCGAGGTCAGGCCGGGGGCGAGCTTCACCGCCTTGTGCGCGTATTGCAGCGCCGCCTGCTTCTTGCCTTCGGCCAGCGACAGTCCCGCCAGCGCCACCTCGGCCCTGGCGTCGTTGGGATCGATCCGCACCGCGTCCAGATAGCTGTTCTGCGCCAGGTCCGGCTTCCCGAGCATGACGTAGGTGTCGCCCATCAGGTTGCTGGTTTCCGCCAGGTTCGGATTCAGCCGCTGCGCCGCGGTCAGATCCTTCAGCGCCGCCTGGGGCTGATTCTGCGACAGCAGCAGGTGCGCCCGCAGCAGCCGCGCCGCCGGCACATTGGGGAAGGCGGCAATCAGCTTGTCCGCCACCTGCTTGCCTTCGGTGTAGTTTTTCTGGGCCAGGTCAATTTCCAGCCATTGCAGCCGCGCCGGCAGAAAATCCGGGGACTTGCTCGCCAGCGAGGAATCAATCGCCTTCGCAGGATTGGGCTCGTTCTGCCGCAGATAAAACGCGGCCAGCTGCAGTTGCGACTGCGGCGACTGATGGTCCAGCACCACCACCCGCTTGTAGGCGGTTTCCGCGTCGCTGGCGCGGTGCTCGGATTCATAGAACTGGGCCAGGCGCAGCTCCGCCGCGGCCGATTTGGGATCGGCCTTGACCGCCGCCTCCATTTCTGCCTGCGCCTGCAGCGGCTGCTTGTTCATCAGATCCAGGCCGGCGAGATCGGTGTGGGCGGTGAGGGATGAGGGATCCAGTCGCAGCGCCGCGGCCCACGCCTGCTGCGCCCCCGCCGTATCCCGGTTGGCCAGATCCATGGCACCGAGCGCGAGGAATCCGGGCGCGAATTTCGGCTGCGCCGTGGTCAGGTTCTGGATGAGAGTGCGCGCCTGCGCCGCCTGGCCCTGGTGCAGCAGCACGTTGGCCATCAGAATGGTCGCCTGGCCGTTGTCGGCGTGCTTGGCCAGCACCGCCTTCGCCTGCGCCTCCGCGTCCTTGGGATCCTTGCCCAGCAGATACATCTGTCCCAGCGCCAGTTGTGCCTCGGGATAATTCGGCTGCAGGTCCACCGCGCGCCGGTACTCGCCGAAGGCGTCCTGCAGTTGCTGGTTGTCGGCATACGCCTGCGCCAGGCGGTAATGCAGGCTGGCGTCGTTGGGCTGGATCTGCAGCGCGTTGCGCAGCTCGATGGCCGCTTCCGCGTATTTGCCGCCCTGCATATACTGTTTCGCCTTGGCTTCAAAACGCGACTGGCGGGCCTGCTTGCTGCATCCCACGCTCAGCAGCAACGTGCCCATCAGCAACGCCAGCCCCACGCTCGTCATCAGTTTTCGCATATCCGCCTCCTTGCTTTCCGCTTCCGGACCTAAAGCCGGTACAGTTTCTCGCTCTTGCGGCCCGCCAGCGCATTGCGCGTATCCACCACGGCCGGTGCCTCCGCCAGCACTCGGTCATAGTTCACCGCGCTGTGATCGGCGACGATGACGGCACAGTCGCACTCCTTCACCGCCTCCACCCCCACCGCCTTCATGTCCCAACCGGGCTCTTTCAGCTCCGGGATGTAGGGGTCACTGTAGCGCAGTTCCGCGCCCCGCTGCCGCAGCAGGTGCATGATGTCCAGCGCCGGCGATTCCCGCAAATCGCCCACGTCTTTTTTGTAGGCGATGCCCAGAATGTGCACCTTGGCTCCGCGCACCGCCCTCTGCCGGTTGTTCAGTGCTGCCGCCACCATTTCGACCACATACTCGGGCATGCGCGCGTTCACCTGCTGCGCCACTTCAATCAACCGCGGCTCGATGCCGTGCGCCCGTGCCCGCCAGGATAAATACACCGGATCGATCGGAATGCAGTGCCCGCCCAGTCCTGGTCCCGGCGCGA
The DNA here is from genome assembly GCA_050747745.1 of Terriglobales bacterium. Classification (GTDB taxonomy): domain Bacteria; phylum Acidobacteriota; class Terriglobia; order Terriglobales; family SCQP01; genus SCQP01. Next base: position 27,886 of record JBOGKM010000038.1, read on the forward strand.
ACGCCATGAAGCCGAAGGGCTTGCTCGCCGCCGCCGCGATCACTTCCCACACATCCAGGTCCATGGCGTGGCACAGCAGCGCCATCTCGTTCACCAGTCCGATGTTGACGTTGCGGAAGGTGTTTTCCAATAGCTTTGCCATCTCCGCCGCCCGCGCCGACGACACCGGCACCACGCGCCCCACGCAGCAGCCGTACAACGCCTGCGCCGCCTGCGTGCAGGCGGGCGTAATGCCGCCCACCACCTTGGGGATGTTGGCCGTCTGGAAGCGCGCGTTGCCCGGATCCACCCGCTCGGGCGAAAACGCCAGCAGGAAATCTTTGCCCACCTTCAGTCCGGTCTGCTCCAGCCGCGGCAGCACCACCTCATCGGTCGTGCCTGGGTAAGTCGTGCTCTCCAGCACCACCAGTTGCCCCGGCCGCAGCCGCTCGGCCACCGCGTCCACCGCCGAGACGATATAGGACAGATCCGGATCCTTGGTCTTGCGCAGCGGCGTGGGCACGCAGATCGAAATCGCGTCCATGTTCGCCAGCTCCGCCCAATCGTCCGCTCCGCGCAGTTTGCCCGCTTCCACCAGCCGCCGGAACTCCTCTCCGGGCACATCCGGAATGTAGCTGTGCCCGCGGTTGATCAGTTGCACTCGCTCCCGGTCCAGATCAAAGCCGGTTGCCTCAAAGCCGGCGCGGGCAAATTCCGTCAACAGCGGCAGCCCCACGTAGCCTAGCCCCACCACGCCGGCGCGGGCCTGACGGGCCACGATTTTGGCGTAAAGCGCGTGCAGCGGCGCCGATGCGTCCAGCGGCGCTGCGGATTGGGCGGTTGCGGTTGCAGTGGATGCAGTTTTAGTGCTCATAGGCTCGGTTCGTTATCGGGCTCCTCGGCCCAGCAGCATAATTTTGATGGTTTGAAACAGGACGAACAGGTCCAGTCCCAGTGAAACGTTCTTAATGTAGAAGAGGTCGTATTCCAGCTTCGTTTTGGCGTCCTCGGCGCTGCTGCCATAGCGGTAGCGGATCTGCGCCCATCCGGTCACGCCTGGCCGGATGCTGTGGCGCAGCGTGTAGTAGGGAATCTGTTCCGCCAGTTGTTCGACAAACGCCGGCCGCTCCGGACGCGGCCCCACGAAGTTCATGTCCCCGCGCAGCACGTTCCACAACTGCGGCAGCTCGTCCAGCCGGAGCACCCGCAGCGCCCGCCCCACCCGCGTCACCCGCGGATCTCCCACCCGCGCCCACACCGGCCCGCTGCCCTGTTCCGCGTCCACGCGCATGGAGCGGAATTTCAGCATGGCAAACGTCTTTCCGTGCCGCCCCACTCGCTCCTGGCGGTAAATCACCGGCCCGGGCGAATCCAGCCGCACCGCCAGGGCCACCAGCGCCATCACCGGGCTGGCCAGCACCAGTCCCACCAAGCTCCCGCAGACGCCCCAGGCGCGCTTATAGGCGCGCAAGAGCGCCGATTGCCGGAATCCGTTGGCGAAAATCAGCTCGCTCGGCAGCAGGTCGGCTACCGGCAGCCGCCCGCTCACTTTTTCATACAGCGCGTTGGAGTCCTCAATCGTCACGCCCATCGTGCGCACCGCCAGCAGCTCCCGCAGCGGCAGCTTGTGCCGCCGCTCCTTCAGCCCCACCACCACCCGGTCCGGCCGCTGCCGCCGCACAATCGCCTCCAGCTCGCTCATCGTCCCCAGCGCCGGCACCGCGGCTTCGGCCCCCACCGACTGCGTCCCCGTGCTTTCGCACACCACCCCCAGCACCCGCATCCGCAGCTCCGGCCGCAACTGCACCTGCTCCAGCAGCTCGCGGATGCGCTTCCCTTCGCCCACCAGCAGCACCCGCTCGCCCGGCGCCACCACCCGCGCCACCACCTCCATGCCAACCCGCCAGAACAGCACCACCACGATGATGGCCACCACCGCAATTTCCGCCAGCCCGCTGCCCAGCCGCATCTGCGGCACCAACATGTAAAAGCCCGCGATCAGCAGCGAGGTGATGCCCAGCCCCTTCAATAGCCGTAGGAAGATCTCCCACCCCTTCGCGCTCAAATCGTAGGCATCGCTCAGGTGCAGCGACATCTGGCAGATCAGCGTCATCGCCACCGCCTTTTCCGCCAGCTCCGGAAACGCCAGCAGTGAAAGCTGAAAGTCGCGCACCCGCCACGCCACCGCCGCCCAGATCGAACACAGAATGATCAGGTTCTCCACCACCACCAGAACCAGCAGCTCGCGCGGCGCATATTGATGGAAGATCTTGATCATCCCCGCCGCCTCAGCCCTCCAGCGCTTTCTGCTCAGTCCCCGGCAGGGCATCGTAGCCATATCCGTAATGGCGGTTGTTCACGCGCCTGGCGCCGTTGAGCACGGTGCCCAGCAGGTAGGGCTGCACCAGCGCCGCCGCGTCCTGCACGGCCTGGAAACCGGATACCCCGGCCCGCGCCACCAGTAGCACGCCTCCGGCGAGCCGCGCCAGGATGCGGCTGTCAGCCACCAGCTCGAGCGGAGCGCCGTCGAGCAGCACCCAGTCGAACTGCCGCCGGGCCCAGCGCAACAGCGACGACATGCGTTCGCTCGCCAGCAATTCAGCCGCGTCCGCCGCTGTGCACGTGGGTAACACCGCGAGATAGGGATCCACGTCGAGCACGAGATCGCCGGCTTCGGCCTCACCGCGCAAATATGCCTCCAGTCCGCGCTTGGGCGCCGGGTCCAGATACGCGGTCATGCCGGCGCGGCGCAGGTCGGCATCCACCAGCAGCACCCGCGCCTGGCGCAGCAAGCTGATCTGCAGCGCAAGGCCCGAGGCCACCAGCGATTTGCCCTCGCCGGGGAGGGCGCTGGACACCAGCAAGGCTTGCAGGCCGCGCGCGTGCATGGCCTCGAGCACACGCGTGCGCAGGATGCGGCTCTGCTCCAGCGCCATGGCGGCGTCCAATTTACGCTTTCCGCCGGCGTGGCGCTCGGCCGCGGCCGCTTCCCAGACCGGCTGCCGCAGCCGCACGCTGCGGCGCGTCACCACCTCGGCGGGGGCGGCGGCCGCTTCGCCCTCACCCAGAGGGAAGCCCGCCAGGTCCACATCGGCCGCGTCCGCCCAGGTGCGCGGGGCGGCCGCCGCCGGCGCGGACTGGGGGACGGCATCCGCGGCGGGTGCGCCGCTTTCCGGCTGTTCCGGCTGCGCCCGTTGTAGCGCCTTGTAGAACAGACCCATGGCTATTTACCTTCCCGCGGACTCAGTCCCGCCCAGCGCGCCCAGCCGCTGGCAAACCGCTGCAGCACGGGCGGACGCCGGCCCACGGAAACCAGAGGCTCCGCATGCAGCCGCCGCGCGGGCTCGGCTGGGGCCTGGGGAGCGGACGGTGGCGCCTCGCGCACCGGGGCGGCAGCGGTGCGGGCGCCGCCGGGCAGGTCCAGCTCCGGCGCCAACTGCTCCTCGACCCGCGCCATGATGGCGCCGCCGATTCGCGGCGACTGGACCGCAAATCCCGCCAGTAGACAGTGGTCGGCAACCACGTTGAGGACGCGCGGAATGCCGCGCGCCAGATTGTGCATGCGCGCCACCGCGTCTTCCTCGAACAGGGGCGAGGTCGCACCCGCATGTTCCAGCCGGGCACGCACATAGGCGCGGGTCTCCGCCAGGCTGAGCGGCTGCAGACGGCAGCCCACCGCGACGCGCTGGTGGAGCGCCCGCCCATTGGCGAGATGCAAGTGATGGCCCAGCTCCGGTTGTCCGGAAAGAATGATCTGCAGCAGCTTCTGGCCACCTGTTTCCAGATTCGACAACAGGCGCACCTGCTCCAGCACCAGTGGATTCAGATCCTGGGCCTCATCAATCACCAGCAGCACCCATTCACCGGCAGCGTGCCGCTCGAGCAGATACTGCCGCAGGCGCGCCAGCAGCGGGCTCAGGCCGCCCGCAGGCGTGTCCAGTTCCACGCCATAGCCGGTCAGGATGGCCGCCAGGGCCTCGGCGGGCGTGGCGTGCAGCGGCGAGTCCAGCCAGCGCGCGACCACGCCACCGGGCAGCATCTCCATGACTGCGTTGAGCAGCGTCGTCTTGCCCGTGCCCGGCTCGCCCAGCAGCAAGGAGACGCCCTTGCGCTCCCGCAGACTGTAAAGCAGCGCCGCCATGGCCTCCTGATGCGCGGCGCTGTAGTAAAGAAAGCGTGGGTCGCTCGCCAAGCTGAACGGATACTCGCGTAGATGGTAAAACTCCAGGTACATCGGCTAGGCGCGCTCCTTGCGCCGCAGGCCGCGTGCCTCGGCCAGACGCAGTTGCGGCAGTGCCGCCAGCATGGGCGCCGCAACGTAATAGGCCATATCGGCCTCGCCGCGGACCACAGCGTCCCGCATCTCCGCCCAGAACGCCAGTAGCAGGCCGACGATCAGTCCGCCCCCGCATCCCAGCGCCAGCAACTGATCAACGTTCGGCTTTGACGGCTTTTGCGGCAGATCGGCCGGATCCACGATCTTGAACTCTTCGCCCTCGGCCTGCTGCTCCATGGCCGCACCGGTTTCCGCCGCCTGCTGTTTCTCCAGCAGGCTGGTGTAGTTGGCCTTGGCGACGGTGTCGGCGTTCTGCACGTTGGCCAGCTTCTCTTCGACTTCCGGCAGCAACTCCAGCCGTTGCTGCATTTCTGCGATTTTGGCGCGGGTGGCCTTTTCGTCGGCCTCGCGATGGGCAATCTCCTGGTTGAGCACCACCAACTGGCCCTGCACGTCCGGAGGGAGATTTTTCTCGGTTCCGATGAGCTGCGGCTGGGCGCCGGCGCTGGCCGCGGCCGCTCTCGTTTCCGTTGCCTTCCGCTTGCCGCCCGCCGCGCGCGGTTTCGCCGTGGCCACGGCCGATTTTGCCCCGGCCGCGGCCGATGGCGCCGGTGCATCCGGCTGCGCTTCCGCTGCGACCTGCTGGGTCAGCGCCTTAACTTGCGCCTTCAGCCCGATCACGTCCGGGTACGCGGGCGTGTACATCTGCTCCGCCGCCGCCAGATTGGCTTTCGCCTGTTGGAGCTGCACTTGCAGCGGGTCGGGCGCCGCGGCGCCCGACCCC
>JBOGKM010000039.1:0-1163 GCA_050747745.1 Terriglobales bacterium
TTCAACTTCACGAACGTGCCGCCGAGCTGCACCGTCTGCGGGCCGTTGCCCTTGGGGTTGACGAGCGCGATGCCGTTGGTGAAGTCCCGCCGCCACACCCCGTTCTGCCACGCCGCGGTGGGCGGGGAGCTGATCGCCTGGCCGAGGTTGGCGTTGTACTCATCGAACCAGACGACGCCGCTGTAGCCGGCAGAGGTGCTGGTGAAGCTGTAATAGCCGTCGTCCATCAGGCACGAGGCGAGCCCGTAGCGCATCGACTGATAGTCGGTTGGACTGCCCCACTGGTTGAAGATCCCGAGCTTCGGCCCGTTCAGCGCCCCCATGGTGGCGTAGTACTGGCTCTCCATCGCCTGCCAGCCGGCGTAGGTCTCCACGGACCAGGACTTGCCGAGCAGGCCCTCCATGATCCCCCCGTCGGCCATGTCCTGATATCCGGCCGGCAGGGAAGCCCCGCCCTGGTACCAGGTGGCGATGTTGCCGATCTGGTACTTCCCCGGCATCAGCTGGCGCGCCAGGCTGAACCAACGCTCGTAGCCCGCCTGCAACGCCGCCCCCGCCAGCGAGGCGCTCGCCGCCAGCACCTGGCCATTGCGATACCAGTCCCCGGCGACCTGCGGCTGCGTGAAGACGTTGTCCATGTACAACCCGTCGATGTGGGGATTCGGCGTGTACCAGTTGCTGACGAACCACTTGGTGATCCAGTCGATCGAGTCATCGCCGCTCGAATCCTTCGGCGTGTACGGGGTGTTGTTGATCGTATCGCCGCCGTCGCCGAAGAAGGACGGCACCAGGGTGGTGTCTGAGCTGTTCGTGTACAGCCACCAGTGCATGGCGTTCAACTGGTTGATCATCGGCGCAAAGGCCTCATTGGCGCTCGGCGTGTTGAACTGATCGTCCGAGTCGGTGTACAGGAACACCAGCGCGTTGGGATTGATCGCCTTGATCGCCTGCACGATGCTGTCCATCGACTGCCCGCCCGGGGCCATGCCGGGGTAGTAGCCGAGCACCATCACCGACTGCTTGGCGAGTTGCGCCTCATAGCTCGGGTCGTTGTAGTTGAACGGCTGGCCGATCTGCACGCCGCCGATGCGCGGAAAGGGCGGCGGCGTGAACGCCTGGGCTGCCGTCGAGGTTGCCAGCGCGGCCGTCACGGCCAGCGCGGC